>JALSHI010000024.1 GCA_026982315.1 Lysobacterales bacterium
TTTTTACGGCTTTGTTTTTTGTTCATCGGTCGCCGCGGTATCCGCCTTCCTGATGCGACAAGCCAGAGTCGAGTCTTTCAGGCGTGTGGCCATGGCCGGTGTCATTTCGCAGCGGTTTTTCTCCCCCACCAGCAATGCGGTATCAATACCCATATAGCGGGCCACCTGCGGCCATTTGTCCCAGCCGGCCACCACCATGGCCGTGGCCGCGGCATCCGCCAGGGTGCCGTTAGCCGCCATCACTGTTGCCGAGGCCACCGTGTCCACCGGCCAACCAGTGAACGGATCGAGAATATGCGCATACCGCTGTCCCTGATATTCACTGTACCGTTGGTAGTTACCGGAGGTAAAAATGGCTTCATTACCTTGGCTTTCAATTACGCCCAGCACCGGGCCTCCCCAATCTTTCCCAGGTGACCGTATAGCCACTTTCCAGGGTGTTTGTCCTTTTTTTCCCCGCACCCGCACGTCACCGCCGGCATTGACAATGACATTACGAAAGCCGCTTGCCGCCAGCATATCAACCACCATGTCGGTGGCCAGACCTTTGGCCACGCCCCCAAAGTCCAGCCAAATACGCGAATTGGGGGAGCGAGCCATGCCATTTTCCAGAATCAGATCCTGCATGCCAGGTCGGTGCTGTAGCCAGTCCTTGATAGCTTCCGGCGAAGGTGGCGGGCTGCTAAGCGGGTATTCATCCGCATGAAAGCCCCATAAATGCACCAGCTCGCCAATGGCTGGATCAAAAAAACCTTGACTGGCCAGACTCAAGTCTTTGACCCGAGCCAGAAAACGGCTTTCTTCGGCATTGAGGGCCATCGCGCGCCCGCTCCGCAGGGCCTGGTTGATTTTCTGCAAGCGCCCCGGTTTCCAGGCATGCCACTGGTGGTGCATGGCGTTGAGTGTCTGCTCAACCTGGTCAAGCGCGTCCTCCAGGGGCTGCGTGTCAGTCGACGGCGTCCATACCAACACATCCAATATGGTGCCAAAGACAAAAAACGAGCGTTTGAACAGGTGTCCGGGCGCTGGATTTTCTGGCTTGTCAACTTCCGCAGGCTTTTCACACCCCGCAAAAACCAGCGCAATAAAAAAAAGCAATCCAGCCGATATTTGTTTTCTTTTTTTATTGATAATCATTCTCATTTGCAATAGAATCCGGTTTTGCGGCGTGCAGTAGCACCGCTTTTCCACTGATTTTGGCCACACAAGTAACCAGATTTTACCTTGTATTAAGGAGTACAAAATGCCTATTCATCCGGTTTTTTCTTCTCGGTTTCGAGACGTTTTCTTGGCCGTTTTATGCTGCGGACTAACGGTCTCCGCCATGGCCCAAGACAAACCAGAAAAAAATACGGCGGTTCCCGACCCCAAACACATGTGGCGCATCATTCAGCAACAACAGCGCACCATCGAAGCGCTTCAGGCCGAGCTCGAACAACAAAAACAGCAACTGGCCAAAACCCGCCAGGATTTAGGCGCCCAGGAAGAAAGCCTCAATATCATGGCCGAGGTTGTGGAAACCACCAGCGTCCCTGCCAGCGCCACCACCGTGGGCGGATATGGCGAACTGCACTATAACAACACCGACCGCGGCAATGAAGTTGATTTCCACCGTTTTGTGCTGTTTGTGGGGCACGACTTCAGCGACAAAACCCGGTTTTACTCCGAGATTGAGCTGGAACATGCTTACGCTGCCGACGGAAAACCCGGTGCCGTGGAATTGGAACAGGCTTTTATCGAGCATCGGCTTTCAGAAAAATTTACGGCTAACGCTGGCATGATCCTGATGCCCGTGGGCATTATCAATGAAACCCATGAGCCGGAAACTTTTTTTGGCGTGGAAAGAAACCCCATCGCCAAGCATATTTTGCCCACCACCTGGCGCGAAGCCGGACTGGGCGGTCACTGGCGGGTTAATGGCCAGCTGCAAGCCGATTTGTTACTCAGTTCCGGCCTGGATGTGCCCACTGAAGGGGCAAATGCCTTTTTGATTCGCTCTGGACGGCAAAGTGTCGCCAATGCCATCTCTAACAAGGGTGCGATTACCGGACGCGTGCGATATCGTTTGACTAACGGCTTGCAATTGGCTGCCACGGTTCATCATCAACAGGACATTACCCAGGGTCAATTGGGCATTGCCGCCACTTTGCTGGAGGCCAATGCGCAATACCGCAATGGCCCCTTTGGGTTACGCGCAGTCATGGCACAATGGCGCCTGGACAATAAGGTGGCTGAATTGGCGCCAGGGCGTGAAAAACAAAGCGGGTATTACCTTGAGCCATCCTGGCGTTTTGGCGAAAGGGATAAACTGGGTGTTTTTGCCCGTTATTCAGTCTGGGATAACAAAGCCGGCAGCGACGATCAGGATGACGCCATTAAACAGTGGAACCTGGGAATGAACTACTGGCTGCATCCGCGGGTGGTTTTCAAACTGGATTATCAAGACCAGTCCGGCGCCAGTGATAATGACGGCATCAATCTGGGTGTGGGTTATTCATTTTGAGCACCATGTTTCATCAGCGGTTTTTTATGGCTTTGTTCCTGGCGGCCTGTCTGCCGGGAACAAGCCTCTTTGCTGCCGCATCTTCCACAGATGACAAACAGCAGCTAACCATTTTTTTGCGGCAGGCTTTTGGCCCCGATATCCCCAAAACTCAACGGCTATGGCTGTCTGAGCAACAAAGAAAAGAATTGCAAAAGCAATTGCAGCGCCCGTTTCGTCACCGTTCCCTGCGGTATTGGGGCAATGCGAACCACAGTGTCTGGCTGTTGAATGAAATTGGCAAGGAGCGCCCCATTACCACAGCGGTGGAAATCAAAAACGGCGTAGTTCATCGTGTTCGGGTGCTTGCCTACCGGGAGTCTCGCGGTGGTGAGGTTCAAGCGGACTGGTTTTTGCAGCAGTTTGCAGGCATGCAGACTGATGACTTGGCCGGTATTCACCGGCAAATCGATACGATCAGCGGCGCCACATTGTCTGTAAACGCCCTGAAGAAACAAGTCGCAACCGCCTTGCTGGCCGCTTCCTGGATCAACAACTCTCCTGCATCTGACAACTAAACCGGAGCCAGTCATGCCCTGGAAAAACACCCGCTGGATTCGAAAAAGCCACCGCTGGATTGGCGCGGCGGCCGCCGCCTGGCTCTTTGTGCTGGCGTTTACCGGCATCCTTTTACAACACGCCGAAGATTGGGGACTGGACAAAAAAAGCGTCCACCTGCCTTGGCTACTGGCCAGCCAGGGCTACACGCCCAGGATATGGATTTACACCGATCCGAACCATGGCGCCACAACCATTCAGGGGTTTGGCGGCAAGATTTATCGACTACCGCTAACCAACGGAGAGTCTTTGTCGCTGCCTGAAAAACCCGTATCCGTTCTCCGGCAAAACAAAATGTTATGGCTGATTTTTCCTGATCAAATCTGGCAGATGGATGCCGCCGGAGAGATTTTTTTGCAGCTTGATCAGGTTGATGGCCTGAAAACACCGGTGTTACAGGCTCGCTGGCACCAGCCTTACCGTTATATACTCCTGATGGGTCAAGACACCGTTCAGCGCTTTGATACCCATCAGCTGGCTTTTTCATCTGTTCCCCAAGAGATAAGCCAAGCTGTCCCTTCTCCTGCACCTGTTCAATCCACAACCGGAGTCATTCTGGAAAATCATTTGGCAAAAGGGCTGTTAAGCTGGCAAAAACTGATTTTCAGTTGGCATGCCGGGCTGGTGGGCAGCTGGTGGTTGAATGATTTTGCCGCTGTGGCCCTGATGTTCCTCAGTCTTAGCGGCTTATGGCTGTTTGTCAGAAAAAAGCGCCGCCAGTAAAAAGGGGGCGTTGATATCTGGTTTTTTTCCTGTTAGGGTTTTATTAAACTCACATTTACCACATAACAATGAAAAACCTTATTCACCGTTTTCTATTTATTGACAAACCCTTTTACACCACTGCCTTGCAATGGCTTTACTGGATGATGCTATTTTGGATCGCCTGGGTAGCCGCGCTTTTTCTGCTGGGTTATCTCCGCTGGACTGTTGTTGGCCTGCGCCTGGTCCTGCAGCCTCACTTTGATTGGTCAAGCCTTTTTTGGGCAATCAGCTTTTTTGTGGGGGCTTTTGTCATCTTGCGCCTGTTCATCGAGATCATGGACGCATTGATGCACTGGCTGCTCTACGGCCAACCACGACACTCAAGTGCACCCTCCTCTGATAAAAACTAAATTTCATAAACGCAGCCACAGCAAAAGCCTTTTATGTGTTTTCCGGGGTTGATTTGTATTGTGACCGGCCTCATATAAAAACTATCCATATTAATGAACCGAGGTGGTGAACGCATGAACTTGAAAAACGTTTTTAACCTGAAAGTCAAAACCGATATCCACACAGTTTCCCTTCTTTTCTGGGTCATGCTGGCCTTTATCGTGGCCCGTTCTGCCTGGGTGCTGTTTAACCATGCTTTTGACGTGCCACTGACCGACCCCAACTTCCCCTGGGAAAGTGTGTTTTTAACCATTATCACCCTGGCTATTGCCTTACTGGCGCTTAAAGGCTGGTTTGAAACCTTCAAAGTGCTCTATGAAATGAACGACAACTTGGAAGCCATACGTAACGCCGGCGACAAGAACAGGGGAAATCAAGAAAAAGCCTGAAATTAAATCGGCTATACTATGCGGCGGGCTTGTCAGCGGCACACTGGCAAGCCAGATTGTGGCCAAAGGCAGTAAAAATGAAATCCCTGAAACCCTTGTTTGACAAAAACCGTCAATGGGCCGAAACCATCCGCCAGGAACAGCCGGATTTTTTTGAGCGACTGTCACAACAGCAGACACCGGAATACCTCTGGATCGGCTGTTCTGACAGCCGGGTACCCGCCAATCAGATTGTGGACATGGCCCCCGGTGAGATATTTGTCCATCGGAACATCGCCAACTCTGTGGTGCACACCGACCTTAACTGCCTGTCAGTGATTCAATACGCCGTCGAGGTTCTCGATATCAAGCACATTATCGTTTGCGGCCATTATGGCTGTGGCGGGGTCCGCGCGGCCATGGAAGACCAGCAGCATGGCCTCATTGACAACTGGCTATTGCATATCAAGGACACCCAGCGTTTTCATACCGAAACACTGGCTCCACTGGATGAAAAACAGCGATTTGACCGACTGTGCGAGCTGAATGTTATCGAGCAAGTCAAAAACGTGGGGCACAGCACCATTGTGCATGGCGCCTGGGCTGCGGGGAAAACTCTGCATGTCCACGGCTGGATTTACAACGTCGCCAATGGCTTGCTTCGGGATTTGGGTTGTGGTGTATCCAGCCTGGAAGAATTGCGGGCTTTGGAGCAAAACACGCCTTGACCTCAGACAGGGTTACTCACGACGGCCTGTTTTTGCAGTTTCTTCAAGGCCATTTTTTTCTTTAGCGGCGAGAGCCTGTCAAGAAAAACAATACCCTCCAGGTGATCCAGCTCGTGCTGGATACACACGGCCAACAAGCCATCGGCGTCCATTTCGAAGTGTTTTCCATCTTTGTCTTGCGCTGTGACACGCACGCGCTCGGCGCGCTTCACCTTGGCATAGATATCCGGCACTGACAAACAGCCCTCCTCACACACCTGCTCCCCTTCTGAATGTATGATCTGAGGATTAATCAGGCACAAGGGTTGATTTTTTTCCTCCGATACGTCAATAACCACCAGACGAATATGCCGGTCCACCTGGGTGGCGGCCAGGCCAACACCCGGTGCGGCATACATGGTTTCCAGCATGTCATCAACCAGCTGACGGATGCTGTCATCCACTTTTTCAACGGCTTTGGCTTTTGTGCGCAAGCGCTTGTCCGGTAAAGTGAGTATGGGCAAAATCGCCATGGTTCTGTCCTGTTTGTCGCCCCTTGTATTCTACCTGATTCCGCCTGACAAAAGAATGTGGGCTGGCCATATGCCATTTTTGTGCCTAAAATGGCCACTTTTCGGCCAATATGAAGGATGTATCACATTTTTTTGTTTTACTCCGCAGGCAAAATAGCTAAACTAAACTCACTTAAAAATCAAAGGGTTGTTAGCGATGCTTAAAAAACAACATTTAATTGCGGCACTGTTTTTACTGGCTGCATGGGTCGTTATGGCCGGAGAAGAACCAAACGGCAGCCAGGCCGTTGAGCTCAACCCGTCACACCCGGATGTGTATGTGGTTCAAAAAGGCGATACTTTGTGGGATATTTCCGCCCGTTTCCTCAAGTCTCCATGGCTATGGCCGGAAGTCTGGCACGCCAACCCGCAGATCAAAAACCCTCACCTGATTTACCCTGGCGATCGTATCAGTCTGGTTTATGTGGACGGCCAGCCGCAATTACACCTGGAACGGGGACACCCCACCGTCAAGCTGGGCCCTAAAGCCCACGCCATTGACCACAATCAGGCCATTCCCGCCATTCCGCTGGATGAGATCAAACCGTTTCTGGAAGATTTACGTATTTTGTCCGACGAGCAAATTGACACGGCTCCTTATGTGGTCGCCCTGGAAGATGGTCATGTTATGGGCGCTTCCCCTTATCACATTTACGTACGCAACCTGAATGCCCGTCCCGGTGCGGTATATACCGTCGCTCACCCTACCGTCACTTATTATGATGTGCCCTTGCATTACCCTTGGGAAGAGTCCGAAGCCCGTGAAACCCGTAGCAAAGAGTGGCGCCTGGACAGCCCCCACACCCTGGACAGGGTGTTAAGCCGGTTCTGGAAAAACTATATCGACCGCACCTACTGGGAAAACGTTAAGGTTCTGGGGCATGAAGTGGCCGATATTGCAACCGCCACCGTAGTCCGTACCAGCAAGGATGTGACCACGCTAAAAATCACCGACAACAAACAGGAAGTGCGCAAGGGAGATTTGATTCTGCCGCCGGTTCATAACCAGTACAATCCATTTTTCTTTCCCAAACCCGGAAAGGTCAACGACAACAATGTGCGTATTGTGGCCCTGAACAACGCCATTTTTCGGGCCGGCAAACGCCAGGTTGTGGCCATCAACCGGGGCAGTCGGCATGGCATTCAGGTTGGCGATGTTTTCCAGGTCAACCGGCCGGAAAAAACCATCCGTGATGAGGTCAAACACCCCAAAGGCGACTTCAAGGCCCTTATCAAGCCCTCAGAAGCCCAGGTCACCTTGCCAGAGGAGTCTGTGGGCCATGTCATGGTTTTCCGCACCACCCCTTATATTAGCTATGCCATTGTGACCGAGGGCAAACGAGGCGTCAAACTCTATGACTATGTGAGAACACCTTGAGGCAATCCCTTACTTAAAAATCCAAAAAGCCCGCGTTGCGCGGGCTTTTTGCTTTTTTGCCCTTTTTGCCATAAGCTAATGACATGACAGAAACCCAGGCGTGGCTGTTGTTATTGCGAACCCCGGGGTTGGGTCCGGTAAAAATCAACCGCCTCATAGCTCAATGGCAATCACCTCAAGCAGCTTTTGGTCGAGACCATTACCCACCTGAGTGGAAACTGCCAGCCAAAACCATTCAGGCGCTTCGCGACCCGAAAATTCAGTCCATCGCCCGGGACATGGACTGGCTGCAACAGCCCAATAACCACCTGATTCCCCGTTCAGATCCCCTCTACCCACCCTTGCTGGAAGAAATCCCCCAACCACCGCCGGCCCTGTTTGTTCACGGTCAAGCGGAAACCCTGGTGCAACCACAACTGGCCATTGTTGGCAGCCGCCATGCCACCGGCGGCGCCATCCGCAATACCCGGGAATTTGCCGCTCAACTGGCTGCAGGAGGACTGACCATCACCAGCGGCATGGCTCTGGGCGTGGATGGCGCGTCTCATCAGGCCGCCCTGGAAGCCGGCGGCACAACCATTGCGGTGACCGGCACCGGCCTGGATATCGTTTATCCGGCCGCCCACCGTCAACTGGCTCACCACATTGCCAAAAGCGGCGCACTGGTGTCAGAGTTTCCACTAGGGACGCCTGCTGCGGCCAGTCACTTTCCACGCCGTAACCGGCTGATTGCCGGGTTATCTTTGGGAACCCTGGTGTGCGAGGCTGGTCTTAAAAGCGGCTCTCTGATTACTGCTCGCTTGACCATGGAAATGAACCGGCCACTGATGGCGATTCCCGGCAGCATTCACAACCCGTTGGCGCGCGGCTGCCACCAGCTTATTAAACAAGGCGCCCGCCTGGTGGAATCACCAATGGAAGTTCTGGAGGAGTTGCAGTCCATGAGCGAACGATTGGCCGCAGACCTGAAAAAACGCCTTGACCCTGTCGCTGAAAAACCGCAAAAAAGCGCGCCAGTACTTGATTCCCCAGCCCGGCTGGCCTATAGTGCCGCCTCGCCAGCACACCGGAAAATTCTGGAATCCATTGGCTTTGATCCAACACCCATTGACCAAATTATTTCCAAAAGCGGCTTGACCGCAAACGAAGTTTCCTCCATTCTGTTATTACTGGAGCTCGAAGGCATGGTTGAATCCCTGCCAGGCGCACAATACTCTCGCTTATGAACGAAAACATCATCGACTTATTGCTGTACCTGTTTGAACATTATCTTTATGACAACCCGGAACAGGCCATTGATCGCACCCGGGTTCATAACAATCTGCGCGAGGCCGGATTTTCCTCTCCTGTTATCGACAAGGCCTTTGACTGGCTGGAAAACCTGTCCGAGCAGTATGATGCCGCCCGGCTAAGCGCAAACATCTCCCAGAATTCCCTGCGCTTTTTTTCTGAAAGCGAACAGGAAAAACTGGGGCGGCAATGTCAGGATTTCATTTATTATCTGGAAAACACCGGTATTCTGGATGCGGCACGCCGTGAAATTCTCATAGACAGCGTCATGAGATTGGAGCTGGAAGACATCAGCACCGAGGACTTGCAGTGGCTTGCTCTGATCGTGCTGTTTTCACAACCCGGTCAGGAACAGGCTTTTGCCACTTTGGAGAGCTTGCTGTTTGACTCGCCGGTAAACTACGAACATTAACTCACGCTTGACAGCGGTACTTTATCCCCTCAGCCCCATATGCTCAGGGCTGAATCACGAGAACCACCATGGCTGAAAATCTTCTTATTGTTGAGTCACCCGCCAAATCGAAAACCATTGAAAAATACCTGGGTAAAAACCATAAGGTATTGGCATCCTATGGTCATGTCCGTGACCTGGTGCCCAAAAACGGCGCGGTGGATCCGGAGCATGATTTCGCCATGAAATACCAGGAAGTGGAACGCAACAAGCGCCATATTGATGCCATTGTTCGAGCAGCCAAAAAAGCCAAAAACATCTACCTGGCCACCGACCTGGACCGCGAAGGAGAAGCCATTTCCTGGCATGTGGCTGAAATCCTCAAGGAAAAAGGCGTTCTGGACAAGGACAAAAACCTGTATCGAGTGGTGTTTAACGAAATTACCCCCGCAGCCATCAAGGATGCCGTGGCCAACCCCAGAGGCTTATCCCAGGACCTGGTGGACGCTCAACAGGCGCGCCGGGCGCTGGATTATCTGGTGGGCTTTAATCTCTCTCCACTGCTGTGGAAAAAAGTGCGGCGCGGCCTGTCTGCCGGGCGGGTACAAAGCCCGGCCTTGCACATGATCGTCAAACGTGAAGAAGAAATTGATGCTTTTACACCCCAGGAATACTGGAGCATCACTGCACAACTGCAAAAAAACAGCGACGCGTTTACCGCCAGACTGGTTCAGTTCAAAGGCCAAAAGCTCAAAAAATTTGACCTGGCCAGTGCCGACCAGGTTCACGCAATCCTAGCTGAACTCAAACAACAGGCCGGAGATACGCTCACTGTCAGCGAGGTTCAGGAAAAACTCCGGCAACGGCGACCTGCACCGCCTTTTATCACCTCCACCTTGCAGCAGGAAGCCGCTCGAAAATTGGGGTTTTCCACCCGAAAAACCATGCAGGTGGCCCAACAATTGTACGAAGGCGTCACCGTGCGCGGCCAGCATCAGGGCCTAATTACTTATATGCGAACCGACTCGGTACACCTGGCCGGTGAAGCCGTGAATGACATTCGCGAAACCATTGCCTCCACTTTTGGCCCTGAACTGATCCCGGAAAAACCCAACTTTTATAAAAGCAAGGCAAAAAATGCCCAGGAAGCTCACGAAGCCATTCGCCCCGTTCAGGCGCGATTGGTACCAGAGACCATCCGGAATGAACTGGATAGCGATCAGTTTCGTCTCTACCAGCTTATCTGGAAACGCGCCCTGGCCTCTCAAATGGTGCCTGCACAGATTGCCACGGTGACAGCCAATTTTAATTTTGGCGACAACCACCAATTGCGATCTACTGGCTCCACTGTGGTCAAAAAAGGTTTTTTGACCGTTTATGAAGAAGGCGTGGACGACAAAAAGAACCAGGACGACGAAACGCGCCTGCCGCCCTTGAAAACCGGCGAAAAAGTGGCCGTCAAGGACATTTCCGGCAAGCAGCACTTTACCGAGCCGCCACCTCGCTTTACCGAAGCGTCTCTGGTCAAGGCTCTGGAAGAATACGGCATTGGCCGGCCTTCCACCTATGCCAGCATTATCAGTACCTTGCTGAATCGCGAATATGTGGAGCTGGACCGAAAACGCTTTGTGCCCACCGACGTGGGCAAGGTGGTGGCACGATTCCTCGACCAGCACTTTGAACCCTATGTGGACTATGAATTTACCGCCCGGCTTGAAGACGAACTCGACGCCATCGCCCGGGGGGAAAAACCCTGGAAACCCCTGCTGAAAGGGTTTTGGGAGCCGTTTATCAAACGCATTCAGGACAAAGAAATCAGCGTTTCCAGTGACGAAGCCCGCTATAAACGGGAATTAGGTATTGACCCGGCCAGCGGCAAACCGGTCACCGCCCGCATTGGCAAATACGGTTCCTTTGTGCAAATCGGTTCACGTGAAGATGAAGAAAAGCCCCGTTTTGCCGGTTTGCGGCCCGGTCAAAAACTGGACACCATCACTCTGGAAGAAGCCCTGGAGCTGTTCAAGCTGCCCCGGGACCTGGGAGAAACCCCGGAAGGTGAGCCCTTGTCTGTCAATATCGGCCGCTTTGGCCCCTATGTGCGCTATGGCAACAAGTTCGTATCCATCAAGGATGACGACCCTTACACCATATCCCGGGAAAAAGCCCTGCAACTGGTGGCCGAAAAGAAAATCGCTGATGCCAACCGCATTATTAAAACCTTTGATGACGGCATCCAGATTCTCAATGGCCGTTGGGGCCCTTATGTGACCGACGGAGAAAAAAATGCCCGCATCGGCAAAGATGTGGATGCCAAAAGCCTCAGCCATGAAGAGTGCCTGAAACTGCTTGCCGAAGCGCCCGCAAAAAAGAAACGTGGCGGACGCAAAACCAGCCGCAAAAAAACGGCGAAAAAGACGAGTAAAAAAACAGCCGGCAAGGCCAAAACCGTCTAGCCCGGGTGGCCTGAGGCTGAAAAGAGTTATACGGTGAAAACCCTTTCTCCTGAACATGCCGCCGATGTGATTCGCGCAGGCGGCATTATCGCCTATCCTACCGAGGGTGTTTTTGGGCTCGGCTGTGATCCGTTTAACGCCGAAGCGGTGAACAAACTGCTGCACCTGAAAAACCGCGCCCAGTCCCAAGGGCTGATTCTTATTGCCGCCGGGGTGAAAGACCTGCTGCCCCTTATTCAGCCTCCATTGACAGGCGTCATGCTGGCTCAATTCAATCACTGGCCGGCAGCGCTTAGTGTGCTTTTTCCCGCCAGCAACAAAGTGCCTCCCTGGATTAAAGGTTCCCATTCAACCGTGGCCTTGCGCGTTACAGCCCACCCGTTGGCTAACCGCTTGTGCCAATTATGGGGCAAACCGCTGGTATCCACCAGCGCCAACCCCCATGGTCGCCCACCGGCTGTGGATGAAAAAGCGGTTTGCCGCTACTTTGCTGATAAAATTGACGCCTTGGTGACAGGCCAGGTGCTTAACCCCGGCCAGACCAGCCGCATTATCACCCTTGATGGCGGCACGCTAAGACCCTAAACCCCGCTAACAACCAGGAAAACCCATGAACTCTGAACAATTTAATCGCGTTAATCAGTGGTTACAAACTTTACAGGATGATATCTGCCAGCAATTGGCCGAAGTCGATGGCAAAAAAAACTTCCACGAAGACGCCTGGCAACGCCAGGGAGAAGAGACGGCCATGAGTGCCGGTGGCGGAAAAACCCGTGTTCTGGCAAACGGGGGCGTTTTTGAACAAGCCGGCGTCAACTATTCCCGTGTCAGCGGCACACGCATGCCGCCATCGGCCACCGCCGCCCGGCCGCAACTGGCCGGACAAGGGTTTGAAGCCGCCGGTGTTTCTCTGGTGATTCATCCCCACAACCCGTATGTACCCACGTCCCACGCCAATGTGCGGGTTTTCCGCACCACCGGAGACGATCCGGTGTGGTGGTTTGGCGGCGGTTTTGATTTAACCCCGTATTATCCGTTTGATCATGACATTCGCCATTGGCATGAAACCGCCAAAGCCGCTTGTGACCCTTTTGGCAAGGATGTTTATCCCCGTTTCAAAGCCTGGTGTGATGATTATTTCTACCTCAAGCACCGGGGGGAAACCCGCGGGGTTGGCGGTGTATTTTTCGATGACCTGAATGACTGGGGATTTGAAACCAGCTTTGCGTTTTTGCAGGCCATTGGCCAGGCTTACTGTAAGGCTTACATTCCTATTGTAAAGAAAAGACAACACACACCCTTTGGTGAAACCCAGCGCTTTTGGCAAAAGTATCGCCGCGGTCGTTATGTGGAATTCAATCTGGTTTACGACCGGGGCACCTTGTTTGGCTTGCAGTCTGGTGGGCGAACCGAGTCCATTCTCATGTCCTTACCTCCGGAAGTCAGCTTTCGCTATAACTACCAGCCAGCACCTGACAGCGAGGAGGCGCGCCTGGCGGAATACTTGCGACCGCGCGACTGGTTACAGGAGCTGCAGTGATTCGGCGCGAGTCCAAAAGCCGTTTTTACTCTCTGCTCACCGCCGTCCTAACCCCCGTTGTACTCATTCGATTGGCCTTGCGGGGATTAAAATCGCCAGCCTATTTTCGCCGCTGGCGGGAGCGCTTTGGCTTGTTTCCCGATCCGGGCTTTCGTCAAACCATCTGGATTCATGCCGTCTCAGTGGGCGAAGTCAATGCAGCCATTCCATTGATTCGTTCGCTGATGGAAACCTATCAGGACAGCGACTTCGTGGTCACAACCATCACCCCCACCGGATCAGACCGGGTTCAGCAGGTTTTTGGCAATCAGGTCTTCCATGTTTATTTACCCTATGACTTGCCGGGTGCCGTTAAACGATTTTTACGCAAAATACGCCCGCGGCTGGCGGTAATTATGGAAACAGAAATCTGGCCGAATTTATTTCGCTTTAGCCACAAGCAAGGCATTCCTGTGGTGGTGGCCAATGCCCGCTTGTCGGAAATGTCGCTGAAAGGATACAAATGGGTTCAAACACTGGCTGCCATGGCCTTTAACCATGCCCGGCATGTGGCGGCGCAAACGCGGACGGACGCCGATCGCATGCTGCGACTGGGTTGTAATCCGGAAAAAATCCACATCGTGGGCTCGCTCAAGTTCGATATCCAGATTGATGAAGAAACCCGCCGTACAGGCGCCTTGTACCGGCAAAAACTGGGCGCTGACCGCCGCATCTGGATTGCCGCCAGCACACACCCGGATGATGAAAAAGAAGTCCTTCAAGCCTATGTGATGCTTAAAAAAGCGTACCCGGATTTACTGCTGGTACTGGTTCCCAGACACCCAGAACGTTTTGCCCAGGCCGCGCAAAACTGTCGTAACCGGGGTTTGAACACCCAGTTACGCAGCGAACACGGGTTTTGTGACGATCAGGCTGACGTTTTCGTGGTGGACACCATGGGTGAATTGCTGCCGTTTTATGCGGCCGCCGACTTTGCTTTTGTGGGCGGCAGTATCGCCAATGTGGGCGGCCACAATGTCCTGGAAGCGGCTGTTTTCAGCCTGCCGGTACTGGTGGGGCCAAACACGCATAATTTTGCGGAAATTAACCAGCTTCTCTCCGCGTGCGGCGGCTCTGTCACCGTTCAGAATGCAGAAGATATTGTCCGGGAAATCCGCCAGTTAATCGAAAGCCCGGAACAATGCCGGCGCATGGGAGAGGCCGCCTACCGCATGGTGGAAGAAAACCGGGGCGCGGTGGATTTAACCATGAAACTCATCGCCAACGCAGTAGATGGAACGCCATTGCCCGAGGCATTCAAACAACGCCGCTTTCACCCCGAGATTCCGCCAGCATAAATGCCCGAATCAATTCAGCGACAACCGGGGCCTGCGTCAAATGCAAATGATGGCAACCTGGAAGCCGGTGTACGCTTTCAGGTGCCAGAGCCTTTAATCGCTGTTCCCGGGCTGGGTAATCCAAAGCCTGAGTGACCGGATCGGCCAATATCAGATGAGTCGGCACGGAAGTGGCCTGTAGCATTTCCTGAATTTGCGACTCGGTCAGGCGAAACAGCGAAGGCAGACGCAAGCGTTTGTCCGTCCGCCAATGATAGGCCGTTTGTCCGTTTTCCAGCATCTTTTTTGCCACACCGCGTTGCACCATGGGGCGCAAAATAGCCGGTTCCATGGGGGTGGCTTCCATGCGCGCTGCCAGCGCTGCCTCAACAGAAGGGTAAAACCGCCGATGGGTCAGATTGTGTTTTTTCCATTTTTGCACGGCCTTGCGCCACTGGTCAGCCGTTGTGCCGGGTTGCCATGAAGGCACAGCGCCAAGGTTTTCAATCATCACCAGCCGCTCAACGCTTTCAGGTTCAGCCACACTGAACAGCTGGCCAATGGCGCCACCCAGAGAGTGACCCAGCACCATCACCTTGTCCCACCCCAGTTGTTCCAACACTTCAGGAATCTCCAGGGCATAGTCAAAAAAGGCGTAAATGTGGCCCGGTGCCCGGTGGTCGGACAAGCCATGGCCGGGAAAATCCATGGCCACCAGGTCACAATCCGGCAACAAGGGCGCTAAGCGATGAAAACTGGCGGCATTATCCAGCCAGCCGTGCAAGGCCAGCACTTTGACCGGTGCGCCAGCATGCCAGCGTAACGCGGCAATCTGGCCGTAGCGACAGGAAAACACGCACTCAGAAGGCTGGTTTGACACGTCAACCATGGCTGGCTTCCTCAAAAACGCGGCATGTGTTCAACCATGAGTTGCTCGTAGAGCACCACTTGTTCCGGGGCGTCATTAAGCGCTGGAATATAATGAAAACGCTTTCCCCCAGCCTGCACAAACACGTCACGGTATTGCATGTCGATTTCTTCCAGGGTTTCCAGTCCATCAGTGGAAAAACCGGGGCAAATCACATCCACGGACTCCACACCCTCTTGGACCCATTGGGCCAGCACCGCATCCGTTTTTGGTTCCAGCCACTGTCGCGGACCAAATTGCGACTGCCAGGCCAACTGCCATTGTGCAGGCGCAAGGCTCAACGCCCTGGCCAGGGCTTCAGCCGTGGCCTGACAGCGCTGGGCATAGGGGTCACCGGCATCGATATATTCTTGTGGCAAACCATGAAAACTCATGAGCAGTCTTTGTCCCCGCCCGTTTTCTTGCCAGTGTTTTCGCACCGAGTCAGCCAGCGCCTTAATGTAAAACGGATGTGTGGCGTAATCTTTTACATACTGGATGGCCGGTTGTTGCCTGTGGGGGTTTTGTTTGAACCAAGCGTCAATCTGGTCTTTGATGGGGCCAAATGTGGTGTGTGAATATTGAGGATACATGGCGATGACCACCAGTGTGTCTCCTGGATTCCAATGCGTATTGGCCAGGCGATCGGATATGGACGGTTGCGCATAAACCATGGCGTCGGCAAACTGTTGCTGCGGATTTCGCTGGGCCAGTTTTTTCATCAAACGGCGCGTATGCACCGCTAACGGCGCGCCTTCGGGCAACCAGATGGCCTGATATTTTTCCGCCACTTTTCCCGACCTTAATGGCAGGATGACAGTATCCAGAAGCCCTTTCCACAGCCAGCCGGTATTTTTAATCACCCGCGGATCTGTCAGAAAACGGCGCAAATATGCCTTGACGGCGCTTTTTTCCGGCTGGCTGGGCGATCCCAGATTCACCAGCCACACATGCTGGCGGCCAGGTGATGTGCTGGACGAATTCATTTTTTACCTAAGCTCCTTTGTACACCCATAAACCCAACAAGCCCACGCCCAAAATGATGCGGTAAATGGCAAATACAGACAACGGGGTTTTTTCCAAAAAACGCATAAACCAGTCAATGGTTAACAAGGCGACCAGAAAACTGACAGCCATCACCATACCTAACAGGGGGACGTTAAAAGCCATGGGTTGTTGCAGAATTTTCCAGCCACCATAGCCTGCCACCATCATCAAAGCCGGAATGGCCAGCAAAAAAGCACCTTTGGCAGCGGCTTTTTTCTCCAACCCCATAAACAGGCCGCCGGTTAAGGTGACGCCAGAGCGGGAAGCACCAGGTATCAAGGCCAGCACCTGCCACAACCCCATCATAAGGAGGTGCCTGGCGGTCAGTTGTCTTTCTCTTGGCTGGTGCCACTTTTCGGCCAACCATAAAAGCCCACCGAAAACGATGCTGCCCATAGCAATAACAAATACCGAGCGCAATTGATTTTCCACCTGTTTATGCAACAACAGTCCCATCAGGCCCAAGGGCACACTGGCGGCCAACAAAGCCACAGCCTGCGAACGTTTTTGAGGTGTGAGCAAGGCGCACACATCACGGCGAAAAAACCAGATGACAGCAAGCAAGGTGCCAAAATGCGCCGCGATATCCACCATCGCACCCTGATCCGGCCAGCCTGTCAGCCATGACAGTAGGATCAGGTGTGCAGAGGAGGATACAGGCAAAAATTCCGTGATTCCCTGAATCAGGGCCAGCACAAAGGCCTGCAACCAGCTGATTTCCGTCATTTAGTTGTCCTGGGATTCAGGCTCTTCCGTCCGCGCTTCAGGCAGATCCGGGTTCCCGGCATCATTCAGATGGCTGGCGTAGTTTTTCCAGTGCCCTGCGTCAAAGCGGCTCTTTCGCCACCAGGGAACATCACGCAAAACGGGTTTTTCCAGCGGTTTGTTGAACAGACTGTGCAAGTGCTTGAGCGTGGCTTCATCACCAGCCAGCCATTTGTCCGAATCAATCTGTTCAACATTCAGCCCCATGTTAATGAGCTGATTCACCGTGTCATCCCATTCATTGGCAAGCACAGGTTCGGCACCAAAGGCGTGTTGGTGCAGAGCTATGTCCTTGGTGTCCCGCTGCAATACCAGCACTTTCGCCTCGGGAAAAAACCGCTTAATAAGTGTTCCCTGATGCGGATTCAAAAACATAAAATCCACCACATCGCGGTCTTCTTCGCCCAGCCATGGTTTAATATGCTGCCAATACAACGCTCTTTCCTGACGAGTGGTGTCTTCATTGACAGCATCCAGATCATCCACTTTTTGCAGGGCATAAAAAATATCCGGCCGCCCCAGCGCCGCCAGGCGGTCATTGAGCACTTCCAAACCTTGCGCTTTCAGCCATAAGGAAAAGGTTTTAATATCCGTGGAGTCATAACCCATGACAAATGTGGGGATTTTCTGGTTATCCCTGATTGACTCCGGCCAGGACCGGACTGTTTTTTCTTCTTCTTTTGTCAACACCGGATATCTGGGCACTTGTCGGGCCGGCGGCACAAGCGCAAATGTCTCCCAAGCCTGGTCGAATTGGCCCTGATGATCTTCAAACAGGGCTTTGGAAAGCAATAAAGGCGCCCTGGCCGAAGCCTTGAATTTGTTCATGGGGATGGTGAGCAGAAACAACTCCGCATCCCCGGTTTTGTCCTGGGCAAAAAGGCTCCAGAGTTTCAGCAACATGGCTTCGGCGTGATTCGGCATCAGTTCCAGGGCCTTGTCTGCCGCTTTTTCTGCCTCAACAGGCTGCCCGGCCGCCAAATGGCTGCGCGCTAGGCCAAGAAGAGCACTTAGGTGGCGAGGATCTTCCGGGCCAATTTTCTTGTAGGCTTCCAGGGCTTTATCTGTTTTCCCCTGAAATTCATAGGTTTCCGCCAAAGCCAATCTGGCCGTTGAGTCTTCCGGGCGTTGCTCCAAAACCTGAAGCAACCAGAAACGGGCATCAGGCCAGTGGCCCATTTTGCTCAGGGCTTGACCCAGCGCCAACTTGGCGGATGTGGGCGCATTCTTCTTGACCACCTCACCTAAATATTTGGCCGCCAGTGGATATTGTTTTTCGATAAAGGCCGTTTTTCCCAATGCCATAAAGGCTTCCCGGGTTTCAGGAAATTGTTTGACAAAGCCCTTGATAACTTCCGCCGCGTTTTTGGCATCCCCCATCCATAACTGTGACAGGGCCTTGTAATAGCGTGCCAGAATATCACCAGGCACCATGGCCAGGACTTTGTCAAAATAGCGTTGTGCTCCGGCCCAGTTACGCTTTTCGTACAAACCTTTGCCTATTACCATTTTGACAGCCGTATTGTCAGGATGGGCTTCTTCCAGCCGGGATAAATCCGCCATGGCTTTTTCGATGTCGCCTTTTTCAATCTGAATATCCGCCAGATGCAGCCGCGCCTCCAGTCCTTCTGGCTGGACATGCAGGGCCTGTTTGAGGTGCTTTTCCGCCTGATTAACATGGCCCAGCTGATTTTCAATAAAGCCGGCCCCCACCAAAGCCGCATACAAATTGGGGTTTTTTTCGATGGCTTGTTGATACGCTTCCAGCGCCTGTTCAAATTGCCCGGACTTTGCCAATATGGCGCCTTTGAGTTGAAGATAAGCTGGCGCCAGACTATTCACTTTCAAGGCCTTGTTGACCCATTCCAGCGCTTCATCCAGACGGTTATCTCCCAGATAAAGTGTCGCCAGGGTGTACATGAGATCGCCATTTTCCGGCTCTTCAGAAAGCAATTCCAGGTAGCCTTTTTCTGCTTCCTGAACGCGTCCGGCTTTGTGCATTTCCATCACTTCGGCGAGTTTGTCAGGATTTTTTTCTGTCGTCATGTTGTATCTCTTGAAAATGGGCGATATATGATCGCTGTTTATCAGGTTGGTTTTTGAACAGGGCCATTATCCCTTTTTTATCTCAGTGGTGATATAGGTTTCCACCCAACTATGCCCGTTCCATTGGGTAATAAACCCACAATGGCCGCCTCTTGGAAGGATTTTTAAACGGATGTTTTCTTTTTTTTCCATCCGTTTGAAATCTTTTACAGGAATAATGGGGTCGTCCTGGGCGGTAATCACGTGCGTTTCCGCCCTCAGATTATCGAGAATATCATCGATCAACTCATAACCTCGATAGTAATCCCTGGTGCGGGCATAAGGGGTGTGCTGCAATATAAGCACCTGGGTTAATGCGTTCAATGAGCGCTGTTTTTTCCAATGAGTATCAGAAAAAATATCCGGAAAGAAGTGCTGCTTGCGTTTGAGCGACTTTTTCCATTTGCGCAAAAAGTAGTTGTGATAAACCGGGTTGGCTTCAATGGCCAGCATGGCGCTGTGCGGGTCAACCACCGGTGAAATGGCAAAAACCTTGTTTAGACGGATATCTTTTTCCGCCGCTACCGCATTGACGCGGATGGCGAAGTTCCCGCCCAGGGAAAAACCGGTGATAAAAAAATCGGACGGTTGCAGTTTTTGTTGCAACAGCCGAATCGCATCAGCCACCTCATTCAGGCGGCAGGAATGAAACAGCCCGCGGTTCAGGTGGTGCGTGTTCCCGTGGTCACGAAAATTCAAGCGGGCGATGCTGATCCCGTGCCGGTACAGGGTGTCTGCCAATAGCTGGATATAAGTGGATTCAGCGCGCCCTTCCCACCCATGCAACAACACCATCAGTGGCCCACTTTCTGCCTTTTTAGCCGGTGTGTAGTGACACAATAATCGGCCATCCGTCGTTTCCAGTAAAATTTCCTGGCTTTTTTCAATAACCGGGTTGGATTTTTTTAAGCGGCGCAATCGCCAGTGAGAGCTGGCCAGCAAGCTTTGCACGTGAGGATTATCAAGAATCACTTTCATGACAGCCAGTACCCATCCTGGGTTAATTGCTGTTCAATGGCCCGCTGGGCCTGTTGGGCCAGTTCTCGCGCTGATCGGGGTTGTTCATCCGCTTGTCTTGTGGGCAATGGTGATAACCAGTGCACAACCGCAAACCCTGGTGGCAAGGTCAACAGCCGCCAGACATTATGCAAAAAGCTTTCTCCTTGTTGGAAGGGCACTTGCCAATGCCGACGATGCTGGTTGTCCCAATACTCAATGGCCACTGGCTGGATGGGGCAACCGGTTTCCACGGCCGCTTGCAGCAGCTGCCGATGAAACCGTCCTATAGCAGATCCATCGGTGGTTTTCCCTTCGGGAAAAACAGCCACCGCCCTATTTTGTTCCAAGCGCGCCTGCAAGGCCTGCAAAACCCGTTGACGGGAATCGACCCTTCCCCGCTGGTGAAACACCGTATCTCCACATTTGACCACCCAACCCAGCACCGGCCAGCGGGCGATTTCCGCCTTGGCCACAAAGCCTGCGGTTTTGGCGCTGTGAATCACCGGGATATCCAGCCAGGAAACATGGTTGGCCACCAAGAAAACAGGGTTTTCCGCCGCTGTACCATAATGGCGCAATTGCAAACCCAAGGTACGCAGCAACAATTTTGACCAGGACTGAACCATCATATCCTGCCAGTGTTGTTTTTGCCAACGCCGGGCCAGCGCAATGCCTGCCAGAACCCCCGGTAACACCACAATCAGCAATAATATCAGGCCCGCGCCACGGCCTATGACGCGCAAGGTGGCTTTCACACCGGCAACGCCTCTATCACACTCACGGTCAAACGGGCCACGGCCACCCTTTTGTGGGCCTGGTTACGGATATCGATATCCCACACTTGGGTGCGTCGGCCGATATGCAACGGCCGGGCACAGGCCTCTATCTGTCCCCGGCGCTGAGCCCGCAAGTGGTTAATATTGAGTTCCAGCCCAACAGCATGTTGGCCCTCTTCAAGCATCAAAAAGGCACCCAGACTGGCCACTGTTTCCGCCAGGGCCGCACTGGCACCCCCATGCAACAAGCCGAAAGACTGTGTGGTGCGCTCATCGACCGGCATGCTGGCGCATAAATTGTCATCATTCAGTGCGGTGATACTGATTCCCAAATGGCGCGCCAAACCGGTGGTTGCCATTTGGTTCAGTTGTTCAATTGGGAGTTTTCTTTTCCACATTATCTGTTTATTTCTGCTCGCCAAGGCTTAGTGATAGGTTTTACCCAGATGACGAATCCAGCCATCTGGATGGCGCCCTTGTGGATCATGGTGGGTCCAGTGCAATAAACCGCCTTTGCTGTTCGCCTCAAATTGCCCGTAAATTTGTAGTTGATCTCCGACTTTTAATGGCACAACCGGCGCTATATCAATGTTATGCGCCACCAAAACCGTTTTCTTGCGATAAGGTATGCGCATCAACCAGCGCTGATGGCGGCTGCCTTTTTCATCGGTGGCAAGAATTTTTAGCACTGTCCCGGAAGCCAGGACCATCTGCCCGTCCTTCCAGTGTGCATTTTTATTAGTCGGGGCTGTTGGTTGTTGGACGGGTAATCGGGTATTTGCCTTTTCCAGCCAATCCGGGGCCGCTTTCAGCAAGCCCGCAATCACGACAACAAACACCGCCGGCCATTTTTTCTTTTTAAAAAGCACAATCAGCCGGCGAGTATTCATGGCTTAGCCTGCCATATTCTGCCAGGCCATCATTCCTCCTTTCAGGTTATGCACATTGGTAAATCCTTTTTTGCGGAAGAATTCTGCAGCGCCCTGACTGCTATTGCCCAGATTGCAGACAAAAACCAAAGGGGTTTCCTTGGGCAATGTTTCAATTTCCTCAACCGCTTTTTTGTCCAGCCTGCGAGCCCCTGGAACGGTTCCCGTCGCCATTTGTTGTTCCGAGCGCACATCGTACACCCGGATCGGCTCTCCTGCCTCAAGCCGCTGCTTCAGTTCTTTGGGGGTGATATCTTTGACCGGTGGCGGCTCATTGGGGTTTTTAATCACAAGGCCAGAGCCCTGAATATCGTCCACCCAATCGATTTCAATGCCATTTGCCCGCTTGGCCGTGCCAATGTCCATGTAAATGGGGATACCGGCTGCATCAGCGACAACTTCATAACCTTTTGGAGTCTCAACACTGAAACGGGTGTTAAACTGGTCATCAATGGTCAGATATAACACCTGATCGGCCAATTCTGCGATTCCAGACTCAATATGTTTTCTGGCCTCGTCGGTAATAGATATTTCCGGAACACTGCGATCAGGCGGATCAAGCCCAAGTAGCTCGTGCAGTTCGCCTGTGTTATACATTTCAGTCACAATATCATTTCCACCCACCAGTTCGCCCTTCACATAGAGCTGTGGGATCGTCGGCCATTGCCCATACGCTTTTATGCCTTCGCGCACGGCTTGGTCTTCCAATACATTGAAGGTGGCAAAATTATCACCCAGAAGATCCTTTAAAATACGGACCGTATTTGCTGAAAAACCGCACATGGGCGCTTGTGGCGTTCCTTTCATAAAAAGAATCACCGGTTGGCTCTTTACCAACTGGTTAATTTTTTCCATTATTTTGTCTGTCATTTTTTTATCCTTTTTTACACATCGATATTAGTGGCATATAAGGCGTTGGCTTCGATAAATTCCCGTCTGGGCTCTACTACGTCTCCCATAAGGGTCGAAAACACTTCATCAGCCTTCACCGCGTCTTCAATGGTGACTTGCAGCATCCGACGGGTTTCCGGGTTCATGGTGGTTTCCCAAAGTTGCTCCGGGTTCATTTCACCCAACCCCTTAAAACGTTGAATGGTTAAACCTTTTCGCGCCAGCGCCAGCAGTTTCTCCACTGCATCCGCCAGATTGCTAACCGTTATTTCTTTCTCACCTTTGCGTATATAAGATCCGTTTTCAAACAAGTCAGTGACTTGCTGATTCAGATCACTCATTAATTGATAATCATCTGATTGAAAAAAGGACAAAGGCAGGGTCGTGGTATAGGTCAAGCCATTGGCATTTTTTTCAAAAATAAAACCACTAGCGTCTTGCTTGACCCTCCAGATAATTCCCGTTTTCAAGCCTTCGTTCAATTCATTTTGCGCCTGCTTCAGCCATTCAGTATTATCGCGCTCAGGCGAAAAATTCTTTTCCGTCAACACGGGCAATTCCAGCAACGCACGCAATACCCGGGAATCATGATGTAATTCCAGGCGCTGAATGATGCCCTTGACCTGCAAGTACTGCTTGATCAGCTTTTCCAGCCCTTCACCCACCAAGGGTGGCGCGCTGGGAGAATAATACAGTTCTGCCTTATCCAATGCGCGCGCCAGTAGGTATTCGTTCAATTCGGCATCATCCTTGAGATAGCTTTCCTGCTTTCCCTGTTTGACCTTATACAAAGGGGGTTGACCAATGTAAATATGGCCTCTTTCCACCAACTCAGGCATTTGCCGGTAGAAAAAGGTGAGTAAAAGCGTGCGGATGTGCGAACCATCGACATCCGCATCGGTCATGATAATAATGCGGTGGTAACGCAATTTATCAGGGTCAAAATCATCCTTTCCAATACCGCAACCCAGCGCAGTAATCAGGGTGCCCACTTCAGCGGAGGCTAGCATTTTATCGAAGCGTGCTTTCTCCACATTCAGAATTTTTCCCTTAAGGGGTAATATAGCCTGGTGTTTACGGTCACGTCCTTGTTTGGCGGAGCCTCCGGCGGAGTCACCTTCCACCAGAAATATCTCACACAAACTGGGATCTTTTTCCTGGCAGTCGGCCAACTTTCCAGGCAACCCGGCAATATCCAATGCACCCTTTCGCCGCGTCATCTCCCGGGCTTTTCTGGCCGCTTCGCGTGCCCGGGAGGCATCCACCACCTTATCAATAATGGCTTTGGCTTCTTTGGGGTTTTCCAGTAAAAACTCGTTGAGTTTTTCTGCCACCCCTGATTCGACAATGGATTTTATTTCACTGGAAACCAGTTTGTCCTTGGTTTGCGAGGAGAATTTTGGGTCTGGTGTTTTTACTGAAATCACGGCCACCAGTCCTTCCCGACAATCATCACCAGTAACCTGTATTTTCTTGTTATGATTTTTTTCTAGGTAATTATTAATGGTTCTTGTCAGCGCGCTTCGGAATCCTGCCAGGTGCGTCCCCCCATCTTTTTGCGGAATGTTATTGGTAAAGCAAAAAACACTTTCCTGATAAGAGTCCGTCCACTGCATGGCCACTTCGACAGTGGTGCCTTCCTGCTCACTGGTCAGAAAGTGAATTACCGTGGGGTGTAACGGGGTTTTGCGCTGACTGAGGTGTTCAACAAAACTGGCGATTCCGCCTTCATATTCGAAAATATCATGTTTGTCCTGGCGTTCATCGTGGAGCTTGATTTTGACCCCACGATTCAAAAAGGAAAGCTCCCGCAAGCGCTTGGCCAAAATATCGTAATGAAACTCTACGTCGGAAAATATCTCCGGAGAAGGATGAAAGCGCACCTCGGTCCCGGTTCCCTGAGCCAGACCAATCACTTCAAGGGGAGTTACCGGGTCACCCAAACGGTATTTTTGACGATGGATTTTCCCATCCCTTTTGATGGTCAGCATCAATTCATCCGACAGGGCATTAACCACGGAAACACCCACACCATGAAGCCCGCCGGAAACCTTATAGGAGTTATCATCAAACTTGCCACCCGCGTGCAAGACAGTCATGATAACTTCAGCGGCAGATTTACCCTCCTCCTCATGGTAGTCAACCGGAATCCCCCGGCCATTATCCTTAACGCTCACTGATCCATCCTTGTGAACAACCACTTCAATGTCATCACAATAGCCCGCCAGGGCTTCATCGATGGCGTTATCCACCACTTCAAACACCATGTGGTGCAAACCAGTACCATCATCAGTATCACCAATATACATACCCGGGCGCTTGCGAACAGCGTCGAGCCCCTTCAGGACTTTAATATTGGATGAGTCGTAATTTTTTTGCATAAATTTCTCGTTGAATCAATGACTTGAATTATAACAGATGAACACTTTTCTCACTGCTTGTTTACCCCACCTTTGAGGACGAAACAGAAGGATGAGAAGGCTTGCGGCCTAGAAGGAAACCCCCATATCCTGTTCCACGTGAAACACACTGGTTTCATTGTTTCGGCAAAACAGGTTTTTCAGGGTTTCCGGATGCAAACTACTGACAAAAACCTGGGTTTTTATTTCTGAAAACGCTTCTATAACAAATTCCAAACGTTGTTTGTCCAACTCTGAATCGACATCATCCAGACAAATCACTGGCCATTGACTGGTTAATGAATGAATGACTTCCAGCTGGGACAGATAAAGGGCCATGGCAACAATCTTTTTTTGCCCCCGGGAAAGAATCTTTTTTGCCTCTTCACAGTGGGATCTAATCAGCATATCCATCCTGTGCGGCCCTATGGAAACAACACCATAGCGGATATTCCTGCTGTCACTTTCACAAAAGGCATCAAACAGGGGCTCACCCTGCCTCCAACCACGGCGATATTCAATATCTACCTGAAGCGCCTCTAGTTGCATCGTTTCCAGCCGCGTTTGAAATGCCGTTTTTAGCGAAGAAAAAACGGTAGCGCGATTTTCACTCAGCGCCTCCCCCACCTCCGCCAGCTGTTCATACCAGAAATGGCGTTGCTCACGCTTAACTTCTTTTTGCTTAAGTAGTGCATTGGCTTGCAGCAAAATCTTGCGGTACTTTTTCCAGGTAAGCAAATGAGAAGGTTTCACGTGAAACGTTAGCCAATCCAAAAACCGCCGTTTGAACTCCGGCCCTAAATCAATGAGGTAGTAAGAATCACTGTGAATGGACACCACTGGCAAAAGAAGAGACAAAGGGGAAACCCCCGCCAGGGGGTGTCCTTGCAGTCGCGCCTTCATTTGGCCGGTTTTGTCTTTTGACAACCCCAAACAGTGCGCGTTTCCATTTTTTAAAATTTCCCCGTAGACTGATACCATGGATTGACCATGGCGAATCAGGGAATGAATTCCTCCTGCACGAAAGGATTTTCCACTGGATAAAAAATGAACAGATTCCAGAAATGAGGTCTTTCCAATACCGTTAGGTCCTGTCAGGATATTGACGCCCGCAATCGGTTGCCAGTCTACCAATGGTAGACACCGAAAATTCTCGATAAGTAGGCGATTCAAATAAACGGACATGGTTAGCCCACCACTATCAAAGGGAGGTCGGCCAATGGCAGGCAATCAAAAAACAACTACAGGCGCAGTGGCATAACGATTTGACGACACTGAACGCTATCGGGATCGCGAATCACGCAACTGCTGGTGGCATCCTTAAAGCTGAAAAGCACCTTCTCACTGTCAAGGCTGTTAATGGCATCAAGCAGGTAATTCACATTGAAACCCGTACCCAGTTCAGCAATGTCTGTTTCTACAGGTAGTTCCTCTTCTGAGGTTTCATGCTCCGGATTGTGTCCTGTTATAACAAGTTTATTTGGTGATATTTTAAATTTAACCCCTTTGTACTGTTCGTTGGAAAGAATCGAGGCCCGTAGAAAGGCCGCCCGCGCCTGTTCCTTATCAACCTCCATGTTCAGGTTAATATCCAGGGGAATCACCAGATTGTAATCCGGAAAACTGCCATCAATGAGCTTTGACGTAAAGGCTGTTTGTCCCAGTGTGGCGCTGATATGGTTCCGGCCAATCTTTACCTGGATGGTTTCTGGCGCATCTTTCAGCAATTTTTGTAATTCGATCACACCTTTTCGCGGAATGATAATCCGATGCTTGATGTTTTTAGTGTTTTCAAAATCCGCCTCCGCCAGTGCCAATCGGTGTCCATCCGTGGCCACACAGCGAATCTTATTATCATCCAGCTCCAATAAAAGCCCATTAAGGAAATAACGCACATCCTGGCTGGCCATGGCAAAGGCCGTTTGTTGTAGCAGACGGATCAGGTCATCCGTTTTGACCTCAAAGCGATTAACCGCCTGAACACCTTCAATCAAAGGATATTCTTTTGCTGGCAGGGATGCCAGGGAGAAACGGCTTCTGTTGGCGCTGACACTCACTTTTGATGCATCATCATTTTGCTGAATGGTGATGAGAGAGCCATCGGGCAAGGCTTTGCAAATATCAAAGATTTTTCGGGCGGGAATGGTGGTGGCGCCAGGTTCATGCACTTCGACGGCCAAGGCACTGCGCATTTCCACCTCAAGGTCGCTGCCGACAATGGTTACATGCTGATTGTCAGGCTCTGTGCTGAAGAAAAAATTACCCAGAATCGGAAGGGTTTGTTTTCTCTCGATCACGCCGATGGTCTGCCCAAGGGCATGGAGTAGAGTTTCTCGCTGTGCTGTTATTTTCATTATCTTTATAAAGAATAGTCGTTATAGGATGGAACAACCTTGGGGAAAAACGCCTAACGGGTTGATTTTAAGGCAAAATCCCCAAGGGATGCAAAAGATTAGCTTGTGGACAGCTTGTGGATAAAAAAGAGGCGGATTTTTATCCCCTTTTTATCCACAGCTTACTCAAGGTTTATCCTGGGTTTCTGTGGTTAAAATTACTCTGTGAGCAAGTTAATCAGCTTTTGTTTGTCTTCGGCGTAATCCGGTTCCTCAGTAAATAGTTGTTCCATTTTTCGGCAAGCGTGCAAAACAGTGGTGTGATCCCGGCCGCCAAAGGCTTCGCCTATTTCCGGCAAACTTTTATCCGTGAGTTCCTTGGCCAGATACATGGCCATTTGACGAGGACGGGCAATGGAACGGGTGCGTTTTTTTGAAAGCAGATCACTAAGGCGAATGTTGTAGTAATTGGCTATGGTTTTCTGAATGTTTTCGATGGTGACTTGGCGGTGGTGGATGGAAAACAGCTCGCGCAAGGTTTTTTTGGTGAATTCGATATCAATGGTGGCGCCGGTGAAACGGGCATTGGCCCATAAGGTATTGAGAGCCCCTTCTAATTCGCGAATATTGGACCGCAGTTTTTTGGCAATATAAAAAGCCACCTTGTCAGAAATCTGAATGCCTTGCTGGCGCGCTTTATGCAGGAGAATGGCCACCCGGGTTTCAAAATCGGGTGGATCAATGGCCACACTTAATCCCCAGCCCAGGCGGGACTTCAGGCGGTTTTTTAATCCATTGACTTCCTTGGGATAGCGGTCACAGGTAATAATCACGCGTTGTTTGAGTTCAAGCAGGGAGTTGAAAGTGTGAAAAAACTCCTCCTGGGTTCGTTCTTTACCGGCAAAAAACTGGATATCATCAATTAATAAGGCGTCAACGGAGCGAAATTGCTCTTTGAGCCGGTCCATTTCCTGATTTTTGATAGCGCGAATGGTGGCATTAACGAATTGCTCTGAATGAGTGTAATAGACAATGGCCTGTGGCTGGCGCTCCAGAATGCGGTTACCGATGGCGTGAAGCAAATGGGTTTTTCCCAAGCCGGTAGAGCCATACAACAGTAAAGGGTTAAATTGTGTCAGAGGTTCTTCAGCAATTTGTAAAGCGGAGGCTTTGGCAATGGCATTGGATTGCCCTTCCACAAAATTTTCAAAAGTAAAGCGCGCGTCAATATTGGATTTCAGTCGTGCCTGTGGGCGATCTCGGGGAGGATCCGGCTTTTCCTTGGTTTGTGGTTGGGCGCCTGTTCCCAAACAAAGGTTAACCTCGCAAGGATGTTGAAGAATGTCTTCACATGCCTTGCGGATAAGATCAAGATAATTGTCCCGAACCCGATGGGCCAAAATTTCATTGGGTGCAAAAAGTTCAAGTCCGGTTGTTGTTTCTTTAACCCGCAATGGCTTTAAAAAAAGCGCAATGTCGTTTTTGTCAAGTTCCGCCTGCAGACGTTTTAGACATTTATCCCAAAGCATCGATGATCTTTCCCTGGTCAATATATAAGGCCTATGTAAAACAGGTTTCCGGTGAGAAAATTGTCAACGGGGCATCTTAGCACCACACAGACACATGCTTTTTAAAAAATGGTGAATCAACATTTTTGTCAATCAGTTTATGTATTGATGCACCTGGGAGGATATTAATAAAATTAATACACTGTTCACCCAGCATTTGCTGATGGTAAAAAGCCATTTTGCTTGAAAAGGTTGGCAAAAAAAGGTATGCTTTCCCACCTTTTTGGGAAGCGCCAGGCATGATTCCCCCTCGGAGCTGCTCTGCCGGTGGAGAGAGTGGATCCGGCGACTCCCTATTATGATGATTGTCTAAAGCCAATTCAGACGGAAAGAATACCATGAAAAGAACCTATCAACCCAGTAAAATTAAACGGGCCAGAACCCATGGGTTTCGTGCCCGCATGAAAACAGCCAGTGGCCGTGCAGTGATTAATGCGCGCCGAGCCAAGGGACGCAAGCGGCTGACCGTGTCCGGCTAACAGAAACAACCTCCTTTTTAGATGATATTGGCCAACGGGAAAAACACGCCTGAAGGTTGTAAATGCTAGTCTGGACGGGAAAAGCCGGTGTTTTTTGATTCTGTGCCATTGGCCAAAGCCGTTGATTGATTCCACTGGAAACAAAAACAGTGAGCCGGAGAAAAAAAGAACCGGCAGCGCATTTCCAAAATCAGCCCGGCTACTGAAGAAAAGTCAGTATGACCGGGTTTTTTCCCGTTCAATCAAAGTATCGGATCAGTATTTTTTGATACTGATGCACCAACGGAATAAAACATCTTTCTCTGCAAAACCTCGTCTTGGTTTGGTGATTTCCAAAAAAGTGGACAGACGCGCTGTGGGCAGGAACCGCATCAAAAGGCTGGTGAGGGAAAGTTTTCGCCAACAAAAACATATACCCGCATGTGACTTTGTGGTGATTGGCCGGCCAGCAGCGAAAGCAGCCAGCAATACCCAATTGCTTCACAGTCTTGACACCTTGTGGCATCAGGCCAGTATTCAATTCACTCAACGCAGAAAAAAACATGAATAACACGCGCCCTTTTCTTTTTGCTGCCTTATTTTTTCTCGGTTTTGCTTTGTATCAAAACTGGCAACAGGATTATGGAACATCCTCTTCCGGCAGTAATAATCAGTCACAGCCATCTTCTGTTAAAGAAAACAAGGATCTCTCCGTCCCCCAAGTGGGAGACGCTCCGCAAGTAGGGCAAGAACCTGAGTACACAAAAAAGGAATTACCGAGAAACTCCGACTTTTCCGGGGAAGAAGGGGGGCAGAGTCCCACCCACCTGGTCGAAGTGAACAATGGTGTGTTAACACTTCGCATTGATACCCGGGGCGCTGGCATTAAATATGCGGAATTACTTCACTATCCGGCCACAAAAGGTGCCACTGAAAACGTGGTATTGATGGATGACAGTGAAAAAAACCGTTATTACGCGCAAGGCGGTTTGGTTTCTTCTTCACCGGCCGCAGATCATCGGCAGTTATTTAAGACATCGGCGGATAAGGTTGATGCCACCAAAAAAGCGGTGGAGATTCCTTTTGTCTGGGAAAAAGACGGTATCAAGGTGACTAAAACCTACCATATTGAACCAGGTTCATATGTGATTAAAGTCCATCAGACGGTGGAAAACCACAGTGGCCAGCCCTGGACCGGTTATGCCTACCAGCAACTCCAGCGAAATAATCCCTGGGAGGGAAAAAAGAGCGGATTCACGGATCCGGCCCGCATGTCCCTGAAAGGCGCGGCATTTTACGATGCGGATGAAGGGTATACCAAGGTGCCTTTCACAGACATGAAAGACTTTCTGGAAGAAGGAGAGAAGCCGGTTGAAGCCGTTGTGAATAAAGGCTGGATTGCCATGGTGCAGCATTATTTTTTGTCTTCCTTCATTGATGACAAGGAACCGCTGAAAGTGCAGACCCGGTATTTACCGGACTCGCCCACCCCTTATTTGATACGCTTTTTAACCCCGGCGAAAACAATAGAAAGCGGCCAAAGTCACGACTTTGAAGCCACTTTGTTTATTGGCCCCAAACTGCAAAAACTATTGCCTACAGTGGCCCAGGGACTGGAATTGACAGTTGACTATGGCATTTTTACGGTGATTGCCAAACCCCTGTTTGCGGTATTGTCTTTTATTTACTCCTTTGTGCTTAACTGGGGTTGGTCCATTGTTATATTGACTATTTTGATCAAACTGGCTTTTTTCAAGCTGACAGAGTCCCAGTACAAGTCCATGGCGCGCATGCGCAAACTGCAGCCGCGCATCCAGACTCTGAAAGAACGTTATAAAGGCAACCGGCAGCGATTTAACGAAGAAATGATGAAGCTGTACCAAAAGGAAAAGGTTAATCCTTTGGGTGGTTGTTTGCCCATGCTGGTGCAAATCCCGGTTTTTATAGCCCTGTACTGGGTGTTGCTGGAAAGCGTGGAACTGCGCCAGGCGCCTTTTATTCTCTGGCTGCAGGATCTGTCCAGCCCGGATCCCTACTATATTTTGCCGGCCATCAATGCTGCTGCCATGTATATGACCCAGCGTTTGTCGCCCACGCCGGGAATGGATCCCATGCAGCAAAAAATCATGAAATTCATGCCTTTGGCTTTTTCATTCATGTTTGCCTTTTTCCAGTCCGGCCTGGTGTTATATTGGGCGGTAAACAGCAGCTTGTCGCTCTTGCAACAATGGATCATTACCAAGCGGGTGGAAAAGCAACCTTACTAAAACCAGGCTTTCCTGAGTAAGCCGTGAGTGAATCCATAGATACCATAGCGGCTATTGCCACGCCCCCAGGAGTGGGTGGCGTCGGTATTGTGCGGGTTTCCGGCCCCCGGTCTTTAGCCATTGCCAAGGTCCTAAGCGGAAAGAGCCCTTCGCCACGCCTGGCTGAATTTTCCCATTTCATGTGGCCGGACTCTGCCGGTGAGCAAATCCCGGGGCACGAAGAAAAACGGCGCCCGGGTGAACGCATTGACAGCGGACTGATTCTTTACTTTCCCGGGCCGAACTCCTTTACCGGCGAAGATGTGGTGGAGTTTCAGGGCCATGGTGGCCCGGTGGTCATGAATTTGTTGTTACAAGCGACATTGGCCGCCGGAGCACGTTTGGCGCAGCCAGGGGAGTTTTCCCGCCGGGCTTTTTTGAACGGAAAAATTGACTTGGTGCAAGCCGAGGCCATTGCCGACCTTATCCATAGCGCCAGTGAACAAGCGGCACTGGCGGCAGGCAGGGCCCTTTCCGGAGAGTTTTCCCGGCAGGTAAACGCCCTGCTGGAACAACTCATTCGTCTGCGGGTATGGGTGGAAGCGGCCATTGATTTTGCCGAGGAAGAAATCGATTTTCTGGCCGATAGCCAATTGCAAGCCACTTTGGATGACATTAACCAGCGAATGCGGGATCTTTTACGCCAAACCTCGGCGGGCGCCTTGTTGAACAAAGGGTTTGTGCTGGCGCTGGCAGGGATTCCCAATGCCGGAAAATCCTCTTTGCTGAACTGTCTGGCGCGCCAGGATAGCGCCATTGTTTCGGCAGTGGCTGGCACCACGCGGGACGTGCTCAAGGAAACCATTCAGATTCAGGGCATCGCCGCGACTGTGCTGGACACCGCCGGTTTGCATGTAACCATGAATCCGGTAGAGAAAGAAGGCATCCGTCGTGCCCGCCAGGCCGTGAATGAAGCCGATCTGGTGCTGGTGGTGGCCGATGCCAGCGTATCATTGGATAAACAGCAGGCAGCCTGGAGTGATGTGCCCACAGAACGCATGGTCCTGGTGATTAACAAGGTGGACATCAATGCGGAAACCGCGGCATTTCGACATTGGGCCGAACAGTATGAACGGCCCTGGGTGGAAATTTCCGCCAGCCAGAAGCAAGGGTTGGACAGACTTCAGGAAACCATCGTACGCACCATTACAGGGCAGGGCCGGTTAGAGACCACTTATCTGGCGCGAACCCGGCATGTGCAACAACTTCAGAAAACCGCGGCGCATTTACAACAGGCTCAAAAACAACTGGAGGAAAATCAGGCTGGCGAACTGGTGGCGGAAGAACTGCGCCTGGCGCAACAGGCGTTAAACGCCATTACCGGGGAGTTCACCAGTGATGATTTACTCGGGGAGATTTTTTCCTCCTTTTGCATTGGCAAATAAGATATGCGGTCACAGCATCTGATTGGCGAACCACTTTTTACGGGTATTTAGAATAACAGCCTCAAAACAGCAAGTGCCATGACAAAACCGGGCCACGACCCGGCGCTTCCAGGCCTGAACCATGTTCCCGATAGCGTTTGTCAAACAGGTTTTGAACACCCAGGCGCAGGCTATGGTTGGGATGAGGGTGCCAGTTCAGAAAAACATCAAAAACCGCAAAGCCGCCGGTGCCTTGTGGGTTTATGCGGGCATCCCGGCGGTCGCGCGCACTCAAGCGTCGCTGGGAAGCCGCAAAACGGCTGTGCATATTGATGATCCACCGGTGAGACACCGGCCAGAAAAAGGATAATGAACCATTGAGTGGGGGAATACGGTCGGCGGCTTCACTATCCTGCCGGGTTTTTTCCTGTCCCCACACATAGTTGAGCGAACCTCGCAAACGTTGTCCTTGTGTCCCGTACCACTCAAATTCATTTTCCAGACCAAACAAACGAACCCGGGAGAGATTTTGGCTTTGTACCACAGACAAGCCATCGGGTGTGGTTTCTCCGGTGAATACTGAAGTGATTTTGTCGCGGTAATGGCTCAGGAAAATAGCGCTTTGCCAATGCCAGTTGGTGCCGGAATGTTTCCAGCCAAAATCCAGGGAATATAGGCTTTCCGGTTTTAGCTGGGGGTTGATGACATTAAAACGGTTTCCTGGCCGGGGCCCCAATTGGCCAAGATCAAAAATATTGGGCGGGCGAAACCCCCGTCCCAGATTGGCGAATAAACGATTTTCATCACTTAAGGTTAATAACCAGCCCACATGACCGCTCCAGTCGGTCAGAAGCATGGAATCAGGAGCCAGTGGGTGGCGCAGGCTTGTGTGGTAACGGCTGTGGCGCACGCCCAGATTCCATTGTTGCTGCTGATTTTTAATGCGGTATTCAGCAAATGCGGCCAACAATCGCATCTGGGATCGATCTGGAAAACGTGGCGTGACTGGGTTTTCTCCATTGGTGGTTTCGCGCCATTTTTCACTGCGAATGGTGTCCTGCCAGGATTCAAGACCAAAAAGGAGATGCCTGTATTTATCTAACTGTCGGTTCCAGGTGGCCTTGGCGCTGAAGCTGTGGCTTTGATTGTTTTCACGAAAGCCGTCAGTTTCCTGCCATGAACGCACCTGGCGCTGGTCAATGATTTTTTGCCAGGCCAGCTGGTATCGGGCATTGTCATACCAGCCACTGGCATTGGGGGTTTCCATAAAAATATGGACAAAATCACGCTGGTTGGGGGCAAATAAATAGCGCTCGGCGTCCGGATGGGTTTGACCAAAACCGGCTATCAGAGCATCCACCCGTGGCGTGGCCGGTTGTTTCAGGTGCTGAAGATCCACTCCCAGTGTCAGGCCCTGATCGGTGACTCGGATGCCCTTTCCGGTCAGGGACTGGGAACGGTAATTGGTAAAAGGGATGGTTTGACCTCCGCCAATGCGGCGCAGACCACTGTCCAGATAGGTCATGGCGATTGATGCGGCCTGTTGGCGGCCGGAGATGTCCATGCGGGCATGGCCTAAAGCCAGATTTTCAGCGCCATACCATGCCAGATAGCTTTCACCGCTTATTGGCTTGTGGTGATTGACCGCAGGACGGTGGCTAATGATATTAACAACACCGCCCATGGCGTCGCCTCCGTACAACACAGAAGACGGCCCGCGAATCACTTCGATTTGATCTGCCCAGAAAGGATCAACCAAAGCCAGATACTGGTTGGGGGCGTCGCGAAAAAAGGCGGTATTCAGGCGAATACCGTCCACCAGATGCAGGTTTTGCGAGCCTTTGAGGCCTCGGATAATGGGAATGCCCTGCCCGGGCGTGGTTTGTTGCACATAGATGCCGGCGCTATCGCGCAACAAGTCGGCCAGAACAACATTAGGGCGGGAAAAAATGTCATCACGGGTGACCACTGAAACCGCTGCGGCCACCTGGGTCAGCGGCTGAGACTCCATGCTGGCGGTAACCTGTAAGGTGTCCAGTTGGCGGCGGTGCGTGGTGGTTTTTTCCTCAGAGGAAGCAGGCTTTGCATGATCTGTTTCTTCTGTCGACGGAATTTTCCGGTCGGGGGAAGGGGTTTCGGGAGGAATGGCATGGGCAGAAAACGCAAGGCCAAAAAAAGAGATCAAGGATAAAAAAGAACGCAGGAAGACACCCATATGGTCAGCTGTTGTTTACATGGCCGACCAATGTAACGGTTTTGGTTCAACGGGTCAATGAGAACACAATCAACCAGCTGCCACTGGGGGGCTCTGATATCAGGCTTTGGTGCCTGTTTGGTCATATTTGTCAATTTCCCGAACCGTCAACAGATAGGATTTTTTGATGTTTTCCATAAGCGCATTCAACCGTTGCATATCTTCGGAAAGGGCTTCGGCCTCCATGCGCTTGCAAAAGTAGCTGAGGCCCCGGGCACCGATATTGGCCGAGGAGGACTTGAGAGAATGGGCCAGGGTCCGCAGTTCCTGAAAATTCCGCGTTTGCAAAGCCTTGCGCATATGGCGCAAGGTGCCTGGGGCGTCTTGTTTAAACAGGGATAACAGCCGTTGCACATCATCACCCATGAATTCGCGGATTTCACTCAAGGTTTTTGTGCTGAGCCATTTGTCATTGATACTGGCATGGGGATGCTGTGCCGCTGTGGCGGCCGGGTTTTCCGGTTTGTTTTGTAAGGGATCCCATTTTTTCAGGGTTTTTTCCAGGACATACCGGTTCAGGGGCTTGGACATATAGTCATCCATACCGGCGTCCAGACATTTTTCCCTATCCCCCATCATGGCATTGGCGGTCATGGCGATAATGGGAGTACGCGGAAGACCTTCGGTTTCTTCGTATTCGCGGATACGTTGGGTGCACAAATAACCATCCATCACGGGCATTTGGCAGTCCATCAAAACCATTCGGTAGCGGGTTTTTTTGACTTTTTCCAGGGCCTCCAGTCCGTTTTTGGCCACGTCAAAAGTATAGCCAATGTACTGAATCAACTTTTGCGCCACCTTGAGATTCACTTCGTTGTCTTCCACCAGTAAAACACGCTCGTCAATGGCGCCAGTTGGTGTAACAGTGGCTGGCGTGTTGTTGGTTCCAGGCTGTTTGGAAACAATGGCAGCCGGTTGCTCACAGGTTGAGTCCGGTCTCTGTTCGGCTTCGTCCAGATCCAGCCCGCCAAAGCCGGAATCGCGCTGATGAGCAGCCTGTGGTGTTTTGTCGGTGGCTGAAGAGGTGGCGTCTTCTTTTAATCGCTGCAACAGCTCGGTCAGTGGTGTTTTGGGCGCCAGCAGTTGAATGCGCGGGCTTTTCGGCACACCGGCAATGCGCGGCTGAGATGTGATGACACACAGAATAAAATCATCTGCGTTATCCGGTTCCATGGTGTTGGCGATCAACTGACGGGCCTGTTTGGCTGCAGTATCAAAATCCACAAAAACCAGAACCCGTCCGGCCTTGTGGCTGTGCTGCCGGGTTTTTTTCAAATGATCTGTAATTTGGCTCAGGTGGTTAACGGCTTTTGCCCCGATGCTCAGGGATTTTAATTGAGACATGAGCCACTGGCTGGTGGAAAAGCTGGTATTGAGAATCAGCGCCTGATAACCAGGGCCTGAAGAGCTGTGATCCGTATCGTCTGCTGCCTTTTGGGTGATAGCGCTGTGATGAACCGGCTTTAACAGCGGGATATCCACATAAAAGGTGCTGCCTTTGCCTTTTTCGGAATCGACGCCAATGCCCCCCCCCATGAGCTCCACAATTTTTTTGCTGATGGCCAGACCAATACCGGTACCGCCAAACTTGCGCGTGCTGGAACCATCGGCCTGGTTAAAGGCCTGAAACAAAAGGGTTTGTTGCTCCTTGTCAATGCCAATGCCCTGGTCTTTGACGCTGATGCGGACATGCTCGTGTTCCCCATCATCTCTGGTTTTGTCTGCCCGAACAGTGATAATGCCGCGGTCAGAAAACTTGATGGCGTTGCTCAGCAAATTGGTGACCACCTGCCTAAGACGCAACGGGTCACCCCGCAACAAAGGACTGATGTAAGGGGATACCTCCAGTTCAATGCGCAGGTTTTTCTTCTGGGCGGATGGTTCCAGGGCCTTGACCACGGATTCCAGCACTTGAGGCAGTTTCAGTCCCACCTGTTCAATTCGCAACTTGCCGGCTTCAACTTTGGAATAGTCCAGCAAGTCATCAATAAGCTTTTGCATTTGTTTGGCGGAAATAAACGCCGTTTGCAGGTAATCTTTCTGGAAATCAGACAGCTCGGAGTCCAGCAAAATATCCAGCAAGGGAATAATTCCGTTCAAGGGTGTGCGAATTTCATGGCTCATGGTGGCCAGAAATTCCATTTTGGTCATTTCCGCAGAAGAAAGATCGGCTTCCAGCATGCGCACCTGATTTTTGAGTTCAGTGATTGTGCGTTCGGTTTCCGGGTCCGGCCCGGCCGGTGGTGTCATAAGTGGCTCGGCAGCAGGATTTTCATCCAGGGTCGGAGCGGGATCTTCCTCCCAGCCTTCATTGGCCAAAAGGTGATGGCGGTACCCCAGAACCAGCCCAAGCAACAGCAAAAGACCAGTACCGGTCAGGTAGTATCCATGCGTCATCAGGACAATCGCGGCAGCCAGCCCGGCGGGCACGATACCCGCGGCCAAAAGCCGGACATCGCTTTCAGGCGTTAATATCAGATAGGCCAGCACAAGCGTGGCCAGAATAAAGAAAATCAGTGGCCAATTAGCGGACAAGGCGGTAAAAAAGCTTATACCCCACAAGGCAGACAACAAGGCGTGAAGGCCGGGCTTCAGTTTGTGCTCGAGGATTTCCTCATCCAGCCAGTCCCTGTCTGATTGTTCATCCAGCCAGGACAGGCCCACTACTACCAGCGCTACGACCATTATTAGCCACAAGCTCCAGCTGCCCATGCGACTAATGGCGATGCTCGCGATGACAACCAGCGCCGCATGCAGCAGCGCCAAGATAGCCGATGGCGCGGAGAACCATTGAGTCAGTTTTTTATTCATAATCCGCTGAAAAAGTTAAAGGACTTTGGCCCATTATATGCTGTCTTTCAAAGGGATTGCTGGGAAAAGCTAAAGTCTACCTCAGCAGTGGGCGGTTGAATAAAATGACCTTGCAGGTAATCCACACCCAAGGTCCATAATTGGGCCGTCTGTTTCATGGTGTCGACCTGGGGAACAAAAACCTGTTGCCCGCCAGCATGTGCCTGAGTAATCAAGGCGGCGCAAGGAGAGTCCTTTCCACCGGTAAAGAAGGTCGGATCATGTTGTGGGCTGGGGGTTCGCACCCAGTCGGCCTGCAACTGTTCCAGGGCGCGCCATTGTTCCGAAGCGCCGGAAAAGCCGCTCAAACACATGGCGATGCCCGCGTGCCGCAGGGTTTTTCCCAGCGAGTCCAATTGCGCCATATGCACAATGGCGTCTTGCACATCGAACTGAATCACCAACTGGTGGCTGGGGCAGTCATCTGTCGGGTTGATAAACGGAGACACTTTTTCCACGAGCGAAGATACGCGAGAGTCCCGGTGGTGATGGAGATAGGCGTTCAGGCCTTGGTTGATTAACAGGCAATAGTGACGCCCTTCTCGGGCCTGTTGCAGCCAATTAATGGCTTGTTCCAGCACAATGTGGTCAAGGGTTTCCAGCAGGCCGGAGTTGCGGGCGGCATCGAGATAATCCTTGCCAGCCAGCATCGAGCCATTTGTGGTGATAATCCGCATCATCAGCTGGTATTTTTCCCGGTTGTCTTCTTTTTGGCTGACAAACGGCTGATAAAGCCAGCGGAAACGCCGGTCGTTAATGGCCTGCTGTAACTGGGCTTTTATCAAAAGAGACCGCTTTTCATGGGGCGTTTCGCCCACAAAATGGAGTTCTTTGTTTGTTTCGTCATCGCTGGTTTGTTGTTTGAGCAGTGACCGTTCGCCATGTTTCAACCACTCTTTTGCATCAGGGTGTCTGGAAAAATGACTAAAGGCCACGCCACACAATCCGGTCACCACGCTATGTTCGCCAATGGTTAATGGCTGCTGAAAAGCCGATTGGAGCCGGGAAAACCAGCGGCTGGTATTGGTGTGGTCGGTGGGAGCCAGCACCATTACCGTGGTTTCAGAAATCCGTATCACAGAGAGGTTTTTTAGTGCTTGTCGGAGGCGTTTGAACCACATCAGGGTTAAATCATAAAATGCGCCAATCCCTAAAAGCTTTCGCCATTTATCGGGTTGGGGAATCCCCAGCCATACCACGCTGGCATGGTCTTCTTGCTGGTGTTTTTGCACAAATCGAGCAGCCAGTTTTTGGCTGTGTTGGCCCACGCAGCGGTGATTTTCCAGAGACTGGCGGTAAAGTTGCGCCTGACACTGGCGCAGCTGTTTTTTGATGTAGGCCCTGAGCTGATCTCCAGACAGGCTTTTGGGTAGCCAGCCTTCTGGTGTAGGCAACGACATTAACCAGGGAACCGGTGATTCAGCCGTGGCTATAAACAAAAAACCGCGGTGTGATCTTAAAGCATCGCGGATACGCTGTATGTTGCTTGCCTTTGGTTCGGTTTCAGGCGGGTCAAGGATAATCAGTGCTGGGCGAAGGCGTTTGATATGGGTGGAAAGTGCCTCATGCGAAAAAGACACACAGGCGGCAGTTGGGTCATCGTTTTTAAATAACGCAGACCAGAAGCTCTGCTGGTTGTTCGCGGTAACCACCAAAACAGAAGCCGGTAAAGAGTAATCCATAACACCCCCCTTAGGCACCACGAACATTCGCGGTTTTTATCCTTAAGCCCTGGAAGCCATTCTAGCAATCTGATGAGGATATCACAAACACCAGGCCAAGGCGCACAACCCGCTTAGCGCTGTTCAGGAAATATTTTGCTTAACTCATCGACCAGGGTTTGTTCGTCGATGGGCTTGGGAATCACCGCGGAAAACCCCCGCTGCAACAGGCGTTCGACGGTTTTTGGGTGTGGCAGGGCCGACATGGCCAGAACGGGTAATTTCTGGCTGTGAGCGCGCACTTGATCCAGTACTGATTCGCCGCTGCCGTCGGCCAGGTTAATGTCCGTGAGAATCAAATCAAAGCGCCGACGGCTAAAAAGTTCGGCCGCGTCCCCGGCGCTATGAGCGGTGACCACAAAAAGGCCGAGATCTTCCAGTAACAATTGGCACAGGTAAAGAATGTCCTTATCATCATCCACAATCAGCACATGCTTGTTTTTGAGTTTTTCTGGTCGCATGCTGTGGACGGTTTTGTCTGTGTTGGTTTGCACGGGAACGTCCAAACAAAATTCTGTTCCGCTTTTTGATGTTTTTGTCATTCGCAGGGATCCACCCAGAGATTCAGCCAATTGCTTGCTGATCACCAGACCCAGGCCGGTTCCGCTGGCTTGAGGTTGTGTGCCGCGAACCCAGGGAGTGAAAAGCCGGTGTATTTTATCGGCAGGAATCCCGCTCCCGGTGTCTTGCACCCGGAATGTAACATTTGTTTTTTCTGTCCCGTCAACCACAAGCCGCACCTGGCCGCAGGCGGTGTACTTGAACGCATTACTGAGTAAATTGACCAGTATCTGGCGCAAGCGGTAACGATCCCCAGACAGGGTTTCCGGCATGGAAATCGGCAGGATCTCAAAGGTCAACCCCTTGCTGTCTGCCAGCGGTTGCAAGGTGCTTTTCAGGTCTTCCAGCAAGTTTTGGAGAGAAAATGACTCATGATTCACAGGCGCATTACCGGCATGTAGCTGGCCATATTGCAGGGCGTTGTGAATCATGTTCACCAGGGAGTCGGCATTGCGGCGAATCACGCTGGTGGCTTTATCCGCTGGAATCTTGCCTTTTTCCAGCAATTCGGCATACCCTTTGATGGCTGACAATGGCGTGCCAAATTCATGGGAAAGCATGGCAATCAGCATGGCTTTTTCTTCATTGGCCTTGTACAGGCGGGCCTGTGTGGCCGTCAGCTCATCAATCAGGCGTTTGAAATAGTCGTTGGACAGTTGGACGTTATGGCTATGTTGCTGGTGACGGGAAATGACATCAAACTGATCGGTGCGATCCAGTAACAAAATAAAATGTTGCTGTTGGTCGGTGACGTAATGCAGGTCACAAACCAGCCCGGGCTTCAGGTTTAAAAAGGATAATTGAAAAGGCGCGTCAAATGTTTCGGTTTCCAGCGCCGGGTGAATGTGTGTAACCGGTTTTCCCGGCTCCAGGTCGTTAAAGCCAAAATGCTCAGGGGCGCCATAAACCGCAAGCGTCTCAAAAGTGTCTTTGTCAAACGCAATGGCCAGGTGGCCGTTCTGGGCGCGGTGGTGAAGCAAATACTCCTTCAGAACGGCCGGCAGTTTCATTGGTCCTTCAATAGTCGCTTGGCCAGCTCGGTAAAACCCTGTTCGACATTTTCACCGGTTTTGGCGCTGCTGAACAAGACGAACCCGAAAACCTTTTGTAAATGGGCAATGTCTTCGTTACGGATGCGCCACTGATCCAGCAAATCATGTTTGTTAATCAGGCATACACCCGGCACAGCATGGATGGATTGGTGATTCTGGTGGATGGCCAGTAACTTCTGCCAGGAAGCCGGCTCGGTGCCATCGGCCACCCACAGGACGCCGTGACTGCCGCGCAAGTACTGCTGGTAGTGGGCAACCTGTTCAAAACCGGCGATATCCCAGATAATCAGCTTGATCGTCTGCGCATTAATGTTCAGGGTTTTGGTGTGAATACTGACCCCGACGGTGGTTTGGTAGCGTTCGTCGAACACATTTTCCACAAACCGGCGCACCAGCGATGTTTTACCCACAGCCAGGCGGCCCAGCAGGCAGATTTTTCGTGTCAGGACAGGGGCGCTCATGGTAGGTGGCCTTCTGCTGGCTGAATAACTTTGGTTGTGACTCGTCGCAAGGCTGGATCTAGACGGGCCGGGCCGCTGGCGCATGGTTTGGTGTCTGTTTGTATCCGTTGCTTGTCCACCCCGTGCTGGACTAGCGCTTGTTTGACATGTTCAGCCCGGCGTTGAGCGAGTTTCTGGTTGGCCTCTGGTGAACCGGTACAGTCCGTGCTGCCGGTCAGTGTAATGGCCATGCGCGGGTCTTGCTGTTGCAGGAGTTTTAGCTTGTCGGCCAAAGAGGTTATTGACTGTTTGCCTTCCGCGGTGATTTGAGTTCCGCGGGGCATGGTGATAACAGAGGCATTGATGGCTGCGATCAGGGCGTCTTTATCCGGCAAAACGCGGAGATGCCGGGTGTCGATGGCCATGTCAGGAAAGGCCTGGGTCACAGCCGCCAGCCAGGATTTAATCTGGGTGCCTGAGGTTTCGCCTTGCAGGGTGAGTTGTTGGTTGGTCATCGTGGCCTGAATGTTTTCCGGAACGGGATTTCGGGACAAAAACCGCTGCCATGGACTGACCGGTGCGGTAACCTGAGTGCTGTCCACGGCATTCACGCCCGGCATGGCCAGTAATTGCCGGCGCAGTGAAGCCAGTGTGTTTTCCGAAGCGGTGCCGGAAAGCGTGACCTGGCCATTTTCCGCCAGGCGGGCCTGCAAGGCGGTGCCTTCCGACAGTCGCTGGAGGCGTTTTTGCACCAGAGACGCGTCCAGTGATAAATAAGGGCGCAGACGAAATTTAACACCATCATGGCGCACAACTGACAAATCCGCCAACGGGTCTTTGAGGCCGGTGACCAGCAGGCCATCATCGCTGCTGCGAATGTCCTGTAAAACAAATCCGGGGATGTGTTTAAGCTGGGCTGTTAGGTTGTGCAGTTGTTTTTTGTGTTGCAAATAGCGCCAACCGCCCCAGGCGACCAGTGCCATTAACACAAGAGCCGCTATCCAGCCTTTTTGGCGAGACAGGCCGGTGTGGTTGTCATCATCGTCTGCCTGGCGGTTTTTGGTGATAAGCAGGTCTTCCAACTCCAACCGAACCGGTGGCAACTGGCCGTACTGGTCACTGTTTGCCAGTTCCTCTGCATAGAGAAAATGGATTTTATCCAGGGCGTCCTGTAACGATTCGCGCAGGCGTTCAGACGGATTGCCTTTGATAAGCACAGCCAGATACGCCCGGGGGCCATCAATAATCCACAACTGGTATTCGCCCAGTTCCGCGCTGCGCAGGCGGCTGCCGGTATCATCGGCCAGGGTGTCGGCGACAAAATCGTTAATGGCCGTCAGCATGGCTGAAAAGGCGTCCTTGTCCCGGGCCAGCTCCCCTTCGTGGCCGGCATATTCGATGAGCAGGCCGCTGTCTTTATCAATCAGAAAAGCGTGCTGAACCTGGTATTCCACCGTGTTGAGAAAAACCAGCTCGGCAAATGGCACACCGGTTTTCCAGGACTGCCAGCGCCATTTGATGGCCTTGGGCGAGAGCCCCAGTTCCAGTATGCGGTTGAGATCCGCCATGAGCTTTTTGATGGACGCGCTCACCGAAGCCCGGATCATGGGGCCAATCACCGGCACAAAGGCATCGATAATGGAGCGTTGCTCCCGCTTAAGGGCGGTTTTCAGCCCTTCCCCAATGGGCTTGGCCAAAGAGGCCTGGTAGGCGGGGTCTTTTTTCCATGCCCGTTGGGTGGCGGTGGCCAGAACATCGGCGACAGCTTCGCTAAAGTGCTCGGACTCCAGCACTTTTTCCCGCAACTGTTGCAGCAAGGCCAGTTCATCGGCCAGCAGCAACTGTTTGATTTTGTCGCTTTCGCTGTTCATGCTGGTGTTAACCCATGTGCTGGTTCACAAGATCAATCAGCCAGCTTTGCGGCCAATTCCTGCAGTAATTTGGCCAGTTCGTTTCGGTCTGTTTTGTGATGGTCCAGGGCGGCGGTACGGTCGCTGAGTTGCTGGCTCAGGTCTGCTTCGGTCTCGGCGATTTTGTGTTGCAACTGTTTTTCCACCTGTTGTAGGTCTTCAGCCAGCGCGTTGGCAGTTTGTTGTTGCTCGTGTTTGAGGCTTTTGTCCAGTTGCTCGAGCCGCTGGCTGATCTGTGTATTCAGCTGCTCAATGGTTTGTCCAAGCTCGGTGATTTTGTCTTGCATCTGCGCTTCCAGGGAGGCGAAGCGTTGTTGGAATTCGCGCAGGTGCTGCCCAAACAGGATGTCGCGGATTTGTTCAACGGAATCCTGTGCAGGCGGATTGCTGTGGTTGGGGTTTGCCGGTTTTTTTTCTGCCATAAAATATCTCCGATGGTCTCAAGACCCATCCTGAAAGGAAGTCAATGAAAAATTGCTCAAAGTCTATCATGACTGGCCAGAAAGGCCCATGGGTCATGGATGTAATGGGTGGAGTTTCTGGCACCAGTGGATTGGCCGGAAATCAGGCCACGTGGCGCTTTTCCCGAACCATTTTGTAACCCTGGTGGTAGACGGAGATCAGCTTCCAGCCATATGAGCCATCCAGGTGCAGCTTTTTTCGCAACCGGCTGATGTGGGTGTCCACGGTGCGGGTGTTGATATCCGAGCTGCGCACCCAAATGGTTTCCAGCAGGCTTTTGCGGGACACCAGGCGCCCGGGATTTTTAAAGAAATGCACAGCCAGGTCAAACTCCTTGGCCGTTAGGGAAATCTCTGTACCATCAAGGCTGATGCGGCCGTTTTCAATGTCAATGTGATAAGGGGAGGTGTCTTCCAGGCTGGGCTTGTGGGTTTTGTTATAGCGGCGGCTGACTGCCGCCAGGCGTGCCAGCAGCTCGGCCTGGGTGATGGGTTTGGCAATGTAGTCGTCCGCGCCTTGGGTTAAGGCCTCTACCATATCGTCTTCATCGGCCCGCGCAGACAGGAAAATCACCGGAATGTCATCATAGCGGCTGGCCTTGATCCAGTGCAGGACATCCATGCCGTCAATCACCGGCAGGTTCCAGTCCAGCAAGGCAATATCCGGCAAGTCAAAGGGAATGCGGCGGATAAACTCACGCCCGGTGTCAAATAACTGGCACTCATGACCGTTTTCTTCCAGCCACAGTTTATAGAGCTGAGCCTGATCCGGATCATCTTCCAGAATAAATATTTTCATGCGCTACCCGGCGAGTGCAGATTGATAAATAATTGTGCCACTAAATATGCCGCCTGACAAGGTGGAAAATATTTAACAGCTAGAGCCGCCCCAAATAATCAATAAGCCGCTTTTTCCAGGCGCTGTAAGGGGGGCGAATCAGATGATTGGGATTCAGCCGGGACTGGTAGTATACCGGCTTTAGGTGGCTGAAGGTTTCAAAGCCGGCCTGGCCATGGTAGCAGCCAAGACCGCTTTCCCCCACGCCGCCAAAAGGCAGGTTGTCCTGGGCAAACTGGACCATGGTTTCGTTGACACAGAGGCTGCCGCTGAGGGTGTGGTTGCGCACCTGGCGGATGGCTTGGGGCCGGTGGCCGAAGAAATAAATGGTGAGCGGGTGCGGCCGGCTGTTGATGATGTTAATTTTGGCCTCCAGGCCTGCCGCTTCAATAATCGGCAAAATGGGGCCAAAGATTTCTTCTTGCATAAGAGGACTGCTTGCCGGCGGGTTAAGCACCAGCACCGGCGGAAAAATGCGTCGTTCCCGGTGAGCCGGCGTGATGGTTCCCAGTGGCCAATGCAAGGATGTGTCGGGGAGGTCTTGGAGCAAATTTTCCAGCCGCTGAAAGTGGTGTTCATTGATGATAGCGGTATAGTCGGGATTGTCCAGCACGTTTCCCGGATACAGGGCGCGGCAACTGGCGGCGGTCTGCTGGAGTACCTGCTCACGGGATGCCGGGTCAATCAGGACATAATCCGGGGCGATACAGGACTGACCGGCATTGAACAGCTTGCCGGCCATTACGCTGTCCATGGATTTTTTTAAAGGCGCATCGTCATCCAGAATCACAGGCGACTTGCCGCCCAATTCCAAAGTAACCGGTGTGAGCTGACAGGCGGCCGATTGCATGACTTTTCGGCCCACAGCGGTGGAGCCGGTAAACAGCAGGTGACCAAACGGCAGGCGGGTAAAGGCCGCAGCGGTGTCGGCGTCCCCTTCTACCACGGCCACTTCATTGGGGCGAAAAGCCTCGCTCAGGATGGTGCGGAGCACAGCATTGGTTTGCGGCGTTAGCTCCGAAGGCTTCAGCATGACCCGGTTGCCGGCCGCCACGGCCGCGCTCAAGGGACACAACGCCAGGTTCACCGGATAGTTCCAGGGAGAAATAATACCCACCACACCGAGTGGTTGTGGCACCAGGCGCGCCCGAGAAGGCCAAAACTTGATGCCTGTGGACACGGTCCGTGGCCGCGCCCATTGCATCAGGTGTTTGCGGTTATGGCGAATGTCTGCCCGCACCAGAGAGATATCGGCCAGACGGGTCTCGCCATCGCCTCTGCGGCCAAAATCCCGGTTGATGGCCGTCACCAGCGGTTCGCTGTGACGGATGAGCGCATCATGCAGTTCTTGCAGCCGTTGTCGGCGTTCAGTCACCGACCAGGAAGGTGTCTGCTGCAAGCGCTGAAAGCGGATTTCCAGTTCAGAAAGGCTGGGATGTTTCATACCAATATTCCTCAAGCACCGACTTGGCGCGGGTTTCTTTTTCCCATGGCACCAGGACGCGAACAGGTTGGTCCAGAGGCAGTTCTCCCAGTCCTCCGGACAGGTATTGTCCGGTCACCTGAGCGGGGATTCCATGGTGATTCAACAACTCTTTGACCAGCCAGGCTTCGGTGAGCTGGTTGCTGGAAAATACGCACATGATGTGTTGCTTCGGTTTCATGGCTTTTCCGTGTCTTTTAGTGGCAGAACCGGCAGACGAATTTCCACGACGGCCCCACCCTCGGGGTGATTATAGGCGCGAATACTGCCGCCGTGTTCTTCAACGATTTTTTTGACAATGGCCAGCCCCAGACCCGAGCCGCCGGTTTTGGTGGTGACATACGGTTCAAACAGATGTTCGAGAGTGTTTTCATCAAATCCGGGCCCATGGTCGCGGATGGTGAGAACAAGGGTTTTTTCCGTTCCTTGTTGTTGTGTTTGGGTGGCAATGGCAATGCGGGTGTCGGACTGGCTTTCCTGGGCATTTTTAATCAAATTGGTCAGTAATTGCTGGATGCGGTTTTTATCCAACAACAAAACCGGTTCTGGTTCATTTAGATCCAATTCGAAAGTAATGCCCGGATGTGACAGGGCATAGAGGTTAACCGCTTCCCGCACCAGTTGGTTAAGGCCGCCGGGTTCGCGCTTCAATTGCGGCGCCTTGGCATAGTCGGAAAAAGCATTCACCAGGGTTTTCAGCGTTTCCACCTGGGAGATGATGGTATCAGTGGTGCGGCTCATGATTTCCGCATCCTCCGGCGCCATCCGCGACAAAAAGCGTAAGCGCAGACGTTCCGCGGACAGTTGGATCGGCGTAAGCGGGTTTTTGACCTCATGGGCCAAGCGCCGCGCCACCTCGCCCCAGGCGGCATCGCGCTGGGCCTGGTTGAGTACGGTCTCATCATCAAATACCACCACCAAACCGCCCTCCTCTTGCTCCCGCTCGGGAATCCGGCTGCCCCGCACCACCAGAATACGACGAAAAGAATCTTCGGCCAGTAATACCTCTTGCTGCCATTCGTCTGAGCGGTCGGCCAGTTTTTTCAGAATCAGGTCCACCAACGGCTGCAAGGCATGGTTTTTGTGTGAGAGAAACTCCAGATCCTGGTTCACCAGGTCTTTTAAATCCAGGTGCAAAATAGCCGCGGCCGCGGCATTGGCCATGAGAATACGCTGGTTTTTATCAATACTTAAAACCCCGCTGGACAGGTGTGACAGTACGCTTTGCAGATACCAGCGTTGAGACTCGGCTTCTACCTGGGAGCGGTGTGCCAGGGCGCTGGAGGCGGCCAGTTGCGACGACATGGTATTAAACGATTGCACCAGAAAACCCAGTTCGTCACTGGATTCCACGGGAATGCGGTGGCCAAACTCCCCCTTGGCAATGGATTGGGTGGCTTCGCTTAACAGCCGTACAGGGGCCACCAGTTGCCGGGCGGCGGAAAAGGCCCGTAACAGGGCCAGTAACACACTTAGCAGCAAGACAATGGTCAGGATGATAATAAAGGTTTGTTTGACCTGGGTGCGCTGGTAGGCTTGGCGCTTGTAGTCGTGATACGTGGTTTCAATGTTATTGGCCAGCGCGCTGTAGGCCGGTGGCACGGGAAACAGCGCTTGCAGAAAACGCTGGCGGCCAGAAGTTTGCAGGGCATTGGTGGCCACCGGCACCAATGTCCGGATTTGCAAGCCTTTTTCAGCCGGTTCCACACGGGCGTAGGTTTGCCCGTGACGGACATTTTGCAGGGCTTGTTGCGGAGGCAGGCTGGTTTGCAGCGAAAACGGGTCCAGATTGCTGTTGGCCAGAATGGTGCCGTTGTCGTCCAGCAGGCTGAGACTGATGGCGCCGCCGGCGTCGTCCAGCAGGCTGTCCAGGCGAATGATCTGCGCGGCCGGATTCATTTCCGCCAGTTGCCGCGCCAGGCGCTTGCTGATGCCAAGGTTTCGCCGTGTTTGGGTTTCAAGGAAGATTTGCCCCAGAGACAAAGAGTCACGCAAGGCTTTTTCCGTGTCACTACTGAACCAGCTATCCACATAACGATCCACAAATTGATTGGCAAACAGGTACAGAATCAGGATAGGCGGTAAGGACAGGGTGATAAAAGTGGCGACCAGTCTGGAAGTCAGGTGAATCCCCGGCGCATTGTTCCGGCGTTTGAGAAAAAGCCATATCAAGCGCTGAATAATCACCAGGGAGAGGATGGCAACGGCCAGAATCGAGGCGCCAAACAACCACAAATACATGCGATTGAACTGTTCGCGTCCCTGAATGGCTTCTCCCAGCCAGTACAGGGCACCCAGCAAAAAGGCAATGATGACAAAGGTCGGCAGAGAACGTTTTAGAAACCGCTTCATGGGAGGGGCTTATTCGCGTCACGTGGGGAGTTCTGCACCGGTGGCAAGGGAAACGACCGCCATCCTGAATCCAGATGCCAGGCACGGTCCAGCAGTGTGGGCAATTGCATGGCGGCAGGCAAGGCGCCGGTGTCCAGTCGCAGCCGCAATTCCACGCTGTTGGCGTGCCGGTGGGCCGGCAAGCGCACCGGGGCCAGCTGGCCAATATGTTTCCAGAGGTTGTCCAGTTGCAGGAAGCTGCGTTGCTGGCCGGTATTCCGGTTTTTTAGCAGATACTGTTTGCTCAGGGAGAAATAGCGCACTTCCAGATTCTGGTTTTGGTTTTCCAGTATTTTGTCCCACCACAAGGGAGCCTGTTGGATTAGACGCCCTTTGAGCTGGAAGCGCAAAGCCACGCCGCTGTGGATGGCTTCTATCACAGGCGGATCGATTTGCCAAAGAAATACGGGTGTGACCTCCCACCATCCATTGTGAAAACGAATGGACGCTGAGGTGATAGCCAGGCTTGAGGCATGAGCGAAAGCCGGGAAAAGAAGTGCCCACCACAGTAGCAGGAAAAGCAGCCGGTGAGTCTGCAGGTTAACCATGGCCCCGTTTTTTGAGCAGCGCGTAGTAAAAACCGTCTCCGCCGTGGATTTCCGGCAGGAGTTGAACGCCATGCTGGCGGGAGACTCCTCCAGGCAATGATAGGGTTTCGGCTTCAAACTCGGGATGTCGGCTTAAAAAATGCGCCACTTGTTGTCCATTTTCCTCATCAAAGACAGAGCAGGTAGCATATAGCAGGTGACCACCGGGTTTCAACAAGCGGGTGGAAGCCTCGAGAATATCTTTTTGCTGGCGGGTTATTGCGGCGATGTCTCCGGCCTGACGCAAATACTTGATATCAGGATGACGCCGAACCACACCCGAGGCACTGCAAGGCACATCCAGAAGAATGCGGTCAAACACCGCGCCAGCGCCCCAGTCTGGCGGCCACTGGTTGGGTTTGGCCATGTTCAGGGCGCGGACCTCGACAGGTGTACCGTTGATGTTGGCTTGCAGGCGGCGCAGGTTTTCCCCTACCCGGCTCAGGCGGTGGGCTTGCACATCTATGGCAGTGATTTCGGCCTGGGGCGCCTGTTCCCACAGATGGCCGGCTTTTCCGCCTGGAGCGGCACAGGCGTCAAGAATGCGTTCACCGTTGTGTGGGTCGAGGAGAGGGGCAGCCCTTTGGGCGTGGGCATCCTGCACGCTGAAATGTCCGGCCTCAAAACCCGGTATGGACGCCACCGGGCGCGGATCAATACACCAGGCAGAAGCGATGTGTGGATGTTGCCGGGCCTCCGGGCAGGCTTTTTGCAGGGCCGGCAGTGCCGCAGGAACCTGGCGATTATGACGCAGCCAGAAAGGTGCCTTGTGGTTATTGGCCTGCAGGATGGCTTGCCAGTGCTTTGGCCATTGTTGCTGGAGTTTTTTAATCCACCATTTGGGGTGGTTCCAGCGGGTTTCTTCGTTGTGCAGGTGTGTTGGCAACAGGGGGTTTTTGGCGATTTTACGCAGTACGGAATTCACCAGGCCGCTCAAGTGCGGCTTTTTCAAAGCCCGGGTGAGTGTGACGGTTTCGTTGACTGCCGCCCACGGAGGCGTTTTCAGGTGCTGTATCTGGACGGTGCCCAGATCAAGAATGGCCAAGGCCAGAGGGTCTGTGGGTTTTTTTTTGACATGCTGCTGCCAGCTGGCCCGAATGCTGGGCAAATAACGCAGGGTTTCAAAGCAAGCCGAACGCACCCAGGGGCGCTGCTCTGGGGGCAGTTGCGTCTGGTGTGTTTCCAGTGCGTCATCCACGGTGGAGCGGTTTGCATACACCTCCTGCAAGACACGGGCTGCGGCTTTACGGCTGGCCAGGCTCATCAGGATTCCGGCGAAGATGGCATGCCGGCCTTTAGCCGCTGGGCATGGGCGTTCAGATAATCACCAATGGACAAACGGCGTTTACCGGCCTGCTGGATTTCGTCAACGGCCAGCGCACCCTCGCCACACTGGATTTCCAGTGTTTTTTTGTCCACGCGGCGAATGTTTCCCGGAACGGGTTTGGTTGTATCGGACTCATCCGGCAGGGTATGCGCGCGCCAGATTTTATGGGTTTGGTCTGCGATTTCCCCGCGGGCACCTGGCCATGGATTAAAGGCCCGAATTTGGCGCACAATGGTTTCTGCTGGCTGGCGCCAGTCGATAATCGCCTCCTCAGGCCGGATTTTGTGGGCATAGATGATGCCGCTTTCATCCTGGGGACGGGGCGCTGGCAGCCGCCCGGCGACCAGTTGCTGTAAACACTCGCCCAGGGCGTCCGCGCCCATGACAGCCAGGCGGTCATGGAGCTCACCGGCAGTTTCCAGGGGATGGATGGCCGTGGCTTTATGGTGGTAAACGGCTCCGGTATCCAGTCCGGCGTCCATGTGCATAATACAGACACCCGTTTGCTTGTCACCGGCCAGAATCGCCCGCTGAATGGGCGCTGCTCCCCGCCAGCGGGGCAATAACGAAGCATGAATGTTCCAACAGCCATGGCGGGGAATATCCAGTACAGCCTGGGGCAAAATGAGACCGTAGGCCACCACCACCATCAAGTCAGGTTGCAGCTCGGCCAACCGGAGCTGCCAGTCGGCATCGCGCAGGTGTGCTGGCTGCCAGACAGGAATTCCGGCCTCCTGGGCGGTCGCTTTAACCGGGCTCTGGCGCAATTTGCGGCCCCGGCCGGCAGGTTTGTCAGGCTGGGTCAGGACGGCCTGGATTGTATGGGGGCCATTCATCAGGGCTTTCAGGGCGGGAACGGAAAAATCCGGCGTACCGGCAAAAATAATCTTGAGTGGTGAATGCGTCATAAGGTTATGCCTGTGATGAAAGGCTGTGGTTTGTTTGTCCGCCGGATTCAGGATGGCGGTTCATCCAGAGGCAAGGGGCATTGCAGCGGCTCAATGGTGCCTTTGTCGTAAAAAATGCGTTTGTATTCGGCGCGTGATACCGAGACATAGCGTTCATTGCCGCCAATTTCCACTTGTTTGCCGGACTTGATGGCGCGGCCATGTTCATCAATACGAATCACCATGGTGGCCTTTTTGCCGGTATGGCAAATGGTTTTCAGCTCTTTCAGTTCATCGGCCCAGGCCAGCAGGTACTGGCTGCCTTCAAACAGCTCTCCCCGAAAATCGGTGCGCAGGCCATAGGCCAGAACCGGGATACCCAGGCGATCAGTGATTTCGGTTAGTTGATACACCTGGGCTTTGGTCAGAAACTGGGCTTCATCCACCAGCACACAGTCAATGGCCTTCTGCCGGTGCAAACGGCCAATGTGTTGATACAGGTCATCGGTGGGTTCAAACACTTCCGCGGATGCGGACAGACCAATGCGTGAGGCCACGGTACCACGGCCAAAGCGGTGATCCACAGCCGGTGCCAGAATCACCGTGTGCATGCCGCGTTCACGGTAATTGTAGCTGGATTGCAGCAAGTGGGTGGTTTTACCCGCGTTCATGGCGGAATAATAAAAATACAGTTTGGCCATTTTGCGCTGCCTGGAGGGAAGAAACATGCAGACCCATCAAGCCAATGGCCGGGGCTTGGCCAGATGGTGTCCTTGAAATAAATTAACGCCCAGTTGACTCAGGGTTTCCAGAGTCTTGGCATTTTCCACATGCTCGGCAATGGTGGTTTTATTGATGGTCTGGGCGATGTATACCACCGACTTGACGATGGCCTCGTTAATTTTATCATCATTCAGGCCGGTCACAAATTGGCCGTCTATTTTTATGTAGTCAAAAGGCAGGTCTTTCAGATAGGCGAAGCTGGTCAGCCCTTTACCAAAATCATCCAGGGCAAAAGTGCAGCCATTACGGCGCAGCAAGCGCATAAACTTCTGCGCGCTTTCGAGGTGTTGAATGATTTCGTTTTCGGTAATCTCAAAGCAGATGCTTTCATAAGGCACCCGAAAACTCTGAAATTGTTGCAATACAAAATCCAGAAAAGCGGGCTTGGTGATGGACTGGCCGGAAAGGTTGATACTGAAAACGCGCTCAGGCGCAATTTTGTGTTGGCTGATCCAGGAAAACAGCGCCTCTATCACCCAGCGATCCAGGGACTCAGCCAGGCCAAAGCGTTGCACCGCAGGCATAAATTCGGCCGGATCGGATATTTTTCCGTTTTCGTCCACATGCCGCAGCAGTATTTCCTGATAGCATTCCTGACCTTTGTTATGGTTAAACACCGGTTGTTGCCACAGTTGAAAATGATCGTGGGAAAAGGCGCTTTGCAGCCGTTCAAACCAGGCCAGTTGTTGGTGAGAACGATGAATCAGCTCCTTTTCTTCATGATAAATGAGCAGGCTGTCCCGACCTCCGGTTTTTGCCAGGTAGCAAGCTTCATCGGCCTTGATAAACAGGGTTTTGGTGGAGTCATGCCGGTTGGCGCTCACCAGCCCGATACTGATGCCCAGGCGATATTCCTTGCCGTCTTGAATCAAGCGGTAGGACTTAACGGCCTGGCGGATTTTTTCTGCGATATGAATGGCTTGTTTCTGGGTTTTGCCGCAGAGGATCATGCCAAACTCATCCCCGCCCAGGCGGCACAAGTCGCCATCGTCATGGGTCACTTCCAGTAACCTATGGCTCAATTCGCGCAAGGCCCGGTCGCCGGTGACATGACCGCAGGCATCGTTAATGGCCTTGAAATAATCCATGTCCATATACAAAAACGCCACCTGATTTTTGTGCTTGCCGTTTAACAGCCTGGTGAGTTTGTTTTCGCACCAGCGGCGGTTATACAACCCGGTGAGGGGGTCGCTATAGGCTTGTTTCATGACGCGGCGCAGCAAGGTGTGTTGTTTGGTCACATCCTTGTAATACCAGCAGCGGCCTTCGATACAACCACGCAGAATCTGGGGGGCGGTAAAGCGTTCAACCACGCGGTCATCCTTCAGATAAAGAACATCATGGCTTTTCTTTGCCCGGTCTTCATAGAAGGTTTTTATGTCGGGCAAACGGGACTTGCGGGTATCAACCTGGGCGGCAATGTGTCGCCGGATGGCGATTAAATCCCGCTGCAGGCGCAGCGCTTCAGGAATGTGCCACAGGTCAAAAAAATTCTGATTGACGGCGATGATTTGATCTTTGGTGTTAACCAGAATAATGGCGTCAGGCGCGGCCTCCAGTACAGACTCATGCAGGGAGATAAGTTTTTTGTTGGCTTTTTCCGTGAGAACCTGGCGGGTGATATCGACACTGAAGCCGCGGAAGCCAGCCAGAGAACCGTCGGCATGGAATATGGGAATGCCGTCGGAAAGAAAGTATTTGACAGCGCCGTTTTTGGCTTGAACCCGGGTATGGTAATTCTGAAAGGGCTGGGGTTCGCGCTGGGTTAGTTTGTGCCATCTCTCCTGCTCCTCGGTGACCAGCAAATCCGCCGCACTGCGGCCAAGGCCTTCTTGAATTGACCAGCCGAGCTTTTTTTCAAAAGCCGGACTCAGCCAGGAGTACCGGAGATCCTGGTCGGTTTCCCAAAAAATCACGTCACTGTGATTGGCCAGCTCATGCAAACAACGAACACCATCGGAGGACTGGTCAAACAACCATTGCTGCAGAGCCTTGTACACTGCCTGAGCCTGGCAGGGTTTTCCCTTAAGCGCCTGTATCAGCAGATCGGTGTCTTCTGGCGTGAGTGGCAGGTTCACGATTCCCCCTGTGCTGCCGGTCAACGGTTGCCGACAGTTTGGCCACGCGCTTATGCTTGCGCCAGTGACTGCCTGACAGAAGCGTCGACCGGTGTATTGATTCCCTCTTGACACTAAAATATAGCACAAAAGCCGCCAGGCCAAGCCAGAATTAAATCCAAAAGCGGCTAACCTTTGGAGGATATGGCGGATAAATCGCCGTTCAAGCAGGTTTTTTTGGCGGTATCAGATCGGTAATGCTGCCTTCAAACATTTCCGCGGCCATGGCCACTGACTCGCTCAAAGTGGGATGCGGATGAATGGTCAAGGCCACATCGGCTGCCTCAGCGCCCATTTCGATGGCATGAGCCACTTCGGCGATGAGCTCGCCGGCGTTCACGCCGGTAATGGCCCCACCAATGATGCGTCGGGTGTCCGGGTCGAACAACAGTTTGGTTTGTCCATCGGTGCGGTCCAGCCCCAAAGCGCGGCCACTGGCCGCCCAGGGAAAAACGGCCTTTTCATAAGCGATGTTTTTGGCTTTGGCCTCGGTTTCGGTGAGTCCCACCCAGGCGATTTCCGGGTCGGTATAGGCCACTGAAGGGATAACCAGGGCGTCAAAGGCCACTTTATGGCCAGCGGCGACTTCAGCGGCCACTTTGGCTTCGTGAGTGGCTTTGTGGGCCAGCATGGGTTGGCCGACAATGTCGCCAATGGCGAAAATATGCGGGGCATTGGTGCGTTGCTGCTTGTCCACGGGAATAAAGCCCCGGTCGTCCACGTGCACACCGGCGGCTTCAGCATGGATGTGTTGGCCGTTGGGCTGGCGGCCTACAGCCACCAGGATTTTGTCATAGATGCTTGATTCGGCGTCGTTAAAGGTGACTTTCAGGCCATTTTTTTGCGCCTTGACAGCGGTTACCCGGGTGTTGGTGCGGATTTCGGCCAGTTGCTTTTTGAGCCGCTGCTGCAAAGGTCGGAGCATATCCTTGTCGGTGCCAGGGATGAGTTGGGGCTGCATTTCCACCACAGAGACCGCACTGCCCAGCGCTGAATACACTGTGGCCATTTCCAGGCCGATAATGCCGCCACCAATAATCAGCAGTTTCTTGGGAATGTCTTCCAGGGCCAGCGCATCGGTGGAGTCCATGACCCGGGCATCATCCCAGGGAATGTCCGGCAGTTTAAAAACCCGCGAACCTGCGGCGATAATGGCCTGGGCAAAGGTCAGACGCTGGGACGAGCCGTTGCCCGTATCAATATGCAGGCTATGGTCTGACTCAAACCGCCCTTCTCCTTGAATAACGGTCACTCCGCGTTGTTTGGCCATGGCCGCCAGCCCGCCGGTCAGTTTGCTGATGACGCTGTTTTTCCAGTTGACCAGCGTAGCGCGGTCGATGTCCGGCGCGGAAAAGCGAACGCCGTGAGCGCCCATGTGCTCGGCTTCGCGAATGACAGCGGCGGCATGCAGCAGCGCCTTGGAGGGAATGCAGCCCACATTCAGGCAGACCCCGCCCAGCGTGGAATAGCGTTCCACCAGGGTGACCTTCAGACCCAGATCCGCGGCGCGAAAAGCCGCCGTGTAGCCGCCGGGCCCGCCGCCGAGCACCAACAAGTCGGTATCGTAGTCGGTGTGTTGTTCGGCGCTTTTGTTACTGCTGTCTGCTTGCGTTTCGGGCCGGGCTGCCAAAGGTAGGGTGTCTTCGGCCGCGGTTTCGGCAGGCGTGTCTTCAGTTTCGGCGATGATGGTGGCGATGAGGCTGCCGGGGCTGACGCTGTCCCCTTCCGAGACCAGGACTTCGGCCAGGGTACCGCTGTAAGGACTGGGAATTTCCATGGTGGCCTTGTCGCTTTCCAGGGTGATTAAAGGCTGTTCTTTTTCCACCTTGTCACCGGCGGTCACCAGCACTTCTATCACTGGTACGTTGTCAAAATCGCCCAAATCGGGTATGCGGATGTCTTTTGGCTGGCTCATAGCAATATCTTCTTCATATCGGCCAGTATGTCGGCCAGGTAAACACAAAAACGCGCGGCTTCAGCTCCGTCAATAACACGGTGGTCGTAGGACAGGCTCAAAGGCAGAGTCAGGCGGGGAACAAATGCCTCGCCATCCCAGACCGGCTGCATGTGGTGTCTGGAAACACCCAGTATGGCCACTTCCGGGGCGTTGATAATGGGGGTGAAGGCGGTTCCGCCAATACCGCCCAGGCTGGAAATGGAAAACGTGCCGCCTTGCAGCTCGGTGGTTTTCAGTTTCTTTTCCCGAGCCCGCTGGCTGATATCGGCCAGCTCCCGGGCAATGGCAAAAATACCCTTTTCATCGGCGTGGCGGATGACCGGCACCACCAGGCCATCGGGAGTGTCTACGGCCACGCCAATGTGGTAATACTTTTTCAGTATCAGGTTTTCACCCGTGGCATCCAGTGAGGCGTTGAACTTCGGAAACTGTTTCAGGGCCCGGGTGACAGCCTTGACCAGAAACGCCAGTGGCGTCAGGTTAAACCCCTGGGCCTTGGCTTCATGTTTATGGGCCTGGCGGAACCGCTCCAGTTCAGTGATATCAGCATCTTCAAACTGGGTCACATGCGGAATTCGCACCCAGTTGCGCCACAGGTTTTTGCCTGAGAGCTTCTGAATCTTGGTCAAAGGCCGGGTCTCAACGGGGCCAAATTGACTGAAATCCACCGTTGGCATCACAGGCAGGCCGTCACCGCTGGCTGCAGCCGGCGCAGCCCCGGACTGCATCACACCCTTGACAAAACGCTGCACATCCTTGCGGGTAATTCGCCCTTTGGGGCCGCTGCCTGGCACCTGTTCAATGGCCACGCCCAGTTCGCGGGCGAACTTGCGCACCGCCGGAGAGGCATGCGCCGGTGTGCCGGGTTTGCGAATGTTGGCCTCAAACGGTGTGGGCGGGGCTTTGCGGGGAACCGCAGGCGTGGGGGCTGAAATGGTTTTTGGCGGGGTTTCAGCAGCCTCTTCGGGTGTTTCGGTAGCCGCTGGCGTTTCTGACTGAGGGTCTTGTGGTGTGGTTTTTTCGGCACCAGCCGGTTCGGACACGGTCAGCTCAACCACTGCGTCGCCCTGGCGCACCTTGTCGCCTTCGGCCACCAGGACAGCTTTCACCTGTCCGGCGGCAGGGGCTGGAATTTCCATGGTGGCCTTGTCGCTTTCCAGGGTCACCAAGGGGTCATCGGTGGCCACGTCGTCGCCGGGCTTGACCAGGACTTCAATGACTTCAACAGCATCGAAGTCGCCAATATCCGGTACGTTGACACTCAGGGTTGTATGATTTGCGCTCATGGGCTTGGACTCCTTGGCTTATACCAGTCGCGGGTTGGGCTTGGCCGGGTCGATATGGTACAGTTTTTGCGCCTTGGCAATGGCCGATGCCGGTAAATCACCGGCCTTGGCCAGCTCCGCGACTGTGGTGTAGGCAATAAAATTGCGGTCGACTTCAAAGAAGTAGCGCAGTTTTTCCCGGGTGTCGCTGCGGCCAAAGCCGTCTGTGCCCAAAGTGGTGTATTCACCGGCGACAAAAGGCCGGATCTGTTCGGCGTAATCCATGACGTAATCACTGGCGGCAACCACCGGTCCGGTGGCTTTTTCAAGGCATTTTTCCACATGGGAAACACGCGGTTTTTTATCGGGATTCAACCGGTTCCAGCGGCGAATGTCCTGGGCTTCGCGTTTCAGCTCGGTAAAGCTGGGCACGCTCCAGATGTCGCTATCGATCTTGAAGTCCTGTTTTAACAGTTTTGCGGCAGCCATAACCTCGCGCAAAATGGCGCCTGAACCCAGTAACTGGGCGCGGGTTTTACCGCGGCCGGTGCTGTCTAACCGGTACATGCCCTTGAGGATGTCCTTTTCAACGCCCTTGGGCATGTCCGGGTGGCTGTAGTTTTCGTTCAGCAAGGTGATGTAGTAGTAAATGTCTTCACCTTCGGCATACATGCGCCGCAAGCCATCCTGGAGGATAACGGCCACCTCGTAGCCGAAAGTGGGATCGTAGCTGACGCAGTTGGGAATGGTGCTGGCATACAGGTGGCTTTGGCCATCCTGGTGCTGCAAGCCTTCGCCGTTGAGTGTGGTGCGTCCGGAAGTGCCGCCGAGCAAAAAGCCGCGGCAGCGCATGTCGCCGGCGGCCCAGGCCAAATCGGCGATGCGCTGAAAGCCGAACATGGAGTAATAAATGAAAAACGGTATCATGGGCACGCCATAATTGGCATAGGATGAAGCCGCGGCCATCCAGGACGAAAATGCGCCGGCTTCGGTAATGCCCTCCTGCAATACCTGACCTTTGTCGTCTTCCTTGTAGTACATGAGCTGGTCGGCGTCCACCGGAGTGTATTTCTGGCCTTCGTGAGCATAAATGCCCAGTTGCCGGAACAGCCCTTCCATGCCAAAGGTGCGGGCTTCATCCGCCACAATGGGGACAATGTGTTCCTTGATGTTTTTGTCCCGAAGCATCAACGCCAGGGCGCGTACAAAAATCATGGTGGTGGACACTTCGCGTTCGCCGGTGCCTTTGAGCAAGGTCGAAAAAGCCTCCAGAGACGGTGTTTTTAAGGGCGTATAGGCCACCCGCCGCTGAGGCAAGTAGCCACCCAGTTCCGCGCGGCGCTGTTTCAGATACTGGATTTCCGGGGAGTCTTCCGGGGGTTTGTAGTATGGCACTTCTTCCAGTTGGTCGTCGGGAATTGGCACGGCAAACCGGTCGCGGAAGTGCTTGATGGCTTCCACCGGCAACTTTTTCTGCTGGTGGCTGATGTTCAACCCTTCGCCGGATTCGCCCATGCCATAGCCCTTGATGGTCTTGGCGATGATGACCGTGGGCTGGCCGGTGTGCGCCATGGCCTCGGCATAGGCGGCGTACACTTTATGCGGATCGTGGCCGCCCCGGTTCAGCCGCCAGATATCCTCATCGGTCATATGGGCGACCATTTCCTTGAGCTCGGGATATTTGCCAAAAAAATGTTCGCGCACATAAGCGCCATCCCTGGCCTTGTAGGTTTGATAGTCCCCATCGACGGCTTCTTCCATGCGGCGGCGTAATAATCCCTTGGTATCCCGGGCCAGCAAGGGATCCCAGTAGGAACCCCAGATGACTTTGATGACATTCCAGCCTGCTCCGCGGAAGACGCCTTCCAGTTCCTGGATAATTTTGCCATTGCCGCGCACCGGGCCGTCCAGCCGTTGCAGGTTGGCGTTGATAACAAATATCAGGTTATCGAGTTTTTCGCGCCCGGCCAGGGAAATAGCCCCCAGGGATTCCGGTTCGTCGGTTTCGCCATCGCCGAGGAAGCACCATACCTTGCGGTTGGTTTCCGGCAGTAATTCCCGGTGTTGCATGTATTTCATGAAACGCGCCTGGTAAATGGCCTGAATGGGCCCCAGCCCCATGGAAACCGTGGGAAACTGCCAATAATCGGGCATCAACCACGGATGCGGGTAGCTGGACAGCCCCTTGCCGTCCACTTCACGGCGGAAGTTGTCCAGGCGTTCCTCATCAAAGCGCCCTTCAAGAAACGAGCGCGCATAAAAACCTGGCGCAGAATGGCCTTGGACATACAGCAAGTCCGCCCCGCTGGGGTGGTCCGGGCCGCGGAAAAAATGGTTGAAACCCACGTCATACAAGGTGGCCGCCGAAGCAAAGCTGGCGATGTGGCCGCCCAGGCTGCCGGGGCGGCGGTTGGCGCGCACCACCATGGCCATGGCGTTCCAGCGGATAATGGCGCGGATTTTCCATTCCAGATCGGCATTGCCCGGCGAACGTTTTTCCTTGTGAACCGGAATGGTGTTGACGTAGGCTGTGGTGGCCTGGTAGGGAAGATGACCGCCGGAGCGCCGGTTCAGATCGATCAGCTGTTCAATCAGATAATGGGCACGTTCCGGGCCTTCCTGGGCGATGACCGCCTCCAGGGCTTCCAGCCATTCACGGGTTTCTTCCGGATCAGTGTCCGGGCGATTTTTAATGTCTGTCATGAGTTTGTCCCGCAGTTCTTGTTTTTGGAAAAGGCCGTTTTTGAGCCTTGTTTTCTCGCATTTTTTTGATGTTGCTGGGCGTCCACAACCGCCAGTGCCGTCATATTGACCAGCCGCCGCACTGAGGAGTTGGGGCTGAGCACATGGGCTGGCATGGCGCACCCCAAAAGCATGGGGCCGATACTGACGCCATCGGTGACGCAACGCACCATGTTCAGGGTGGTATTGGCCGCATCCAGGTTGGGAAACACAAACAAGTTGGCTTTTCCTTTCAGGCGCGAATTGGGAAAAATCTTTTGCCGCAATGCCGGCATGAGCGCCAGGTCGGCTTCCATTTCGCCTTCTGCTTCCAGTTCCGGGGCTTCGTTTTGCAGTTGCTGGAAAACCTGGCGCATCTTGTCAGCGCTGCTGCCCTCGCGGCTGCCAAAGGTGGAATAGGAGATGAGCGCCACATGGGGCGTTTTGCCAAACAGGCGGACTTTTTCGGCGGCCATTTGCGTAATCCGGGTCAGATCGGCGGCGTCAGGGTCTTCGTTGACGTAGGTGTCGGTCAGGAAGAAGTTGCCATGGCCGGTGGTGACGGCGCTGATGGCGCCAGGTGTTGTGACGCCCGGGGCCAGTCCCAGCACGTCGATTACATTGCGCAACACTTTGGGATAGCGGCCAATCAGTCCGGCCAGCATGGCGTCGGCCTCGCCGCGGCGCACCATCAAGGCGGCAATAACCGTTGGCCGGGTACGCACAATGGCTTTGGCGATATCCGGTGTGACACCTTTACGTTGCATGATCTCGTGATAAAGGCTCCAGTATTCCCAGAAACGGGGGTCGCTTTGGGGGTTGACCAGCTCGAAGTCACGGCCAGGCTCCAGCTTCAGGCCAATTTTCTCCAGGCGCATTTTCACCACTTCGGGCCGGCCAATCAGAATGGGCTTGGCCAAGCCATCATTGATCACAGTCTGGACGGCGCGCAAGACGCGTTCATCTTCGCCTTCGGCAAACACCACCCGCTTGGGATCGGCCCGGGCGGCGTCAAAAACCGGACGCATCAAAAGGCCGCTTTGATAGACAAATTCACTCAGGCGAGCCCGGTAGTCGTCGATGTTGTCCAGTGGCCGCGTGGCCACGCCGGAGTCCATAGCTGCCTGGGCCACTGCCGGCGCCACATACAGCAGAATGCGGGGGTCGAACGGCTGGGGAATCAGGTAATCCGGGCCAAAAGACGGTGTTTTTCCGCCATAGGCCTGGGCGCTGATGTCGCTACTGGCTTCGCGCGCCAGTTGGGCCAGGGCGAAAACACTGGCTTTTTTCATGGCGTCGTTGATGGTGGTGGCGCCCACATCCAGCGCACCCCGAAAAATGTAGGGAAAGCACAGAACGTTATTGACCTGATTGGGAAAGTCGCTGCGACCAGTGGCGATAATGGCGTCGGGGCGGACTTTTTTGGCCGCATCGGGCATGATTTCCGGTATCGGATTGGCTAGGGCCAGAATAATGGGTTGCCGGGCCATTTTTTTGATCATGTGGGGCTTGAGTATGCCGCCCACGGACACACCCAGAAAAATATCCGCATCTTCCAGGGCTTCTTCCAGGGATTGCAAGGGTTTGTCGGTGGCATAGCGGCATTTGGGGTCACCCGGTTGCAGGTCCGGCCGGTGTTTTGTGACCACCCCGTGACTGTCGGTGAGGATGATGTTCTCCGGCCGCAGGCCCAGATCCACCAGTAAATTGACGCAGGCCATGCCTGCGGCCCCAGCGCCGGATGTGACCAGCTTGACCTGGCTGATATCCTTGCCGGTTATTTTCAGGGCGTTGATCACGGCGGCGGCGGTGATAATGGCCGTGCCGTGCTGGTCGTCGTGAAAAACGGGAATATTCAGCCGCTGGCTGAGCTTTTTTTCAACCTCGAAGCATTCGGGAGACTTGATGTCTTCAAGATTGATGCCGCCAAAAGTCGGCGCCAGGCTGGCGATAATGTCCACCAGGTTGTCCGGGTCTTTTTCGTCAACTTCAATATCAAAAACATCAATGCCAGCGAATTTTTTAAATAAAACGCCCTTGCCTTCCATGACCGGCTTGGCCGCCAACGGGCCAATGTCGCCTAGGCCCAGCACGGCCGTGCCATTGGTAATCACCGCCACCAGGTTGCTGCGAATGGTCATGTCAGCGGCCGCCTGAGGGTCCTGGGCAATGGCCTCGGAAGCCGCGGCCACGCCCGGCGAATAGGCCAGGGACAGGTCTTTCTGGGTAGTCAGCGGCTTGGTGGGCGCCACCGTGATTTTCCCTGGCCGGGGATTCTTGTGGTAATCCAGAGCGGCCTGGCGGATATCGTCTTTCAGACTCATAATGTCTATGTCCCCTTGTTGGCAAGCGCTGCTATCCGCGCAACCCGAACTTGCCAATCAACGGCCGGTGAGCCGGCCATTATCTTGTTCAGCCTGGGGCATCCTTGCCCGCGGCTGCAATGCTTGGGTGGTTTTATCCACCGGGTTTTGTGTCGGAAAACGCTGGGCTTCCGCCCGATTTATCCGTTGCTTTCTGTTTCCAGGCTGTATTCACCCCGGGTGGCCAGGGCATTCATGTGCGCCCGGTGCAAGAGCTCTTGCTGGGCGACGGCCACATTGTTTTTTGGGTTGGCGGCCCAGACTTTCAAGGCCGATTCCTGCAGGGCGCGCCCGTAAGAGAAGCTCAGCGGCCATGGCAGTGGTCCCATCTGATTCATGGCGTTGAGGTGTTCTGTGGCTTCAATTTCGCTTTGGCCGCCAGACAAAAAGACAATGCCAGCCAACGTGGCCGGTACGGTGTTGCTCAGGCAGGCCAAAGTAGCCTCGGCCACGTCTTCAACGCTCACATCCTGGTCACTGTCCTTGCCAGGCACCACCATGCTGGTTTTCAGGATCGTGCCCTCCAGAATGATATTGTGTTCGTAAAGATGGTCGAACAGGGTTTTCAGGGTCAGTTCGGTGATTTCATAGGCGGTTTCAATGTCGTGGTCGCCGTCCATTAGTACTTCCGGCTCCACCATGGGAACCAGCCCGGCTTCCTGGCACAAGGCGGCGTAACGCGCCAGGGTATGGCAGTTGGCGTCAATACAGGTCTGTGAAGGAATGTTTTCGCCGATGGTGATAACAGCGCGCCATTTGGCGAAACGGGCTCCCAGGTCATGGTACTCTTTTAGCCGCTCGCGTAAACCGTCCAGCCCTTCGGTGACTTTCTCGCCAGTAAAGCCGGCCAGCGGATGGGCGCCTTTGTCCACTTTGATACCGGGAATAATGCCCTGCTCTTGCATGAGCGCCACCAGCGGCTTGCCCTCTGCTGTGTGCTGGCGCAGGGTTTCATCAAACAAAATGGCGCCGGAAATGTATTCACCCAGGCCGGGGGCCGACAGCAGGGTGTGGCGGTAATCGCGGCGGTTTTCTTCTGTGGATTCGATGCCTACGGCATCGAAACGTTTCTTGATGGTGCCGGAGCTTTCGTCAATGGCCAGAATGCCTTTGCCTGGGGCCACGAGTGCGGCGGCCGTGTGTAACATTTCATCCAGTTTGTCCATGTTCTCACCTTGTTGGGTTATGACGTTGCGGAAAACGCTAGGTTTGGGCAACCGGGCAAAAGGCGCCCGGCCGTCAAAGTTCATTCGGTCGCATTATGTCTGTTGACCCGCTTCCTGGGCGCGTTCTTCCAGAATAGCCACTGCTGGCAGGGTTTTGCCTTCCAGAAACTCCAGAAAGGCGCCGCCGCCGGTGGAAATATAGCTGATGCCGTCTTCCAGCTGATATTTGTCGATAGCAGCCAGGGTGTCCCCTCCGCCGGCTATGGAGAATGCCTGGCTGGTGGCAATGGCCCGCGCCAGGGTTTCGGTGCCATGGCCGAAGGCGTCAAACTCGAATACGCCCAGCGGGCCGTTCCAGACAATGGTGGCGGCGGCTTCCGCCATTTTGGCGAAACGGGTGGCGGTTTTCGGCCCCACGTCCAGAATCATGTCGTCGCTGCTCACATCCTCCACGGATTTCACAGTGGTTTCTGCCTGGGGAGAAAACTCCGTGGCGGTGACCACGTCTTCCGGCACCGGAATGGTGGCGCCCTTGGCCTTTGCAGTAGCCATCAATTCCCTGGCTTTTTCCACCAGGTCTGGCTCATAGAGGGATTTCCCTACTGGGTATCCGCTTGCGACGATAAAGGTATTGGCAATGCCGCCACCGACAATCAACTGGTCGACAATGTCGGAAAGGCTTTCCAGAACCGTGAGTTTGGTGCTGACCTTGGAGCCGCCAACAATGGCCAGAAAAGGGCGTTCAGGCTGTTTTAGCGCCTTGCCCAGGGCTTCCAGTTCGCGAACCAGCAGCGGTCCGGCACAGGCCACCGGCGCATATTTGGCCACGCCCACGGTAGAGGCCTGGGCGCGGTGAGCGGTGCCAAAGGCGTCCATCACGAAAACATCGCACAAAGCGGCCATTTTTCTGGAAAGGGTTTCATCACAGGCTTTTTCGCCCACGTTGAAGCGGACATTTTCCAGTAATACCATCTGCCCGGGTTGTACGCTGAAGCCGCCGTTGACCCAGTCCCGAATCAGCGGCACATTTTGCCCCAGAGACTGGCTCAAGTAATCGGCCACCGGCTGCAGGGAAAAGGCCGGATCGTATTGGCCTTCGGTGGGCCGGCCCAGATGCGACATGACCATGACCGCCGCCCCTTGTTCCAGTGCCTGGCGTAGCGTCGGCAGGGCCGCATCGATGCGTTTACTGCTGGTGATACGGCCGTTTTCTATGGGCACATTCAGGTCTTCGCGAATCAGCACCCGTTGTTGTGCCAGATTAAGGTCGGTCATGTGAATCATGGCGGCTCCGGTCAGTATGGTTTGCGTCTTCAGGCGTTCATCATGGCCACAGCCGTATCCAGCATGCGATTGGAGAACCCCCACTCGTTGTCATACCAGCTCAGCACTTTGACCAGGCGGCCATTAATGACCTTGGTGAGTCCGGCATCAAAAGTGGAAGACGCCGGGCTGTGATTAAAATCGCAGGACACCAGCGGCTGGTCGTTGTAATCCAGCACCGGGCTGGCCTCGGCGGCGGCTTTCATGATGGCGTTCACCTCTTCCACGGTGGTATCGCGGCCGGCGGTAAAGGTCAAATCAACCACAGAAACATTGATGGTGGGCACGCGCATGGCAAAACCGTCCAGTTTGCCGTTTAACTCCGGCAGTACCAGCCCGACGGCAATGGCGGCACCGGTTTTTGTGGGAATCTGGTTCATGGTGGCCGAGCGCGCCCGGCGTGGATCCTTGTGGTCGGTATCGATCAGCACCTGATCGTTGGTGTAAGCGTGGATCGTGGTCATCAGGCCGGACTCGATACCCAGGGCGTCATGAAGCGGTTTGGCGATGGGGGACAGGCAATTGGTGGTGCAAGAAGCGTTGGACACAAAAGCGTGCTCTGGTTTGAGTACGTGATGATTGACCCCATAGACCACGGTGGCGTCGGCTTCGCCGGCCGCTGGTGCTGACAGCAGGACTTTTTTGGCGCCGGCTTGCAGGTGTTTTCCGGCGGTTTCCCGGCTGCGGAAAATGCCGGTGCATTCCATAACCACATCCACACCCAGTTCACCCCATGGCAAATCCTCAGGGTTGCGCTCGGAAAAGGCTTTGATTTCATCGCCATTGACAATCAGGCTGTCACCCCGGACGTCCACAGAGCCGGGGAACAGGCCGTGAGTGGTATCGTGTTTGGTGAGCAAGGCATTGTTATTGATATTGCCCAGGTCATTGATGGCCACGATTTGTATTTCATCGGTGCGGCCGGACTCGTACAGGGCGCGAAGTACATTTCTGCCAATGCGGCCGTAGCCGTTGATTGCAACTTTGATGGTCATGCGAGTTCCTCAAGCTAAACAAAAGACACCGGAGAAAAATCCAGCCGCGCTACGCGGATATCAGGCTCTCCGCCACAAACCGCCAATTTTCCCTTATTCTGCCCGCAGGGGCAAGAAAAGCCGGAACCCAGGACAAAGAAAAGGCCCGGTTTTCGGGCCTTGATGGTGAAGTTGGAGCGTGTTTTACTGTTCGCAGGGCATCGAGCCGGACTTGAGCGCTTGCAAGTAGCGGGTCAGTTCTTCCTTGACCACCGGCGCCAGAAAATACAGGCCGATGATATTGGGCACGGACATGGCGAAAATCATGGCGTCAGAAAACTTCAGCACAGAGTCCAGCTTGATGGCCGCGCCAATCACAATAAACACCAGAAAGATCAGCTTGTAGGTGTTTTCCTGGTGTTTGCCGGCGCCAAACAGATATACCCAGGCTTGCATGCCGTAGTAAGACCAGGAAATCATGGTGGAAAACGCAAACAAGATGGCAGCCAGCGCCAGCACATAGGGGAACCAGCTGATGCCGGAAGTGGCGAAGGCCGCCGATGTCAGGGCAATACCGGCCATTTGGCCACTGCCATCGCTAACACCGGTAATAATAATCACCAGCGCGGTGATGGTGCACACCACCACAGTATCAATGAAGGGTTCCCACAAGGCCACCAGGCCCTCGGTGGCCGGATAATTGGTTTTGACCGCCGAGTGGGCAATGGCTGCCGAGCCGACACCGGCCTCATTGGAAAAGGCCGCCCGCCGGAACCCCATGATCAACACCCCCACAAAGCCACCGAAAGCCGCCGATGGGGTAAAAGCTTGCTGAAAAATAGACGCAAAGGCCTGAGGCAGAATGTCGTAGTGGCTGAAAATAATAAACAGCCCGGTGGCCACGTAGATAATGGCCATAAACGGCACCAGCTTTTCTGTGACCTTGCCGATGCTCTTGATGCCGCCGATAATCACCAGCCCCACAAAAATGGCCACCACCAGCCCAAACAACCAGCCCTGGCCGGCAAAAGGACTGTTTTGGCCGCCGGTAATGCCGACAAACTGCTCATAGGCCTGGTTGACCTGGTACATATTGCCGCCACCGAAAGAGCCGCCAATGCACATAATGGCAAATAACACGGCCAGCACCTTGCCGAGGGTGCCAAAGCCTTTTTCTTTCAGGCCCTTGGAAAGATAACGCATGGGGCCGCCAAGCACCTCGCCATCGGGCAAAATGTCACGATACTTGACCCCCAGGGTGCATTCCACAAACTTGGTGGACATGCCCAGCAGGCCGGCCATAATCATCCAGAAAGTGGCGCCGGGTCCGCCTGCGCTGACGGCCACCGCCACACCGGCGATATTTCCCAGCCCCACGGTACCGGACAGGGCAGTAGACAGAGCCTGAAAGTGGCTGATTTCCCCCGGGGCATTGGGGTCATCGCATTTACCAAAGGTGATTTTTAACCCCAGCCCCATATACCGCAGGTTGGCAAACTTGAAATACAGTGTGAAAAAAATGGCTGCCAGAATCAGCCACAGGACAATAAACGGCATATTGCCCAGGAAAGGAATGGGATAAAAGAAAAAGTCTTCAATGGCCTGGGCGACAGGGCCAAGAACCTGGTCGATTTTCTGGTCAAAGCTCATGGTGTCCTGCGCCAGCAGCTTACTGGAATATGCTGAAGACAGCATTGCGGCCATGGCGGTTTTTTTCATGGTGTTCCCCTTGTTGATTTGTTGTTCTTCATGGATTTTGGCATTTGTGACAGGGTGTTGTTCAGTCTGTACACGACTGCTCAGGTGTCAAACGGGTTTTATCATAGCGGGTTTTTATCTTGATTTCAGCAGGTGGCCACCAAAACGGCCCAGCCGAGCCTGAGGCTTTAGTAGCGCACTTGAGTGTCAATGTTAAAAAGCTTCAGGCGGTCACCGGGTTTCAGGCCGAGCCGCTGTGCGGTTCCGGCTTTTAATTCCAGCACATAGCGGGCTGGCCGTGCGCTGGGGTAACTGGGGCATTGGTGCCGGTGGCAAGGCGGGACATCGTGCTGCAAATCCACCAATTCCAGATCACGGTTAAAGTAGAGAATATCCAGCGGAATACGGGTGTTTTTCATCCAGAATGCCCGCAGTGACTGGTCGGGGAAGATAAATAGCATGCCGTGGTCATCTGCCAGATGGGTGCGAAACATCAGGCCTTTTTGGCGCTTGGCGTCCGTGTCGGCAATTTCCACGGCAAATTGCTGGCCGCCAATTTCCACAGCAGGCCCTTGTGGCCGACACGCCGCCAGCAGAGCAAGCAGGCACAGGCCAAGGTAAGGAAAAAATCGCATGAGCATCAGATTGAGGAGACCAACAAACTGGAATTTATAGCACAAGCCGGATAAACTCGAAAGCCTGGAACCATAAACATTACTCAAGGGGTCATTCATGGATATTGCAGAGTTACTGGCTTTTTCGGTGAAAAACAAGGCGTCGGATTTGCACTTGTCAGCCGGTTTGCCGCCCATGATTCGTGTGGACGGAGACATTCGCCGCATCAATTTGCCGCCGCTGGATCACAAGGAACTACACGACATGATTTATGACATCATGAGTGACAACCAGCGCAAGGATTACGAAGAACAGTTAGAAGTGGATTTTTCCTTTGAAATTCCTGGGCTGGCCCGTTTCCGTGTCAACGCTTTCAACCAGAATCGCGGCTGTGCGGCGGTTTTCAGGACCATTCCATCGGAAATTCTGTCTCTGGAAGATCTGGGCGCGCCCCCCATATTCAAGGACATTATAGATGTACCCAGGGGGTTGATTCTGGTGACAGGCCCCACCGGATCGGGTAAATCCACCACCTTGGCGGCCATGGTTGACCACCTCAATAAACACGAACAGGGTCACATTTTAACCATTGAAGATCCCATAGAATTTGTTCATACCAGCAATAAGTGTCTGGTCAATCAGCGAGAAGTGCATCGGGATACACACAGCTTTAACAATGCCTTGCGGTCGGCCTTGCGGGAAGATCCGGATATTATCCTGGTGGGCGAATTGCGGGATCTGGAAACCATCCGCTTGGCGTTAACCGCGGCAGAAACCGGCCATTTGGTCTTTGGTACCTTGCATACCAGTTCGGCGGCCAAAACCATCGACCGGATTATTGACGTGTTTCCGGCTGGCGAGAAGCCCATGGTGCGCTCGATGTTGTCGGAGTCACTGCGTGCGGTGATTGCCCAGACGCTGTTAAAACGGGTGGGCGGCGGCCGGATTGCCGCCCATGAAATCATGATTGGCATACCGGCCATTCGTAACCTGATCCGGGAAGACAAAGTGGCGCAAATGTATTCCTCCATTCAAACTGGTCAGGCTTATGGCATGCAAACCCTTGACCAGTGTCTGCACGATTTGGTGCGCAAGGGTCTGATTACCCGGGAGCAGGCACGCAGCCGAGCCCAGAACAAGGCGGACTTCCAATAAACCCCCACAGGGTATTGGCCAGAAAACACAGGGATAATGAACCATGGACTTTAATTCTTTTTTAAAGCTGATGGCGCACAAAAAGGCGTCGGATCTGTTTATTACCACCAATTTGCCGCCGAGCATCAAGATTCATGGCCGGGTGGTGCCGATTACGCAAACGCCGCTGTCGGCCAGTCAGGCGCGGGATTTGGTCATGGGGATTATGACGCCTTCACAAAAAGAGCAGTTTGAACGCACGCACGAGTGCAATTTCGCCATTGGCGTCTCCTCTATTGGCCGGTTTCGCGTCAGCGCCTTTTATCAGCGCAGCACGGTAGGCATGGTGATTCGCCGGGTGGAAACAAAAATCCCCACCTTTGAAAGCCTGAACCTGCCGCCGGTGCTCAAGGATTTGTCTCTCACCAAGCGTGGCATTATTATTTTTGTGGGGGGCACCGGCACGGGTAAATCCACCTCTCTGGCGGCCCTGATTGGTTATCGTAATGTCAATTCCACCGGGCATATCATCACCATCGAAGACCCTATCGAATATGTGCATGAACACCAGGGGTGCGTGATTACCCAACGGGAGGTGGGCATCGATACGGAATCCTACGAGGTGGCCTTGCGCAATACCCTGCGGCAGGCGCCGGATGTCATCATGATTGGTGAGGTGCGAACCCGGGAGACCATGGAGCACGCCATTACCTTTGCCGAAACCGGCCATTTGTGTTTGTGCACCCTGCATGCCAATAACGCCAATCAGGCCCTGGACCGGATTCTGCACTTCTTCCCTGAAGACCGGCGGGACCAGTTACTGATGGACTTGTCTCTCAATATGAAAGCCATGATCGCCCAGCAACTGATTCCCACGCCCGATGGCAAGGGTCGGCGCGTGGCGGTGGAAATTCTTATCAATACGCCGCTGGCCCAGCAGATGATTCGCAAGGGTGAGATTCACAAACTCAAGGATCTCATCAAGAAATCCACCAATCTGGGCATGCAGTCTTTTGACCAGGCCTTGTTTGAGCTGTATCAGGCTGGCGAAATCACCTATGAAGATGCCTTGCGGCATGCGGACTCGGCCAATGAAGTGCGTTTGGCCATCAAGCTTAGCCAGGGCGGGGACGCCAATACCCTCTCTGCGGGCATGGATGGTATTGAATTACTTGATGATTCGCAATAAAATAAAAAAATCCCCCCATACATAAAACTGCACAGGTGAATGACTGGCCTTGTGACAGGTTCGACTTGTTTTAATATTTTGTTTATGCCGAAGCCTGCAGATAACAGGGTTTGGACACTAATCAACCAATGGGGTAACAACCATGCCAAGAGCAAAACGTAAAATCAGCGAAGAACCCAGAGATGCCAGCTTGCGGGTGTCCAAGCGAATTCGTGACGACCTCAAAGCGGCAGCTGCAGTGATGGGCCGCCCGCTGTATGACGTAACCAATGACGCCATCAATGAATATCTGAAAGGCATTGACCTCAACAAGGCATTGAAAGAGCGGTTGAAACGCTGATTTTCTCGTTCCCTTGGGGGATAATGGCAAAAAAAGCCCCGGATTTTCCGGGGCTTTTGTTTTTAACCCGATTACCGTTTGTTAGCGGGCCTGCTGCCATTGCAACTGTACCCAAAAAGAACGGCCGGGCGTGTTATAGCCGCTGGCCAATTGGTGGTCGCGGTCAGCCAGATTATGCACCTTTATCCCCAAGCGCCACTGGGGATGAATACGGTAATGCAGGCGCACGTCCACGGTGGTGAATCCGGCTAACGGGCCGTTGAAGTCCGTGCGGCCGCTGCTGCCAAAAACTGTGGCGCCTACAGAGAGCTTGCTCCATTGGCGATCCACCTGCACGCTGCCCTTGCGATCCGGTCGCCGCAACAGTGGGGTGTCCGCGCCTTTGTCCAGGGTGTCCTGAATGGTGGCATTGGCGCGCACAAGCCAGTTTTCCCGTTGCCAGCGGCCATCGAGTTCAATGCCCAGAATCTCCGCCTGGCCTATATTGCGCGGGGTATAGAGCGAAAAAGGATCATCCGGGTCGGTGGGCACATACTGAATCAAATCTGTGATTTTTTGCTTGAAAATACTTGCCTGCCAATCGGCATGGGGGCTTACCCGGTGTTGCACATTTATCTCCCCGGCCAGGCTTTTTTCCGGTAACAACGGGGAGTGGCTGCCGTCACTGCCAAGCATGGCATAGAAAAGATCATTAAACGCCGGTGACTGAAAGGCTTTTCCCGCATCAATACCCACCCGCCAATCGGGTGTTAGCTGCATTTGCCAGCCCAGATTGCCCGTGGTTTGCGCTCCGGCGTCGCTAAAGTCATCGTAGCGGACAGCCGCCTCCAGACGCTGGCGGGCAAATTGCATGCTCCAATTGACAAAAGCCGCCTGATCTGTCCGCATCAAGTGGTAGGGTGCGTCCACGCCAACTTGGCCCAGGTCCTGATACCAGGACAAGCCCATACTGAGCGCCTGGTTGCCGCCAATGGCGCCATGCAGCAGCCAGTCGGCGCTGAGTCTTTCGGACTTGAAGCGGGAATGATAGGCCTTGGTGTACAGGTCTTGCTGATTAGCGCCTAGCAAGACTTCATGGCGCCAGTTGTCACCGTCAATTTGGATGGCCGCGCCCAGAGTGCGGTGGGCGCTATCGCTGTTGTTGTTGGCCGGATCAAAATCAATATCTCCGCGTGTTTCCAGATAGCTCAGCCGCGCCGTGCCCCAGTCTGCTTGCCAACGGGCCTTGAGGTTGGCATTCAAATTGGCATAGCCATCCTTGTCCGGATCGTAAGCCCAGTGGCCGCTGTTCACAGCCGAAAAGCCCTCACTACCCCGGCCGCCCAGTTGTGCGGACACATGGCCGCGGCCCTGGGCATAGTTCTGGCCATAGCCAAGGGTGGCTTCGACGGTGTCATAACTGCCTGTGCCAAGGGAAATGTCTGCACCATGATGTTCGCGGGTGAAAATCTGAATAACGCCGCCGATGGCGTCACTGCCGTACAAGCTGGCGCGCGGGCCGCGCAAAATTTCAATGCGTTCAATTTGTGCCGCAGGTAAATGCTCCCAGGCAAAAGCGCCGGTATTGCCTGACGCCACACGTACACCATCTATCAAGACCAGTACATGGTTGGAGTTGGCGCCGCGCACAAACACGCTGGTGGCCGACCCGGCAGGGCCGGTGCGAACCACGTCGATACCTGGCACCAGCGCCAGTACGTCCATGATGTCAATGGCCAGCAGCCGCTCAATATCGGCCCGCGTAATGACGGTCAATGAAGGAATCACCGTGTCGGGTTTTTGTGGCCAGCGGTTGGCTGTGACCACCAGTGGTTCCTGTTCGGCGATGTCATGATTTTGAGGGGGCGTGGCCGCCTGAGAGGGTAAACAAAGCAACGAAATCAAAGCACCAGTCAGCAGGTGCTTGCAAGGATATGTCTTTTTCATGGTGTCCTCATTCGATCGCCCGCCGCGATCATTGGGTTATGGATGAGCAACCAGTCGGGTATCCGGACTCAAGAGCGCCTGACGGCCACTGCACGCCTTCCCGGGATCAACCAGTGGCTGGATACTTCCAGTGCAGTGTTTTCTCTTTTACCGTTGCGGGGGCAGTGCCGGGTTTGCACCGGCTTCCCGCGACTGATTGCGCCGCTATTATCTCTTTATCGAGATGGTGAGATATTATAGGGGTGAAGCGGGTTAATGAACAAGGCTTTGATAAACTGCACGCGTTTTCTCAGCGCAGCGGGACCAGCGTAATGCGGAAGCCTGTTGCCGGTTGTCCCGGGCGCATTGACGGCGCCACTGCGAGTCTTCAAGCAGGCGTTGCAAGGCATGGCTGATGGCTTCCAGATTATGGGGGTGGAAGCGAATGGTGGAATCACTGGCCACTTCCTCCAGTGCCGATCCGGTGGCCACCGCGGTGGGCAAGCCGCATGCCATGGCTTCGGCCAGGGGCAAGCCGAAACCTTCATAGATCGAGGGCAGAATAAAACCCGCAGCAGCAGCATAAAGCCCGGGCAAGTCAGCCGCAGATACATACCCTGGGGCCACGACCCGGCCATAATGGGCCGGACGTTGGGAAATAAAGGCCAGCCGCTGGCTGAGCGCGCGGTTTTTCCAGCCACCTGCGCCCACCAGCACAAGGGTCCGTTCCCGGCGCACAGAGGCCGGTAAGAGAAACCAGGCATCCAGCAGGTTCATGAGGTTTTTTCTTGGCTCCGAGGTGGCCACGCACAGCACATAGGCGCCTGGTTCCAGTCCCAGCGCCTGAACACAGGCGGGCGTTTCGGTGGTTTTTTCTCCCTGGCGGTGGAATTCATCGTTGACCCCATGGGGAATCACATGGACTTTTTCCGCTGTCACCGGCAGGATATCCAGAACTTCGTTTTTCACAAAAGCGGATGGAACAATAATGGCCTGTGCGCGGGCGGCGGCTTGTGGCACCCCCTTTTGCAGCAAGGCGAGCCGTTCCGGAGGCAGGGTGTGTGGGAAGCGGGCATAGGCCATGTCATGGATGGTGATGACTGTGGGACCGGTGTGTGGCAGATCAAGAAAGTTCGGGCTGTGCAGGACGGCCTTGGGATAGTCTCTCGCCAACTGTTGAAAACGCCGGTTGCGCCAAAACAAATAGGCTTTCAAGGCCAGGTGGGAAAAAGGCAG
>JALSHI010000025.1 GCA_026982315.1 Lysobacterales bacterium
CTTTTTATCTTCGTTCTCTCATATAAGGATGTTCTTATGTTTGCATTGATTGGTGACTCGCCGGTTTGGCAAGTTTTTTGGTATGCGTTGTTAACGGCGGTGGCCACGGGCCTGGGCGCCATCCCTTTTGCTTTTATCAAAAAGCAAAGCCCTAGCATTATGGGGGTCTCCAATGCGTTGGCGGCCGGTTTGATGTTGGGGGCCAGTTTTGGCCTGATTTACGAGGGTATTGAATATCACCTGGCCAAAACGGTTCTGGGGGTTATTGCCGGTCTGGTGTTTATTTACCTGACGCATAAAGTTCTTGAGCGTTTTGAAGGCATGCACCATTTTGAGGGTGAAATTTTTGCCGGTCTCAAACAGGGCAGTCTGAAAAAAGCGGTGCTTATCGTGTTAATTATGACGGTTCACTCTGCGGCAGAAGGCATTGGCATTGGCACGTCTTTTGGAGGCGGCATGACTTTTGGTTTGATAATGAGCCTGGCCATCGCTGTGCATAACATTCCAGAAGGTCTGGCCATTTCTGCGGTTCTGACCAGTCGTGGTATGCCATGGTGGAAAGCGGCGTTGTGGAGCATTTTTACGTCTCTGCCACAGCCGCTCATGGCTGTACCGGCCTTTCTGTTTATCCAGGCTTTCAAACCTTTGTTGCCGGTTGGTCTGGGTTTTGCCGCCGGGGCCATGTTGTGGCTGACCTTGTCTGAAATTGTTCCTGACGCCTATGAGGATATCAAACCGGAGAAAACCGCGCTCGTTACGGTGTTTTCACTGATCCTTATGGTGGCTTTTCAGGTTTATTTGGGGGATTAACCCTTTGTCCGCGGGTTATTCCGTACATGAGTCGCGGAGGGTATTGCATATGCGCCCATCGACAACCGGCGCAATGCCTTCCGGGTGCTGGCGCAGGCGCTCGATCAGCAAGGTTTTCAGTTCCGTGCCATTGAGTTGGCAGGGCACAACCATGTCGGCATCAATCACGTGATATCCGTCGTGGTCGCTGTGGGGGCTGATAAGGTATTCCGGCACCACCAGGCGCAATGAGTCGGTGTCTTTCACTGGCCGCCCGTCGGCATAATGAAGGTTGAAGAACTTTTGCTTTTTGGGGTCATGAGTAAAGCCAAATCCGGCAATTAACAGCCAGTGACCGTTAGCGGTCCATTTGTCGATATCGTGTTGTAGCATGGCCTTGAGCGTCTTGCCGTCAATCTGAATCAGCATGAGGGGCGACGGGTAAGCAAACATGGCTTCCATATGCCCGCTGGTGATGGCGCTGCCAGCAGTAATGTTCTGGTTAAGCCGTATGCTGCCGGAATTAATCGCCGCCATGTCAGCTTTGCAGGCGGAAAAAGCCGCCAAGGCGGTGTCGGCAATAAAATTACCCAGGTTGGTTTCAAATCGGCGGATTTCGCTTTCCTCGCCAATGAGATCGACCCGGGTTTTTCCATATACGGTTTGTAAACAATCAGCCGGCTTGCCGACTTGCTGGCAATAGCGTTGATTTAACAGGGTCAGCCACTGATCGGCAGCGGCCAGCGCCTCGGCATCCGGTGAAACGCTTTTGTTCAGTTCGATGCGTATTGGCAAAGTGTGAATCCCGTGTCCGGAAGATTCCAGCGGGGCGATAACCGCGGATACCGCGTCGGCATCCGCTTTGACTATCCAGTGGCCGTTTATGTTTTCGAGTTGATGATAGTGCTCGTGGCCGCCCATAATCATGTCTGGTCGCAGGGGGGGCGGCAATTGCATGAGCTTTTTATCTCGATCAAGGGACTGGTGCGTCAGAGCAATAATGAAATCCGCACCTTTTTGGCGCAACAGGGGAACGTATTTTTTGGCTGTGGCCGCAGGGGAATCAAAAGATTCAATGTATTCTGGATGGACCATGTCGGTGCTAATGGAAAACAGGCCCACACGTATGGGAGCGGTTTTTCCGGGCAATTCAACAATGGCCCATTTTTTCAGGTTGTCGCTGCGGATCAGCGGTTGGCCTTGCTGGTTCTTTTTCCACTCGATATTGCTGTCCAGCCAGGTGAATTTTGATTCCTGAATACGGGCTTCGAGGGTGCGGGCATGTTTGAGCGCACCTTTGTCAAACTCGTGGTTGCCAAAAGTCACAAACATCAACGGGTCGAATACACCCGGGCGCGCATCCAGCCGGTTGAGCATATCGATCATTGCCTGGCCGTGAAAGACGCGGCTGGAAAATGATGGGTGTAAAAAATCGCCTGCGTGCAGCAATAGTACAGGATGACCTTGAAACTGTAGTTTTTTACGCAGGGTGACGACGCGGGGCAAGCCACCCACTTGACCGTTATACAGACCTTTCAGCTGATAGACATCATTGATGCCCAGAATAAGCGGCCAGGCATGTTCCGGGGCTGTTTCAGCCTGGTGAGCGGGTTGCTTGACCGGTTTTTGGCAACCTGTCAGCATGGCCAGCATACTGACGCAAAAAGCCAGGAAATAGCGCCGGGGGAATGTATCCATGGTGGTAAAATGCCTGATTCTTGAAAAATGGGTGCAATGTCGTGGGCGGTGATGCCAAAAGCAGCGTTATGATAACAGATTACCTGTGGGTAGATGATGCCCGCCAGTGGCAGGCATTGGCGGGCAATTTTTCGGGTACGCAATTGTGTTTGCCGTTTGACTCGGAATTTGAACGGACCAGCACGTTCTATCCGAATCCGTCGTTACTACAAATGATGATGGGCGAACAAATCGTATTGCTGGATGTGCAGGCAATCAGCGACTTGCGTCCGCAGGCGGAGGTATTTGATACCGTTTTGTGCCACTCTGGCAGTGAAGACATGGAAATCCTGCAATTACTCACCGGCCGGCTGCCACGGCAGGTGTTTGATACCCAGGTGGCTGCATCCCTGTGCGGTTATGGTTTGCACATGAGCTACCAGAATCTGGTTAAAAACCTGCTGGGCATCACGCTGGAAAAAGCCCATAGCCGCTCGGATTGGACACGCCGGCCGTTAAGCGCTGAGCAAATTCAATACGCCATTGAGGATGTGATCTATCTGCCGCAGATGCGCGATATGCTCCTGCAAAAGCTACGGGAGAAAGATCGCGAGCCGTGGTTTTGGGAGCTCATGGAAATCTGGAAGAAAAAGGCCTTGAGTGACCAGAATGTCACCAAGACATTCATCAAAATCAGCCGCAGCAAACGCTATGATTTGCCTCGACAACAAAAGCTGTTTGCTTTGCTGGGATGGCGTGACGAGGAAGCCCGTCGTCGCAATAAACCCCGCCAGTGGATTTTGAAGAATCACGAAATAGAGGCGCTGGTGGAGCGCAATCCGCAGAATCATCAGGATTTATTGCGGACGTGCCGGTTAAGTTCCGGTTTGGTCAAGCACCAGGGTGAACGGTTGTTGCGTTTGCTGGCGCAGGCTGTATCGATGGATCCGGCTCTTTTACCACCGTTGGGTCAGTTGGATGAAAAACAAAGTCAGCGTTTCAATGCCCTGAAAAAAACGCTGACAGAAACCGCTCAGCGCCTTGATGTGCCAGCCTCGGTTTTTGCCAGCACTCAGGAGTTGAAGCAGCTGGTGGCAGCCGGTGGTTCCCTCGATGATTTGCCAGGATGGCAATACGCGTGTCAGTAACGCAGGATAATCCGTGAGCCACTTTGCTTCTGATCAACATTTTATGCGTGAAGCGTTGGCCCTGGCCCGGCTGGGGCTGGCCAGCACGGATCCGAACCCACGGGTGGGCTGTGTGATTGTGCGTGATGAACGCATCGTGGGCACTGGCTATCATCGGCGCGCAGGCGAACCCCATGCGGAAGTTTATGCCTTGCGGGAAGCCGGAGAACAGGCTGCAGGGGCTACGGCTTATGTCACTTTGGAGCCCTGCAGCCATTACGGCCGCACACCGCCGTGTGCCGATGCGCTGATTGCCGCGGGCATCGCGCGGGTGGTGGTGGCCATGGCCGATCCTTGTGACAAGGTGGCCGGCGCCGGGCTGCGGCGAATGCGCGAGCATGGCATCGAAGTGGTCGAAGGCGTGTTGGGTGAGGCCGCCGAAGCATTAAGTCAGGGATTTTTTCATCGGATGCGAACCGGTAGGCCATGGGTTCGCCTGAAACTGGCGCAATCACTGGATGGGCGTAGCGCCATGGCCAGCGGAGAAAGTCAGTGGATAACGGGGCAGGCCGCACGAGCCAATGCACAACTGTGGCGCGCACGCAGCAGCGCCATTGTCACTGGTATCGGCACGGTTCTGAGCGATGATTGTCGGTTAACGGTGCGCCCTGAACAGTTGCCCGAGTCAATCCCTTTTGACAATGAGCGTGACCAGCCGGTGCGCGTGGTGCTGGATTCCAGACTGCGTATGCCGGCTTCGGCGGCTTTATTGCGCCAGCCTGGCCGCACTGTGTTGTTGACCGGCAGGGATGATGCCACAGGCCAGCAATGGCTGCAGACGGTGACCAATCAGCATCCATCGCTCCGGCATAAGCTGGTGGTGCACTCGCTGCCTGTCGATTCCAGCGGAAGGCTGGATTTGAAAGCGGTACATCGGTGGCTGGCCGGGCAGGACTTCAATGAGATTCTGGTAGAGGCCGGAGCGACACTGGCCGGGGCTTTTCTGCACGCGGAACTGATTGATGAGTTGCTGGTCTATACGGCGCCAGTCTTGCTGGGCAGCGAGGCGCGGCCTAGCGTCATTTTGCCCTTGCAGCGCATGGCCGAAAAGGTCCGCCTGGAGATTCAGCAGCGCCAAATACTGGGTAACGACGAGCTGGTGCGGGCGTGGCTTGTCAAATACACCCGAAATGATGCAGTTGGGATGACAGCATGCCAACTGGCTCCAGATGTCTCCACAACAGCAAAAGGGTGATGCAATGTTTACCGGAATTATCCAGTCCATGGGGCGTATTGCCCGGGTTGAGCCCATCGAAGGCGATATGCGCCTGGGCATCGATGTTGCGGCGTTACTGCCGAGCACAGAAATCCGCATGGGTGACAGCATTGCGGTCAATGGCGTCTGCCTGACGGCCAAAAATCAGCCAGATAGCTGTCAGCCAGTCATGTGGGTTGACGTATCGCGCGAGACGTTGGACAAAACCACCGTGGCAGACTGGCAGCCGGGACAATTGGTGAATCTGGAACCGGCTTTGCGATTGGCGGATCGTTTGGGCGGACATATCGTCAGCGGACATGTGGATGGTGTGGTGCAGGTACTAACGCGGCAGGCAGACGCCCGTTCTTTACGCCTGTGCTTGCAAGCGCCTGCGGAACTGGCCGCTTTTATTGCCCCCAAGGGGTCGGTGTGTCTTGATGGAGTCAGCTTGACGGTGAACGCGGTCAGTGGCCGGGAGTTCAGTGTAAATCTGGTGCCGCATACCGCTGAGGTAACGACCCTGGGCACATGCAAGCCTGGTTCTGAGCTAAATTTGGAAGTTGATACCCTGGCACGATATGTGGCCCGTTTGCACGAATGGGGTATTCCCGCACAAAACAACGTCAGAGAAGGTGATAAATCCTGATGACACACACACAACAACAGCCCGTTGAGGCAAGCAGTCTTGACAGCACCATGGAGCTAATCGATGAGTTGCGTGCGGGCAGAATGGTCATTCTCATGGATGACGAAGACCGCGAGAATGAAGGCGATTTGCTTATCGCGGCTGAAAAAGTGACACCGGAAGTCATTAACTTTATGGCGCGCGAGGCCCGAGGCCTGATCTGCCTGACGCTGACACCGGCCCACTGCCAGAAACTGGGCTTGCCAATGATGGTGCAGGACAATGGCCTGGGCCTGGGAACGAACTTTACGGTTTCCATTGAAGCGGCCACCGGTGTCACCACAGGAATTTCCGCGGCGGATCGCGCCCGGACTATCCAGGTGGCGGTTAATCCGGCAGTCAAGCCGGAGGACATTGTGACTCCGGGCCATGTTTTTCCCCTGCGGGCGCGTCCCGGCGGCGTGTTACAGCGGGCAGGCCACACTGAAGCCGGATGTGATCTGGCTCGCCTGGCGGGGTTTCAGCCGGCCGCGGTCATTGTGGAAATCATGAACGACGATGGCAGCATGGCCAGAAAGCCCGATTTGCTGGCGTTTGCCCAGCGTCACGGTCTGAAAATCGGCACCATTGCGGATTTGATCCAGCACCGCATGTTGCATGAACAAACGGTGCAGGCAGTTGATCGTTTTCCTCTTCAGACTGAATTCGGGGAGTTTACTGCCGTACGCTTTCTGGATACCGTCACACAGCGGCAGCATCTGGCGTTGCTGAAAGGCGATATCAAGGCCGATGAACCGACTTTGGTTCGGGTGCATGCGGGTCACTGGTTGCGGGATTTGACCGGGGCGTATGACGCCATTCCCCACTGGACGTTCCGGCGGGCCCTGCGGGAAATCGAACAGGCTGGGCAGGGCGTGGCGGTTTTGCTGGACGATGGCCAGCGGAATTTCTCCCGGGAACTGATGCAACTGAAGTCATCTGATCAGCGCCAGCTGGAAAAGCCCATGTCTCTGGCTTATCAGGATATTGGCACTGGTTCCCAGATTTTACGCGCTCTGGGCGTGGGAAAAATGCGTCTGATGAGCCCACCGGTGCGATTCCCGGCCTTGTCCGGATTTGGTCTCGAAATTACTGAATATGTGGAGTTATGACGTGAATATCAAAATAATCAGCGGCCGCTTTGGCGACTTTTCCCGCACGCGCGTGGTGGTTGTCTCGGCGCGATTCAATGAGCTGGTGGTTAAACACTTAACTGACGGCGCCATTGAAACACTGCTTCGTTACGGAGTGAGCGAACATCATTTGCTGCACGTTACAGTGCCCGGCGCCCTGGAAATTCCCCTGGCCGCCAGGCAAGCCGTGGCTTCATTCCAGGCAGATGCCGTGATTGCTGTTGGCACGGTGATTCGTGGTGAAACCACTCACTATGAATCGGTGTGTACCGAAAGCGCTGCCGGTTTGTCGCGCTTGTCGGCCGATGCGGGTGTGCCGGTTATCAATGCCATTTTGACGGTTGAAACCATGGATCAGGCTTTGGCCCGAGCCGGCGGCAAGGCCGGCAACAAGGGCCGGGAAGCGGCGGAAGTGGCGCTGGAAATGGTGGATTTGGCCCGGCAGTTACAAAACGGATGAGTCCCTGGTGAAAAAAATGCCTTCAAATCCGACCCGGGAGCTTTCCAAACGGGAGCTTTCCAAAGTGGTCAAAAAGCCAGCTAAATCTGGCATGTTCCGGCATGTATCATCGGCCCGCCTGCCCACAGCTTGGGCGGAGTTTACCTTACATGCTTTTGAAAATGAAGCCGGGCAGGAGCATGTAGCCTTGACGCTGGGCGATGTCAGTGACTCGCATGCAGAACCAGTACTCAGCCGCATTCATTCCGAGTGTCTGACAGGTGATGCCTTGTTCAGCTTGCGTTGCGATTGCGGCGCACAATTGCAGTATGCCCTGCAGTCGCTGGCGGCTGCCGGTCGCGGCATTTTGTTCTATTTGCGGCAGGAAGGTCGGGGCATTGGTCTGGTCAACAAAGTTCGCGCCTATCATTTGCAGGACGCTGGCGCTGATACGGTTGAAGCCAACGTACACCTGGGCTTCGAGGTCGATATGCGTTCTTACGATGCGGTGGCGGATATCTGCCGGCATTTCGGCATCCGGCGTTTGGCCTTGATGACGAACAATCCAGCCAAAGTCAAAGCGCTACAGCAATTGGGTATTGAAGTGGCCCGACGGCTGCCAATCCAGATATCGGCCAATCCCCATAACCGCTTTTATCTGCACACCAAGGCCAGGAAAATGGACCACCTGCTGTCGGGTGAAGATAGTGACTCTCAGTGAGATGCCCTTAGCAGACGGCGGCGTCAGGATGCAGAGTGACGGGAGCTGGGCAACGGAGTTATCATTCGAGTGCGTTCTGTGCCGTTAAATATGGTTTTACCGCGCTGCTTTTCCAAGGATAATCGATTATTTGCGGCTTGATACCAGGGTCTGTCTGTTAGACAATCCTCCCACGCTGAATATATATAAATAGGAGCATAAAAAATGGTACGCATGACGACACCGCCGGTGGAAACCGGTCAGCAACTGCCGGATTTTGAGCTGCCAGGGGTTGACGGACAGCACTGGTCCGTAAAAAAAGCCATGGGGGAAAACGGCCTGGTGGTGATGTTTATCTGCAATCACTGCCCTTATGTAAAGTCCATTCAGGATCGTCTGGTGGAGGACTGCAAAACCCTGCAAGAAATGGGTGTGAATTGCCTGGCCATTATGTCCAATGACCCGGCTGAATATCCTGAGGACTCATTTGACAACATGAAAAAGGTGGCGGAAGAAAAAGGCTACCCGTTTCCCTACGTGATGGACGAGGATCAATCAGTGGCCAAGGCCTGGGGTGCTGTCTGCACGCCGGATTTTTTTGGCTTGGATAAACACGGGCGGGTTCAGTACCGGGGGCGTCTGGATGCTGCCGGTAAAGACGGCAGCGCGGTCGGTTTGCGTCGTGATCTGGTGGAAGCCATGCGGGAGTTGGTGGAAACCGGCACCATCACCAGTCAGCAATGGCCCAGTATGGGCTGCTCCATCAAGTGGAAACAATCATAGGATCGATTTCGGTGAGCCATCAAAACCATGCAGGGATACCTGATTTATGAGTCAAAATTACCAGTCCAGCGATATTGAAGTACTTTCCGGCCTTGATCCGGTCAAGCGTCGCCCCGGTATGTATACCGATACCACCCGGCCCAATCACCTGGTACAGGAAGTGGTGGATAACTCGGTGGATGAGGCGTTAGCGGGTTATGCCAGAAATATCGCTGTGAGCTTGCATGCCGATGGCAGTATAGAGGTAGCGGATGACGGTCGCGGTATGCCGGTGGATATTCACCCGGAAGAAGGGGTGCCGGGCGTGGAGCTGATTTTGACCCGGCTCCATGCCGGTGGCAAGTTCAATAACAAGAACTACACCTTTTCAGGCGGCTTGCACGGGGTTGGGGTATCCGTGGTCAATGCCCTCAGCACGCGTCTGGAAATATGGATCAAGCGGGATGGCAAGGAATACCACATGGCCTTTGAGCATGGGGAAAAGGTGTCTGGTCTGAGTGTTGTGGGCAGCGTTGGCCAGCGTAACACAGGCACACGCATCCGCTTTTGGCCGGATGCCCGGTATTTTGATTCACCCAAGGTGGCGACCCGGCCATTAAAACATCTGTTGCGCGCCAAGGCGGTGTTATGCCCCGGGTTGTGCATGAAGTACCAGGATGAAAACACGCCAGAAACCCTTGTGTGGCAATTTGAAGCCGGACTGGAGGAATATTTGAACGAGGCGCTGGGGCCTGTGGAGAAGCTGCCGCCTGAGTTGTTTGCCGGCAGTGTTTCCGGCGACAATGAAGCAGTTGACTGGGCCTTGTGCTGGGTGCCTGAAGGGGAACTGGTGCAGGAAAGTTATGTCAACCTGATTCCCACCGCGGCAGGCGGTACCCATGTCAACGGTTTACGCACTGGCTTGACCGAAGCGATTCGCGAATTTGCTGACAGTCACGGTTTATTGCCACGGGGGGTCAAACTGGCGCCGGATGATGTCTGGGAGCGCGTGAGTTATGTGTTGTCGGTAAAGATGAAAGACCCGCAGTTCAGTGGCCAGACCAAGGAACGGCTTTCCAGCCGCGGCATTGCCGGTTTTGTGGCCTCGGCGGTCAAGGATGCGCTGGTGCTATGGTTGACGCAAAACATCCCCATGGCCGAAGCCATTACCGCACTGGCGGTCAGCAATGCCCAGCGCCGCTTGAAAAAAGCCAAGAAAATTGTCCGCAAGCGGGTCACGGCAGGGCCGGCCTTGCCTGGAAAACTGGCAGATTGTGCCAATCAGGATCCCATGCAATCCGAGCTGTTTCTGGTGGAAGGGGATTCCGCTGGCGGTTCGGCCAAACAAGCGCGCAACCGCGAGTTTCAGGCCATTATGCCGCTGCGCGGAAAAATCCTGAACACCTGGGAGGTGGATTCCGAAGCCGTGCTGGGCTCGGCGGAAGTGCATGATTTGGCTGTGGCCATTGGTGTCGACCCTGGCTCAGATGACCTTGCCGGCCTGCGCTATGGAAAAGTGATTATTCTGGCAGATGCAGATTCTGACGGTTTGCATATTGCGACGTTGTTGTCAGCGCTGTTCTTAAAGCATTTTGAACCCTTGGTCAGGGCCGGGCATGTTTTTGTGGCCATGCCGCCGTTGTTTCGCATTGATGTGGGCAAGCATAAATTTTATGCCCTGGACGAGTCCGAGCGGGACCAGATACTGGACAAAATTCAGCGCGAAGGTATGAAAGGCAAGGTATCTGTGACACGCTTTAAGGGCTTGGGAGAAATGAATCCGGCCCAGCTCAGAGAATCCACCATTGACCCGGATACGCGCCGCCTGGTGCAATTGACCCTGGACAATGAACACCATACCTGGCAGGTGATGGATATGCTGCTGGCCAAGAAACGTGCAGCAGATCGCAAGCAGTGGCTTCAGCAAAAAGGTGACCTGGCCACCGTATAAACCGGTTCTGTCTTTCCCACCGGTACAGATGAAAAAGTTCCGATTTGACTTGCAATGTGGTCCGCAAGTCGGTAAGTATCAGGGACTAAATACAAAAAGAGGGAAGAAATGGTGGGCATTATTACACGATGGGGTTATGGGTTTTTCATGGCTGCGGCGTTTTGTTTAACCGCCCAGGCAGCCACGACAGCACCCAAGGAAAGTCAGAGTGGAAAAACCGTCGTTTCCCAGCCCGGCATTGCTGTTTTGCGCAGCGATGTTCAGGTAACGCGATTTGATATTTCCCTGCCTTTGCGTTTGCTGCCACCCAAGCCGGTCCCCGCCATGGCGCACCGGGGTGGATTGATTGTTGACCCGGGCCCGATAAACGCCACCTCTGGTGGGGGGCAGGATGTCGATCCTGTTGTGCAAGACACTTTGGATAGCCGGTTGCGTATACCCGCCCCCATGGTGAGCTTTGATGCCATCAGCAACCTTTCTGGCGTGGCGCCTCCGGACCCGGTGGGCGCGGTGGGGCCTAACCACTATGTGGCCATGAGTAACCTGTCCTTCGCGATTTACGACAAGACGGGCAATGTGGTTTTTGGACCTGTGGCCAATAATACGCTGTGGTCTGGTTTTGGGGGTGACTGTGAAACAGACAATGCCGGCGACCCCATTGTGTTATATGACCAGTTTCATGATCGCTGGATATTATCCCAGTTTACCTCACCGGGGTCTGGCCCACCTTTTTACAATTGTGTGGCCATTTCCCAGACTTCAGACCCCACCGGCGCCTATTACCGCTGGGCCATTAGCACCGGAAACGCTTTTCCCGATTATCCCAAATATGGCATTTGGCATGATGCCATTTATATCAGTACCCGGGAGTTCACCAACAACAGTTTTAGCGGTATCGGGGTGTATGCCCTGGAAATTAACGGGTTTATGGCCGGTAACCCCAATGCCCAGGTGATTTCTTTTGTGGTGCCGCCGGGTTCAACACCCTATCACACTGGCGATGGCTTGTTACCGGCAGACATTGATGGCTATACCTTGCCACCGGCAGGTTCCCCTGAATATTTTGTCGGCAGTATGGACGATGGCGGCCCCAAAAACGCCCCTCAGGATGCATTGACCTTATGGCGTTTTGCCGCGGACTTTACCACACCGGCGAATTCTTCATTTGTCTTGACCGATACCATCCCCATCGCCCCTTACGACACCATTTTTGATGATTGTTCCGGCAGGGATTGTATTCCGCAAAAAGACACCAGCAATGGCCTTGATATCCAGTCATATCGCCAGCGGCCGCTCTTTCGGCTGGCTTACCGCAACTTTGGCACTCACGAGTCACTGGTGACCAACCAATCGGTGGAGGCGGCCAGCAATCCCAGTATGGCGGGAATCCGCTGGTGGGAAATCCGGGGCCTTGACAGTGCGCCTTTTGTTCATCAGGAAGGCACGTTTGCGCCGGGAGTCAGCGACGGCATTCACCGTTGGATGGGTTCGGCGGCCATGGATGCCGAAGGGAATCTGGCGTTGGCCTATAGCGCCAGTTCCGCCGGGATGTTTCCTGATTTGCGTTACACCGGGCGACTGGTCTCCGACCCTTTGGGGCAAATGACGCAGGGTGAGGGAGTCCTTGTTCAGGGAACAGGATCCCAAACCGGGGGAGGCAGTCGTTGGGGGGATTATGCTTCACTGAACATCGACCCGGTGGATGATTGCACATTCTGGTTTGTGAGTGAGTACGTGCCTGTGACTTCGGAAAGAGGGTGGCAGTTACGAGTGGGGGCTTTCAAATTCAACGAGTGCGGTGATCCTGGTTTCTACTTGTCTTCTGTTTCCACCCGTGAATCTGTGTGCAGCAGTACGCCCGGCGCCAGTGGGAGTTACCCAGTTCATGTGGGTTCAATCAGCGGTTTTGATTCGCCGGTGACACTGGCCATCAGCGGCTTACCTGCAGGGGTGGCGACAACTTTTTCACCCAATCCAGTCACGCCGCTACCAGGAGATACGCAGCTGGCCTTAGGCAATGTGGCGAGTCTGGCCGCGGGCAGTTATGCGTTTAGCGTTGATGGTTCAGCCAGTGGCGCCAGCGATAAAAGCCTGGATATGATACTGGACGTGTTTGATGCGCCACCTGCCAATGCTCAGCTTGTCGCTCCGACTGATGGCGCGCTCAATCAGGATATTCGTCCCAGCCTGCAATGGTCGGCCGATGGAGCAGAATCATACTATGTGGAAGTGGCCACAGATGCGGCCATGACTAACCTGGTGTTTTCCACCACGGTGACCGGGACCTCGGTGGCGGTGGATGTGGATCTGAATACCAACAGTGTGTATTACTGGCGTGTGAGCCCAGTAAATGTGTGCGGGACTGTTTCCACGCCAGTGTACTCGTTCACGACAGCGCCGGCGCCGGGGGATTGTGGTACGGGCACGATGGCGGTGAATCATTTCTCTGAAAACTTTGAAGCCGGAGCAGCAGGCTGGACCAGTTCCGGTACTGGCGACACCTGGGGGCAGTCCGATGTCCAGGTGCATTCTGGTACATTCTCCTGGCATGCGGTTGATCCAGCCAGTGTCAGCGATCAGCAACTGGTTTCACCAGCTGTGCTGTTACCGCTAGGGCAGTTGCCATTGACCCTGCAATTCTGGAACCGTCAGACCATTGAGTCCCGATCAGGTGGACAATGCTGGGATGGCGCCATGCTGGAAATATCCACCGATGATGGTGTCAGTTGGACGCAAATTGATGCCAGTCTGCTACTCACCGATGCTTACGACGGGGAAGTGGCAGCCTTCAGCAATGCGCCTGGCTGGTGTGGCGATCCCCAGGACTGGTTAAAATCAGTGGTGGACTTAAGTCCATGGGCGGGCCAAACAGTCCGGTTCCGTTTTCGTTTGGCGTCTGATGCCTCCGTGTCACGCGAGGGCTGGTATCTGGATGATATCTCTGTGCAAGGCTGTGCGCCCACTGTGGACCTGATCTTTATGCATGGGTTTGAGTCCTGAGTTTGTTGCATCTGCATAACAGTGGCATGTATTGGTCATGTGGCTCGGGGCTGGTCGGGCGTGTTTTATGCGCCTTTCCCTGAATTTCCCCAATCATGTTAGACTTTGGAAAGTTTTTGGACTTCGCGATTTTTTATGATTGAACAACAAGTGGCCATTGGCGCGCCGCAGCCTCATGCCATTGGAGTGCTAGTGCTGACATTGATAGCGCTCTTTCTGTTCACCCGGGAGCGGATCCCCCTGCAAACCTCCAGTCTGTTTGTGTTTTGCGTCCTGCTGGTGGCTTTTTATCTCTTTCCATATCGCCTGGCGGATGGTTCCATATTGCAGGTCAAGGAGTTCTTTCTGGGGTTTGGCAATGAGGCCCTGATCGCGGTTTCGGCGCTGATGATTGTGGGTCAGGCGCTGGTCCGTACTGGCGCCATGGAGCCCATTGGCCGCTTTCTGGCCAAAATCTGGCGGGTCAAACCGTCCTTGAGCTTTTTGCTCACCTTGGTGACTGGCGCCGTGTTAAGCGCATTTATCAATAACACGCCCATTGTGGTGCTGTTGTTGCCCATTCTGATTAACGTTTCCCTGCGCACGGGGCAATCGCCTTCCCGGACATTGTTGCCCATGGGATTAGCCACCTTGCTTGGAGGCATGGCCACCACCATTGGCACCTCCACCAACTTGTTGGTGGTCAAGGTGGCAGAAGACCTTGGTATGCCGCCTTTTGGCATGTTTGATTTTGCCAAGCCTGTGGCCATTGCGGCGTTTTTTGCAATTTTGTACCTCTGGTTGATTGTGCCGAAAGTATTGCCAGAGCGGGAGCCGCCATTACAGGACACTTCCCCCCGGGTATTTACCGCCCAGCTGGAAATTTTGCCTGGGAGCTTTGCTGATGGAAAAACACTGGCGGAAATTCGGGATAAAACCAACGGTGAAATCAATGTTGAACGAATTATTCGTGGAGATAACCTCAGTATTACCACCTTGCCGGATGTGGAAGTGAAAGCCGGTGACCGCCTGGTGGTTTCGGACACCGCTGATCGGCTGCGGGACTACGAGGTGGAGCTTGGTGGCAAATTGTACGCTGGTGAAAACCCTGAAAATGCCGAACAGCCATTCAAGGCCGGCGACCAAAGTATTGCCGAAGTCGTGGTGATTGGCGGCTCTACACTGGATCGGGTGCGCGTGGGTGATGCGCGACTGAACTCCAAGTATGGTTTGCGCTTGTTGGCCATTCACAGTCAGGGTAAGGAAACCCAGGCCCGCTCCAAAGGTGTCAATGATATGGTATTGCGGGCCGGAGACGTGTTACTGGTTCAGGGTGACAAACAAGCCATGAGGGAAGTCAAAAATGCAGGCACATTGCTGGTTCTTGATGGCGGCGAAGAACTGCCCCATACCCGTAAAGCCCCCTTGGCCCTGCTGGTTATGGCTGTGGTAGTGATAACCGCAGCCACGGGTCTGATGCCAATTGCCGTGAGCGCCGTGGTGGGGGTGTTTATTCTCATTGCTACCGGCTGTTTGCGCTGGCGTGACGCCACCAACGCCTTGAGCACCCAGGTCATTCTGGTGATTGTGGCCTCACTGGCGTTGGGTACGGCGCTTATCAAAACCGGTGGTGCGGACTTCCTCGCGCATGTTTTTGTCTCAGCCACCGATGGTCTGTCGCCTGGGGTGATTCTGGCCATGTTGATTTTTTTTATGGCCATTCTGACCAATGTGGTTTCCAACAACGCCGCTGCCGTTATTGGGACTCCCATTGCCGTGAGTATTGCCCAAAGGTTGGGAATGCCTATTGAACCTTTTGTTCTGGGGGTTTTGTTTGGCGCCAACATGAGTTACGCCACGCCTATGGCCTATCAGACCAACTTGCTGGTGATGAATGCCGGCGGTTACAAGTTTTCCGATTTTGTGCGGGTCGGTGTTCCGCTGAGCATCCTTGTCTGGCTGGTGTTGTCGGTGGTTCTGACATGGGTTTATCACTTGTACTAAACCACGAAAAGCAGCGGTTGCTATCTGCAGCAAAAAAGTTTCTGTGGCTTTTTTGCTATTTTCCGCCATGACCGCCTTGCACCGGGTTGTGAATGCGGGCATGATATTTGTTAAAGCCGGATTTGCCGCTTGGCGCGTCGTCTCCGGGATAAAACCCGTCTGTTAGTACAAAAAGAGGGAAGTTATGGGCGACCTGCATGTTTCCACAGAGCACGATGAAAAAGCCCGGCGGCGGTTTATGCGTGCATTGTTGAACGACCAGCGCGCGTTGGAGCTGATGATTGAGGAGGGCATGATTGAAGACGGCGTGCGCCGGATTGGGGCCGAGCAGGAAATGTTTCTTGTGGACGCTGCCTGTCGCCCAGCCAACAAGGCCGTGCAAGTTCTTGATGGCATTGATGACTCCCGATTTACACCGGAAATCGCCCAATTCAATCTGGAAGCCAATCTGACCCCGAGAGAGTTTAAAAGTCACTGCCTGGAGGAGCTGGAAGATGAACTAAACCAGGTGCTGGATATCGCCCGTCAGGAAGCGGACAAACACGAAGCCCGAATTGTGTTAACCGGCATTCTGCCAACGCTGCGGCAAATGGATTTGACCCTGGATAACATGATGCCCATCGATCGCTACCGGGAGTTGAACGAAACGCTCAAGTGCATTCGCGGCTCTGATTTCCGTTTGAATGTGCGGGGCATCGATGAGTTGAATGTGACCCACGACAATTGCATGCTGGAAGCCTTGAATACCAGCTTTCAGATCCATATTCAGGTGGGCGCCGATGAATTTGCCCGGTTATACAATATTGCCCAGGCCATTACCGGGCCGGTGCTGGCCGCTGCGGTCAATTCGGGGTTGATTCACCACTATCGTTTATGGCACGAGACCCGCATTGCTGTTTTCCAGAATTCCATCGATACCCGTTCCGATCTGTTGCAGCAACGGGGCATTACGCCGCGTGTGCACTTTGGCGAGCGCTGGGTGAAACATTCAGTGCTGGAAATATTTCGGGATGATATCGCCCGCTATCCGGTCATACTGACCACCGATGTTGAAGATGATCCGGTGGCCATGGTGGAACGTGGCGACGTGCCCGCGCTGAAAGCCCTGATGATGCACAATGGCACGGTGTACCGCTGGAACCGTCCCTGTTACGGCGTAAAAAACGGCGTGCCTCACCTGCGTATCGAGAACCGGGTGTTACCCAGTGGCCCCACTGTGCTGGATGAAGTCAGCAATGCTGCATTCTTCTTTGGTTTAATGACCGAGCTGTCTCGTTCTGTGGAAGACATCAGCGAACTGATGCGATTTGAAGATGCCAAGGGTAATTTTCTGAATGCCGCCCGTATTGGTCTGGGGGCGCAAATGACCTGGTTTGGCGGCAAAACCTTGCCCGCAGACCGGCTGATTCTGGATCAATTGTTGCCTTTGGCAGTGGAAGGACTGTATCGCGCCGGGCTCGAGAAGAAAGATGTGCTTCGCTATGCAGAGACCCTGGAAGAACGGGTTAAATCCCGGCAGACGGGGGCTGCCTGGGCCATTCGCTCCCTGACGGAAATGGAAGAAGAGGCGCATCCTGACCAAAAGGTACGCTCCATTGTCGCAAAAATGATTGACCAGCAAGAAAAAGAAATCCCAGTCCACCAATGGCCGCTGGCGAGTCTCGATGACGACCAGGACTGGCGAGCCTCTTATGCACGACTGGGGCAATTTATGACCACGGAGCTTTTTACCGTGCGCCCGGATGACTTGATTGATCTGGCCGCCAGCATCATGGATTGGCGCCATGTGCGGCATGTGCCGGTGGAAAATGGTAAAGGTGAGTTGGTGGGGCTGGTTTCGCATCGCGGCATTTTGCGCCATGTGGCCAAAGGACTTGGAAAAGATCATATTGAAACCGTAGCCGTGCGGGATATTATGCGTACGAACCCGGTGTGTGGCACCCCCGACATGCCTACCACGGAGGCCATTCGCTTGATGCGCGAGAAAAAACTGTCTTGCCTGCCCATTCTTGAGGATAGAAACCTGGTGGGCATTGTCACAGATCAGGACTTAATCAAGCTGGCAGGCAAGTTGCTGGAAGATTATTTGGGGGAGTATCAATAACAGTTTGACTGTCTCCTGAAGGCAGGTGAAAAGCATTTTTTGCCGCATAAAATTCTGCGTCATGGCTGGAATTCAAACCGGAATTACGGTATAGTTCGCAACCTCAAATTGGAGCGCATGGATGCGCGGAATAATGCACCGGTCGGCCAGGCGTTAGCCTGGCAAGCCGGCAAACGCAGATGCAACAAAGGATTAATGAGTTTGGAGAGGTGGCAGAGCGGCTGAATGCACCGGTCTTGAAAACCGGCAGGGATTAACGTCCCTCGTGGGTTCAAATCCCACCCTCTCCGCCATTGTTTTGGAGCCTGGCCACAATGCCGGGCTTTTGTTTTTCCGGCAGTTGTTGCTCGCCACAGCAATTGCCAGAAAAGGGCTGGCTTTCTATTAAGACCGGTTTCCAGTAAAATGCATACTTTACATAAGGACGATGGCCATGAGCGTAAAAGTTGGAGATATTGCACCGGACTTTACTTTAACGGCTGACAACGGTAAGCCCTATCAATTGTCCAAAAACATCAAAGACAAAATATTGCTGGTTTTTTATCCTGGTGACGGCACGCCAGTCTGTACAGCGCAATTATGTGAATACCGTGATGGCATTAGCGAATTCAAGGATTTAGGCGTTGAGGTGGTGGGCATCTCCGCCAATGACACCAAGTCCCATAAGAAATTCAAGAAAGACCAGAACCTGCCTTTTCCTTTATTGACCGATGAAAATGGAGAAGTGGCCGAGCAATACGGCGCCAAAGGGTGGTTTGGCATCAAGCGAGCGGTGTATGTGCTGGATAAGGATCGGAAAGTTCGCTATGCCCATGTGGAACCGGTTTCAGTTTTTCGCCGGAGCCTGTCGGAGTTAACTGACGTCATCAAACGCATTTCATAACCTAAGCCTTTATCGCTATCATGCCAAGAATTTTCGGCATGATAGCGTGGTCGCTTGCCTGTTTTAGCTGAAGTGCTGCTTCAGTTTTGCGGTGATTTTTTCCTCTAACACGGGTTTGATCGCCATGGCCAAAAAGCCCAGCTGCGCTTCCACCATGATCGCATCGGCTGTAACCTGCACTGTGCCATTCACACCGGATCCGGAAAAGGCGTATTGTCCCTCTGCGCGCTGCTCTATGCCGACGCCATATTCGCGGCTGAGTTCTTCCAGCAGCTGTTCGGCCTCTGAGATGGCTTTCTCGTGGTCCAGACAGTGGTTGTGTTGAATCGAAATATTGGACATGAGCGGTTTCTCCATTTGTGCAAAGCCTAGGTTTCTTGTTTGAGCAACTTGGCCAACAACGCTTTTTCCTGTGATGTGAAATCTGCAAGGCCAGGGTAGCGGGGCTGCATCTCTTGTAAATGACTGTGAATGATACGGGCAACGATTTTTCGCATGAGCTTTTTGTCGTCTGCGGGTATGGCGTACCATGGCGAAGCGGTAGTGGAAGTGTGTTTCAGGGTTTCCCGGTAGGCGGCCTGGTATTCATCCCAGTAAAGGCTTTCGGCGTAATCGTTGATGCTGAATTTCCACTGCTTTTCCGGCTTGGCATAACGGTCAAGAAAACGCCGCAGTTGTTCCTGTCGCGAGACGTTCAGAAAAAACTTGATGACTTTTGTGCCATTGCGGTGCAAATGCGCCTCAAAGTCACAAATACTGGCATAGCGTTGTTGCCAGAAGTCATCAGGTAGAGGCCAGTCAAACCCTTGGCTTTTCAGCCAATGCGGGTGAACTCGTACCACCAGGGTTTCCTCGTAATGGCTACGGTTGAAAACGTGCACACGCCCTCGTTGAGGCGTGGCTTTGTGGCAGCGCCACAGAAAGTCATGGCGCAGTTCTTCGAGCGAGGGTTTTTTGAATGAAATGGTCGAGAAGCCGGCCGGATCGCAGTAACGAAACACCCGTTTGATGGTGCTATCCTTGCCAGCGGCATCCATGGCCTGAAAAACCACCAGCAGGGCACGTTTTTTTTCCGCCATCAGGGCTTCAGTCAGTTTGCCAATGGCTTTTTGGGTTTTTCTTAATTTCAGGTTTGCGCGGGTCGCCACGTCTTGCGCGTGTTGGACGGATGCGAAGGGTTGTGGGTTATCCGGTTCGATGACAAAGTGCTGGCGAATGTCGGTTATGGTTTGCATGGGTTGTGGCTTCCAGAAAGGCTCGCAGTGCATTGTGCGTTATTTTTGTGGCGCTCTCAAGGGTGTGCGCTTTGAACTGGGAAAAATAACCGTCATTGCTGTTGCTGCTGAGTGGCGTTTTGTGGCGATTCTCCACCCGGAGCTCAACGCGCTTCAGTGGAAAGACTATAAAAAACCGGCGCGTGGCCGGTTTTTTATGGCGGGTGCGGCAAGGCAGGTTTTAGGCTGCCAATTGCTTCAGCACATAGCGCAATATGCCGCCGTTTTTATAGTAGTGCCACTCCTTGGGTGTGTCGATGCGAACAGTGGCCTGAAAACTTTTCTGCTCACCTTTGTCGTTGGTGGCTGTCACAGTGACAGTTTTTGCCCCTTCTTGCAAACCTGTGATGTCATAGGTTTCATAACCGGTCAGACCATGGGTTTCGGCATTTTCGCTATCCATGAACTGCAGGGGCAATACGCCCATGCCCACCAGATTAGAACGGTGAATGCGCTCAAAGCTTTCGGCCAGAACAGCCTTGACCCCCAACAGGTTGGTGCCTTTGGCGGCCCAGTCACGGGAGGAGCCGGTGCCATATTCCTTGCCGGCGATTACAACCAGGGGTTCTCCCCGTTGTTTGTATTCCATGGCGGCATCAAAGATGGGCATGATTTCTCCTTCAGGCAGCAACTTTGTCCAGCCGCCTTCCTTGCCGCCAGCCAGTTCATTTTTCAGGCGGATATTGGCGAAAGTGCCGCGCATCATGACTTCATGATTACCGCGCCGGGAACCATACGAGTTAAAATCTTTCGGTTCAACGCCTTTGGATTTCAGGTACTGGCCAGCAGGAGAGTCAGGCGCAATGGCGCCTGCCGGGGAAATGTGGTCTGTGGTTACCGAGTCGCCGAGTTTGGCCAGTACACGAGCGCCATGAATGTCTTTGATATTGCTTTCCGTACTGTCGATGCCTTCAAAAAATGGCGGACGGCGAATGTAGGTGGAGCTGTCTTTCCAGTCAAAACGCTCGCCACCTGATGTTTGAATGGCTTGCCAGTGCTTATCACCGGAGAAGATGTCCTCATAGCTGCGTTTGAACATGTTTTCGTCGATGGCTCCGGCAATGGTTTCCGCCACTTCGTGGGTGCTGGGCCAGATATCGCGCAAATAAACAGGATTTCCATTCTGGTCTGTGCCTAATGGTTCGTTCAGCAGGTCGTGATCCATGCTGCCAGCGATGGCGTAGGCAACCACCAGCGGCGGCGAGGCCAGATAGTTCATTTTGACATCCGGGTGGATGCGGCCTTCGAAATTGCGGTTGCCAGACAGTACCGAGGTGGCAACCAGGTCATTGTCGCGAATGGTTTGCGATAATGCCTCGTCAATGGGACCGGAATTACCAATGCAGGTGGTGCAGCCATAGCCGACCACATAAAAGCCCAGTTTTTCCAGGTCATCCAGTAATTGCGCTTTTTCCAGGTAGTTGGTGACCACTTTTGACCCGGGCGCCAGGGAAGTTTTCACCCAGGGTTTGACGGTGAGGCCTTTGTTGGCGGCATTGCGGGCTAACAGGCCAGCGGCCAGCATGACAGCCGGATTGGATGTGTTGGTGCAGGAGGTAATTGCGGCAATCACAATGTGCCCGTCTTGCATCTCATAGTCTTTTCCGGCCACCGGCGCGGATTTTTTCTCCGCACGGCCGGCGATTTTTTCGAAATCGTGCCGAAACTGGGATTGTGCCTGGTCCAGTTCAATGCGATCCTGTGGCCGTTTGGGGCCGGAGATGCTGGGCTTGACTGAGCCCATGTCCAGTTCCAGCAGGGATGAGTAATCCGCCTGGCGGCTGTCGTCCCGCCATAAGCCCTGTGCTTTGGCGTAGTCTTCCACCAGCTTGATCTGGTTTTCCGGGCGGCCGGAGATATCCAGATAACGCAGGGTTTCCTCGTCGATGGGGAATACACCAATGGTGGCGCCATATTCCGGGGCCATGTTGGCGATGGTGGCCCGGTCGGCCAGTGGCAGGTCTTTGAGTCCGTCGCCAAAGAATTCCACGAACTTGCCCACAACACCATGTTTGCGCAGCATTTCTACAATGGTTAATACCAGGTCAGTGGCGGTGACACCTTCAGGCAACTTGCCGGTTAGCTTGAAGCCCACGACTTCAGGAATCAGCATGGAGATGGGTTGGCCGAGCATGGCGGCTTCTGCTTCAATACCTCCAACACCCCAGCCCACAACGCCCAGGCCGTTAATCATGGTGGTGTGGCTGTCAGTGCCCACCAGGGTGTCGGGATAGGCCACCGGCTGGCCGTTTTTTTCACTGCCAAAAACGCCGCGAGCCAGATATTCCAGATTGACCTGGTGAACAATACCGCTTTCCGGCGGCACCACTTTGAAGTTATCGAAAGCGCCTTGGCCCCACTTGAGAAACTCATAGCGTTCCTGGTTGCGTTGGTATTCGCGCTCGGTATTGATGGCCAGAGATTGCGGGTTGCCGAAGCTGTCCACCTGGACTGAATGGTCAATAACCAGTTCAGCCGGTGCCAGCGGATTGATTTGGCTGGTTTCTCCGCCGAGTTCCACCATGGCATCGCGCATGGCAGCCAGGTCAACCACGGCAGGCACACCGGTAAAGTCTTGCAACAACACGCGCGCCGGAGTAAAGGCAATTTCCCGGGATGGCTTGGCCTTGGGATCCCACTCGCAAATGGCCTGGATGTCGTCCTCGGTAATGTCGACGCCATCCTGGTGGCGGATGATATTTTCCAGCAAGATCTTGATGCTGTAGGGAAGACGGTCAATGTCGTACTTTTTCTTCAGTGCGTCGAAACTGTAAATGGTGTAATCCGTTCCGGATGATGTGAGGGTTTTGCTGTATTTGGCCGCATCGCTCATGGTGGTTCCTCAATAATGTGATGTCAGGGTTGGCGGCGTATGGCGCATTGACCGGCCGCAGATAAAATCAGGCCGGTATTATGCGGTTTTTTTAATGAATTGTCACTAGTCTTAGTAGTTTAGTGATGTCTAATATCTTTTAATATCAGTGTATTACGCAATCTTTTTAATGTAATAAAACATATTGTAACCAAACTTTTGTCCAGCGTTTGGAAGAACACGTGACAGAACGCGGTTTATGCGGCCCGTTGCAATCTGGCAGCGGTGTCGATGAGGGCCTTGCGTTTGAACAGGAGCTGCCACTGGCTGCCACCCAGTTGCTGCCACAACACGGCCGAGCGGATCCCGGCCAGCAATATTGCCCGGATTTTTTCGGTGATGGCCGGTTGCTTGAGATAAAAGGGCTTGCCAGACACCACAATTCGGGGCTGTAGCAGGCTTACTGTCTGGGTATAGGTGTTGGCGAGTTTTGCAATTACCGGCTCGGGAAAGTCATCATCGCCCTGGCGTAAGATTTTGGAGTCCAAAATGCCTTTCTGGATGGTGTGCAGGTAGTCCGGGCGTTTCATTAACTTGCGCTGCAAGGCCAGCAGCGTCAGGCTGTATTTCAGCACGTTGAGATAATCTTCGTTACGGTCGAAAGCTTCTTGAAGGCTGCGCAGACCCAGCTGTAACCCTTGAGTGTCACCGCCATAGACATCCAGGGTGGTTTCTGGATTGATGACATACAAGCTCTGTAAACTGGTGTCAAAGGCTTTGAAGTCGCTGACTGCGCCATTGTTAGCCAATTGATCGGCGAGGGTTGCGGCCTGAAAAACGCCCGCCAGGGCCAGTGTTCGTTCTTCCAGAGTGTGGCCGGAGTCTGCTTGGGTATGTTCGGACATGTTTTTTGTGTCAGTCATCGTAGTTCACAGCGGGAATTGAGTCGTTCGGTGTCTTCAATAATGGCACCACCCAGGCATTCGTCTCCCAGATAAAAAACCACCGATTGCCCTGGCGTCACTGCCCGTTGTGGCAAGTCGAAAACCACTTCGATGCGATTATCGTCAATGTGAGTAATCACGCAGTCCTGGTCTGCCTGGCGATAACGTGTCTTGGCCTTGCAGCGAAAAGGCGCATCGGGGGGGCGGCCAGCAATCCAGCTGGGATGGGTTGCAGACAGTGTTCGGCTGTAAAGCCACCGGTGGTCGCCCTGAACGGCAATCAGGCGATTGGCTGTGTGATCTTTTGCCGCCACAAACCAGGGCTTGTCCGGCCGATTTTTAACCCCGCCGATTCCCAGGCCGTGACGTTGTCCGATGGTGTAGTACATCAGGCCATTGTGTTGCCCGATAACGTCCCCGTCTTCGCTGACAATTTCTCCCGGATTCGGCGTTAAGTAGCGGCTTAAAAAGGCCTGGAATTTTTTTTCGCCAATAAAGCAGATGCCAGTCGAGTCTTTTTTGTTATGGACCGCCAATCCCAGGGCCTGGGCCTGGGCGCGAACCTGGGGTTTTTCCAGCTCACCCACAGGAAATTCGCTCATGGCCAGTTGGGCTTGGCCAATTGTGTAAAGAAAATAACTTTGATCCTTGTTGTTGTCGCGGCCTTTTAGCAAACGAAAGCGACCGTCCTTGTGGTCTTTGCGGACATAGTGGCCAGTGGCGATTTTATCTGCGCCCAGATCGCGGGCATGGTCAATAAAGGTTTTGAACTTGATTTCCCGATTACAAAGGATATCGGGATTGGGTGTGCGGCCGGCCTGATATTCCCGCAAGAAATCCTCAAAAACGAAATCCCAGTATTCGGCTGAAAAGTTACGCTTATGCAAGGGAATACCCAGGTGATCGGCCACGTGCTGGGCGTCCTGGGCATCCTGGGCGGCTGTGCAGACTTCGCTGGTGTCGTCTTCTTCCCAGTTTTTCATAAACAGGCCCTCTACGGTATGGCCCTGCTGATGTAACAAAGCGGCAGACACTGATGAGTCCACACCACCGGACATGCCGACCAGAATCTTTTTTCTGTCTTTAGGCATCGTAGTCACTAAACAGCTCGAGGGGGAAACGTTTGCCTTTGATATAGTGGTCAATGTGGTGCAAGACAAGGGGCGAGCGCAAACGATGGGTGTTGGCGGCGACTTCATCCCGGCTCATCCAGATGGCGCGTACAATTCCTTCATCCAGTGTGCGATCGGGCTCGTGGCTTAGGGGAGAGCCGGCAAAGCAGGCGCGCACAAAGTGTGTGCCGCTGTTGGGGCTGGTCCATTGGGAAATTTCGATCACGTGGTCGATATTCACATGCCAGGCGGTTTCTTCCAGGGTTTCGCGAATGGCCGCGTCAACCAGTGTTTCACCGGCATTCAAGTGACCGGCAGGCTGGTTCAAAATCAGTTGGCCATGAATGTCTTCTTCCACCATCAGAAAGCGTCCGTCTTTTTCCACTACTGTGGCAACTGTCACATGGGGCAGCCATAAACCTGTTTCGGTGCTTGCATCTGTCATGCGATGTCTCATTATCAGTCGAACCGGCCATTATAGCCGAAACCGCAGGAGAGGGAAAAAGCGGCCAGCCGCCTAGGACGGTTTCAGGCTGTGGTGGGGAAAACGGCCGAGTTTAGCCAATAGCAATAGCGTGGTCCGGCACTTTTTTACCGAACAGCCACAGGCCCAGGCCCAGCACCAGAGCTGACAAGAGTAACGCCAGCCACACCGGCCAGCCAAAACTGACGGGAATAATCCCCAGGAATATGGCCACGCTTCCGGCATACAGCGCATAGGGAATTTGGGTGCGGACGTGCTGGATATGGTCACAGCCTGAGGCCATGGAGGATAAAATGGTGGTGTCGGAAATCGGCGAACAATGATCTCCCCAGACGGCACCGGCGAGAATACTGGCAATGGCCACATACATTAAATACATGTGGGATGGGTCTGCCAGCCCCTGGGCTTGCATGACTGTCCACATTAATGGAACCAGCAACGGAATCAGTATACCCATGGCGCCCCAGCTGGAACCAGTGGCGAAAGCTGTGGCGGCAGCCAGCAGAAAAATCAGGGTTGGAATCCATTGGGCGGTGACCCGGCCACTGACCAGCGAGGCCAGAAAATCCTTGGTGTGCAGGGCGTCAGTGACTGCCGCCAAGGACCAGGCCAAGATCAGAATAACCATGGCGATCAGCATGGATTTCATACCCTGATACCAGGCATCAACCACTTCTTCCAGGGTCAAAATGCCTTGAACCAGGCTTAACAGGGCGGCTGTCAGCATGCCCACCAGAGAACCCCATAACAGCGCCTTGTAGGCATCGGCATCGCCGATAATTTGTTGCAGGCTTTTTCCATCGCCATAGCCAGTGTGGTACAAGCCCAGCATCACCGTGATAATCAGTGCGGCGATGGGTAGCAGGGCATTGATGGCCCGCCGGGGCTTTCCTTCCTTGGGCGAGATTTCTTCCTGGGGGTGGTTAACCAGCCGGTTATCCTGCATTTTGCCTTGACGGGCCAGCAGTTCGGCTTGATACATGGGGCCAAAGTCCCGGCCGCTGGCGGCGACCAGAATGGTGAGCAGCAAGGCCAGGATGGGATAAAAACTGTAGGCAATGGTTTTCAGAAAAACCGAGTAACCGGACTGGGCGGGAAAATCCGTCAGGGGCGCAATGGCGTCGCCGATCAACCCGGACTCAAACCCTACCCAGGTGGTAATCAGGGCTATGGCGGCAATGGGCGCGGCGGTGGAATCGACAAAATAGGCCAGTTTTTCCCGTGAAATACGTAACTTGTCAGTGACCGGACGCATGGTATTACCCACCACCAAGGTATTGGCATAGTCATCGAAAAAAATGGCCAGTCCCATGCCCACGGTGGCCAATGAAGCCCGGCGAACGCTGTTGGCCCATTTGATAATGTGGTTGACGATGCCCACCATGCCGCCATTGCGTGCAGTGATGCCTACCATGCCGCCAATCATCAGGGAAAACAGGATCACGGTGGCGTGATCGCGATTGGCCAGCGCATCCACAGTGTATTTCTGGAAGCTTTCCAGAATTGACCAGCCCAGCCCGGGTAGGGTCAGGCCGTTATGTATCCAGATACCAGCCACCAGGCCAATAAACAAGGCGGGAATCACATTGCGAAAAATCAGTGCGATGACAATGGCCAGCAGAGGCGGCAATACAGACACCCAGGTGCCTTGCCAGGGAGAACTGGCCGTCGAGCTTTCCGCCGCCATGACCGGGGTGATAAGTAAAGCAGAGCAGACCAGGGCCAATAACAGGCGGGTCGGGTTTATCATTGGTTTTGTCACGAATTACGCTCCTGGTTCAGATTGTGATTGGCTTGCAGCAAGCGTTCAACCGTACCAATGTCATACCATTTTCCACGGTGATGATGACCGCTTGCCCGTTTGGCGGCAATGGCCTGGTGGATCAGTGGCGCGATCGGCCACGTCCCCGGTTGGCTGTTGGCAAACAGGCGCGGGTGATAAATGCCGACACCACTGTAAGTGAGCGCCGGCTTTGTTGGTTGGCGCTCGTACAAGCGGCCATTGTGCAGATGAAAGTCGCCTGCAGGGTGATGCGGGGGATTGTTCACCATCACCAGGTGCAGCAAGTCATTTTCGGGTAACGTGATGGCGGAAAAATCGATATCGTGCCATGTATCGCCGTTGACCACCAAAAAAGGGTCTTCACCCAGTAGCGGCAAGGCATTGAACATGCCGCCACCGGTTTCCAGAGGCTCATCGCCTTCGTGCGAGTAACGTAAGCGCACACCAAACTGTTTGCCATTACCCAATCGGTCGAAAATGTGTTGGGCCAACCAGGCGGTGTTAATCACAATATCCTGGATGCCTGCGGCTGCCAGCCGTTGAATGTGGCGCTCGATCAGAGGCTGCTTGCCCACCTCCAGCAAAGGTTTGGGCTTGAACAAGGTTAGCGGGCGCATGCGTTCGCCCTTGCCAGCGGCCAGAATCAGTGCGCGCATTGACGGGTAATGCGTGGGCGGCAGTTTTCCACAAGTGTGAGCAAATCATGAAGCTCCGGATAAGTCGGCGCCAGATCATGCAGATAGCTCAGGGTGCGGGGAATATCGCGCAGATAGCGGTTTTTGCCATCGCGGTAATTCAGCCGGCAAAAAATCCCCACGGCTTTTAAATGCCGTTGGGCGCCCATTAGATCAAACCAGCGCCGCCATTGGTCGGCATCAATGCTTTCGCCGTTGGCGGATTGCCACTGTTGCCGGTATTCCTCGCTCCAGCGATGAATATGCTCACTGGGCCATTTGATATAACAGTCTTTGAACAGGGAAACCAGATCATAGGTCACAGGCCCAATGACGGCATCCTGAAAGTCCAGCACGCCCGGATTGTTATCGCTGACAACCATCAGGTTGCGGCTGTGGTAATCGCGGTGAACAAAAACCCGGGGCTGCCCCAAGGCGTTTTCTGCGAGGCATGCAAAAACATCAGTCAGTACTTTTTCGTCGGCAGTTGAAAGGGAAGCGTCCAGGTGTTTGATTAAAAACCAGTCGCGAAACAGATGCATTTCTTCAAGCAGTTTTTCCCTGTCATAGACCGGCAAGCCGGTCGTGTCTGTGGCGGTTTGCATGCGCAACAAGGCAGCCAGGGCATCGCCGTACAGGCGCGCGACTTCCGGATGTATGTTATCTTCGCAGGGTATTGACTCGACCACTTCATTCAAGGCTTGAAGATAGTCTTGATTGCCAAAATCTTCCAGCAATAAAAAGCCATCAGTCAAATTCCGGGCCAGAATTCGGGGAACATGTACTCCGGCAGCCGTCAGTTTTTGCGCCACATGGCAAAAGGGACGGCAGTCTTCATGATCGGGGGGCGCGTCCATAAGAATATGGGATTGACCCTGGCGGTAAACCCGCCAGTAACTACGGAAGCTGGCATCGGCGGACACCGCTTGCAGGGAAAAGGTTGCATCGCCAAAGACTTCCCGTAGCCATTGCTTGGCCTGTTGCAGCCGGGGTGAAAAAACAGGCGTCGACGGGTCTGATGGTGAGTCGTCCGCCAGGGGCTTATTGGTGTTCATGGCCAGATTGTAAACCAATCGCGGGGATGTTTGAAGTCGGCGCAGGTGGTGACTCGCTAATGCGTGAGCCCTTGATAAGCGCCACAACGGATTGCCCAGGGCGTAACTGAAGGGATTGGACAGACGCCACGGAAACAGTGGCCAGCAAAGGCAGGTTTTGGTGCTGCAGGGCAACCAAATGGCTGCCATTACGTGGCGCATGAATGGTTTGAACCTGGCAGGGAAGGGCGTTAAGGAAACTGGTGTCGTCCGGTGGGCTGAGTGCGACGGCAATGTCAGTGGGCGCCAACATCACGCGCAAGGACTCACTGGTTTGGGCCGGTTGCGTATGGGCTGGCAGCCACAGGCTTGTTCCGCCCTTGCTGGCCTGAATTAATTGCCGCCGAGGGTCGAAATCGATCACTGTTACGTCAAAAATATTGACAGGCGCATGTGGCGGCAGACCGGTAGCAGAAGTGGCCAAATGCCAGGCTGCGGTCTGGATATCAGCGTCATAGCGCAAGGTTCCTTTATCCAGAACCATCACTTGATCGGCCAGATGCGCGATTTCAAGCCAGTCGTGGCTGACATAAAATGTTAAGAGCTGGTTGTTCCGATGCAGATTTTGTAAAAAAGGCAGGATCTCGTCCTTGGCGTTTTGATCCAATCCGCTTAATGGTTCGTCCAGTAGCAGGATATGGGGTTGGCTCATCAGGGCGCGGCCGATAGCGACGCGTTGTTTCTGGCCGCCGGATAACTGTGCCGGGCGGTAGTCAAGCAAAGGTTCCAACCCCAAAGTCATGATGGTGTTTTTCCACAGTACCGGATCAAAGTCCAGGCGGCGTTGGCGCTGGCCAAACAGCAGATTATCCCGCACGTTGCGGTGGGGAAACAAACGGGCGTCCTGGAACACATAGCCGATTCGCCGGTGATGTGGAGCCAAACTGTGCCCATGCTCCAGCCAACGGTGGCCATTGACACGTATATGGCCGGTGGCGGTTTTTTCCAGCCCCGCCAGAATACGCAAAAGTGAAGACTTGCCGCTACCAGAAGGGCCAAACAGGCCGACAAATTGCGGGGTATGGATGCATGTGGCGACGTGTAAATTGAACCCGTCACGGGCCAGGTTCACGACGCAGTCCAGAGCAGGTACGTGTTCAGTCATGGGAAACCCAGCGGCGACTAACCCAGAAGACCAGCATCAAAGCCATGAAAGACAGAGCCAGTAAAATCATGGACAAGCGATGAGCCGCGCCATATTGCATGGATTCCACCAGATCGTAAATGGCAATGGAAACCACCCGGGTTTCACCGGGAATATTGCCGCCCACCATCAAGACCACGCCAAATTCACCCATGGTATGGGCAAAGCCCAATACCACCGCCGTAAGTAACCCACGCCTGGCCATGGGCAATACGGTATTGAAAAATCCCCGCCATGGTGTTGCCCCCAGAGTCACGGCGACTTCGAGATATTTTTTACCCTGCTGTTCGAAAGCCGTTTGCAATGGTTGAACCACGAAGGGCAGGGAGTAGATTACCGAGGCAATCACGAGCCCGGTAAAAGAGAAAGCGAGAGGGTGCCCCGTGGTTTCAACCCAGAACCGCCCCAGTGGTCCCCGGTTGCCCAAAAGTATCAACAGGTAAAAACCCAGCACGGTGGGAGGCAGCACCAGGGGCAGGGCCACCAATGTTTCAACCAGTGGTTTGGCACGGTTGTTTGTGATGGCCAGCCACCAGGCCAGAGGCAAGCCGATCAACAAGAGAATGACCACGGTAATGGCGGCCAGTTTGAAAGACAGCAGAAGAGGGGCAAATCCTGGAAACAAGTCCATGGTCGGTGTCCATCAGGCAAGAAAAAGTCAGTATATCGATTGACTCTGTCATTCTACCGTATAGCCGGTGCGACGGATAATGTCCTGGCCGCGCTGACTGCGCATAAAGGCCAAAAACTTCCGAGCCGCCTCGGGATGATGGCTGTTTTTCAAAATAACAGCTTTTTGCTGGATGGGTGTGTGCAGTGAGGGAGGCACCGACCAGGTACAGCCACGGCGATGCTTTTTTGGTAATAATTGCCATTGGCTGCGCGCTATAAAACCTGCATCGGCATTGCCCGAGTCTAGCACTTGCAGTACCTGGGAAATATCGCCCATGGTGATTTGCTGGCTGGCTGATACAGCCTGGGGATAGTGTTGCAGAACCTCCTTGCTGGCCCGGCCATAGGGTGCGGTTTTCGGATTAGCGATAACCAACCGCTGGAAAAGCCCGTTTTCCAGTGCATTCTGGCAGTTTTTGTTGCGTTGTGGAGAAAATTGCGGCACCCAGAGCATCAACCGGCCGGTGGCATAAACAAAAGCGCTGCTGGCGTCAGCCAATCCGGTGGCGACAAGTTGTTCGGGGCGCTGGCTATCGGCGGCCAGGAAGATATCGTAGGGCCTGCCATTGTGAATCTGGGCGAACAAGGCGCCGGTGGAACCCGGACTTAAGGCTGTATTCAAACCGGTTTTTTCCTTAAAAGCCTGGGCGAGTTGTCTTGCAGTGGCCAAAAAGTTGGCCGCCACCGCCACCTGCAGGACAGGCTTGTTCGCTGCTGGTTTACTGGGTGATGGCCGGGTTTGCGTATTTTTTTGCCACCAGCCAACGACAAAGGCCAGGCCAACAAAGAACAACCACACAAAAGCCAGGACTTTCTTCATGTTCTGCATGCAAGGAACCTGCTATTTGTGACCTACAGGCTACGGGCTGCGGCGGGACTTTTCCATCATATTCTCAATAATTGGGTGCAGGATAATCTCCATGGCCAGCCGCATTTTTCCGCCGGGAACAACAATGGTATTGCGGCGCGACATCCAGGAACCATGCAGCATATCCAGCAAGTAGGGAAAATTGACATTGTACTGACGAATATCGCGAAAGCGAATGACCACCATGGATTCATCACTGGTGGGAATGTCCCGGGCGATAAACGGGTTGGACGTATCCACCAACGGCACGCGCTGGAAGTTGATATCCGTATTGGAAAACTGGGGCGTAATCACGCTGACATAGTCCGCCATACGCCGCAAAATGGTGTCAGTGACATCTTCGGGCTTATAGCCGCGTTGGGCTGTGTCCCGGTGAATTTTTTGAATCCACTCCAGGTTGACAATGGGAACCACACCGATTTTCAAATCGGCATACTGTGCAATATTAATGCCGTGTTCTTCATCGACAACTGCGCCGTGCAGGCCTTCATACAACAGCAAATCGCTATCTTTGCCCACATCTTCCCAGGGGGTGAAGGTGCCCGGTTCCTGCTGGAATGGCTCGGCTTCCTTGTGGTTGTGCAAGTAGTAGCGACGTCGGCAACGGCCGGCTTCACCGTACGTTTTGAAGGTTTCCTGCAGTTCCTTAAGCAGATTGGCCTCAAGACCAAAATGACTGAAGTTGGTGTGTTTTTCCTGGGCTTCTTGCACTTTTTCTTTCATTGCCTGACGGTCATAGCGGTGAAACGAGTCGCCTTCAATAATGACCGGGTTAATTTCCTGACGACGGAAAATATGCTCGAAGGCGGTTTTGACCGTGGTCGTACCGGCACCAGAAGAGCCGGTCACAGCGATAATGGGATGTTTAACAGACATGGTGTGCTCCCTGTTGGAAGGTCATGGATACAAGTCTCTTTAAATAGGGCAGGTCAATGTAACCTTGGGCCGTCGGGCCAGCGGTAACCTGGCAAGGGTTGTCAACCTCGCCCAAGTGGTCGGTAACCGCCAGCGCCTCACTGAAATCCTGTTGACGGGTGTAGGCATTAAAAGTGACAAGCGTGGGAACGCCGGCATTGACGGCAGACAACAAGCCGGCGCGGGAATCCTCCAGCGCCAGGCACTGCCCGGCGGTGAGGCCGGTTTCTTTTAAGACCAGGTGGTAAATATCTGGCGCCGGTTTCTTGGCCGATACAATATCGCCCGCGGCAATCACCTGGAACCAGTCGATGCTGCCAGGCCCTAAAGTGTTTTCCAGTAAGGCCGTGACATTCACCGGTGTGGTGGTGGTAGCAATGGCCAGGGTCAGCCCGGCTTCACGGGCTGACTCGATCAGGCGTTTAACCCCGGGTCGCAGCGGGATTTTGCCGCTTTGCAGCAACTGCACATAGGCCTCGGTTTTTCGTGCATGCAGGCGGGCAATATCCGCATCGCTCAGGATGCGTTTGCCAAGAAATTTGTCTTGGTAATGACGGATTCGCTCTTTGCCTCCAGTGACAGCCAACAAGTCGCCATACAAGCGCTCATCCCAATGCCAGTTCAGCCCGTATTCGGCAAAAGCCGTGTTAAACGCCAGCCGGTGGCCGTTACGCTCGGTATCGGCCAGGGTGCCATCCACATCAAAAATCAGGCATTCCAGGGTGTTCTTTGCGGTGTGTGCCACAGTTACTGAACGCCGTAGCGATCCGCCATGGCTTCCAGGCTAAGCGGTTTGATTTTATCCGCGTGTCCTGCCGAGCCAAAGGCTTCAAAACGCTGTTGACAGATTTCCTGCATGGCGTCAGTGGCTGCCTGCAAGAACTTCCGGGGATCAAAAACGCTGGGGTTTTCCGCCAGATAGCGCCGGATTGCACCCGTACTGGCCATGCGTAAATCGGTATCGATATTTACCTTACGCACGCCATGTTTAATGCCTTCCTGAATTTCCTCCACCGGTACGCCATAGGTTTGCCCCATGTCGCCACCGTAGCTGTTAATGATGGCCAGCCATTCTTGAGGAACCGAAGACGATCCGTGCATCACCAGATGGGTGTTGGGGATTTTTTCATGAATCGCCTTGATGCGCTCGATGGCGAGAATATCTCCAGTGGGCGGGCGGGTAAATTTGTAGGCGCCGTGGCTGGTGCCGATGGCGATGGCCAGCGCATCCACACCGGTTTTGTCGACAAAATCCCGGGCTTCGTCTGGATCAGTCAGCAACTGGTCCATGTTCAAGACGCCTTCGGCGCCAGAGCCGTCTTCTTCGCCGGCCAAGCCGGTTTCCAGAGAGCCCAGGCAACCAAGTTCACCCTCCACGGAAACACCGCAGGCATGGGCCATGTCCACCACCTTTTTGGTCACATCCACGTTGTATTCGTAGCTTGAGGGCGTTTTCATATCGCTCATCAGGGAGCCGTCCATCATCACCGAGGTGAAGCCGGACTGAATGGAGCGCTGGCAGACAGCCGGACTGGCGCCATGGTCCTGGTGCAAAACAATGGGAATATGGGGCCATTGTTCGACAGCGGCATGCACCAGGCCTCGTATGAAGGCCGGGCCGGCGTATTTGCGGGCGCCAGCGGAGCCTTGCAGGATCACGGGGGAATTAACGGCATCGGCAGCCTTCATGATGGCATGGATCTGTTCCATGTTGTTGACATTGAATGCGGGCATGCCAAAGTCGTTTTCAGCGGCATAATCCAGTAGCTGTCTCAGACTGATAAGGGCCATGTTATTTCTCCTGAGTGTTGTGAATAGCGGTCTTCACCGCTTGACGGACTTTTTCCGGGGTAAAACCAAAGTGCTCAAACAATACCGCGCCTGGCGCAGACTCGCCGAAGGTGTTTTGGCCGACCACGATACCGTTCAAACCCACATATTTGTGCCATAAGTCCGGCATGGCGGCTTCCACCGCCACACGTGCTGTGACTTCCGGCGGTAACACCTGGTTTTTGTAGTCGTTGTCCTGGGCGTCGAAGCGGTCGGTTGACGGCATGGAGATCACGCGGACGAAGATATTTTCCTTTTCCAGCTCGGCAGCGGCATCCATGGCCAGCCCCACTTCACTGCCAGTGGCGATGATGATGGCGTCTGGTGTGCCTTTGGTGTCTTTAAGGATATAGCCACCACGTGCGATATTGGCGATTTGTTCCTCAGTGCGATCTTGATGCGGAACGCCCTGACGGGTGAATACCAGTGTGGTGGGGCCTTCAGTGCGCTCAATGGCCTGTTGCCAGGCTACAGCAGATTCGACCGCATCGCAGGGACGCCACATGGACATGTTGGGTATCAGGCGGATGGTGGGCAATTGCTCGACCGGCTGGTGAGTGGGGCCATCCTCGCCCACGCCGATGGAGTCGTGTGTATACACAAAAATGGGGGCAATACCCATCAGGGCCGCCATGCGCAAAGCATTGCGGGCATATTCGCTGAACATCAGAAAAGTGGCACCATAGGGACGCAATCCGCCATGGAGTTGCATGCCGTTCATCATGGCTGTCATGCCGAATTCGCGCACGCCATAGGAGAGATAATTGCCGCTGAAATCTCCATCATTGATGGATTTTGAACCGCTCCAGAAGGTGTTGTTGGAGGGGGTTAAGTCGGCCGAGCCGCCAAACAGCTCCGGCAACAGGGGGCCAAAGCCTTCCAGGGCTAGCTTTGACGCCTTGCGGGTGGCCATCTGGGGTTTTTCAGCAGCGACTTTCTGGATGAATGCGGCGGATTCGGCCGCCCAGTTTTCTGGCAAATGATGCTGCATGCGGCGTTCAAATTCGGCGGCCAGTTCGGGGTAAGCGGTCTGGTAGGCGGCAAAGCGTTGTTTCCAGTCGTTTTCGGCCGCCTCGCCCTGGGAGCGGGCATCCCAGCCGGCGTAAACGTCTTTGGGGATCATAAAGGGTGGATACTCCCAGCCCAGTTCCTTGCGGGCTGCGGCGATTTCTTCCTCACCCAGTGGGGCGCCATGAACATCATGCGTGCCAGCTTTGTTAGGAGCGCCGAAACCAATGGTGATTTTGCAGCAAATCAGTGTGGGTTTGTCTGTGATGGCTTTGGCTTGTTCGATGGCCTGGTGGACTTCATCGGCATCATGGCCATCCACGTTGGGAATCACGTGCCATCCGTAGGCCTCAAAGCGGGCGGGTGTGTCGTCGGTAAACCAGCCATCCACTTCGCCGTCAATGGAAATGTTGTTATCGTCATACAGGGCGAGCAGTTTGCCCAGCCCCAATGTGCCTGCCAGGGAACAGGCCTCATGGGAAATGCCTTCCATGAGGCAGCCATCACCCAGAAAAACATAAGTATTGTGGTCTACGATGGTATGTCCTGGGCGATTAAACTGCTCGGCCAGCAGCTTTTCCGCCAGCGCCATACCCACGGCGTTGGTCAGGCCCTGACCCAATGGGCCTGTGGTGGTTTCCACACCCGGGGTATAGCCATATTCCGGATGCCCCGGCGTTTTGGAGTGCAGCTGGCGGAAGTTTTTAATGTCTTCCATGCTTAAATCATAGCCACTTAAATGCAAAGCGGCATACAACAGCATGGAACCGTGGCCATTGGATAACACCACCCGGTCACGATCTACCCAATGAGGATTGCCGGGGTTGTGTTTGAGAAAATCGTTATAGAGCACTTCGGCCATATCAGCCATGCCCATGGGGGCGCCAGGGTGGCCGGAATTGGCTTTTTGCACGGCGTCCATGGCCAGTACGCGGATGGCATTGGCCAGTTTTTTTCTGTCAGTCATGGTGCGCTTCTCGGGTTAAATGGAAAACGGGAGCACCCGGTGCTGAACGAATTCAGCCCGGGTGCGGATATTGTAACGGTTATGGCGAACAAGCGGGTTCCGCGTTTTACTCAAACCCCAGCTTTTCCCTCCATCCCGGGTAGAGGGCGTCGGCATCATGGGGGAAGGAGATAAAGGCGCGGCGGAATTCCTCATGGGTTTTGGCAAACTCGATGGGGTCAGCCCCTTCGCGCCAGCATTGTTCGGCTTGTCGCAAGGATTTGGCGCCGGCTGCCGGGCCATCCACGTGGCCATAACTGCCGCCCCCTGCAGTCAGTATCAAGTTGGAGTGGCCAAGGTTTTCAAAAAAACCCGGGATGCGCAGGGCATTCATGCCGCCGGAAATGATCGGAGTGGTGGGCTTCATGCCCAGCCATTCCTGATGATAGAAAGGACCGTCAGCAGAGTCACGTTCAATCATATAGGCAATGTTGCGGTCGTCCTGCTCGCCTTCCATTTTTCCATAGCCCATGGTGCCCACGTGAATGCCTGAAGCACCCATCAAACGGGATAGCTTGGCCAGCACGAAAGCCGTGTAACCGCGTTTGGACTGGGGGGAGGTGACAGCGCCATGGCCAGCCCGGTGATAATGCAGATATTGGGCGGGAAATTGCCGACGGGCGGTGCTGATGGCGGTGGGGCCGGCTACATAGCCGTCCACCAGAAAAGCCACATGATTGGCGTTCTCGCCAAAGGTTTCCAGAATGTATTCCGCCCGGGCGATCATTTCAAAGGGATCATCAGCAGTGATATTGGCAGAAAACAGTTTGGCCTCACCGGTTTCGTCCTGGGCCCGACGCATGGCATCAGCCACCAGGGGAATGGTTTCTTTCATGGGAGAAAACACTTGGTTGCCCTGGGGTTCATCATTTTTGATAAAGTCCCCGCCCAGCCAGAACTCATAGGCGGCATCGGCAAATGGCTTGGGGCGCAAGCCCAGCTTGGGTTTGATAATGGTGCCGACAATAAAGCCGCCATCTACCACAGGACGACCCAGCACCCGCCACAAATCCTGAATCGAAGTCGCCGGTCCGTCATAGAGTTGCAACATTGCCGGTGGGATATAAAAATCGTGCATTTTGGCATATTCAACATCGCCCATGCCTTGATTATTGCCAATGGTCAGCGTCAGAAAAGAAGCCACCATGGTCCGGCCGTCGGTGATATTGCGGTCGAACAATTCGTTGGGGTAGGCGATTTTCATGAGTTCGTTTTCTTCGTCGATCTCATAGACAATCGCATCCACGCCTTTGGTAAAGTCATCCGTGGTGCTTACAGAGACATTGGTGCCAGTGGATGATTCTGCCGCAAAGTGGGCAGCCGTCTGGAGGTAATTGCCAAAGCCCGGTTTGGGCTTCATTTTGTAGGCCACCAGAATATGTTGGCCATTTTTTATCAGTTCTTCCTCGTTCAGGCTCAAATCGGTATAGCGGTCAGTTTGGTCCAGTGCCATGGGTGTCTCCTCGTGTTGTTTAGGTGTTTATTTTTTGCCCGTGTTGGGCTTCTCAGTCAATGGCTGGCACTATACTCCAGCTCTTGTATAATGAAAAGTCACGTTTTCTTATTTTGGTATCAGAATAAATTATGAATATAACCGTGCGACAAATGCGTATCTTTGCCACAGTGGCTGAAACCCTGAATATGTCGCGGGCGGCTAAACGCCTGTTTTTAACCCAACCGGCGGTGTCCATGCAATTGAAACAGCTGGAAGAAACCCTGGGGGTTAAATTGTTTGAGCAACATGGCAGAAAACTGAATTTGACAGAAGCGGGCCGGGATTTTCTGGGCTATTGTCAGCGGATTCTGGCGCAGTTACAGGAGGCGGAGCAAGTCATGGGGGAATACAAGGGTGTGCATCGGGGCACTTTGTCCATTGCGGCGGCCAGCACCATTAGTCACTTTGCCGTCGCCATGATTGCGGAATTTCGGCAGATACACCCCAATATTAAGGTTGATTTGGAAGTCACCAACCGTTCAACAGTATTGTGCCAATTGGAAAGTAACAGCAAAGACATTGTATTAATGGGGCAACCCCCTGAGCGGGCTGATCTTGAGCATGTTGTTATCAAGGACAACCCGTTGGTGGTCATTGCCCATCCGGAGAATCCATTATGCCAACACAAGCAGATACCTCTGGCCAAGCTGGTGCAACACACTTTTGTGATTCGGGAGAAAGGTTCAGGCACCCGCGAGGCTCTTAAAAATCTCTTGCGTACTCACAATCTTTATTTGGAAGAGGCCATGGTTATGAACAATAACGAATCCATTAAACTCTGTGTCAAAGCCGGGTTGGGGTTGGGGGTGGTTTCTGTTCATACCATTAGAGAGGAGATAGAAAAGGGCAGTTTGCGCATGCTGGGTGTGGAACATTTTCCGATTATTAAAAAATGGCATATGGTTCACCGTAAAATGCATCATTTGCCACCGGTGGCAAAGGCCTTTCGGGACTTTCTTGTTAACGCATGAGCAGGGTGCAAAAAAGTGTGCAAAATTAGTATGAAAACTCTAGACATCATGCCCATAATGTCCGTGTAATCAGGAAGCCGGATCCAGTTTGAGTCGGCTTCAACTTTTGAATCCGATAAATGAGGTAATATCATGGCGACCAAGAAAACCGTCAGTAAAAAAACCACTACCCGCAAAGTGGCCAGCAAAAAAACCGCCACCACCAAGTCGGCAGAATCGACCCAAAGCCGTGTGACTGACAGCATTTTGGGCTCTGCCAGTGAAATCTGGCTGGCTGGCCTGGGTGCTTTTGCCAAGGCCCAGCAGGAAGGGGTAAAAATCTTCAGCAAACTGGTTAGTGAAGGTAAAGAATTTGAAGAAACCTTCAAAAAGGTACCAGAAAAGGCTGTCAAGGAGGTATCCAGCAAAGTCTCCGAAGTGAAGTCGAAGGTTGACGATGTCAGGAAAAAGGCGTTTGAAAGTGTGGAAAAACTGGAGTCGCTGTTTGAATCCCGAGTGGAAAAAGCCCTGAAAAATCTGGGGGTACCCACAAACCTGGACATCAGCACCTTGCTGAAACGTATTGAAGAGCTAGCCATGCAAGTGGCCAAACTGGCAGAGCAACTCGAACAGAAAGTTGAAGGTAAAGCCGATCTGGACAAAGCTGCAGAAGAAGCCAAAAAGACTGTAAAAAAAGTCACGCAAAAGAGCGCCAAGACGGCGGCTGCGGGCAGCAAAACAACACGGAAAACCACGAAAAAAACCGCTTCAGCGGCCAAAAGCTCTGCTGAACGATCAGCTGATGAGGCCATGAAAAGCGTTTCCCGGGCGGCCAAGAGTGCGAAAACCACCGCGAAAAAGACCGCTACGAAAAAGTAACGCACCAGTAGCGGCTGCCGCGTTCCTGAAAACCCCGCCGTCATGCGGGGTTTTTTGTTACCAGAAATCACTGGTCTGTGGCCACTTGTCATGCCGGCAATGGATTCCGGGTCTCGCTCACGCTCACCCGGAATGACGATCCTCCCCGTCATTCCCGCGAAGGCGGGAATCCATGCTGTAAATAGTAGAGAGTGAAGCAAAAGCGCAGGACTCACCGGAGCAGGCACTCATGGGTGACATTCGGAGAAGCCATGGCTTTGCGTCTATTGGATATGCCGTGCTGCCTGGGAGATGGATTCCGGGTCTCGCTCACGCTCACCCGGAATGACGATCCTCTCCGTCATTCCCGCGAAGGCGGGAATCCATGCTGTAAATAGTAGAGAGTGAAGCAAAAGCGCAGGACTCACCGGAGCAGGCACTCATGGATGACATTCGGAGAAGCCATGGCTTTGCGTCTATTGGATATGCCGTGCTGCCTGGGAGATGGATTCCGGGTCTCGCTTACGCTCACCCGGAACGACGATCCTTCCCGTCCTGCCCGCGGCGGCGGGAGGCTCGCTCGGAATGACGGTGGTTTGAGAGAGTCCTGCACAAAAAAGGGCAAGCGGATGCTTGCCCAGGGCCAATTGGCGGGGAAGAAATAAGCGTTATCCGATCAGAATTTCCAGCTCACGTCCACTTGCAGGCGGTCATAATCCACAGGATTGTCGCTGTCTTTGCCCTTCTGCGAATCAATATAGTTGAAGCCAGCCTTGGTTTTTTTGTTGATGGCATACTGAAAGCGCAGTAGCGAGCCTTTGGCGTTGGTGGTGCCGCCGGCAAAGTCCGAATCATTGAACAAGGCTACCACACTGTCAGCGTCTGTTTCCAACCAGGCATAGCTTAACTGCCATGTGCCGGGCTGTTTGGCCTTGCCAAAGGTGAATCCGGCCGCCCAGGCGGTGTCCTGATTGGTTTCAGCAGCTGTATTTTTGACATAGTCAGCAAACAGCATAAAGGGGTGTTGCATCAGCTTTGTATGGTATTCCCCAAACAGCTCAAACTGATTGAAGTCACTGAGATAACCGCCATTGGCATCCAGCAGATTGCCTCGCGCCTTGCCATCGTAGAGGGGTTGAAAGCCTTGCAAATGCCGATAATCGAAATAGCTGGCAGCCACTTTCAGGCGGTTCTCATCAGAGAGGTTGATGGTTTTACGCACCTGTGCGCCCCAGAGTTGCGTGTCTTTTTCGGTTTTGCGTTCTTCCACCGAAAACCAGCCAAGAACCGCCTCAAATCCGCCGGGAGAGTAGGTGAGTGCGGCGCCTTCTGGCACCAGATCGTTATCCCAAACCAGCGGGTTTTTATTGGGGCGATCATAAGGATTGCTGAACTTGCCGAACTCGGCGCTGAGCTTCGGACTGAGTTTCCATTGCACGTAGGCCTTGTTCAGGCGGATATCCTTGTTGGAGAAGGCGTGATCCAGGGTCACATTGTTGGAAACCGGATTATCATCGCCACTGGCCAGTTGAAAGCCCAGCAGGGTATTGTCACTGACGCGCATTTTCATACCGGTGCGAAAACGAATCCGATGCCGGAAACGCGTGTCCTTGCCCTTTTCATCAATGTATTCCTGGCGGTAACGCAAATCGGCATTAAAAGCGATGCGATGGGGCCAGTGGTTGAACTGAGGGTGCTGCAATGATTTTGTCTTCTGACCAGCAGGTTCGCTTGCTGTGCCGGTGGACTTTTCACTGGCCTTGCCGTTGCGTTCCAGTTTTTCCAGCCGTTGGGTAAGCTGGGCCAGTTGGGCTTTTAGTTGACGGATTTCTTCATCCTGGGAGTCTGCAAAAGCCGGTGGCATGGTGGCAAGCAGGGTCGTCAGGGCTAACAGTTGCCCGGCGTGACGGCCAGAGGGCAGCAGACGATGGAAGTCAAAGGATTTCATTGGGTTCTCCTTATTGTTTCCCGGTTAAGGTTGTGTTGAGCCTGGAAGCACGGCAGTATCCGCGCATCACCGACGGTGAGTTTAGGCTCTTTATGTGACAGGTTTATGACACAGCGCCGGTGTTTCTAAACGGGGCACTTATCCTGGTGGCTGGGTTTGACGAGTACAGACTTTGGTTGCCTGGTTTTGGGCGCCGGTTTTCGTCTCAAAGAAGGTTAATCGCTACAGGTTGTCACCAGATCAGCTGGCAAGACCACCAGAAACTCGCAGCCTTTACCTGGTTCGCTGTGGATTTCAAGGCGGCCCCGGTGGCGATTGACCACATGCTGCACAATGGCCAGGCCCAGGCCAGTGCCACCAGTGTTCTTGGAACGCCCCTTGTCAACCCGATAGAAGCGCTCGGTCAGATGCGGCAGGTGTTCCTGGGCGATGCCTGGCCCGTTATCACGCACGCTCAGGCAAGCCTCTCCTGAAAGATTTTTGTGCCAGGATACCTGAATACGGGTTTGGGGCGGCGTGTGCCGGATGGCGTTGGTAATGAGATTGGTGACAATGCTTTCCAGCTCTGTGGGATTTCCCAGAACGGCCAGTGAATCATCCAGTTCACATTCAAAATGGTGAGCGTCCTGGTCGGTTTTTTTGTGATTTTCGATAATGTTTCGGATGATTGTGGCCATAGTTACGGCTTGCAGGCTTTGCGGGTCAATGGCCGAGTTTTCCAGCCGGGAAATGGTCAGCAAATCTTCAACCAGTGCCTGCATGCGTCGGCTTTGCTCGGTGAGACTGTGTAGTATGGGCGTTACGCTTTCTGGCAGATTGGGTGTTTCTTGCAGCATTTCCAGATAGCCGGAAATAACGGTCAAGGGGGTTCGCAGTTCATGCGAGGCGTTGGCAATAAAGTTGCGCCGCATGCGCCGCAGTTGCATTTCATCGCTGATATCCTGGGCGATTAACAAGCGCAAGTTGTCTTCGACCGGCACGATCTGGATGGCCAGGCAGGTGTGGCGGCCAAATGGATTTTTCAAAACGATTTCATTGTTGGAAGGCGCTGCGCTGCGATCACTTTGTGCGGATGCCAGAAACTGCTGAAATTCCGGGTTGCGAACCAGATTGTCCAGCCGTTGGCCTGGATCGGTTTCGCGGTTCAGTCCAAGCGTGGCAATGGCGTGGGTATTGAACCACTGGATATGGTTCTCTTTGTCCAGGACAACCGTTGCATAGGGGAGCTTGGATATGATGTTTTGTAACCGCCTGACCAGGGCCCGCAAACGTTGCTTGCGGGCCGTGCTTTTGCGCTTTAGTGTCTGGATGTGGTAGATGAGCTCGCCCCAGATACCTGTGGCATCCGGAGCCTGTTCGTTTTTGGCTCCGGTTTTCAGCCATCCAATCACCTGGCCCAGCCGATACCAGAACCAGGCCATGTAGCTGATGGCGGTCAACAGAAAGCTGGCGAGCCAGTGGCCAGTAAGCAAACCACCGAGGACCGCTGTGATCAGGGCGAAAAGCACTCGCCAGATTTCGTATTGGTGACTGTTCACTGGAGAGAAGAGTCGTTTTTCAGCGTCGTGGCGTCTTTCCTGAAACGATACCCGGCGCCACGGACTGTTTCCAGGGCGGTGTCCAGGTGAAAGGGTTTCAATATTTTTCGCAATCGCATCACGTGAACATCCACCGTGCGTTCTTCAATGTAGCTGCTATGTCCCCAGATTTGGTCCAGGAGTTGCCCGCGGCTGAAAACCCGGTCAGGTTTTTGCATAAAAAATAATAACAGGTCATACTCCTTACCGCTCACTGGCAAGGTTCGATCATCCACTGTGGCGATATGTGATTCCGGGTTCAGGCGCAGGCGGCCAAGCACCAGTTGGTTATCGGCATTAAGCCGTTGCGTGCGGCGCAATAAGGCGCGGATGCGGGCCAGCAGCTCTTTGAGCGCCACAGGCTTGGTCAGGTAATCATCCGCACCGGACTCCAGCCCTCTGACCTTGTCTTCTTCCTGGGCTTTCGCAGTGAGCATTAATACCGGGAGCTCAGACAAGGCATCTGTCGAGCGAATTTTTTTCAGAACCCGAACGCCGCTGGCATCCGGCAGCATCCAGTCCAGCAACAGGCAATCAGGCGGGTTTTCATACAGGGAATCCAGTCCTTCCCTGGCGGTCATCGCCACATTAACTTCAAATCCATGGCCGGTTAAGAAGGTGTGCAACATGTGGCAAATAGCCGCGTCATCTTCAATGAGTAACAAGCGGGACATATTTTACTAGCTTTCAGATAGCGTATTCATACCAGCGGCGGCCGACGGACTGTCCGGGAAATATTTCTGGCGGATATGTTCCAGTGATTTATGCCGCACGTCTTTGCCCTTGACCAGATAAATCACATACTCGCAAATGTTCTGGGCATGGTCGCCGATGCGTTCCAGGGAACGCGCGCACCAGTTTACGCGCAAGGCGCTTTTGATTTGCCTGGGATCTTCCATCATGTGGGTAATGAGCAGGCGCGAGAGATTGTTGAATTCCTTGTCGATGGCCTCATCGCGACCCAGAATTTCCACCGCCTTGTTGGCGTCCAGACGGGCAAAGGCGTCCAGGGCATCGCGCAGGGTATCCAGTGCCAGTACACCCAAATGAGACAGCTCAGAATGTAAGTCATCGACGGTATTGCGCATGGACAACCGCTGGGTGTATTTGGCGATTTTCTGGGCCTCATCGCCAATGCGCTCCAGGTCGGTAATGACTTTGATGACAGCGATGACCAGCCGCAAGTCGCTGGCAGCCGGTTGCCGCTTGGCGATAACACGCGTGCATTCTTCGTCAATGGCCACTTCCATGGCATTGACTTCATCATCCCTTGAGGCCACTGTTTCAGCCAGAATGGCATCGTGTTTCAGCAAGGACTGAAGGGCGTGGGTGGTTTGCTGCTCCACCAGTCCACCCATTTTGAGCACCTGGTTACGAATGTCTTCCAGTTCCTGGTTGTAGCGCTGGGAAATATGTTGTCCGAGATTCATCGCATTCTCCTAGCCGAAACGGCCGGTAATATAGTTTTCGGTAAGGGGGTGTTGCGGGGTGGTAAAAATGCGGTCGGTGTCATTGACCTCCACCAGTTTTCCCATGTGGAAATATGCCGTGCGGTTGGAAACGCGCGCCGCTTGCTGCATGGAGTGCGTGACAATGGCGATGGTGTAATTCTCACTCAATTCAATCATGAGTTCCTCAATCAGGGCGGTGGCAATGGGGTCCAGCGCGGATGTGGGTTCATCCATCAGGATCACTTCCGGGTCGATGGCGATGGTGCGGGCGATGCACAAGCGCTGTTGCTGGCCGCCGGACAGACCAGTTCCCGGCTTGTGGAGGTCGTCCTTGACTTCATCAAACAAACCGGCGCGGCGCAGGCTTTTTTCGACGATTTCGTCCAGTTCCGCGCGATTTTTGGCCAGCCCGTGCAGGCGCACGCCATAGGCCACATTGTCGTAAATGGACTTGGGAAAAGGATTGGGCTTCTGGAACACCATACCTACCCGGGAGCGCAACAGCACAGGGTCCTGGCCGGGGGCGTAAATGTCTTCACCATCGAGCCGGAAATCACCTTCTACGCGACAAGTGGGGATGGTGTCGTTCATGCGGTTCAGGCAACGCAAAAATGTGGATTTACCACAGCCGGAAGGACCTATCATGGCCAGCACCTGATTCCGGCCGATATCGAGACTGATATCCTTGATGGCCGGTTTGTCCCCATAGAAAACATGAACGTGACGGGTGCTGATTTTGGGATTTTCGACAAAAGGCTGGCCGACGGTTTTGTCCACGGTCACATCCAGTGCGGCCCGATTATTTTCCCGGGCTTGTTGCAATGCGGCGGATTCTGCTGATGGGTCGGTATTGGGCAGGGCTTCTGTTGTCATTGGGGTTACCATTTCTTTTCATATTTTTTGCGCATGAAAACGGCCAGTCCGTTCATGGCGATGAGGAAAGTCAATAATACAATAATTGCGGCTGATGTGCGTTCCACAAAGGCGCGCTCGGGGCTGTCGGCCCACAGAAAAATCTGCACTGGCAAGGCGGTGGACGGGTCAAAAATGCCGTGCGGCACATCGGCCACAAAGGCCACCATGCCAATCAGCAGCAAGGGAGCGGTTTCTCCCAGTGCCTGGGCCATGCCAATAATTGTGCCAGTCAGAATACCCGGTAATGCCAGGGGCAAGACATGACCAAAGGCTACCTGGGTTTTGGATGCACCCAAGGCCAAGGCGGCTTCGCGGATGGACTGGGGCACGGCTTTAATGACCGCACGGCTGGTGATGATGATGGTGGGCAGGGTCATGAGCGTCAACACCAGGCCACCGGCTAGGGGCGCAGAGCGCGGCACGCCGAAAAACCCGATAAAAACCGCCAACCCCAGCAGACCGAACACAATGGATGGGACTGCAGCCAGATTGTTGATATTGACTTCAATCAAATCCACCCAGCGGTTGTTCTGGGGGGCAAATTCCTCCAGGTAGATGGCCGCCAGTACTCCAATCGGGAAAGACAGCGCCAGGGTGACCAGCAAGGTGAGTACCGAACCCACAAAAGCGCCACGGATTCCCGCCTGTTCCGGCTCGCGGGAGTCGCTGGCTGTAAAAAAGGTTTTGTTGAAGCGTTTTTCCAGACGATTTTCGGCAAGCAGCCGGTCGATCCAGGCCAGTTGATAGTCCTTAAGGCGCCGCTGGCTTTCAGGCAGGGTGCGGTCGATGCGGCCTTTCATATATTGGTCCACGTCGTCCTTGGCCAGAAACCAGAAAGACTGGGTGGTGCCCAGTAATGAAGGATTAGCCAGCACGGCGTCCCGTAAGTCGTAAGCTGCGGACTTGCTCACCAATTGTTTGAGGTCGCGTCGCTGTTTGCGGGTCTTGGCATCGGGGAACATCTTTTTCAGGGTTTCGGTAATCAGACGGCTGTAATTGGCATGGAATAACGCATCGCGATCGGGGTGATCGCCAAGCCCCAATTGCTGCGGATCCAGCGTAATATCCAGTTTGATACGGGTTTCGGTAAAAGCGGGCAGGCCTTTGCTGACGATATCGGTGAGCAAAAGAAGTAAAAACAGAATACTGACACTGACGGACAATAGCCCATAGAGACGAAACCGGCGTTCACGGGCATGACGCTTTTTCAGACTGTTGCGGATTTTTTCCTGATGATTTTTCATAATCTACTCGTATTGTTCACGGTATTTTCGCACCACATGCAAGGACAATATGTTAAGGGTCAGGGTGACCACAAACAGGCCGAGCCCCAGCGCAAATGCGGCCAGTGTTTTCGGACTGTCAAAAGCCTGATCACCAGTGAGCAGAGTGACGATTTGTGTGGTAATGGTTGTGACTGAATCCAGCGGATTCAGCGTGAGCTTGGCGGCCAGCCCGGCCGCCATGACCACAATCATGGTTTCGCCAATGGCTCGGGAGGCCGCCAGCAAAACACCACCGACAATGCCGGGTAAAGCCGCTGGAATCACCACTTTGCGGATGGTTTCGCTCTTGGTGGCGCCAAGGGCATAGGATCCGTCGCGAAGAATGGCGGGGACGGCTGAAATTACATCATCAGACAGTGAGGAAACGAAGGGGATGATCATGATTCCCATAACCAGGCCGGCTGCCAGCGCGCTTTCCGAAGAAGCGCTGATGCCGAAACTTTCAGCCGTTTCGCGAATAAAGGGTGCGACGGTCAAGGCGGCGAAGAAGCCATATACCACAGTCGGGATGCCTGCCAGCACTTCCATGACCGGCTTGGCTACGGTGCGAATACCCGGAGAGGCGTATTCGGCCAGATAAATCGCCGAAAACAGGCCCAGGGGGACGGCCACCACAAGGGCAATGGCGGAGATGAGTAAGGTTCCTGTCAGCAGCGGAATGGCCCCAAAACTGCCGGAGCCGCCAACCTGGTCGGCCCGGATGGCGGTTTGAGGGCTCCAGTGTGTTCCGAACAGGAATTCACCAGGCGGCACATGGCGAAAAAATGCCAGTGCCTCAAACAAGACGGAAAAGACAATGCCAACCGTGGTCAGAATGGCAATGGATGCCGAAACAATCATCAGTCCTTTAATGATGGTTTCCACGCTGTTACGCGCCTTGAGCTGTGGTTGGACTCGGTGCAATGTAAACCAGATAAGCAATGCCGCCAGAGACAAGGTCACCGCGGCCTTTAATTGTTGGCTAAGCCGTGTCAGCTGAATATACCGTTGTGCGGCCTGATAGGCTACGGCAGTGGAATCACTGGATTTGATGGCTTCTGTAGGGATGTGTTTTTTAACATCAATTTCATTTGCCAAATTCTTGAATTCATTAGTAAAAAGGCTTTTTTCTGAAGCAGGCATCTGCTGGATGCGAGCCGGCAGTTCGGCGACGACTAAACGCGTGATGACAGATTCGCTCGCAAATGACCATACCATGACTACCAACAAAGCGGGAATCAGCGTCCACAGCGCCACTAAATAGCCATGATAATGTGGCCGGGAGTGTGAGCGGACTTGGGTGGATGCCAAGCGGGCTTTGTGTTTTCCGGCAAAAAAACCAGCCAGGGCCAGTAAACCAACAGTCAATACCAAGGGCAGGGTGTCCATTCAATGTTCCTTATGGAGGTTAATGTGCATAGGGGCTGTTGAGGCAGAAAAACCGCAAACGCAAAAATACGCAAAAACGTCAAGGGCTGTGAGCCCTTGACGTTTGTTCAGGCATTGTAAGCCTAAAGGAAAACCCATGGGTTTTATTCTTCCGGTGCTTGCATGGGGATTTCCTTTTTGACCGCTTCTGCGATACGTTGACGCTGGTCGCGTGGCAGGGGAATCAGACCCTCATCGGTGAGATAGCCTTCATCGCCCCAGGCGTCTTCGCTGGTGAACTCGGCAACATACCCGCGCATGCCTGGAATTTTACCCAGGTGGCTTTTTTTGACGTAGAAAAAGAGTGGCCGGGAAAGGGGGTAATGACCATTGGCGATATTTTCAAAGCTGATTTCTTTTCCATTGACTGTGGCGCCTTTCACCTTGTCGCTGTTCTGATCCAGAAAACTGAAGCCGAAAATGCCCAAAGCTTTTGGGTTTTTTTGCAGTTTCTCGACAATCAGGTTATCGTTTTCACCGGCTTCAACATAAGCGCCGTCTTCGCGAATGCTATGACAAATATTCTTGTAACGTTGCTTGAGTGCGCTGGCGCGGGATTTGTCACCGGCTTTTTTTGCAGCCTTGGCATCAGTCTTGATCTGCTTGATCCAGGGAAAGGTTTTGCATCCCCCTTCCATGGCCAGCTCAACGAAGGCATCCCGGGTGCCGGAAGTGGGAGGCGGGCCAAGAACCTCAATACGGGTGTCGGGCAAGGCCGGATTAACTTGTTTCCAGGTTTTGTATGGATTGTCAATTAGTTCTCCGGGCTTGTTGCCGGGCACTTTTTTGGCCAGAGCCAGAAAAATATCGCGTTCACTCAGGTCAAATTGAGGCGCTGTCTTGGCGTTTGCAATGGTGATGCCGTCAAAGCCGATAGGCACTTCAATAATCTCTTTGACGCCATTGGCCTGGCAATTGTTGAATTCAGATTTTTTGATTCTCCGCGAAGCATTGGTGATGTCGGGCGTATTGATGCCGGCTCCGGCGCAAAACAGCTTCATGCCGCCACCGGATCCTGTGGATTCCACTTTCGGTGTCCGGTTGCCGGTTTTATTGCTGAAAGTTTCCGCAACAACCGTGCTGAAAGGGTATACAGTGGATGAGCCAACAATATCGATATGATTACGGGATGCGGCAAAAACTGAACCGCTTAAACACAAAGCGGCTATCGCTGAAGACGCGGTTGCATAATGGGACAAGAAGCGATTTTTCATACCTTATTTCCTCTGTCAGGTGGATGATGCTGCGTACTTTACCCTGTGTGTATGACAGTTTTATGACACAGGAGCAAAGGAGTGAACGTGCCGTGGTCAGGCAAACTGCTCTCTATTTGCCTGGCTACTGGCCCCGGCCCGCATGGTGGTTAACCCGGTTGCTGACTGGCGCATGGAACCGGGCGATTTCCAGGGTAGAGATCAAAAAGATGTATACTCTGCTTGCAACTTGCTGTAAACGGAGGCAGAACATGAGCATGAAAAAGAATATTGGTCAGATTGACAAAGTGGCAAGAATTGTTATTGGCCTGGCTTTGCTGGCCTGGGGTGTGATGGAGAAGAACTGGCTGGGCGCCATCGGCCTGGTGCCATTGGTGACAGCCTTGGCGGGTTGGTGTCCTTTGTATTCGATACTCGGCGTCAAAACCTGTACTCTAAAGGATGGAGATTGCGAGTAACAACAAAGCCCCGCACATGGCGGGGCTTTGTTTTGTGCCGGATAACCCGTTGCTGTTAGAGCTTTTCTGTTAGCTCCGGCACGATTTTGAACAGATCTCCCACCAGGCCGATGTCAGCCACTTCGAATATCGGCGCTTCCGGATCCTTGTTAATGGCGACAATGGTTCCAGCGTCCTTGATGCCGGTCAGGTGCTGAATGGCGCCGCTGATGCCAATGGCCACGTACAAATCCGGCGCGATAATCTTGCCGGTTTGTCCTACTTGCATGTCATTGGGCACAAAGCCGGCATCCACTGCGGCGCGAGAAGCGCCGGTGGCCGCGCCAAGTTTGTCGGCCAGGTCATAAATCATCTGAAAATTTTCTGCGCTGCCCACACCGCGGCCGCCGGACACCACGGTGCTGGCGGTTTGCAAGTCAGGGCGTTCGCTGTCGCCGCTTTCCAGCGTGATAAAGCGACTATGGGTCGGGGCGTTCTTCAGTTCTTGGTGTTCAATGGACGCGGCTTCGTTTGTGTAGTCAGCCGGTTTGAAGGAAGCCGTGCGAACAGTGCCTACCACTGGTTTGTTGTCGGGTGTTTTAACCGTCACAATAACGTTGCCAGCATAAATGGGGCGCTTGAATGTGTGGCTGTCCAGCACCTCCATGATGTCACTGACCTGGTTCACGCCCAATAACGCCGCCACTCGAGGCATGACGTCTTTGCCAAAAGTGGTGGATGGACCAAATATATGGCTGTGATTTTGGCCAAGGGTGGCGATGGCCGGGGCAATGGCTGCCGCCAGACGCCACTGGTTATCATCGGTTTTCACCGCATACACGGTTTTGACGCCCGGTAGGCTGGCAGCCTGGGTGGCGAGACTCTCCGGCTCATCAGCAAACAGCACGATATTGATTGTTTCCGGGTTCAGTGCCTGAGCTGCGGTCACAGCCTTGGCGGTGCTTTGGTTGAGTTGTTGGCCATCGTGTTCGGCCAGAATCAGAACGTTACTCATGCCACCAATCCCTTTTCTTTCAATAGTGTAATCAATTCATCAACGCTTTCCACCATGACGCCTTTTTGCCGGGGCTGTGGCGCTTCGTATTGCGTGATGGTCAATTCCTGCTCGGAAAAGTCGCCGGTTACGTCGCTCAATGGGCGCGTTTCCAGGGGTTTCCGTTTGGCTTTCATAATGTCTGGCAGTTTGACAAAGCGTGGCTCATTCAGCCTCAAGTCTGTGGAAATGACGGCAGGCAGTTCCACTTCGATGGTTTCCAGGCCGGCATCCACTTCGCGGGTGGCAGTGGCTTTGTTGTTCTCCAGTGAGAGCTTTGAGACAAAAGTGGCCTGGGGGCGATCCCATAATGTGGCCAGCATTTGCGGGGTCTGGTTATTGTCGTCGTCAATGGCCTGTTTGCCCATGATCACCAGCTCAGGCTGCTCTTCCTGGACAATTTTCAGCAGGGCATTGGCGGCTTGCAGTGGCTGCACGGCTTCACCGCTTTGCAACAGGATGGCGCGGTCAGCCCCCATGGCCAGTGCAGTGCGTAATTGTTGCTGGGCTTCATCGGGGCCGATGCTGACGACCACCACTTCATCGGCTTTGCCTTGTTCTTTCAGGCGCAAGGCCTCTTCAATGGCGATTTCGTCAAATGGGTTGATGCTCATTTTAACGCCGTCAGTGGCGACGCCGCTGCCGTCGGGCTTGACTTGCACGCGGACGTTATAGTCAACAACGCGCTTGATGGGCACAAGTATTTTCATGGAGGATTTTCCCTGACTTGAAAGGATGCGGAATTATACCAAGGCGACCACCAAAAAGCACGTCAGACAGGCTGCCGCACATGCTGGCCGCTGGTGGGTATGGCCTTTTTGGCGCTGGGCGGTATAATCACAACAAAAGGATTGGTAAAAAGGGGACAAGGTATGAAACTGGTTTTTCCACATGGCGAGCACAAAGACATTACGCTGGAAGGCGATCTGTATCGCATTGGCAGCGCCGATACGGCCGATATTTGCCTGAAAACCACAGGGGTGGCCGATGAGCATGCGGTAATCCGGAAACAGGGTGGCGAATATGTGCTGGAAATTGACAATCCGGCGCATTTGGCCTCGGTTAATGGCAAACTGGTGCAAGATAAAAAAACCTTGCGTGAAGGAGATCTGTTAATTATTTCCCAGGTGCATTGCCGGGTACAGCCGCATGAGGAAAAGGCAGACGACCCGGCCCAAACGGTAGTGCGTATGGCCCTTCCCAAGTTTGTGTTGCGTGGGGTTTCCGGCCCTTATTTTGGCAAAACCTATCCGTTGCGCGGGAAAACGTTGTTTGGCCGCCATGCCGACTGTGATGTGCGGATTAACAGTGAAGGCATTTCTCGCCGCCATGCCGAGATTGTTGTGACCCCTGATGGTTTGTTGGTGCGGGATCTGGATTCAAGCAATGGCACGTTTGTCAATGGTGAGCGCATTTCGGAGCAAATCGTCAACATTGGCGATGAAATTCGTTTCGATGCCTTACGGTTTCTGGTGCAAAATCCGGCCTTGCCGGATAAGCCGCACAGTGGTTCATCCGATGAGAGTGCCTCTACCGCTTCGCGTGGCCGTAAGCCTGCCAGGAATGCACACAGCAAAACTCAAGCCTCGATGGGCAAGTGGATACTGACAGCCGTGGTACTGGCTGCTGCCATAGGTGCATCTGCCTGGTATTTGGGTTATTTAACATTTTAGTTATCCCAATCTGTATCAGCCGGCCTTGGTGGAGAACAGGCTGAATTAAAGCCGCTTGAACAAGACGCGATGTGACCTCGCTGGGTGGTACGGTTCTTCAGCGCCGCTTTTGTGCGAACACTGTTATTTATCGAAAGCAGCTCTTTTCCCGGGCTGACTCACGACTTGGATTCCTATGACTGAAACGCCTTTAAAACAGCGGCTTCAAGCCTATCTGCAAGCCGGCCAGCAGGCCGCGGCCAGGGCCTTATGCGAACACACCCTGAAAGCTGAACCGGAAAACCTGTTGTGCCTTTCCTTTCTGGCGCAACAGGCATTTATGGCTGGTGACTTACAGGAAGCTGAGAGTTATCTCCAGCGCGCACTGGCTATTCGACCCGAGGCGCCGACTCTGCGGCAGAATATGGGCATGCTGTATCAACAAAAAAGACAGCATCAGACCGCCGCGCGTGAGTTTTTACTGGGTTTGAAAGCTTTGCCGGATGAGCAGGTGGCCGGTGAAATGGCGCTCAGATTGGCAGATGCCCTGAGGCATGTGGATAAAGTGCTGGCTGGCCGGTTACTGGCCTGGCTGTTCGCCCAGCAACCGGCTTTGGCACAAGCCTGGCAGTTACCCCAGGCGCCAGCGGCGATTCGCGAGCTGTCTGCCAGCAATGGACAGTTTCTGGCCCGGCACCGGTTTGAAAGCCAGTGGCACGTTGCCCAGGAGTTTCTTTCGGATTCCACCGAAAGCGCTGGGAGAGTGCGGCTTTTTCTGGAGTATTTTCACGGACTTCGACCTGTGCAGTGGGCGCACCCCTTGCAACGCCCCAGCTACCATTTTTTTCCCGGCCTGCGAGCCCAGCCCTTTTACGACATGGACGAGCCATGGCAAATGGCTTTACGCGCTGACTGGGAGAAAGTCCGCGAAGAAAAAAATGCCATTTTGCAAACCCGCACCGGCATAAAACCCTATGTGGATGAAAAAACCCCGGATGACCCGGACTGGAAAAAGCTGGAAAAAAACTTGCAATGGACATCGGCGCATTTGCTCAAAGGGGGCGAGGTCAATGCAGAAGTGGCCTCCCGTTGTCCCCACACAATGCAGGTATTACAGAAACTGCCTTTGGTGCGCATGGCAGAACACGCGCCAGAAGCCTTTTTCTCGATTTTGCGTCCAGACACTTATATCCCGCCGCATTTTGGCTTGTCAAACCTGAAGCTGACAGTTCATTTGGGCCTGGATATTCCCGCAGATTGCGCCATCGAGGTGGGGCGTGAGCGCCGGGGCTGGGCACCTGGCGAGATTCTGGTTTTTGATGACAGTTTCCGCCATGCGGCCTGGAATCGTTCGCAGGCAGAGCGTGCGGTGCTGATTACTGAAATTTGGCATCCGGATTTGCGTCTTGAGGAACAGCAGGCGTTGTCTGCCATCATGCAGGAACAAGCGGCTTATCAGCATGCTTTGCAGCAAGTGCAATGGCCCCAGTTGCTTGCGGATATGATGGCAGTCGTGCTGGAACCGGCTGGGGAGCCAGTCGGTGAGCTCAAACACAGACAACAGTAGGGAAAACATGGCTGAAAAACTGATTGCCCTCGGGGTGAATATTGATCATGTGGCCACGTTGCGTAATGCCCGTGGAGAAATCTATCCTGACCCGGTTCAGGCCGCTTTTGTGGCCGAGCAGGCTGGCGCAGATGCCATTACCATTCATTTGCGTGAAGACAGGCGGCATATTACCGACAGGGATGTGCGCCTGTTGCGCGAAACCATCCAGACCCGCATGAATCTGGAAACCGCGGTGACAAAAGAAATGCGGGAAATTGCGACCAGCGTGGGCCCCGAAGATGTCTGCCTGGTGCCGGAAAAACGGGAAGAAATCACCACAGAAGGCGGGCTGGATGTGGTTTCTGGACTCACCCTCATCCGCGAACATTGCCGGGCACTGGCAGAAGCCGGGATCCGCGTGTCCCTGTTTATTGACCCGGATGAACAGCAAGTCCGGGCTGCCAGCGATACAGGCGCGCCAGCGATTGAACTGCATACAGGCGCCTTTGCCAATGCGGCTAATCCAGCGCAAGCACAGGCAGAGCTGGTCAGAATTCAACAGGCGGCGGTTTTGGCGGATTCATTGGATTTGCAAGTCAATGCCGGCCATGGTTTGCACTATCACAATGTACAGGCGATTGCGGCCATTGAGCCAATGAGAGAACTGAACATTGGCCATGCCATTGTTGCCCAGTCTGTTTTTTGGGGGTTGGAAAAAGCCGTGGCGCACATGAAAGCACTGATGCTGGCAGCCAGAAAACTGAAGTAACTTGAGCCATCCGGCCTGTTTAGCGCGGACGGCCAAGGGCGTTTACAGCGCGGCGTTATTGGTCTCCAAAACGGCTTTTGCTGCCTGTTCCACGCGACGTAAAGCCGAGAGCCATTGCTCAGGCGTGCTGTCATCGTTTTTAATGACATGCCCATATTCCCGCAAGCGCTGTCCCAGCGTTACCGCGCCGCAAAAACTGGTTGACCCCAGCATGCGGTGCAGCAGTTCGCGCAAGGCCATGGCATCGCCGGCTTCATTTAATTCACGCATCTGCTGTAATTGGCCAGGTAACTCCTGCACCAGCATGGCATACAAACGCCGGGCGATTTCAGGGTTATTCCCCACAGCGGCCAGACTTTTTTGTTGATTGATGCCGGGGTTCAGGGTTGCTGCTGCATTGTGGGCTTTTTTTGCAGAAGGTTGTATGGTTTTGCGGGGCTTTTCTGAAGGTTTTTTTAGCACAAAGCGGGATGCCACATCCAGTAAATCCTGCTTGCTGACAGGCTTGATAAGAAAGTCTGCGAACAAGTGGTCTTGACCGGCAGGTAAGGGTTCTGCAGAAATGGCCACCACCGGTGTATGGCAATTGGGACCTGCGCCCTGGCGCAGGGTCTGGGTTGCCTCATAGCCGCCCATCAATGGCATGCGAATATCCATGAGAATCACATGGAAACGCTGCTTTCCAGCGATATCCAAAGCTTCCAGACCATTGATGGCTGACCGTGTGCCGAAGCCAGCCTTTGCCAATGCAGCGCTAAAGTAAGCCTGATTGATGGGGTTGTCATCGACGATGAGCACATCACATGCGGCGCCAGCAGGTTGCGGGGTGTTTTCCAGTGACTTGTCCATGAGGTGCTCTCCGAAGTCATTATGCTTTACAAACGCAAACCGATGTAAAAGGCGGTCGAAAATGCTCCATCCCTTATTAGCTGAACAATAGTATCATGCGCTTATGCAATGGTTGGCGCGATTACTCTGTTTGATGCTGAGCCTCGGCGGGCTGCCGGAAGCAGGCCATGCTGGTGCGCCGTCCGTCGGGGCCATAGACGAAAACAATACGGTGCCGGAGATTCTGGCTTCGTCAGAAAAGCCGGCCAGCCCCGTCTGGTCGGTAGACAGTGTGCGCCTTGGGCCCTCAGTATCGGCTGCTACATCCGGCAAACACACAGCGATCCCCCAGCAGTCGCATGTCTTGCAGTGGTCAGGTGCCCGCTGGCCATCGTGGGGCTTGTTTTCGCCGCGAGGGATGATCGACTGTGCCGGTAACCAGCAGGTTTTTCCGGAAATGAGCTGCCCCAATGGCCACATTCAGGCCGAGCTGATAACAGCGCATAGCCAAGTGACGCTGGATTATCCGGTTGCCGCCTTCTATAACGCCATTACCGGCCGGTGGCGCGTGACGTTGAACCACTCGGACGGCGGACAATGGCGACTGGAATATGCGCATAATAGTGCAGCAGAGGCACGCGTTAACGACTGGCCTGTGCCGGAATTATTGCGATGGTTTGGCATGGACACCGCATCATTTGTGGACGTATTAACAGGTTTTTTGAACGCCCATTGGCAGGTGATGCCTGTTGACAGTAAAAGTTGGCTCAGAGGGGATTTTTCCCTGCGAAAGATTAACTGGGAAAGCGCTCAAGGGGACTGGGTTCTGGCTGATGTGGATATTTCGGCGGCAAGCGTGGTAGCGCCTGGACATCATGTGTCTGGCACCAAGGACAAAAAATGGCGCATTCGTTTTACTCACGGCCAGATAACCGCTGGAGAGGCGCTGCTGGGCGATTTTTATTTTGACTGGCAACAGCAACCTCTGGACTGGTCACTTGAGGTATGGCTAACAGCGACCGGCCATGTGGAAAAGATGCAAGGCTCAGTAGGTGTTGACGGTGTGTTCATCCTTGATTTTCATGCCGTGAACTTGAATAAGAAAGGGAAGCCGAAAAACGGCTTTATCCGCTTTCAGGTGGATAGTCTGGAACGCCTGAACACGTTGTATCTGAAGGATTTTCTGGCACTTAAAGGCTGGGCTGATGCCCGGTTCTTCGGCAAAATGCACGGTGAACTTCACTGGCGTGACAACCAATGGCACAAGGCGGATATCAGCTTGTCTGATGTGGACATGACGGTGAAGACGAAAAAACTGGCCACGAAAGCCCTTTCCGGAGAGCTGCACTGGCGCGCTTTCAAGCCTGTGCCACCATCCTGGCTCCATTGGCGACAGATGATGTTGGCAGGCTTGCCGGTTCAGGCTGCCGGTCTGGGCTTTTTCTTCGCCGGAGACAGTCTCCGATTTCCCGACCGGACGACCTTGCCTGTTTTTGACGGGGCGTTGGTAATCGATCATCTGTTTATGAGCCGGCTGTTTTCTGCGGCAATTGATGTTGATTTCAGTGGCCGCATTGAACCGATTTCCCTGGCGCTGATTACAGCAAAAATGGGTTGGCCGGTGATGCAGGGAACCTTGTCCGGTATCATTCCGGGGATGCACAAAAAAGGTGAGCAAATTGCGTTTGACGGCACCATCGATATTTCGGTTTTTGGTGGTCAACTCAAGGTCAGTCACTTGTCCATGGAGCGGCTGTTCGGGGTGGCACCGGTGATAGCCGCTGACATTGCTTTTGACAAACTGAATCTGCAGAACATCACCACCACGTTTGATTTTGGCGAAATCACCGGCCTGGTGGCTGGAACAGTGAACGGTCTGCGAATCACCAATTGGAAAACCGACCGCATGGATGCCGAAATTCATTCAGTCAAAAGCCCGGGCGTCAAGCAAACCCTGAGCCAAAAAGCCTTGGATCGAATCAGTTCGTTAGGGGGTGTTCAAGGCGCCATATCACGCTCATTTTTGCGATTCTTCAAGCGTTTCCGCTATCATCGTTTGGGCCTGCGTTGCCGTTTGCGGCAAGAGGTCTGTGAAATGGGCGGTATTCGGCCGTTCAAGGGCGGTTACTTGCTGGTAGAAGGCGGCGGTTTGCCCCGAGTCAATATTATTGGCTATCAGCGATTTATTGACTGGGAAGAGTTTCTCGACCGCTTGCTGAACCGGGACTACACCGATGCACAAGTGGAGTAAAAACGAAATCGGCTTGAAAGATTATTTCATGGAAACCATCGGGCGGTTCAGCTGGCGTTGGCAAGCCGCGTTATAATGGCCCCAAGTGATTCGGGAGAAGAACAATGTCTACGGCAACTCAGTTATATTCACCTGGCGCCACCGTCAAACGTAGCGGCTTCCGCTGGCTTTTGCTGGGGTTGGCTGCTGCACTGATTAGTGCTTGTGTCACCATCAATGTGTACTTTCCGGCTGCCGAAGCCGCCTCGGCGGCCGGAAAGCTGGTGGAAGAAATTATTGGCGATGAAGAAAGTGATGCCAGCAAGCATACACCTGCCGGTGAAAACCCGCAAGGCGCATTATGGCCGCGGCTTAACCCGCTTAACTGGCTGATTCCTGTGGCGCATGCCCGGGCCAATATTGATATTTCCTCGCCAGCCATCAATGAAATCAAACAACGCATGAAGCAGCGTTATGAGCAATACCTGAAAAAGTGGTTGGATGCGGGTGTGATTGGCTTTAATAATCAGGGGTTTGTGGAAATTCTGGATATGAGCAAGCTGGGCCTGAAAGACCGGCAGCGGGTCAAAAAAGTGGTGGCGGATGAAAACCGTGACCGCAAGGCGCTGTACCGTGAACTGGCTGTGGCCAATGGCCATCCGGAATGGGAAGAAGAAATTCGCCAGGTGTTCGTGAAACAATGGATCGCCAAGGCCCACACAGGTTGGCATTATCAAAAGCCGGATGGTTCCTGGGCGGTGAAGTAGGTGTTCACCAGTCCTGTGGACTGGCACAGTACCGCCAGCGCCATTGAGAGGCATGTTTTTGATTGTGATGGCCGGTATAATCGCCGGCCTCTTTTATTGTGAACTTTTTATGACTCATGATGGAATAACCCATGGCACGAAAACGGATACGTGATCGCGAACCGGTAGAGGTGGAAATTGAAGACCTGAGCCACGATGGTCGCGGCATTGCCCGGGTAGAGAAAAAAGTGCTGTTTGTCAATGGCGCCTTGCCTGGCGAGCGTGTCATTGCACGTTACATCGGCACCACGCGACAATTCGACGAGGCGCGTGCAGAAACGGTTCTGCGGGCATCCCCGGACCGGGTGGAGCCCCGTTGCGAGTTTTACGGGGTATGCAATGGCTGCTCCATGATGCATCTGGCGCCGGACAAACAGTTGGTTTTCAAGGAAAACACCCTGCGCCATAACCTGGAAAAAATCGGCCATGTGCAGCCACAGCAGTGGTTACCGCCGCTATCGGATGCCCAATGGCATTACCGCCGCCGGGCACGGCTGAGTGTGCGCTATGTCAAAGGTAAGGAGCGTGTGCTGGTGGGTTTTAGGGAAAAGAACGGCCGCTATGTGGCGGATATGACCGCCTGTTATGTGTTAAAGCCGCCACTGAATACATTGATTGAACCGCTGTCTGAACTCATTGGCAGTTTGCGGATTCGCCAGCACATTGCACAAGTGGAAGCATCGGTTGGCGAGGCGGATACAGCCCTTATTTTCCGCCACCTGAAACCGGTCAACGAAGCAGACAGGCAGAAGCTGCTGGCCTTTGCGGAACAACATTCGGTGCGCATATTCCTGCAACCCAAGGGGCCTGCCACTGTGCATGAAATCACCACCGGGCAGCAACCCTTGTTCTTTACCTTTCCCGAGGACAATATCCGCCTGGAATTTGAGCCGGGGGATTTTATCCAAGTCAACGAAGGAATGAACCGGAAGATGTTGCAGCGGGTCAAGGATTTACTGGATATCCAGCCGGATGACCATATTCTCGACCTGTTTTGTGGCTTGGGCAACTTTACCGTGCCGCTGGCTCGTCATGTGGCGGCGGTGACTGGTGTGGAAGGCGATGCCGGCTTGATTCGCCGCGCCCGCAAAAACGCGGAAATCAATGCTTTGGACAATGTGGATTTTCATGTGGCGGATCTGCGTCAGGACCACAGTGGCGCAGACTGGATGCAGCGCACTTATGACAAAGTGCTGATTGACCCACCGCGGAGCGGCGCCTGGGAAGCGTTGCCACTGATTGCACAAACAGGCGCTGAAACCGTGGTTTATGTTTCCTGCCATCCGGCCTCGCTGGCGCGGGATGCCGGCCGGTTGGTGAATGAGTTGGGTTATACGCTGGTGTCCGCCGGTGTGATGGATATGTTTCCGCACACATCGCATGTGGAATCCATCGCCTTGTTTCGCAAAAACCGGTCTCACAAACGTCCGTGAGCCTGTTCAGCGAGTGTCAGGCATGCTTGTGTTAAAATTCCCGCCATGAAACTGCTAGTCTTGTTAACCGCTTTTGTCCTGAGTCATTATGTGCCGGGCATCGGCCGCTTACGGCTTTTTGGCTGGTATCGCTGGTGGGTCAACACAATGATTCAGTTAGCGCCGGGTATGCCCGGAGAGTGGCTGGTGCTGTTGATTGTAGGCCTTCCGACTGTTGTCATTTCCGCTTTCTTGGGGTGGTTGACCGGAGACAATCACCTTTTGCAGATGCTGGTTTCCACAGTGGTTCTGGTCTGGTGCCTTGGCCCTGAAAGCGTCGAACAAGAAGTGAAGGCGATGCAAAAGCGTGCCGAGGCCGCGGGCAAAAACTCACGTGCACAGGCGGAGGGCAGCAACGACAATTCGGACATTCAACTGCGACAGGGGCGCGATCCGGTCACACAGCGCTTCAGTATTGCGGAATTCAACGCGGTGGATCAGGTCACCCAGGCCACACTGGAGCGTTGGTTCGCGGTTTTTTTCTGGTACTTGCTGCTGGGTGTGGGTGGTGCGCTGCTATATCGGCTCGCAGAGCGACTGGTTCATTATAAAATCCCGGAACATACCCGGCAGGCGGCTGCCACACTCAAGCTGATTCTGGAATACCCGGTATCCTGGTTGATGGTGTTAGCGCTGGCGGTGGTGAGTGATTTTGAGAAAATATGGGAAATCAAAAAGCGTTATCTGAACTGGGAGAACATTCGCCACCTTGAGCAGAAATTCCTGTATCAAAGCATGGAATTTGCGGTCGCCAACTGCCTGGGCGGGGATGACCCGGATTGTCAGGTGTCATTGCTTGAGCGTGTTCGCCGGTTGACCTGGCGTATGTTGGTGGTGTGGTTTGTGTTGTTGTCGTTGCTGGTTATTGCCGGTTTTTAGCGTGAGTTGTGAGAAAAGCGATCGGTCATCGAGACGTTTTATCAAAGTTTGATGAGGAATTTGTCATGAGCAAAAAAACAATAATCCTGTGGCTTTCACTGGCTCTGCTGGCCACCCCTGCGGCCATGGCAAAAAAGCTCTATCGCTGGGTTGATGAGGATGGCAAGGTTCATTACAGCGACCAGATACCACCGGACCAGGTCAAGGCGGCGCATGAAAAGCTGAATGCGCAAGGCGTGGTGGTGGACAAAGTGGCCAGGGCGAAAACCCCCGAGGAGTTGGAGGCTGAAAGAAAACGCAAGGCAGCTGAAGAAAAAGCCCGGCAACTGGCCGAACAACAGCGCAAAGAGCGTGAAAAAATTCTGAAAATTTATGGCAGTGAGGCGGAAATCATGCGCTTGCGTGATGAGCGCAAGGCGGCTTTGGACCGCAATATCGAAACGGCCCAGGCTAATTTGTCACTGCAACAGCGAAATCTGACTGACTTGCTCAAACGGGCGGCCGATCGCGAGCGTAGCGGAAAAGTGGTGTCCGAGGCGTTTTTGTCCCAAATTGAAACGGTGCGGGAGCAAATTGCCTATCAGCAGAAATATATTGAGAAAAAACAAAAGGAAAAAGCCGATTTGATGGCCCGCTTTGACAAGGACTTGGCGCTTTATCGTGAAATTATGGCCATGCGCCACGGCAAGGCCAAAGACAACAGCGAATAAAAAAGAGGACGATAACTATAGAGCCTGGGGTGGTTCGCCCGCGGCTAACTGGCCGGTTTGCACGCGCCACAGCTTTGCATAAATGCCGTTGGTCTTGTTGATAAGTTCTGTGTGAGTGCCGGTTTCAACAATTCTCCCGTGGTCCAGGACCACGATATTGTCGGCGCCGACCACAGTAGACAGGCGATGTGCGATGATAATCACCGTGCGGTTTTTGGCGATTTTGGCCATGGAACGCTGAATGGCCGCCTCGGTATCATTATCCACGGCCGATGTGGCTTCATCGAGTACCAAGACTGGTGGGTCTTTTAGAATCGCCCGGGCAATGGACAGGCGCTGCCTTTGCCCGCCAGACAAACGAATCCCGCGCTCTCCGACGATGGTATCGTAGCCTTGGGGCAAGGCGGCGATGAAATCATGGGCTTCGGCCAGCCGGGCGGCTTTTTCGATTGCTGCGTCATCCGCCTCCGGTTTGCCATAGGCGATATTGTCGCGCACGCTGCCGTCAAACAGGTAAATGTCCTGGCTCACCAGGCCGATTTGTTCCCGCAGATTATCCAAACAAATATCCTGAATATTGTGTCCGTCCATGTAAATTGCGCCTTGCTGTGGTTGATAGAAGCGCAATAACAGTTTGACCAATGTGCTTTTCCCCGATCCGGTTTGGCCCACCAACGCAACGGTTTTTCCGACCGGAATATGCAGGCTGATATTATCCAGTACCGGAATTCCCGCAGATTGTTCGTAAGCAAAGGAGACCCCGGAAAATTCCACATTTCCTTGCACGGTCGTGCGGATGCAGTCGCGGTCATCCCGGTTTTCCGGTTCCCCTTCAATCAGGTTCAGCACGCGGCGGGCGGAAGCCATGGCGCGCTCATACAAGTCCATGGTCACCGCCAGGTTGGTAAATGGCCAGAGCAGGCGCTGGGTCAAAAAAACCAATACGCCGTAGGCGCCGACATTCAAGCGGCCAGCCAGGACATCAAGCCCGCCAATCACAAAAGTGGCGAGAAAACCGGCAAGAATGGCCATGCGAATAATGGGAATGAAAGCTGAAGAAATGGCAATGGCTTTGGCATTGGCGCGGCTGTAGGCCGAGGATACGGTTTCCAGTTGACGGAGTTCATGTTCTTCGCGGGTAAAGCTTTTAATGGTGGCGATACCGGCGATATTGTTGCTGATGGTTTTGGCCAGCCGCCCGGCCAGGTCACGCACCCGGGCATAGCGGGGCTGGGCTTTTTTCTGAAACCAGAATGCCCCGGCAATAATAGCCGGAATGGGCGCAAAGGCCAGCAATGCCAGTTTTGGAGAAACATAAAAAAACACCGAGCCGACGCCGATCACAGCGGTTAAGACTTGAATCAGATCATTGGCACCGCCATTGAGAAAGCGTTCCAATTGATTGATATCATCATTGAGAATCGCCGTCAGATTGCCTGAGGACTGAGACTCGAAAAAGGCCATGCTGCGTTTTTGTAAATGACGCCAGGCGTCCAGACGTAAGCGATGCTGCAACTCCTGAGCCAGATTGCGCCACTTTATGGCATACAAATACTGAAAAACAGACTCGCCCAGCCAGATTAGAAAGGTCAGTCCGGCCAGAAAAAACAATTGCTGCTGTGGATTCGTGATGCCAAATCGCGCCAGAAATGAATCTTCCTGCCGAACCACCACATCAATGGCCATGCCAATCAGAATTTCCGGCATGATGTCAAAGAGCTTGTTAAGCACGGAATACAGGCTGGCCAGCGCCACCTGTTTTTTCAGGTCGCCGGCGTAACGCAACAATCGGCGCAAGGGATGATTAGCCGCGGTTTCAGCAAGATGCGCGCTGATAGCAGGTGAGTTCATGGATTAATCTGCTCCATATGATCGGGATACCAGAATTGCACGTCCTGGATGCGCGTGCCCAGCATGTGGATGCTGCCCGGATAGCGTTGGTGGCCATCCACGGTGAACTCAAAAGACCAGCGCCGCTGCCACTGCAATCGGTTGCCGCGCCACAAGGGCTTTAGTTGTTTCAGTGCCACGCTGTCATCAAGAAAGAGCACACCCTGTTTTGCCGCCATGCGTTTGGCCATGTGACGGGCTTTTTCCCGCGCCTGGGCCTGGTGCAGCCAGAACCAGAACAGCAGACCGGCCAGTAAAAGCAGATTCAGTTCAGTCATTGGGGTATTTTATCGGTTTTGTCATGGCGCCTGGTTATTTCTGTTAGCACATTGTCAGTTTTAAATTGCGCTGAGACTGCCATGACGCCAAAAAATGGCAGTCACAATGGTGATAACGGCAACGCCAATCAGGTTAAGCATTACTCCGGTTTTCATCATGGCTTGTATCGGCACCTTGCCGCTGCTGAATACAATGGCATTGGGCGGTGTGGCGACAGGCATCATAAAAGCAAAGCTGGCACTGATGGTGGCAGGCAGCAAAAGCAACAAATAGGGCACATCAAGACCTTTGGCAGAAGCAAGAAGGATCGGCAGGATAATGGCAGTGGTTGCCGTATTGCTATTGATTTCCGTGGCGAAAGTGACAGCCAGGCATAACACGGCTATGATTGCAATAACCGGCAAGCCATTCAACGCCTCCAGTTGGCTGGCCAGGGTCTCACTGAGACCGCTGGCACTAAATGCCTTGGCAATGCTGATACCTGCCGCAAACAGCAGCAGAACACCCCAGGGGATATTTTGTGCTTCTTCCCAGCGTAGCAGTTTTTGTCCTCTGGCATCCGGGAGAGCAAACAGGGAAAAGGCGGCCAGCAAGGCGATGTTGGCGTCAGAGGCATAGGGTAATCCCACCATCTGCGACCAGCCGCCAAAAGGCTGGTTGCGAAACATCCATAACATGGCGGTTACGGCAAACACCGCCAAAATTCTTTTCTGGCGGGAATCCGGTGGCTCAGTCGCTGGTAAGCGAATGTGTTGCTGGTTCGGCAGTTTTCTGGTCAGAAACCGATACACGACCAGCCCCATCGATAACGCGATAGGCGCCGTCCAACCCATCCACTGTAAAAAATTCACAGACAGATCATGTTGTCGCAGTGTTTCCAGCAAAAGCAGATTGGGTGGCGTGCCAATGGGGGTCAGAATGCCGCCAATACTGGCGCCATAGGCCACAGCCAATAAAGCGGCAATGGTGAGCCGGGGGGATTGTGATGTCTCTGTGGCGGCCAGGGCAATGGGCAGGAGCATCAAGGCTGTGGCAGTGTTGGATATCCACATGCTCAGCCCGGCAGCGGCCAGAATGAGACCCAAAATCAGTCGTCGTGGCCGGTCAGCGCCCACCTTATGCAAAAGGTGCTGAGCCAGATAACGGTGTGTGTGGGAGGCAGACAGGGCCTGCGAAATAATAAAACCGCCAAGCATTAACAAAATCAGCGGGTTACCGTAGGCGCTGGCGATTTGTTCCGGTGTCAGAATCCCCAAGAGAGGGAAGACGCTCAGTGGTAAAAGTGAAGCGGCGGGAATCGGTAGAATTTCAGTCAGCCATAACCAGGCAGTCAGAAAGGTAATGAGCGCCGTTGTCCGCTGCGCCGCAGGCAAATCAGAAAAACCGATGATGAGTATGCCTGTGACCAGGAGAAGCATGAAAACCTGGATCCTGAAACCTTTTCTCGGGTTTACAAATGTTAATTTAGACACGGCTAATTTAATTCCTTTTGGCGATAAAGCCTTGCAATTCTACCCCGGAAAAAAATAAGATAGAGCAGTTAATTAACAAGGGGACATAACCAATGCGACTCAAATCGATACTGCTCATTTCTTTCATGGCCATTTTGCTGCAAGCGTGCAGCAGCAGTAGCAATGCACCACGCGCCACGCCAGCACCACCGGCCACCAATCCGGATGGGACACCCGTAACCGGTGTTTTGACAGCTAAGTATGACCCTACGGCGGGTATCCTGCCTTTTCCAAACAATCTGTTTTTCAAAGGCACCACCGACTTAACCATCAATTTACCGGTGGATGACCCCACCAATCTGGGTGACCCGAAAGTCGCATTGAATGCCCTGGATGGTTTCAGCACCACAGCGCCATGGTCCGAGACTTTCTCCAAACCGGTTAACGCCTCATCGGTGGTCCCCGGTCAAAGTGTTCGTATGTTTAAGGTGACACTCACCGGCCCGGGGGGGGCAGTGGTCAGCGTTGATGAAGAACTCATCTCCGGGGTGCACTATGTGGCAACCGCCGCTGGCGATGGCTCCACGGTGGCCATTGTACCTTTGGCGCCCATGGAACAGGTCAAAAGCTACATGGCGGTGATGACTAATGATATTACCGACACAAACGGAAATGCCGCCACACCGGATCAAACCTATTTTCTGGCCAAGCGCACAGCACCATTAGTGGATGCAAATGGCAATAGCACCGATCCATTGATTTCTGATGCCACCGCGCAGGCGCTGGAACCTTTGCGGCAACTGGTCAATTCGCAGGAAGCCGCCGCTGAAGCAGCCGGTATCCCGCGTGACAAAATCGTGGTTTCCTGGACGGCCACCACGCAATCCATCACTCCGGTCTTGAGCGCAGTCCGGTCAACAATCCAGCCATCCCAAGCCACGATGGCACCTACCGGTATGACGACGGCTGCGGTCATTCCAGGCAGTGCTGGACCGGCTGACATTTATATCGGCGTTATCGCTTTGCCTTACTATCTCAAAGCGGCCACGCACCCACAGGATCCAGCGCCATTACAATATCCTTGGCAGGCGGCGCCTGGTGCCTATGTGCCACCGTTTAACCAGTTTGGACTGGATCCAACATCAACAAATCTGACATATGCCAATCCGTTTCCGGTTATGACGCAAATGGTCAATGTACCGGTGCTGATGACGGTTCCCAATGCCGCATCAGGTATGACCAAACCGGCTGAAGGCTGGCCGGTGGTCATTTTTCAGCATGGTATTACCCGTAACCGCCTGGACATGCTGGCCATCGCTGATACCATGGCAAGCATTGGTTACGCCGTGATCGCCATTGACACCGCCTTGCATGGTGTGACAGACCCCAGCAATCCGTTTTATGTGGAAAACACACCCTTTGGCGCTATTGCTGATGAGCGCACTTTTGACCTGGACCTGGTGGATAATGCCACTGGCGCTCCCGGTCCTGATGGGGTTGTCGACAGTTCAGGATCGCACTTTATCAACCTGTCCAATCTGCTGGTGTCTCGGGACAATGTGCGGCAAACGGTAGCGGACCTGTTCACGGTGACCGCAACCATTCCGACCATTGATCTGGATGGTGATGCAACTCCAGACTTAAATGGAGCCAATATTCGTTTTGTGGGGCAGTCTCTGGGGGCCATGATTGGCACTGACTTTCTGGCGTTGGAACCCAACGTCACGACAGGTACCCTTAATGTGCCCGGTGGCGGCATTGCCCGCTTGCTGGACGGCTCGCCCACATTTGGCCCGCGTATTCGTGCCGGACTGGCGGCAGCCGGTGTGGAGCCTGGCACGCCGGCATACGATAGCTTCATGGTGGTTACGCAAACCGTTGTTGACTCTGCTGACCCAATCAATTACGGCGAATTGGCGGCAACCACCAACAATATTTTGTTGCAGGAAGTCTTGGGCGATACAGTGATTACCAATACTGTTCCCGGTGCTCCCTTGTCTGGCACAGAACCGCTGATTCGCACCATGGGACTGCCCTCCATTGTAGAAACCACGGTCAACCCGTCAGGGGTTGATGGGGCAGTGCGATTTACCGAAGGCAGCCATGGCTCCCTGTTGAGCCCCGCAGCGTCGGTAGCGGCCACCATTGAAATGCAAACTGAAATGGCCAGCATGACAGCCAGCGGGGGCACTTTGGTGCAAGTGGCGAATCCAGCAGTCATTGTGACTGAATAAGGGAGGAGACGAAGATGAAAAAGTATCAAGTACAGTCTGCTCCAGCCACATTCAAAGAGGGTAACAGCATGAACAACATTAAACATAACCGTTTGCACATAGCCATTAAAGTGGCTATGGCCGTGGCTGGTTTGAGCCTGGTTTCTACCGCCGGCGCCGTGAGCTGGAAAAAAGGGGATTTTAGCGCCAGTTGGGATACGACAGTTTCCTATGGGGTGTCAGTTCGGGTCGAAGACCGGGACGACAACCTGGTGGGCAAGGCCAATCTGAACCCGTTAGTGGGCACTTTGCCCTTGCCGGAACAAATCGCCCATCCGGGCCGCTTCTCGGTGAACTCCGATGATGGCAATCTGAATTACGACAAGGGGGAATTGTTTTCCAATGCCATCAAGCTCACTACCGAGTTTGGGTTCAGTTACAAGTCATGGGGCGGTTTTTTCCGGGGCACGGCATTTTATGACTTTGAAAATGACCCGCGGAAAGAGTTATCCGATACAGCCAAGGAATTCGTTGGTCACCGGGCGCGCTTGCTGGATGCATTTATTTACAAGGACTTTCGTATTGGCAACCATGCGGGCACGGTTCGTCTCGGGAGGCAGGTGGTCAGTTGGGGCGAAAGTACCTTTATTCAGCAGGGTATTAATGTTATCAACCCGGTGGATGTCTCCAAACTGCGTGTGGCAGGGGCCGAGCTTAAAGAAGCCTTTTTGCCCATTGACATGGTATATGGTTCCATTGACCTGACACAGAACCTGTCCATGGAAGCGGTCTACATGCTGGAATTCGAACAGATTGACCCTGACCCGGCTGGCACCTATTTTTCCACCAATGATTTCGCCACCCCTGGTGGCGAATATGTCATGCTGGGATTTGGACTGGTGCCGCAATACAGCAGCATCCCGGCCTTGAGCCAAATTCCCGGCACAGAGCCACTGATCGCCACCATTCAGAATGCCACCATTTTCCGCAGATATGTCAAGGGCGCTTCTGACTATGGCCAATATGGTCTGGCGTTCAAATATTACGCCGCTGCGCTGAATGACACCGAGTTTGGGCTGTATTATCTGCGTTATCATAGCCGGCTGCCGTTGATTTCTGCGGTCACATTGACCAACACTTCACCATCCAGCGGCGCATACTTTATTGAATACCCGGAGGACATCAACCTGTATGGCCTCAGCTTTAACACAAACATTGGTGATACAGGCATTTCCTTGCAGGGTGAATTAAGCTATCGCGATAATGTGCCCCTGCAAGTGGATGACGTGGAGCTGCTGTTCGCCGCTTTGAGCCCGCTGAATCCCCTGATTCCGGAACCGGCCTTGCGGTTCACCTCTCAGTTGGGTGAATATGGGCCGGGTGAAACAATTCGCGGTTGGGAACGGCATAAAATGTCGCAACTGCAATTTACAGCCACCAAGCTGTTTGGTCCAAGCCAATGGTTGGGCACCGATCAGGCGGTGTTGCTGGGTGAAATCGGTTTTACGCAAGTATGGGATTTGCCTGCTCCGGAAGTTTTGCGCTATAACGGTCCGGGAACCGATACTGGTGGCGGGCCCAGTGCAGTCACTGGCGGTAATTTGCGCAACCCGGTCACTGAGCCACGCAAGTGGTTCGCTACGCCATTTTCCTGGGGATATCGCCTGATTACCCGTCTGGACTACAATAATGCCTTTGGGACACCGGTTAACTTATTCCCCCGGCTGGCGTTTAACCATGATGTTCAGGGCGTCACGCCAGGCCCAGGCGGCAATTTTGTTGAAGGCCGCAAGTCACTGACCGTGGGTCTGGCTGCCACTTATTTGGAAAAGTGGGGCGCTGACCTGAGCTATACGGCCTTCCTGGGTAGCGACCGGCATTACCTGTTGCATGACCGTGATTACGTATCTTTCAATATCAAGTACTCTTTCTAGGAACACAGGGGACAACAACTATGGACTTTAAAAATAAAACGCTGGCAGTGGCTCTTGGCTGTGTCTTCCTTTCGGGTTTGGCGAATGCCGGAGCCAAACCCGACCAGGTTGAACGCCTGGGAAAAGACCTGACGCCAGTTGGTGCTGAACGCGCTGGCACGGCCGATGGCCTGGTTCCGGAGTGGACTGGTGGTATTACCCAACCTCCGGCGGGATTCAAAAAAGGTGATCACCATCCGGACCCCTATGCGGGAGAAAAACCGAATCTGGTGATTACCGCCAAAAACTACAGCCAGTACCTGGACAAGCTCTCGCCTGGTCAGGTCGCCATGTTCAAGAAATATCCGGATACCTTTGTCATGAATGTGTATCCTTCGCACCGGAGTGCGTCATTTCCTCAGCGAACCTATGAAATGACCGCCAAGAATGGCGCGACCGGCAAACTGGTGGCTGATGGTGAAGGTGTGGCTGATGTGGCGGAGGGTTTTCCGTTTCCTTTTCCCGAGGATCCGAAGGAATTGATGTGGAACCACAAAATGAAGTACAAGGGTCTGGGAGGTGTCCGTTATAACAACCAGGCCGCGCCCACAGCCAGCGGCGCCTACACCATGATCAAACTGCGTGAGGAATTGCTGGGTAAGTACTACTGGCCCGGAATGACGCTGGATGATCTGAATAATGTTCTGCTGTATTTTTATCAGGAAGTAGAAGCGCCAGCCCGTTTGGCAGGCAGCGTATTGTTGGTTCATGAAACCCTGAACCAATTGAAGCAGCCTCGACAAGCCTGGGTTTATAACCCCGGTCAGCGCCGCGTGCGCCGTGCGCCGAACGTGGCTTATGATAATCCCGGCACCGCCTCGGACGGCTTGCGAACCAGTGATATGTATGACATGTTCAATGGCGCCATGGACCGGTTTGACTGGAAAATTGTCGGCAAAAAAGTCATGTATGTGCCGTATAACGCCTATAAATTACATGCCGCTGACATTGATTTCGATGATCTTATTAAACCTGGCCACATGAACCCGAAGTATGTTCGCTATGAGCCCCATCGCGTGTGGATTGTTGAGGCGAATCTGAAGCCTGGCAAACGCCATATCAACAAGCGCCGCACTTTTTATCTGGATGAAGATTCCTACCAGATTCTCATGACCGATCACTATGACAAGCGTGGCGAGCTCTGGCGTTATTCCGAAGGGCATCCTATTAACTATTACGAAGTTCCCACCTTCTGGACCACCGTGGAGGCGCACCATGATTTACAAAATGGCCGTTATCTGCTCATGGGGCTAGACAATCATGATCCGGTCAATGTCTTTGATCAGAAATTGAATGAAGCCGATTTTACGCCTCAGGCGCTGCGTAAACGGGGCCGTCGCTAAATTTCTGTCATGATATGGCATGAACTTATGGCTTTGAAGAAGGTTGGCCCTGGTCGACCTTCTTTTTTTGCTGACCCTTTGTGTTAAAGGGATTGTTTTGCTGCTATAAATACGACTGGACAAGCCATGAACAACGTACAACGCATTTTTTTACCTGAATCGGTTCGCCCATTGTTTCTGTTCTTCCTTTGTTGGCTCTGGGCCCCTGTGGGCCTGAGCGCAGACAACGCCAAAGACCAGATGGTGTATAGCGAAATAATGCCCCTGGCGCATAAATCCCTGTTACTGGATATAGGCAGGGCGGGGAATGTCTTGGTGGCTGTGGGCGAAAGAGGGCATGTCCTTATTAGCGAAGACAGTGGCAAAAGCTGGAAACAGGCGGCGCAGGTGCCCACAAGAGCAACTTTGACTGCAGTGTATGGTGTTGGCAAAAATATCTGGGCCGTAGGCCATGACACCACCATTATTCACAGTGGGGACGGAGGTACGACCTGGGAGGTCCAGTTTTCTGATCCAGCGCGGGAAGCCCCCTTGCTGGATGTCTATTTTAGTGACGCCCATACCGGTTACGCCATTGGTGCTTATGGAGCATACCTGACCACCGCCGATGGTGGCCAGACCTGGCACGATGGCGTACTGGTTGACGATGATGACTTTCATCTGAACGCCATTATTCCTTTACAGGCTGATGGCTTGTTTATTGTGGCCGAGGGTGGAACAGCTTATCGTTCGGATGATGCCGGATTAACCTGGAAGCGTTTGCATCTGCCTTATTCCGGCTCCATGTTCGGAGCTTTATACCTGTCGGAAAGGATCATTACGTTTGGGCTTCGCGGCCACGTTTTTGCTTCCAGTGACAATGGCGAAACATGGGAGACATTGCTGTCACCGGTTTCATCCAGCCTGTTCGGCGGAACGATTCTTGGAGCCAATTCCGCGGTTTTAGTGGGGGCTAATGGCACCATTCTTGTTCTTAAGGGCAATCAATTTACCAGCCAGGGGCAGCCCCTGGGCGGAGAGGACTTGTCTGCTGTTTTGGCCGTAACCAGCCAACGGCTGATTATTACCGGTGAAGGCGGTATTCATCTTTTGAAACTCACAGCCGATGTCAATAAGGCAACAGTGACCAATAGCGAACAAACAGAGAATGCAGACAATGGGTAATCGCAAGCAGACTACGCTGGCAGAGAAAATCGCCAAATTTGTTTTTCGTTTCAAAAAACCATTGTTGGTGTTAATTGCGGCCATCACTGCATTAATGCTGTGGTATGCCAGTCAATTGGCTGTGGATGCGGGCTTCAAAAAACAGTTGCCATTACAGCATGAGTACATGAAGACCTTCATGGACTATGAAACCGAGTTTGGAGGTGCTAACCGTCTGCTGGTGGCGGTGGTCGACAAAAGCGGCAATATGTTTGCCCCGGTATTTTTCGACACCCTGGAAAAGGTGACCGATGAGGTGTTCTTTATTCCCGGGGTGAACCGTTCCAGTGTGCGGTCGCTGTTTACGCCCAATGTGCGTTTTGTAGAAGTGGTGGAGGATGGCTTTGCCGGGGGAAATGTGATTCCTTCTGATTTTCAGCCAACTCCGGAGATGATGACAACTGTTCGGGAAAATATCGTTAAGGCAGGCATTGTGGGGCGGTTGGTGGCTGAAGATTTTTCCGGCGCCATGATCTGGGCCGATTTGCAGGAGACGGATCCGGTGACCGGGGAAGCCATCGACTATCAACAGGTGGCCAAACAACTGGAGCATATCCGCCAAAAATATCAGAACGACAACCTTGATATCCACGTCATTGGCTTCGCCAAGATCGTTGGCGACATTTCCGAGGGCGCCAAATCAGTGCTGTATTTCTTTGCCGTGGCCATTCTCATTACCGCATTGCTGCTGTATTGGTACTCCGGCAGTATCTGGTTGACAGTATTTCCCATTGTTTCGTCCATTATTGCCGTTATCTGGCAGCTGGGTGTGTTGAAAATTCTGGGATTTGGCATTGATCCCATGAACATTTTGACGCCATTTCTGATTTTTGCCATTGGGGTCAGCCATGGGGTGCAGATGATTACCGGCTGGGCCAATGAAATGATGCGTCAACTGCCAGGACGCTGGAATCCGGAAACTGCCGCCAAGGCGACTCTGGTGACTTTGCTGGCGCCAGGCATTATTGCCTTGCTGAGTGACACCATCGGTTTTGCCACCATCTACTTTATCGATATCCGTATTATTCAGGAGCTGGCCATTACCGCCACAGTGGGTGTGGCCTTGATTATTGTGACCAATATCTTTTTGTTGCCGATTCTGCTGTCCTTGACGCCTATCAAAGACTATCAGTCCTTTTGCGAAAAATGCAAACGGCGTTTTAATTCCGGTGAATCACTCTGGCGGACACTGGCGGCTTTTGCAAAAAATCCCGCGGCCACAATTGCTGTGGTGTTTGCCGCGGCGTTAGGCGTCTATGGTTATGTGCAAAGCCAGAAAATGCAAATAGGAGACTCCCAGACAGGGGTGCCGGAGTTGCGGCCGGATTCCCGTTACAACGTGGATGCAAAAACCATTTCCAAAAAGTTCTCACTGGGTGTCGACATGTTTAATGTGATTGCGGAAACCACCCCGGATGCCTGTACCGAAAACTTTGACGCCATGAATCTGATTGATGAATTTGCCTGGCATATGGCCAATGTACCGGGTGTGCAGAAAGTCATCACCTTGCCGCAAGTCGCCAAGGTCATCAATGCCGGTTGGAATGAAGGCAGTATCAAGTGGAGAGCGTTGTCGCGCAATAATTACGTGATGCGGCAATCCCTGGCCAATATCGAAACAGATACCGGCTTGTTGAACAAGGACTGTAGTGCCATGCCGGTGATGATATTTACCGTAGACCATAAAGCCAGCACCATTAACCGCCTGGTTCGGGCGATAAAAGACTTTAATGAATCGCACCCGGCGCAATTCACAAAAGATGGCGCGATCATGCCTGGCTCGGTGAAGTTTCGTATGGCTACAGGCAATGTTGGTGTGATGGCCGCCACCAATGATGTGGTCAAGGCGGCGCAAATGCCCATGTTGCTGATGGTATACCTGGCCATCATTATTCTGTGCCTGGTGACTTTCCGAACTGTGGCGGGCACCCTGGCCATTGTGATTCCACTGGCGTTGGTGTCATTGCTGGCCTATGCGCTCATGGCCTGGATGGGCATTGGCCTCAAGGTCAATACCTTGCCTGTGGTGGCGTTGGGCGTGGGAATTGGCGTGGACTATGGCATTTATATTTTCAGCCGCCTGCAAATGCACCTTAAACAAGGCATGAACTTGTATCAGGCTTACTACGAAACACTTAAAGTCACCGGCAAGGCAGTTCTGTTTACAGCAATTACATTGGCTGTGGGTGTTGGCACCTGGATATTCAGTGACTTGCAATTCCAGGCCGACATGGGGATTTTGCTGGCTTTTATGTTCCTGCTAAACATGATTGGCGCACTGGTGTTATTGCCGGCGCTAACCTATTGGCTAATGCCTTCTGCCCGCCAACCGCGGCAAACGGGCACATTGCGGGAGCGAGCCGCTTGATCGCATGAGTCTCGAGCTGGTTGTTTTTCTCGATGCCGACCTCAATGTGAGACATTGGGCCGCTTGGTCGCTGACACCAGAAGGTACGCCTGAAAAATCATCTTCTTTACAGCCGGAGCGACAGGGAGACGCTGACTCATGGGCGGAAATCGCCGCCATGCAACCTGAACACTTGGTAGTGGTTTTGCCTGCGGCCGTGGTTTATCACAGTCAGGTAGCGGTTCCCAGTCACGATCCCCGAATTGTTCAGCAATCCATTCCCTGGGCGGTGGAAGAAGAACTGGCTTCGGCGGTGGAAGACAACCATGTGGCCTGGCGCGCCATTGGCGGGGATGCGCCATTGCAGGCGGTGGCAGTGATTGAAAAGGGTCTGATGAAGACGCTTTTGTCACAACTGGACGAACACGGGCTGATGCCTCGGCTCATTACTTCGGAGCTGGCGTGTTTGCCAGTGGCAGGAAACCCCTCAGCGGTGGAAAATCGATCTGCCGCCAACCAGGCAGAGCCAGTTCAGACAGTGCGTTATGCCGAATCCACGGCCGCAGGAACAATCATTCGTACCGGGCCGTGGCAGGGTGGCTTTATCCCAGCACCAGCATGGCCTGATATCCACGAAACCAAGCTGAAACAGGCTCAGGCAGTGCCTACGCACAAGCGGCCGTTGGAAGCGGCGACCATCAATCTGCTACAAGGTGATTTTGCCCCTCGGCAAGACAGTAAATACAGGCACAAAAGGTGGCGTGGGCTGGCGCTGGCCGCGTTGGGCCTTCTGATGAGCCTGGTGTTGGTCAATGGCATTAAATATTGGCGTTTGCAGTCCCAGTACGCGCAAGTGAAAAGCCTGCAACTGCAAACCCTGCGCAAGGCTTTTGTGGCTGCCTCTCCGGCTGAGCTGGCAGACCCCGTGAACGCCATGCGCTCCCGCCTGAAAGCCATGGAATCAGCGCAAGGGCAGGGCAGTGGCGCATTGACCAGCATATTGGCGGCCTTGTCGCAGGTGCGGCAACAAGTGCCTGCGGTGCGCATTCAGGCATTACACTGGCGGGACAATGCGCTGGAAATCCAGCTAATGGCGCCAACAATCGACACCATCAATCGTTTTGCGAAAGCGTTAGGCGCCATAAATATCAACTGGCAGGTCACTACCGGAACACGTGAAGCCGTTTCCGGCGGCATCAAATCCGTACTTGTGGTCAGGGTGTTGCCATGAATCAGGCAGATATTCGTCAGTGGTGGCACAATCTTGCCGCCCGTGAACGCAAATTGTTGGGTGCGGGCGTGTTCGTGTTATTGCTGGTATTTTATGCATTGTTTCTCTATCGACCTCTGGTCAATGCCGTCCGTGAGGCGGAAAATCGCAATCGTGCACTGATTTCCCAATGGCAATGGATGCAGCAACAACTGCCTCTGATTGCCTCGCATCGAGATATGGCAGATCCGAGTTCGCCACGTGACTTTTCCGAACCGCTGCTAAACTGGCTGGACAAACAACTTTCAGATGCAAAATTGCAAGCCTATGTGAAGCGGATGGAACCAGTGGATGACAGCCGCGTTACCTTGTGGTTGGAAAAGGTTCCATTTGCGCCCTTGATGCGCTGGGTTGAACAAGTACAAACGACTCAGGGTGTACTGGTGAGTGAGTTTGACGCCATGCCGGTTGCCGGCTCACCTGGTCTGGTGACTGTCCGCATGACTTTTTACCAACCTTGAGATCGAGAGGCAGATGAAAAAAATACTCCTTTTTGTGATCGCGGTGCTGGTCCTTGCGGCCATGTTATGGCTGTTTGCGCCGGTGGGTCGGGGTTATCCGCTATTGTCGCAACGTTTGCAACCGCTGGAGCTGCAAGGCTTAACAGGCTCTTTGTATCAGGGGTCGGCCCGATCCATGCGCATTGCTGGTGTCGACTTGGGCCAATTTCATTGGCACAAACAATGGCCGACAATACCTCCAGGACTACAGGGCGAATACCGCTTGCAAGGGCTGGGTTATGTGCTCGGCGGCACCGCAAAACTGAGTGGTCAACGTGGCGTTCAGGCGCGCTCCGTTAATGGTCATGTGCCCTGGCAATGGATCGAGCGTTTTTTACGCCTGCCTGCTGATCGCTTGCAGGCGGAGCCGCAATTGGCCCTGGATGAGCTGATTTACGGGCCTGCGGGCATGGAGCGGGTTAATGGCCGAGTCACTTTGCGCAATCTGCGAATCACCACGCCGTTTGCCGTGCTTCTGGGTGACATATGGGCTGATATTCAAACCGAACGCACTGGCCTGGCCATTGGCACTGTGCGTAGTGACTCGCAAGTGCTGGATGTTTCAGGCGTGATATACCTGCATCCACACCGGTTTGAAGTTAACCTTGTCCTTAAACCCAAGCCGGGTGAATACGAGGCGCAACATGCCCTGCTATTCATTGGTCAGCCGACAACCGGTGGCGGTCGTCGAATCCAGGTGGCGGGCTTTTACTGAAAGGTAAACTCAGAGCTTGCATGACTACCGCGAGCTATTTTGCCGCTTGGTGGCGGTTACCGGTTGGTTGCTTCCACAATATCGCGGTGCCTGGCGCATTCCCCAGGCAATCAACGCCAGCCCGGCAATAATCATGGGGAATGACAGGGCTTGCCCCATTGTCATCCAGCCAAAAGCCACAAATCCGCGGTTGGCGTCAGGTTCGCGGAAAAACTCCACAGCAAAACGAGCCAGCCCGTAACAAAGCAGGAAAGTGCCTGATACCACACCGGGTTTACGGGTTTTGTTCGCCACCAGCCAGACCACGACAAAAGTGACCAGTCCTTCCAAAAAAGCTTCGTACAGTTGGGAAGGGTGGCGCAAATAAGCGTCCAGTTGGCCATTTTGGTTCATTTGCTGCAAAGTGGCATGGGGCAAGCCAGCCAAGTGGTCGGGCAGGGCATGGCGAAAAATCATGCCCCAGTCCGATTGAGTCACTCGGCCCCATAGCTCGCCACCAACGAAATTGCCACCGATACGCACAGCCAGAATTCCCAAAGGCACCAAGGGCGCCACAAAGTCAGCGACTTCCAGAAAAGGCCGGTGGGTTTTTTGCGCCCATAACCACATGGCCACCAGCACGCCCAGCAAACCGCCATGGAACGACATGCCGCCTTCCCACACCCGCAGGATTTGTGTCGGATCAGAGACAAAAGGCGTGTCGTTGTAAAATAGCCACCAGCCGATGCGACCTCCCAGAATGACTCCGAAAGCGCCATAGAAAAGCAGGTCTGCCACGGCGTCTGGTTCCCACCCCATGTGACGGGCGCGATATTTCCCCAGCAGCAGGAACTGTAGAAACGCCACCAGATAGGAAATCCCGTACCAGTGAATTTTCAAGGGGCCAAGGTGTAAAAAGACCGGGTCGAAATCGACAAAATAGTGCATGATGACAAACCTTGTAAACAAGGCGTTATTGTAAACCCAAACGCGAGTGACGGTGGGTGTCGTGTGGGCTTGTAAACAGAGAAGGGGGCGGCCAATGGTGCATTAAAAATCGCCTTAAGGTAAAATACGCTCCCAGCCGCCGCGGTTTTGTTGCCGCAGTTCATTTAACCCCTCATTCCGCCTGAAAGCCTAAAAATACCAACTCAGGCCAGGGAATGAGTGTGCCAGACCAAGAGCGAGACGTGAGCCAGTTAACTGATTTGTTATTCCCCCCCGAGCGAGTGCCTGCGGTATTGGCGCTTGCGGATGGTCGTCTTTTTCCCGGATATTCCATTGGCGCCGAAGGCGTGGCTGTGGGCGAAGTGGTGTTTAATACGTCCATGACCGGTTATCAGGAGATTTTGACAGACCCCTCCTATGCACGCCAACTGGTCACGCTGACTTATCCCCATATTGGCAATACCGGTTGCAATCGCGAGGATGAAGAGTCGTCCCGAGTCCATGCCCAAGGCCTGATTATCCGGGATTTGCCACAGCGCTCAAGCAATTGGCGCCAGGTCGAAACCTTGAGTGAGTATTTGCATAGACATGGCACTGTGGCCATAGCCGGCGTGGAAACCCGCGAACTCACCCGGATTTTGCGGGATGAAGGCGCGCAAAAGGCCTGTTTGATGGCTGGCGCCAGCCTGAATTCCGACAAGGCGGTGGAGCTGGCTTGTGCATTCCCCGGTTTGTCCGGCATGGATCTGGCGCGTGAAGTGACTTGTCAGGCGCCCTATGAATGGTCAGAGCCTGAATATGACCTGGAAAGCGGCGGCTTTCGGCCGGTGGCAGAAGGCGACTGGCACGTGGTCTGCTATGACTATGGCGTCAAGCATAACATTCTGCGAATTTTACGCACCCTGGGCTGCCGGTTGACGATTGTTCCGGCGCAGACACCGGCTGCTGAGGTGCTGGCCATGCAGCCAGACGGCGTGTTTTTGTCCAATGGCCCCGGGGATCCGGCCGCCTGCGATTATGCCATTGAAGCCATCCGCACGTTATTAAAAACCGGCATCCCATTGTTTGGGATTTGTCTCGGTCACCAGTTGCTGGCACTGGCATGTGGAGCCAGCACGCAAAAAATGAAATTCGGGCACCATGGCGCCAATCATCCGGTGCAGGATATGGCTTCTGGCGCTGTAATGATTACCAGCCAAAATCACGGTTTTGCGGTCGATGAGGCCAGTCTGCCCGTAGGCGTCACAGCCACACACAAGTCGCTATTCGACCAGTCCTTGCAAGGCATCGCCTGTACGGATATGCCAGCTTACGGTTTTCAGGGTCACCCGGAGGCCAGTCCGGGGCCACATGATGCCCGTTCGCTGTTTCAGCCATTTATTCAGGCCATGCGGGATTACCGTCAGCACAAGGCGCAGTTTGCAAAACCTGCAATAGACGCTTCAACCACCAATAACCAGGGAGCCAGCCGTGCCTAAACGCAATGATATCCACAGCATTCTGGTACTGGGCGCAGGCCCCATCGTCATTGGCCAAGCCTGCGAGTTCGACTATTCAGGCACGCAGGCCTGCAAGGCGCTTACCGAAGAAGGCTATCGGGTGATTTTGGTGAACTCCAATCCGGCCACCATCATGACCGACCCGGAAACCGCTGACACGATTTACATTGAACCGGTTAACTGGAAAACCGTGGCGCGTATCATCGAGAAAGAGCGACCGGATGCCATACTGCCAACCATGGGTGGGCAAACAGCGTTGAATTGTGCGCTGGATCTGGCCAGCCACGGGGTGCTGGAGCAATATGGCGTTGAAATGATTGGCGCGACGCGAGAAGCCATCGACATGGCCGAAGATCGCGAGCTGTTTCGTGAGGCCATGACCGAAATCGGTTTGCATACGCCACAATCATATCTGGTTCATGATATCGATGAAGCACGGGAAGCCCAAAAGAAAATCGGCTACCCGGTCATCATCCGGCCGTCCTTCACCATGGGTGGATCCGGTGGTGGCATCGCCTATAACCTGGAAGAGTTTGAACGTATCACCGCCGAGGGGCTCAAGCTGTCCCCCACCACGGAAGTGTTGCTGGAGGAATCCTTGCTGGGATGGAAAGAGTTTGAAATGGAAGTGGTGCGGGATCGCAAGGACAACTGCATCATTGTTTGCAGTATCGAGAACCTGGACCCCATGGGCGTGCATACCGGCGACTCCATTACAGTGGCGCCAGCCCAAACGCTGACCGACAAGGAATACCAGTATTTGCGTGATGCATCGCTGGCGGTGTTACGTAAAATCGGGGTGGACACCGGTGGTTCCAATGTGCAGTTTGCCGTGAATCCCGAAAACGGCCGGGTGGTGGTCATCGAAATGAACCCGCGGGTATCGCGTTCTTCGGCTTTGGCGTCCAAAGCCACCGGCTTTCCCATTGCCAAGGTGGCGGCCCGGCTTGCCGTGGGCTACACACTGGATGAACTGAGAAATGAAATCACCGGCGGGGTGATTCCTGCTTCATTTGAACCCAGCATTGACTACGTGGTGACTAAAATCCCGCGTTTTGCCTTTGAAAAATTCACTCAAGCGGAAAACCGGTTAACCACCCAGATGAAATCTGTGGGCGAGGCCATGTCCTTTGGCCGCACTTTTGCGGAATCCTTGCAGAAAGGGCTTCGAAGCCTGGAAACCGGTTTGTCGGGGCTGGATCCCCAGGTTTCCGCCGAAGATATCGCCGCGGGCTTTGATATCGAAAAGGAGCTGCGTGAACCCTCATCTGATCGCCTGCTGTATGTGGCGGACGCTTTCCGCTTGGGATACTCTCTGGACGATATTCACCGTTTGTCAGCCATCGACCCCTGGTTTCTTGCCCAGATTGAACACATTGTTGCGCTGGAGAAAGCCATGACAGGCGAGGACTGGCGGCAATGGGATACCGAGACCTGGCAAGCGGTGAAACAACAGGGTTTTTCCGACAAACGACTGGCGCAACTGCTTGGTGCCAAAGAGGCCAGCATCCGCGCCAGGCGTCACGAACTGGGTGTTCGTCCGGTTTACAAACGGGTGGACTCCTGCGCCGGTGAATTTGCTTCGCCCACTGCTTACTTGTACTCCACTTATGAACGGCATGATGAGTCCCGTCCCAGTCAGAATCGGAAGATTATGGTGCTTGGCGGCGGGCCCAATCGCATCGGCCAAGGTATCGAGTTTGATTATTGCTGTGTACATGCCGCTTTGGCGCTGAGGGAAGATGGTCTGGAAACCATCATGGTCAATTGCAATCCGGAAACCGTATCAACCGACTTTGACACATCCGATCGCCTCTATTTTGAACCTTTGACCCTGGAAGATGTGCTGGAAATCGTGGCCATTGAGCAGCCTGACGGCGTCATTGTTCAATATGGCGGCCAAACCCCTCTGAATCTGGCACGGCAGTTGCAAGAAGCCGGTGTGCCGATTATTGGTTCCTCGCCCCAGTGTATCGATCTTGCCGAGGATCGCGAACAATTCAAAAAAGTTCTGGATGACCTGGGGCTGAAACAACCCCCTAACCGGACTGCCACCAGTGCTGAAGAAGCCTTGGAACTGGCCGCTGAAGTGGGTTATCCGCTGGTGGTGCGGCCTTCCTATGTATTGGGTGGCCGGGCCATGGAAATCGTCAACAATGACCAGGAACTACAGCGCTACATGCGCGAAGCGGTCAAGGTCAGCAATGAATCCCCGGTGTTGCTGGATCGCTTTCTGGACCATGCCACCGAAGTGGATGTCGATCTGATTTGTGATGGCCGGGATGTTCTGGTGGGCGGCATCATGGAACACATCGAGCAGGCAGGTGTTCACTCGGGCGATTCGGCATGCAGTATTCCACCTTTTTCCCTCAGCCCGGATATTCAGCAGGAACTGGCCGCCCAGGCTGCCAAAATGGCCAGGGCACTGGGCGTTGTCGGATTAATGAATACCCAGTTCGCCATCCAGGGAGAAGAAATCTATGTACTGGAGGTGAACCCGCGGGCTTCCCGCACCGTGCCTTTTGTGTCCAAGGCCACCGGCTTGCCGCTGGCCAAAATCGCCGCCCGCTGCATGGCCGGAACCCCTCTGGCCAAACAGGATGTGCGTGAACGGTTGAATCTGAACCATTTTTCTGTCAAGGAACCGGTCTTTCCGTTTCTCAAGTTTCCGGGGGTGGATCCGATTCTGGGGCCGGAAATGCGGTCTACCGGCGAGGTCATGGGCGTTGGCGCCAGCTTCGGCGAGGCGGTGGCCAAGGCCAAACAGGCCAGCCAGACGGTCATGCCGTTACAAGGCACCGCTTTTGTCTCTGTCCGCAATGCGGATAAGGAAAAAGTGGTACCATTGGCCAAAAAGCTGGTTGATATGGGCTTTGAGCTGGTCGCCACCGGCGGCACTTGTCAGTTATTGCGGCAGGCCGGATTGTACTGTGAACGGGTGAAGAAGGTCACAGAAGGGCGGCCGCACATTGTTGACAAAATCAAAAGCCGGGAAGTGGACTTCATTATCAATACCACCGAAGGCGCTACCGCCATTGCCGACTCTTATTCGATTCGGCGTGAGGCCTTACAGCAAAGCGTCAATTATTCAACCACAATTTATGGGGCTGCGGCCACTCTGGAAGCCTATGGCTATTTGCAGAATAACCGCATATTTACCCTTGACGAACTGCATCAGAACAATGGGCCAGCATAGACCACGGAGCATGTTGGCTGTTAAGTACAAGAGGACATGAATTTTATGAGTCAAATGAAAAGGGAACCAATTACCGCTGCGGGCGCGCAGCGTCTTCGCGAAGAACTGGAACGATTGAAACGGGTCGACAGAAACCGGATAAAAAAAGCCATTCAGGAGGCCCGAGCCCACGGAGACCTGAAGGAAAATGCCGAATATCATGCAGCCAAGGAAGAACAGGGTTTTATCGAAGGACGCATATCTACCCTGGAGGCGCTGCTTTCCCGGGCTGAAGTGATCGATGTCAGCAAGCTGAATGTGGGCGATAAAGTGGTTTTTGGTGCCACTGTTGAACTGGAAACCGAAGACGGTGACCAGACAGTGACTTACCAGATTGTGGGTGATGCCGAGGCTGATATTGAACAGGGCCTGATTTCCGTCAGCTCGCCCATTGCCCGGGCGCTGATTGGCAAGGAAGTGGATGACGAAGTCAAGGTGCATGCGCCAGGTGGCGTTCAAACCTATTATATTCTCTCGATCAAGTACGAGTAAGCCGCCACCAGGGCGAATCATGTGGAAATAAAACACCGTGCCGTGGTCAGCAGTGACGCCCTGAAGGGTCTGGGGCTGCATCCGCTGGTGGAGCGGCTTTATCTGGCCCGGGGCATTACCACGCCGGAGCAGGTTCAGTACCGGTTGCAGAATCTGCTTCGCCCCGAGGGACTGACAGGACTACAGCAGGCCGCCGCCCGGCTTCAGCAGGCGGTGCGGCAAAACCAGCGCATTTGTGTGGTGGGCGACTTTGATGCCGATGGCGCCACCGCCACCGCCTTGGCATTGCGTGTATTGCGGGCATTTGGCGCGCAGCATGTGGACTTTCTGGTGCCAAACCGGTTTGACTTTGGTTATGGCCTCAGCCCCGAACTGGTGCCGATTTTGGCCGAACGCCAGACTGAACTGGTGATTACGGTGGATAATGGCATTTCTTCGGTGGCTGGTGTGGAGGCGGCCAATGCCGCCGGCATGGAGGTGATTATTACCGATCACCACCTGCCTGGTGAAGAGTTGCCCAAAGCCTGCGCCATTGTGAATCCCAATTTGCCGAATTGCGATTTTCCTTCCGGGAATCTGGCCGGTGTGGGTGTGCTGTTTTACCTGATGGCCGCATTGCGACAGCAATTGCTGGAATCCGGCTGGTTTCGCGCCCAGCAGATCGACCCGCCGAAGCTGGCCACCTGGCTGGATTTGGTGGCGGTGGGCACGGTGGCTGATCTGGTGCCGCTGGATACCAACAACCGTATTCTGGTCACCGAAGGAATTCGCCGCATTCGGGCAGGCAAAACCCTTGCCGGCATTCGGGCCTTGCTGGCGGTGGCCGGCAAAGACAAGGAAACCGTGACCACGGAAACCATCGGCTTTTTCCTGGCGCCGCGTTTGAATGCGGCCGGTCGACTGGAAGACATGAGCATCGGCATCAATTTGTTGCTGACTGATGACGAGGATGAAGCAGGCAATCTGGCCAGACAACTGGATGACATCAATCATCAGCGGCGCAGCATTCAGGCCGATATGCAGCATCTGGCCGACAGCGTGGTCACGCAACTTAAAAAAATGGATCGCTTGCCACTGGGTTTGTGCCTTTTCCACAAGGACTGGCACCAGGGCATTGTTGGCTTACTGGCCTCAAAGGTTAAAGAAAGAACCGGTCACCCGGTTTTTGCATTTGCGCCGGAAAGTGATTCCAGCGAGTGGCTTAAAGGGTCTGGGCGTTCGGTCAGTGGGTTTCATTTGCGTGATGCGCTGGTGGCCATGGAAACCCGGCATCCCGGATTGATGCGGCGCTTCGGCGGTCACGCCATGGCTGCAGGTGTCACCATACACCGGGATAAACTGGTGGATTTCACCCGGGAGTTCGAGATCGAGGTACAGACGCATCACCAACACACCCCCCTGGCTCGCTGTGTTGAAACGGACGGGCCGCTGGCGGAAGGCGATTTTTCTCTCTATACAGCCGAGGCCCTGCAGCAAGCGGGCCCTTGGGGACAAGGCTTTCCACCGCCCTTGTTTGATGGCTGGTTCACGGTGGAAAGCAAAAAGCTTATTGGCACGGCGCATACGCGCCTGGAATTGCGTGTGATTGATGGCTATAAGAAAATCGAGGCGGTGGCTTTCGGAAAAATCCCGCAGGAGTTTCCACCCGAAGGCGAGCGTGTCTGGGTGACTTTTGAACTGGCTGTAAATGAATTTCGTGGGCGTAAACGGCTGCAGTTGCTGGTTCGCGACATTGTTGAGCCACAACCAAAGCCCCTTAAAATACCACAGCCTGGCAAACACTCTGGCTAGCATTAACAGGACAGAATTATGACAGATTTCAAGGCTTTGATTCACGATGTGCCTGATTTCCCCAAACCCGGAGTGCTATTTCGGGATATTGGTCCTTTGTTGCTAAAACATTTTCCCGAAACCATTGAAGCCATGGCGGCGTTGCTGAGTGATGCGGAATGGCAGGCTGTTGATGCGTTGGCGGGTATTGAGTCGCGCGGCTTTATTTTTGCCGCTGCCTTGGCCCAGGCCAAGGGAAAAGGCTTTGTCATGATTCGCAAAAAAGGCAAATTGCCCAAGCCGGCTTGCCATCAGGAATACGCGCTGGAATACGGCACTGCGGCCCTGGAAATCCAGCAAGGCGCCGGACAACGCCTGTGGCTGGTGGATGACGTACTGGCCACTGGTGGCACTTTTATGGCCTCAGCCGAGCTGGCGCAGCGCGCCAATTACCATGTTGACGGCTTTTTAAGCCTGATTGACCTGCAATATCTGAATACGTTTCAGTGGTATGATCGTCCGGTGCGCTCACTAATTCAATACGAGAATTGAGCTGCGGCGTGGTAAAAGAGCAGAGCTAACAACAACACGCACAGAGGGCTGCTTTTTGCCCGGATTTCATCCCTTGATCCGCGTGAATGTTAACGCCATGTTAAATTTTGTCACCCGCTTGGGGATTTTCCAAATCAAGTGGGGCAGGGGGCTTGCCTGTAGGCTGAAAAAAGGTTATGTTCGGCCAGATGAACATTGATTCCTTTCGTATTCTGCGCCTTGGTTGGTGGCTTCTTTCCTGCCTGTTTCTCGCCGGAGTTTCATCAAGTGTTTCGGCATCAACCAGTCCCGCTGTGGTTGATTCAGGCAAGGCAGCGGCGACATTGCACAAAGAGACTCGGGTCGTATCCAGCAAGGCACCGCTTGTACGGGTCATTAACCCTTATGGCGATGTCCGTTTGCGCTTTGGTGGTTACAGCAGTGATATGGAAATCGTATCCGTCAAACAAAATCTCGATGGCGATTTAACACTGATTATCACCACGGATGCCAACACGGACCTGATTGAAGTGAAACCCGCCTCACCGTCAATCCAGCCGCAGAAAAGCCGCTTGGATGTGGTGGTTATGGTGCCATTGGGAAAGGCGGTCAATGTCAAAACCACATCGGGTTTGGTCGAGGCCAGGGGCTTGCGCGCCCCTTTGACGGTACAGACAGACGCCGGGCGCGTGCGACTGAACAAAAACAAGGCGGCAATAAACGTCAAGACCAATAGCGGCGATATTGCGGCAGTTCTGTTAAAAGATGTCACCAAAAAACCGCAAACATTTTCATCAGTTACCGGGGCTGTGGAAGTCTGGGTGGCGGAAAACGATACCGTTACCGCACACCTGGAAACATCCGGTGATCTGATTACGCATTTTTCCCTGGAAGTGGAAAGAGTCCCCCATGCTGAACCGGATAAAAAAGCAATAGCGACCATCAATGGCGGGGGACATGTGGTGAAGTTGAACAGCCGGCGCGGGCAGGTGGCCATTCGGGCCTATCCGGCCAGCCGGTGAGTCCGGGGATTGGCGCTGTAATACAGTGGTCGACCCCACGCCCGAACCATGCTCTCACGACGGCGTTGTTCGGAACATAAGTAAAGAGAGAGGAAAAAAATGAGCACTCAAAAAAATAATTGGCGCACAGCGACAGCGCTGGGCGTTTTGGTTGGGTTAAGCGCTGGCGTCCAAGCGGACGAAAGCAAAAGCCGGGCACCGGCGCCGGACCCATTATCTTCCGTGCAGGTTGAGGCCATTGGCGGACCTGTGACACCGGTGGTGCGCAATGTGGATTTGCGCCAGTTGCCCAAGGTAAGAATGTGGAAGCCCGGTGATCCGGTCAAGGAAATTCCACGCCGGATTTACCCTTCCAGCCCACCACAAAAAAATGTCGCCAGCCTGAGCCCTGATCCCCTGGCGGCCAAGCAGAAAACTGTTAAACCCAAGGCTAACCGTGCTTTCACAACACCGACAATTAATCAGGATGGTCAGGGATTTAGCGGTGTTCAGCCTCCGGATCCCGTGGGTGATATCGGTCCGAATTATTACCTGCAATCCATCAATGGGAGCGGTGGCGCGACAGTGGTGGTCTATAACAAAACAGATGGTTCGGTGGCAGCGGGGCCTTTTGCCATGGATAGTTTGGCGGATGCTGGTCATGCCTGCGCGGACGGCACTGGCGACCCGATTATCCTTTATGATCAGGGCGCGGGCCGCTGGTTTATGCAGGAGTTCAGCACCTCTGGCAACTACATGTGCTTTTATATTTCCCAGACGGGTGATCCCGTCTCAGGCGGCTGGTATTTTTATGGCTTCCAGGCACCGACTTTTCCTGATTATCCCCACTTTGGCGTATGGCCGGACGCCTACTATGGCACGGCCAATGAAAGCCGGGCCTTGTACGCTTTTGACCGAACCAATATGCTGAATGGTGCCACGGCCCGGCCTATGCAGCGGTTTCAGTTAAGCGACTTGCCTGGTTATGGCTTTGAAACCGCCACCCCGGCTGACTGGGATGGTTTGCTCGCGCCGCCAGCCGGTGCGCCTGGCATTGTGATGCGGCATGTCGATGAAGAAGCGCATAGCAGTTATCCCAATAACCCCACCACTGACCTGCTGGAAATCTACGCTTTCCATGTGGACTTTGACACACCTGCCAATTCCAGCGTCACGCAATTGCCGGATATCATAATTTCTGATTTCAATTCCTGGTTTATCAACTATTCGACCTTTTTCTCCGTGCCTCAACCCGGCACCACCAATCGCCTGGACCCCATTCGTGAGGTGATTCTGAACCGCTTGCAATACCGTAATTTTGGTTCCTATGAATCCCTGACTGGTGTTTTTCCCACCAATATTGATCCGGCCACAACCGGCAGCAATGTTAATGCCGGGTTGCGCTGGTTCGAGTTGCGCAAAGTGGGTGCGGGTAACTGGACTTTGCAGCAGGAAGGTACCTATGATCCGGGTGTAAGCACTGAAAACCGTTTTGTTGGATCCCTGGCTCAGGACAGTTCGGGCAATCTGGCCCTGGGCTACAGTTACACCAATACCGATCCGGGTAATCCGGCGTTTCCCAGTCTTAAATATACGGGTCGTTTGGGAGCGGATCCGGCGGGTGTGATGACTCAACCGGAAACGGATATCGTGCTTGGTACCGCGGCTGGTTCTGGCCGCTGGGGCGACTATGCTGCCATGGCGGTGGACCCGGTGGACGATTGTACCTTCTGGTTTACCTCTGAATACCAGTTGAGCAACTGGCAAACACGCATTGCGTCCTTCCGCTTTGACGCCTGTGGTGACCCGGGTTTCTTCCTGTCATCGGCGACAACCTCGGCAGAGGTGTGCACCATGGTCAATCCGGCCCAGTTTGTGACGGATGTAAATGTACTGTCTATCAACGGTTTTGTTGACCCGGTGACCTTGGCCTTTAATCCGGCCTTGCCCGCTGGCTTTACTGGCAGTTTTGGCACCAACCCGGTCACGCCCACCGGCGTTTCCACGACCACGATTGATATTGACCAGACCGTGGCACCGGGTACTCATACGCTAACAGTGGAAGGTACGGCGACCGGCGCCACCACACGCCAGTTAAATCTGGATATTGCGGTGTTTAATACCCAACCCGTGGCTCCATCTCTGCTAGCGCCAGCGGATGCGGCCACAGGTATCAGCACGGCAGGCACCCTGTTTGACTGGGATCCGGTGGCCGAAGCGCAGGGGTATAACTTTCAGCTGGCCACTGATATGGCCTTTGCCAATATCGTGGAGAGCGCCAGTGTTGTGACTGACAATTACCTGTCAACAGCAACACTTAGCCCCAATACCACTTATTATTGGCGAGTCACGGCGACCAATGTGTGTGGTGCCGGGGTCGCCAGTCAGGTATACAGCTTTACCACGGCCAATGAGATTTGCTTTGTGGGCAATGTGTCCATTCCCGACAATAATGCTGCCGGTGTGGACAGTATTCTAAGTGTGACAGATGTCGGCACAGTCAATTCAGTTGATGTGCAGTTGCAAATCAGCCATACCTGGCCAGGTGATTTAACAGCCACGTTGACGCATAACGGCACGACGGTCACCTTGGCCACGCGCATGGGCGGCACGGGTTGCAGCCAGGATGATGTGAATGCCACTTTCCAGGATGGCGGTGCGGCCATCACGTGCCAGGCAACAGCGCCAGGCATTACCGGAATTATCAATCCGGAACAGCCACTCAGCGGTTTTGCCAGCGGCGTTCTGCAAGGCGACTGGACGTTGAATGTTTCTGATAATGCGGGTGCTGATACGGGAGCGATTACCAAGTGGTGTATTATTCCCAGTGTCACCACCTTACCGGACTTGATTTTCAAACACGGTTTTGAATGATTGAGTCCTATCTGACAAAATGTCAGACGAAAAACCCCGGATTTTCCGGGGTTTTTTCTGTGCTGGGTATGCCAGGAGGGACTGAAAGCTGCTTGGTTTTCAATGTGAGATATGCTAGAATTCGCTCTCTTTTCCTTGCCACACCGTCTGCGCTGTCTAAACAGCGCATGTGCGGGTGGCTAAATAACCACAAGGAGTCAATATGAGACATTATGAAATCATGTTCATGGTGCACCCGGATCAAAGTGATCAGGTGCCAGCCATGGTCGAGCGTTACCGCAGTATCATCGAAAAGGGTAATGGCACAGTACACCGCGCCGAAGATCTTGGCCGCCGGCAGCTGGCATATCCCATTCAGCGTTTGCATAAAGCGCATTATTACCTGATGAATATTGAATCCACACAGGATATTCTGAATGAAATTCTGGAGGCTTTTCGTTTCAATGACGCGGTTCTTCGGCATTTGGTTATCAAGCGTGACGGCCCGGTGACAGAAGAGTCCCACTTGGCCAAGAAGGACGAGAAAGACAACAAGGCGTCCACCCGTAGCGAGAGCCGGAAAGACAAGGCGGACAAGGCAGAGCAGGACGATGCTCAGGCAGAAAAAGCGCCTGAATCTGCTGAAGAAAAAGCCGCTGAAACCGCCACTGAAGAATAAGGAGAGCCATTATGTCACGTTTTAATCGACGCAGACGTTTCTGCAAGTTTACCGCTGAAGGCGTTAAAGAAATTGATTACAAAGACCTGGACACACTGAAACAGTACATCAGTGAGACAGGGAAAATCATTCCCAGCCGCATTACCGGCACCAAGGCCAAGTATCAGCGGCAACTGGCTACGGCCATCAAGCGCGCCCGCTATATGGCGCTGTTGCCGTATTGCGATCAACATTTCAATTAAGGAGCCGGGATCATGCAAATCATTCTGTTGCAAAAAGTACAGAACCTGGGCGACCTGGGAGAAATCGTTAATGTCAAGCCTGGCTTCGCTCGCAATTACCTGATTCCTCAGGGCAAGGCGGCCATGGCCACTGAAGACAATATCAAGTCTTTCGAAGCCCGCAAGGCGGAACTGGAAGCCCAGGCCAAGGAGTCACTGGCTGCGGCCCAGGCCCGTGCCGAATCTCTGGAAGGGCTGGAAATCACGATTGTGGGCAATGCCTCTCCAGAAGGCAAGCTGTATGGTTCGATTGGCCCGCGTGAAATCGCTGACAAACTGACTGAAAGCGGTTTTCCCGTGGACAAGAGCGAAGTGGTTATGAGTGATGGACCGTTCCGCCAATTGGGTGAGTACGAAATCACCATTAATCTGCATCCGGATGTGGATTCCGTTATTAAACTGAAGGTGGAAGGCGAGGAATAATTCCGGCTTTCAGCCAGAATAAAAAGCCCGGGTTTTCCCGGGCTTTTTTGTGATTCAATTTTACGACGCACAGGCGCATAAGGTCAGGCACCTGCTACAATACTCTCTCCTGCAAAAAGGAAGGTAAGAGGTAGATATGTCAGACAGCAGTGGGCGCCCAAATCTCCGTTTGCCACCACACTCTCTGGAGGCCGAGCGCTCGGTTCTGGGTGGGCTATTGCTGGTGCCTGAGGCCTGGGACAAGGTTGCCGATAAACTCAGCGAAAAGGATTTTTACCGGAACGATCACCGGCTGATTTTTCGGGCCATTGCGGCCTTGAATGCCGATAATCAGCCTTCGGACGTGATTACCGTTTCTGAATGGCTGAAAGTGCATCATCTGGATACGGATGCCGGGGGCGTGGATTATCTGACTGAAATCGCCGCCACAACGCCCGGTGCGGCCAATATCGAAGCTTATGCCGATATTGTGCGGGAGAAATCCATTTTGCGGCAACTGGTGGACATTGGCGGAAGGCTCACGGAACAAGCGCTGAACCCCCCTGAAGGCGAGACTTCGGATCAGTTACTCGAGCGGGCGGAGTCCCAGGTGTTTTCGATTCGCGAACAAATCTCCAGAACCCGCTCAGGTTTTGTGGATATGCAGGACCTGGTCAGCGAGGTCCTGGAACAAATCGATGTCATGAAGGACTCCGACAGCGATGTCACCGGGCTTAAAACCGGTTACCTGGACTTTGACCAGGCTGTGTTGGGGCTGCAAAAATCCGACTTGATTATCATTGCCGGTCGTCCGGCCATGGGCAAGACCAGTTTTGCCATGAATATCGCAGAAAAAGTGGCCTGCGCGCATTTTCTCGAGAACACAGACAAAAAACACACCGTGGCCGTGTTCAGCATGGAAATGTCAGCCCAGCAATTGGCGGTGCGCCTGTTTTCATCGCTTTCCAGTATTGAGAACAAGCGCCTGAAAACCGGTAAGCTTTACGATGAAGACTGGGGTCCGCTGGGGTCTGCAGCGACCATGTTGAGCAAGTCCAACCTGTTTATTGATGACACGCCGGCATTGACACCCATGGACATCCGCGCCCGCTGTCGCCGTCTGGCGCGTCGCCAGGGCGGATTGGATCTGGTGGTGATTGACTACTTGCAGTTGATGCAGGGTGGAGGGCGCGCGGACAATCGCACCGAAGAAATATCGCAAATTTCCCGTTCCCTGAAATCCCTGGCCAAGGAGCTGAATGTGCCGGTGATCGCCCTGTCACAGCTCAATCGGAGCCTGGAACAGCGGAAAGATCGCCGTCCGATGATGGCTGACCTGCGGGAGTCCGGCGCGATCGAGCAGGATGCCGACTTGATTTTGTTTGTCTATCGGGACGTGGTTTACAACCCGGAAACACCCGAGCCCAACAAGGCGGAAATTATTATCGGTAAAAACCGTCATGGGCCCACGGATACCATTAATCTAACATTTAATGGCCAATACTATCGCTTTGACAATTACAAGTTTGATGACAGTGTGGTGCTTACAGTCCACGACGACCCGTACAATGGATCACTGACGCCTGCACCCCAGAGGGCAGGGAATGGTAATCTTTCTGACAAACCAGGGACACAGGAATGAGCAGGGGGACCACAGCCAGTATCAATTTGAACCACTTGCGCCATAATTTTTCCCTGGTGGCGCAAAAGGCGGATGCCGCCAGTCCGGGGTGTGGCGTCATCGCCATAGTCAAGGCCGATGCCTATGGTCACGGGCTGGAGCCGGTGGTCAAGGCATTGCCTCAGGAAGCCGCTTTTGGCGTGGCCACTTTATCTGAAGCCCGGACAATTCGCCGCTTGAGACCCCAGGCGAAAATCCTGTTGCTGGAAGGCTTTCTGGATGCCGCCGAGTTGCAAGCCGCACGGACCTTGGCGCTGGACTGCGTGATTCACCAGCCGTTTCAACTCCAGCTATTGGAGAACTCTCCGCAACAGGTGCCGCTTAATCTGTGGTTAAAAGTGGATACCGGCATGAACCGTCTGGGTTTTCCGCGTAGCCAGTGGACGGACGTTCTTCAACGGCTGAAAAGCATTGCGCCAGCGTCCAATATCACGGTGATGACGCACTTTGCCAGCGCCGACCAGGCAGACAGCGAACACAGCATGAAGCAGTTGGAGGCCTTGACTGACCTGGAGTGTGGCTTGTCCATGAGCGCGGCCAATTCCGCCGCCATTTTTAGTTTTCCGGAAACTTCTTTTCGCTGGGTACGGGCAGGTTTGGCGCTCTATGGCATTTCGCCCATGGCGGATATCCTTGGTTCGGAGCTGGGCTTGAAGCCGGTGATGCGGCTTGCTGCCAATGTGATCGCGCTGAAAGATATTCAGGCCGGTGAAAAGGTCGGCTATGGCGGTTGCTGGCAGGCGCCGGTCGATAGCCGGATAGCGGTGTTGGGGATTGGTTATGGCGATGGTTATCCCTGGCATGCGCGTAATGGCACGCCGGTTTATATCAACGGTTTGTACTACAAGGTCGTCGGTCGTGTTTCCATGGATATGCTGGCCGTTGAAATCGGCCGTGACAGCGCTGTTGGAATAGGGGACGAGGCCGTTTTATGGGGCGAGGAATTACCGGTGGAAGTGGTGGCCAGACACGCAGAAACCATTCCCTATGTGTTGCCTTGCGGACTGACTTCCCGCGTTCAGTATGTTTACACTGGGCAAAATGACCTCGAATTATCTGCCCCACCTGTCCATGTGGACGAAAATATCGCAGCATCTTCTACCGTGCGAGGCCGTGAATGATTTTTCTGCCCCCTTTCCTTTGGCCTGACCGATGAAATCCTTGGCAAGTATTCGAGAAGCCTTTAATTTCCGCCCCGGCGAACTGAAAATGGTGGCCTGGTCGTTTCTGTACTTTTTTTCCCTGCTCACCAGCTACTACATGTTGCGTCCGGTACGGGAGCAAATGGGTGTGGCCTCAGGGGTCGATAATTTGCAGTGGCTATTTACCGGCACGCTGGCAGTCATGTTGCTGGTTCAACCTATCTACGGAAAAATCGTATCCAGTTTTCCCCGCAAGGTTTTTCTTCCTTTTATCTATTTGTTTTTCGCCAGCAATATCGTTCTGTTTTATTTTTTATTTTCTCGCTACGACCAAAACGTTATTCTGGCGAGGACTTTCTTTATTTGGGTGAGTGTCTTCAACCTCTTTATCGTGTCGGTCTTTTGGAGCTATATGGCCGATATCTACAATCGCGAACAAGGCAAGCGCCTGTTTGGCCTGATTGCCGCCGGCGGCAGCATTGGGGCCATTACCGGGCCTTTGCTGACTGTCACTCTGGTCAAGGATTTGGGCAGTGCCCGGTTGATGCTGGTTTCAGCGGCATTTTTGTTGTTCTGCATTGTCTGTATCTACGCCCTGCGCCGTTATGCCGGGCGTTCCCGTGTGAACCCGGAAGCCCCCATGGGCGGCAGTGTGCTGGAAGGGTTCCAACTGGTTCTGAAATCCCGCTATTTACAGTTCATTGCGCTGATTACATTTTTTGCCACCTTGACCGGTACTTTTCTGTACTTTATGCAGGCCACATTGGTTCAGCAGTATTTTCACGACCCCGCTATGCAGACCCAGGTATTTGCCAAAATTGATCTGGCTACCAACAGCTTGACCTTACTGTTTCAACTGGTTTTGACGCCTGTCTTGCTCACACGTTGGCGCTTTGCTCTGGTGCTTGCCCTGATCCCGGTGGCCATGAGCATTGGCTTCACGGCTTTGGCTTTATTGCCAGTCTTTATGGTTATGGTGACTGTGCAGGTGATTCGCCGCAGTGGGGCTTATGGTTTGCTGAATCCATCCATGAATGTACTCTACACAGTAGTCGATGAGCGCGCCAAGTATAAGGCCAAAAATTTCATCGATACAGTGATTTATCGCGCAGGCGATGTTGCCAGTGGCTGGACTTACCGGCAACTCAGCCACTTTTTGGGTTTTTCCGCACTGGCGCTGGTGGGTGCAACCGTTTCTCTCGTTTGGGCTGCGGTTGCCTGGAGACTAGGCACCATGTCCGAATACAAGCGCGCACAGATAGAAAAGACCAATACCGGCTAGCTGTGTGCGATTGCTTCGGGAAATGTTGTGCCATTTTGTAGCATGGATTCCCGCTTTCGCGGGAATGACGGGTCAGGTGCGGGAATGACGGGAGAGTAGGCGGGAATGACGAGGCATTGCCATTTCGGGCAAGATCCCAACCTTTGTCATCCCGAGTTAGTTTTCCCTTCTCGTTATTCGAGCCTCCCAACCTTCGTCATTCCGGGCGAGCCTCCCTCCTCCGTCATTCCGGGCGAGCTTAGCGAGACCCGGAATCCATACCTCCAGGCGGCACGACGTGTCCAACAGATACAAAACCGCAGGTTTTCGCCCCAGGCGCGGCTCGTTGTTTCCAACAGGCCTAACAGAGCAGGTTCACGGCGATCCGCCAATGGATATCCGCCCTCGGTAAAACCCGAGGTCTTCCGCCACGGGATTTATGTTTACCTAAAGGGTTTTCCCCGCATTGTTGGAATTGTTTGTGTGGGCATAGTCTTCCACCAGTTGCACAAAGGCTTTAACGCCATTCTGCAGGGCAGACTCATCCACATAGAATTTGGGTGAATGGTTGGTGGGCGCTGTCTTGTAGTCGCGATCCGGCGGCGTAACGCCCATGAAGAAATACATGCCGGGCACTTCGCGGGCAAAAAATGAAAAATCCTCCGCGCCGGTGATAAGTCCGGGATCAATGACCTTGTCTTTTCCGAAGACTTTTTCCAGGGTGGGCTTCATTTGCCGGGTCAGTTCAGGGTCATTCACGGTGACCGGATACCAGATGCGAATATTGACGTCGGCGCTGGCATGATTGGCTTCGGCGATTTTTTCGGCGGTCAGGCGGATTTCGTTGTGGATTTGAGTACGGATGCCTTCATCAAAGTTGCGAATGGTGCCCACCATTTCCACCTGGTCGGGGATGATATTACTGCGGATGCCACCCTTGATGGCGCCAAAAGACACCACGGCAGGTGCTTTGGTCAAATCCACCCGGCGGGAAACAATGGTTTGTATGCCGTTGATAATTTGCGCTGCGGTAACAATGGGATCCACGCCTTTCCAGGGGCTGGAGCCATGCACCTGCTGCCCTTTGACGGTGACGGTAAAGGAATCTACACTGGCCATGGCCGGTCCACTGTGCAGCAGGGCCACGCCGCTGGGGGCCGATGAGGTGATGTGCAGGCCGAAAATGGCATCGGGCTTGTGCTGCTTGAACAAACCTTCGGCAAGCATCAATTCAGCTCCGCCTTGTTCGCCTTCTGGCGCGCCTTCTTCAGCCGGCTGGAAAATAAACATTAACGTGCCCGGCAATTTGTCGCGGTTTTTGGCAAACACCTCAGCTGCCCCCATCAGAATCGCGGTATGGGCGTCATGGCCGCAGGCGTGCATAACGCCCACCTGTTCGCCGCGGTATTCTGCGGTTTCCTTGGAGGCAAATGGCAGATCAACCTGCTCGGTTACCGGCAAGGCGTCCATGTCTGCACGCAGGGCGATGAAAGGGCCGGGCTTGCCACCTTTGAGAATACCGACAACGCCGGTGTGGGCAATGCCTTGTTGTACATCCATGCCCAGTTTCTTCAAGTGTTCGGCAACGATTGCACTGGTTCGAAACTCGCGGTTGGACAGTTCCGGGTGCTGGTGAAAGTCTCGTCGCCAGGCGACGACTTTTGGGGCCACCGCCTGCAGGTCTTTCTCAGGTATTGTTGTTTCTGGCGCGGTTTGTGCCCGGCCAGGGATGATCGTAGTCGCGGCCAGGCTGAGTATCAGGGTAATAGTTTTCATTGGTTTTTTTCTCTGGTTGGATGGCAGAAGCGCATGGACGTGGCCGCCCAGTGGCAGGCGCGTACTCTATCTTGGCACAGGCAGGTAGTCCCTTCAAGCACAGGAGTGGAAGAATGAGAGAGACATCAAGGTGGTATATACTTGGCCGGTCATTAAACGGACCGTCTGTGTAATGGCATGCGAGTTAATAAACAAAGGGGAACACAATGATCGGCGTTTACGGGATTTTGCTAAGTTTACTGCTGTTGATGTATCTGGCTTACCGGGGCGTGAGCGTAATTATTCTGGCGCCCTTGCTGGCTTTGCTGGCGGTGATGATTGCCGGAGAAGGGCAGATGATACTGGGGGTTTATACCGAGGTCTTTATGAATGGGGTGGTGGGATTTATTAAAAAGTATTTTCCCATTTTCCTGCTGGGGGCGGTTTTTGGCAAGCTGATGCAGGATTCCGGTAGCGCCCGGGCCATTGCCCAGACCATTCTTCGCAAGCTGGGCAGGAAACACGCAGCTCTTTCCATTGTGTTGGCGTGCGCCATTCTGACTTACGGAGGCGTTTCGGCCTTTGTGGTGGCCTTTGCGGTTTATCCCTTGGCCGCGGCCATGTTCCGCGAGGCGGATATGCCGAAACGGTTTGTTCCGGCGGCCATTGCGCTGGGCGCTTTTACTTTCACCATGACCTGCCTGCCGGGCACCGCGCAGATTCATAATATTATCCCCACCAGTTACTTTGGCACCACAATTTATGCCGCGCCGGTGGTCGGGCTGGTTTCTGGCATGGTGATTATGTTATTGGGGCTGGTGTGGATTAATCGGCAAATCCGCCGCAGTGGTGACGAAGGCTATGGTCGTGGCCATACCCAGGAGCCAGAGATGCTGGCCGATGATAATCTGCCGGGATTTTGGGTCGCGATTGTGCCCATATTGACAGTGATGCTGGTGAGTTTTTTGTTTACCACATTCTGGTTGCCGATGATGGATACCAGTTATTTGGCTGATGCCCGTTTTGGCGCTACAGATGTCAAGAAGGTGCAAGGCATCTGGTCTATGATCGTTTCTCTGTTTGCGGCCAATATCATGGTGGCCATGCTCAATTTCAGGCGTTTCAAGAGTCTGAATCGTTCTGTGACCGCAGGCGCATTGGGCTCCATGTTGCCAACATTTAATACTGGCTCGGAAGTGGGTTATGGCGTCACCATTGCTTCGCTGGCGGCTTTTGCCATCGTTAAGGAGGCAGTTTTGAATGTGGCTCCGGGCAACCCGCTGCTTTCCGAAGTCGTGGCTATCAATGTGCTGGCAGGCATTACCGGCTCGGCCTCCGGCGGGCTGAGTATCGCCCTGGAAGCCCTGGGGGACACCTATTATCAGCTGGCTACCCAGTATCATATCCCGCTAGAGTGGATGCATCGGCTGGCATCCATGGCTTCCGGCGGGTTTGATACCCTGCCTCACAATGGCGCAGTCATTACCTTGTTGACCATTTGTGGCTTGACCCATCGCCAGTCCTATAAAGATATTGCGGTGGTGTCGTTGCTGATTCCGGTGATGGTGACCCTGTTGGCTGCTTTTGTGCTCAGTCTGCAATTTTAATGTGACGCCATAGCGTCTTCAGGGCGCAGAATGAGGCGGCAATGGTGGCCGTTTTGCGGTAGAATACGGCTCGCGCCGGGCATTGACAACAACCAAAAGCATCACCGATATCCGGCGGGTCCATACAATTAAATCCTGCTCACAAGCGGCTGTTGGCGGTGGTTTTGGCCTGCCTTTGTTTGCCGCCAATGAGTACCGGCAGGGTATTGGTCAGTCTTCGCTGGCATGGACAATCGAATCATCAAAAAGAGAGAGGCCCGGGCCTGTTCAGGGGAAGCCTGTACGGCTGCCTGAAATCCACTCTGTACCGTCGTGGCGGTACTGTTCACAGACTATTTTTTGGAGACGCAAGCAATGAATCTTTTTGAAACCCTGTATGAGACCGAGCATGAAGAGGTGGTTTTTTGTCATAACAAGGAAGCAGGCCTAAAGGCAATTATCGCCATTCACAATACTGTTTTGGGGCCTGCTCTGGGCGGCCTGCGTATGTGGCCCTACGCCACGGAGCAAGAGGCACTGGATGATGTGCTGCGGCTGTCACGGGGCATGACTTACAAGGCTGCAGTTTCCGGCCTTAATTTGGGTGGAGGGAAGTCCATCATTATTGGCGACCCCAAAAAAGACAAGTCTGAAGAACTGTTTCGCGCCTTTGGTCGTTTTATTGATTCTCTGGGTGGCCGTTACATTACCGCCGAGGACGTGGGCATTGATGTCAATGACATGGAATATGTTTTTCAGGAAACCGAAAATGTGGTGGGTGTGCACCAGGTGCATGGCGGCAGTGGCGATCCTTCACCATTCACCGCCCTGGGCACCTTGCAGGGCATCAAGGCCTCTTTGGAGAAGAAGTACGGCAACCAAAATGTGGGGGATTATTCCTATGCGGTTCAGGGTGCCGGTCATGTGGGCATGGAGCTGATTAAATTGCTGCGTGGCGAAGGCGCCAAGGTGTTTGTGACCGATATTAACCCGGAATCTGTCCAACAGGCCGTGGATGAACTGGGTTGTGAAGCCGTTGGCCTGGACGACATTTATGATGTGGAAGCGAATGTCTATTCTCCCTGCGCGCTGGGCGGGACAGTTAACGCGGAAACCATCCCCCGGTTTCATTTCGATATTGTCTGTGGCAGCGCCAATAACCAGTTGGCAACCCCGGAAGATGGCAATGAGCTGGAACGGCGGGGCATTCTGTATGCGCCGGATTATGCTGTGAATGCCGGTGGGTTAATGAATGTGTCCATTGAGCTGGAAGGCTACAACCGCGAGCGCGCCATGCGTATGACGCGAAATATCTACTACGGAATCAAGAAAATCTTTGATATTGCAGCGCGGGATGGCATACCCACCTGGCAGGCGGCTGACCGCATGGCTGAAGAACGCATTGCCAAAATCGGAAAAATCAAGATGCCCTACATGGCGCAACGCAAAAATCTGTTTTCAGGGCGGATTAAAAATGGCCAGGGGCACGCCATTGAAAACAAGATCGTCTAGGGATTCAGTATATCGGGCCACCTTGTCGGTGGCCTTTTCTGTTGTTTTGCCATCACTGTTCCGGTTCTCTGTTTTCGCAGAGCCGGGGCGACAAGAAGGATAATGACCATGATAGGGGAAATGAAACTGGGCGAAGAACTGGATCTGTTGCGCGATACTGTGCGGGACTTTGCCGACAAGGAAATCGCGCCACGGGCTGAGGCTATTGATCGGGACAACGCTTTTCCTGACGACTTGTGGCAAAAAATGGGCGAACTCGGCTTGCATGGCATGACGATTCCGGCAGAATACGGGGGGACCGACATGGGCTATCTGGCGCATGTGGTGGCCATGGAAGAAATCTCCCGGGCTTCGGCTTCTGTAGGCCTTTCCTATGGGGCGCATTCCAACCTTTGTCTGAATAATCTTTACAAACATGCCAGTGAGGCCCAGCGCCAGCGCTATGTGCCGGACTTATGTGCCGGAAAAAAGGTGGGTGCGCTGGCCATGAGCGAACCTGGTGCGGGTTCCGATGTGGTTGGCTCCATGAGCTGTACGGCGGTAAAAAAGGGTGATCGCTGGATTGCCAATGGTAACAAGATGTGGATCACCAATGGGCCGGATGCCGATGTGCTGATTGTGTATATGCGTACCGCCCCGCGGGAGCAGGGCGCGCATACCATCACAGCCTTTATCGTGGAAAAGGGCATGCCGGGATTTTCTACAGCGCAAAAACTCGATAAATTGGGCATGCGCGGCTCAAATACCTGCGAGCTGGTATTCGAGGATTGCGAGATTCCCGAAGAAAATGTCTTGGGCGAGGTGAATGAAGGCGTGCGGATTCTCATGTCCGGCCTGAACACCGAGCGGCTGGTTCTGGCCGGTGGTCCGCTGGGCATTATGCAAGCGGCCCTGGATATTGCGGTTCCTTACACCTCACAACGGCAACAATTTGGCAAACCCATTGGTGAATTCGGATTGATGCGGGCGAAGCTGGGAAAAATGTACAGCGACTTGCAATCCAGCCGCTATTTTGCCTATGGCGTGGCCCGAGACTATGATGCGGGTATTGAATCAAGGCTGGACCCGGCCGCCTGCTTGTATCATGCTTCCAGCTGTGCTGTTCAGGTGGCGCTGGAGGCCATTCAGGTGCTTGGTGGCAATGGCTATATCAACGAGTATCCTACCGGTCGTTTGCTGCGTGATGCCAAGTTGTATGATATTGGTGCCGGAACGAGTGAAATTCGTTTGATGCTGATTGGCAGGGAACTTTACAGAAACGCAAAAGGCAAATGAGAAATAACATGAGAAAATCTGTGTATATTATTGGTGCAAAAAGAACTCCTATTGGTTCATTTCAGGGACAGTTTGCGTCGACTCCCGCCCCAAAGCTGGGGGCGGAAGCCATTTCCGCGGCTATTGAGCAGGCTGAAATTGACGCCGGAGATGTGGATGAACTGCTGATGGGTTGCGTGTTACCCGCCGGCGTGGGTCAGGCCCCGGCGCGTCAGGCGGCGCTGGGTGCCGGATTGCCGCTTTCTGTACCATGCACCACTGTCAACAAGGTGTGTGGCTCGGGCATGAAAACCGTCATGCAGGCTGCCGATGCCATTGTCGCTGATTCTGCATCCGTGGCGGTGGCCGGAGGCATGGAAAACATGAGCCTGGCACCTTATTTATTGCCAGGTGCCCGGGCGGGCTATCGCATGGGCAATCAGTCTGTTGTGGACCATATGTTCCATGATGGGCTGACCAACCCTTATGACAATCACCTCATGGGTGTTTTTGCTGAATCCTGTGCGGATAAATATGCTTTCAGCCGTGAGCAGCAGGACGCTTTTGCGGCTGAAAGCGTGCGGCGCGCGCAACAGGCCATTGAATCCGGGGCGTTTGCTGAAGAAATCACACCGGTGACCGTAAAAAACCGCCGGGAGGAAAAACAAATTTGTGTTGATGAGGAGCCAGGGCGCTGTATCATTGAAAAAATTCCGCATCTGCGCCCGGCGTTCAAGCGCGATGGCGGTACCGTGACCGCCGCCAATGCCTCCAAAATCTCCGATGGCGCTTCGGCCATGGTGCTGGCCTCGGCGGATTATGTGCAGCAACATGGCTTGCGCCCATTGGCGACAATTCGTGGTTATAGCCAACACGCTCAGGAACCCGCCTGGTTCACCACAGCGCCAGTTGCAGCCATGCAGAAACTCATGGAGCGACTGGGCTGGTCGGTGGGCGAAGTGGACTTGTTTGAAATCAATGAAGCCTTTGCTGTTGTTACCATGGCCGCCATGCAGGAGCTGGGCATTACCCATGAAAAGGTCAATATTCATGGTGGAGCCACTGCGCTGGGGCATCCTATTGGCGCATCCGGTAACCGGATTCTGGTCACTTTGTTGCACGCCTTGCGACAAAAGGGGCTGAAACGTGGCATTGCCAGTTTGTGTATTGGTGGTGGCGAAGCCACAGCGGTGGCCATCGAGATAGAATGATTCCCACAGGACAAATTTATGCCGCGCATACCTAGCCAGATTAACCCGGAAGCGCCGGAGTTTCTTGAAAACCAGATGCACATGCAGTCTCTGGTGGATGACTTGCAAGCCACGATGAACCGCGTTTGTCAGGGTGGTTCCGAAAAGGCGCGCAAAAAACATGTGCAGCGAGGGAAGCTGCTGGTCCGCGACCGCATTCGCCATCTGCTGGATGCAGGCAGCCCCTTTCTGGAGCTTTCTCCTCTGGCTGCCAATGGCTTGTATGATAACGCCGCGCCAGCGGCAGGTATTGTCACCGGAATTGGCCGCATCCACGGGCAGGAAGTGATGGTGGTGGCCAATGACGCCACGGTCAAGGGGGGAACCTATTTCCCTATGACTGTCAAAAAGCATTTGCGCGCCCAGGAAGTGGCTCTGGAAAATCGATTGCCTTGCGTCTATCTGGTGGATTCAGGCGGGGCATTTTTGCCCTTGCAGGATGAGGTCTTTCCCGACAAGGAGCATTTTGGCCGCATTTTCTATAACCAGGCACAACTTTCGGCGCGAAATATCCCGCAAATTGCCGTGGTGATGGGCTCATGCACGGCTGGCGGCGCCTATGTGCCAGCCATGTGCGATGAAGCGGTTATTGTCAAGGAACAGGGAACAATTTTTCTGGGCGGGCCGCCGCTGGTCAAGGCAGCCACCGGCGAGGAGGTGGATGCGGAAAGCCTGGGCGGAGCCGAAGTGCATTCAAGCCAGTCCGGGGTGACCGATCATTTCGCCGAAAATGATGAGCATGCCCTGCAAATCACCCGGGAGATTTTTCGCTATCTCAACCGGCAACCGGTGAACTGGTTGCAACGGCACAAAGCAGAACCGCCGGTTTATCCCGCCCACGAGTTATATGGCATTATCCCAAAAAGCACGCGCACGCCTTACGATGTGAGGGAAATCATTGCCCGGCTGGTGGACGATTCTGACCTTCAGGAATTTAAAGCCAAATATGGCACCACGCTGGTTTGTGGTTTTGCCCGAATCGATGGCTATCCTGTGGGTATTGTCGCCAATAATGGTATTTTATTTTCCGAATCGGCCCTGAAAGGGGCGCATTTTGTCGAGTTATGCAATCAGCGTAAGGTTCCGCTGGTCTTTTTGCAGAATATTACCGGCTTTATGGTCGGCAAAGATTACGAGAATCGTGGCATTGCCAAGGATGGCGCGAAAATGGTCATGGCCGTGGCCAATGCCGCAGTTCCCAAATATACGGTGGTCATTGGTGGCTCTTTTGGCGCTGGCAACTACGCCATGAATGGCCGGGCCTATGGTGGCCGGTTTCTGTGGATGTGGCCCAATGCCCGCATTTCGGTGATGGGCGGGGAACAGGCGGCGTCGGTTCTGGCCACCATTCGTCAGGATGTGCTGGATCACAAGGGGCAAAACTGGGCACCGGAAGACAAGCGGGCGTTTATGCAGAAAATCGTCCAGCAGTACGAAAGCCAGGGCAATCCCTATTATGCCACGGCCCGGTTGTGGGATGATGGCGTGATTGACCCGGCGCAAACCCGGCAGGTGCTCAGTCAAGCCTTAAGATGCGCTCAATGGGCGCCGGTGGAGGAGACCCGCTATGGAGTCTTCCGTATGTGACAGGCTGAGGACTGGACCCTATTTTAACGAGAAAACTATGTTTCAGACAATCAAGACAGAAACCAATAAACGCGGTGTTCATCGCATTACGCTGAACCGGCCCGATGTGCATAATGCCTTCAATGCCACCATGATTGAGGAGCTGATTAGCGCCTTTACCCTGGCAGGTCAGGATGCCGCTGTTCAAATCATTGTTTTGCAAAGCGAAGGCAAGAGTTTCAGCGCCGGTGCGGATATTAACTGGATGCAATCCATGGTAGATGCCAGTCAGGAGCAAAACCGGGAGGACTCCCAGGTACTGGCGCGCCTGATGCGAACCATCAATTTTTGCCCAAAACCTGTGGTGGCACGGGTTCAGGGGCTGGCTTTGGGCGGCGGCGTGGGATTGCTAAGCTGCTGCGATATTGTGGTGGCCAGCCCAGCGGCCAAGTTCGGTCTGACCGAGGCCAAGCTTGGCCTGGTTCCGGCGGTGATTTCGCCCTATGTGGTGGACGCCATTGGTTCGCGCCATGCCCGTCATTACTTTCTGACCGCTGAATTATTTGATAGCCAGAGGGCCTATGAACTGGGTCTGGTTTCAGTACTGACCGGCGAAGATACGCTGGATGATGCGGTGGAAAAAACCATTGCGCGCATTTTGCGAACCGGTCCTAATGCCCGCGCCATCAGTAAAAAACTGGTTATGTCGGTTGTGGGACGAAGTATTCCGCAACAAAAAAAGCTGGATGAATACACCACGCAAGTCATTGCCGCGGTGCGGGTTTCACCCGAAGGCCAGCAGGGTCTGAAAGCCTTTCTGAATAAACAGGAACCAGACTGGAAATAAATTTTCCAGAAAACAGGGTATTTACATATATGCCCATTCTCACCCTAACCACAGGAAAACATCCATGAGCGATTCACAGGAAAAAGCACACAGTATTGAGACATCCGGCTTACGCCGACGAGATCGCCCCGGAGACCTGGGGAGAAAAGCCTCTATCCTGACATGGTTGGCCATAGCATTGGGGTTGGTTGGTGTGTATTTGGCACGGCGCACTGTTCGGCAACCCTTGCCCGACACAAACAGCATAATCCTGGTGGCACTGGTGGCGATTGTGGCGGTCTTGCTGGCTTTCTGGTTTTTGCGCACCGACTTCAAAGCGCAGAAAACAAAGCGTGTCGGATTGCTGTTGACGGCTCTGTTTTTTGCTGGGACTTTCGGGTTTGCGGTTTATAGTGTGGCTTATTGGTGGGTTGATCGGCATGGCCAACCTGTGGACGTGATGTATCAACTGGTCAGCAAGCAGGCCACCAGCCTGGAGTGGAAACCCATGCAACCCGGGGCAGCACCAGGCATTCGTCTTGACCATCCAGAACCTTTGTTTATGAGCTTTGCCCCTGGGAGTCAGTACCCGTTTCCGTTGCTGAAAGGCCCCATGGGCTTCTGGGTGCTGAATAGTGATCCGGATGTGGACGACTCAGTCACCCAGTAATCCGCGCCATTGTCTTGAATCTTTATTGTTAATGCCAACCTATGCCCCGAACAATCTCCAAAATACTGATAGCCAACCGTGGTGAAATCGCCTGCCGGATTATCCGCACGTGTCAGCGGCTTGGCATTGACACAGTCGCGGTCTATTCCTCGGTAGACCGCTATGCCCGGCATGTGGCGCTGGCCGATGCCGCCGAATGTATCGGGCCGCCAGCGCCGGAAAAATCCTACCTGAACAGTGATGCCATTCTCGCGGCGGCCAAAAAACATGCCGTTGATGCCATTCACCCGGGTTATGGCTTTCTTGCCGAGAATGCAGATTTTGCCCAGGCGTGCGCGGATGACGGGTTGATTTTTATTGGCGCGCCGGTTGCCGCCATGCGCCTGATGGCCAGCAAATCAGCCGCCAAAAACACATTACAGGCCGCCGGTGTGCCCGTGGTTCCTGGCTACCATGGCGATAATCAGGGATCCGATGTTTTGTTTCGGGAAGCTGAAAAAATTGGTTGGCCGGTACTGATTAAGGCCGTTGCCGGTGGTGGCGGCAAGGGCATGAAAGTGGTACACAATGCCGATGAGTTTCACGAGGCGCTGGCATCCGCCAAAAACGAAGCACGCAAGGCTTTTGGCGATGATCGGGTGATCCTGGAAAAGTTCATTACCCGGCCGCGGCATCTGGAAGTGCAAATTTTTTCCGATCAACATGGCCAGCATGTACACTTGTTTGAGCGCGACTGTTCAGCCCAGCGCCGTTATCAGAAAATCATTGAAGAAGCACCGGCGGCTGGTTTGCCCGCAAAAACCCGGGAAGCGATGCTGCAGGCGGCATTGAAAGTGGCCAAAGCGGTGGATTACGCAGGGGCGGGCACGGTGGAGTTTATCTTGGATGCGGATAATCGTTTCTATTTTCTGGAAATGAATACCCGTTTACAGGTGGAACACCGTGTGACGGAACTGATCACCGGCACAGATTTGGTGGCCTGGCAAATCCAGGTGGCCGAAGGCCGGCCATTGCCACTGTCCCAGGACGCCATTGCCTGTTGTGGACATGCCATTGAGGCCAGGGTGTACGCCGAAGATCCGGATAATGACTTTTTGCCTTCTGTGGGTGTGCTGGATCGCGTGCAATTTCCCCCGCATCAGTCAGGCCGCCTGCTGGTGGATAGCGGCGTGCGCCAAGCGGATCGCATTAGCGTTTATTACGATCCGATGATCGCCAAACTGGTGGTGTGGGGAGAGACCCGCGAAAACGCCATTGCTGCCATGAATCAGGCATTAGCGGAAACACTTATCAGTGGTGTTAAAACCAATCTGGCCAGTTTGGGTGAAGTTCTTAATAATCCATTGTTTCTTGATAACTGCTTGTATACCAACGCAATTGACCAGAGAGTGTTGGATGGCGATACCATGGATGAGATGCCATTACCGCATTTTATGGCCGCGATTATTGCCCATCAACTGCACGCGTTTGATGACTCGGCGATGGCTTCGGAAGCAGCGCCTATTGCCTGGGCGCTGTTTGGCCCGGACTGGCGGCCTTTGACCTTGAGGCATCAGGATCGGTTACTGCAAATAGCGTATCGCATTGCGAATGAAACCCTTTTTATTCGGTCCTTGGCACAGACGATTCTGAGTGAGGATGGCCAAGCCGAACCATTAACGGATTTAACCGGCCGCTTTTCCTGGCCGCTGGATTGGGATTTTAAGGTGCATGAGGCGCCAGAGGCGTATCACGTCATTATCGGTCATCACAGACAGGTTTTTGAAAAACAGCGACATGACAGCGTGGCCCAGGCTGATGGTGACGCCCGGCTCGTGTTGGCCCCCATGCCCGGCGAGTTATTGCAGGTGTTTGTCAAACCTGGAGAAAAAGTGGAACAGGGGCAAACCCTGGCGGTTATGGAAGCCATGAAAATGGAGCTTAGCCTGAAAGCGCCTCGCTCAGCTTGTATAGATACTGTTCACCATCGCCCCGGGGATATTCTGCAAGCCGGGGACGTGATATTTACCCTGAAACCAGACGAATCTGACGTTGATAGCCTGCAGGGGGAAGCATCATGAGCCTGCCGCGTCATGTTCGCCTGGTGGAGGTATCTCCCCGTGACGGTTTGCAAAACGAACCGCAACCGGTGTCACTGGAAACCAAGCTGGGCTTGATTGAAAGACTGGCGCAAGCCAGGATTAAGGAAATTGAAGTCACTGGCTTTGTGCATCCACGCTGGGTGCCGCAACTGGCCGATGCCAGCGCGCTTTGTCAGGCGCTGCCCCTGGATTCAACAGTTCGCTATTCCGCTCTGGTGCCAAACGAAAAAGGCATGCATAAGGCGCTGGAGTGTGGAAAACTGCGGCGTGTGGCCGTTTTTACGGCAGCCAGTGAGGCTTTTACCCGAAAAAATATCAACTGCGGTATCGAGGAATCGTTGCAGCGCTTTGAGCCGGTGATCGCTATGGCTCAGGCGGCCGGTTTACCAGTGCGGGGCTATATTTCCTGCGTGCTGGGTTGCCCTTATGAAGGCGATGTGCCTGTAAGCCGGGTGCGGGAAGTGAGCGAGCGCCTGCTGGCCATGGGCTGTGATGAATTGTCTTTGGGTGACACCGTCGGCGTGGGCACGCCCGAGCAAGCGCGGGCAATGTACCGGGCTGTCCGGCAGGTGGCGGATGCCCCCCAACTGGCGCTGCATTTTCATGACACGTATGGCCAGGCTGTGGCGAATCTGTATGCCTGCCTGCACGAAGGGGCTGAAGTTATTGACGCTTCTGTGGCTGGACTGGGAGGCTGCCCGTACGCATCCGGCGCCAGCGGCAATGTCGCCACCGAGGATGTGGTATATTTGCTCGATGGTTTGGGAATTTCGCATGGGGTTGACCTGAACCGCTTGGCTGCTTGCGGCCAGTGGATCAGTCAGCAACTGGGCAGGGAAAACGCCAGCCGGGCAGGGCGGGCGCTTGTCGGCTAGCGCATGGTTGTCTCTTGCGTGGTGGTGCCATCCCATGCGTGTTGTGAGGGTTGCTCACAGTGGCCTGACTTCTGGTGCCTGCTCAGGCATGTTTGGTTGCGGCCGCTGTTTTTGGCGCGGTACAGGGCCTCGTCAGCGCGATTGATCCAGTCATCCAGGCTTTCTTTGTTATCAATTTCCGCCACGCCCAGGGAGACGGTGAGCTGAATGTCTTTGACAAACCGGTTTGACTGGGTATGTTGGCGGATTTTTTCGGCCAGGTTCCAGCAATCAGAGAGCTGATCGCACTCGAGTATCACGACGAACTCTTCCCCGCCATAGCGAAATACCCGGGCACGCCGGGGTATGATTTTTTGCAGCAACTGGGTAAAACCTTTCAGAATATCATCACCGGTGAGATGGCCATGAGAGTCATTAATGGCTTTGAAATGGTCAATATCCATAAGGATCAGGCAAGCCGTTCCCTGGGGCATTTGTTTGTGCCTGTCGTTTTTCCGGTTTATCAACTCCTGCATCAGCGCGCGCCGGTTGCCAATCTCTGTCAGACTGTCTTTAATGGAAAGCTGCCGCAAGGCGTCTTGCTGCTTTTTCATCTGACTGGAAAAAACATAGGCGAACACGTTAGTGAGAATAAAAGTGATCATCATGCTGGAGGCGGTGACAATATCGACTTTTCCAGCGTATGCCGGAATGGTCAACAGAACCGCCAGCGCATTCAGGCCCAGGGCAATGCGTGCCGGCAAGAGATAAAAGGCAATAATCATGGTGGGGTAAAGCCAGTACACCTGGCTGGGACCTTTCAGGTAAGAACTGATGACATTGCCAAACAAGGCCAGAAAGGTCAGGACGAAACTGACCCAAAAGGTCTTTCTGGTGAGTCGGACAAGCAGGTACAAGGCCGTAAAGCTCACAACCAGTGCCGCATCAAGTAGCCCCACCCACAGCTCACCACTGCTGAAGCGGATAATGACAAATGGCACCAAACCGATGGCCGTGCCACCTGTGAGCATCATTAAAAACCGCTCTTTTGGTGATCTCTCCTTGATGTTATCTGGCTCCTGCATGCATATAGGCTAACATTATTTCCGTAAATGCGTTCCGATTCGTACAGTTACGTATGTGGTTTATTGGCGGCGGACTTGAAACTGGCGTGGAAATCAGGCACATTGCGCATGCTATTGCTGGAGGAAATCAATGCATCAAAATAATGAAAGATTATCGACCGAAGAAACACTTAAGTGGTTCCAAAACAGTCGCCGGAATTTCCTTTTCCCCGTAAATGAGCTGGATCAGCCTAAAACCTACCTGTGTGGCAATTCGCTGGGGTTGCAGCCGAAAACCGTCAGAGAACAGATACAAGAGGAATTGCAGCGCTGGGCGCAGCTTGGAATTGACGGTTATTTCGAAGGTGATACGGCATGGCTGCATTACGCGGATTTATGCAAGCCGGAACTGGCGCGATTAACCGGTGCCAGGCCTGCGGAAGTGGCTTTGATGAATTCCTTGACGACCAACTTACATTTGCTGATGGTCAGTTTTTATCAACCCCGGGGCAGGCGTCGGAAAATACTCATCGAGCACCAGGCGTTTCCCAGCGACCACTATGCGGTGGCTTCTCAACTGCGTTGGCATGGCTTTTCGCCGTCAGAGGATCTCATTATCCTCAAGCCGGATTTACCCGGTGGTGTTTTTTCCTCTGAGCATATTCTGGCCACCATTGAGCAGCACGCACAAGAACTGGCTCTGATTCTGCTGCCAGCTGTGCAATATGTCAGTGGCCAATGGCTGCCCATGAAGGATGTGACCGCCCTGGCCGAAAAACATGAGATTCCCATTGGCTGGGATTGTGCCCATGCCACGGGCAACGTGCCGTTGGCACTGCATGAGTGGGGGGCTGATTTTGCAGTGGGATGTTCCTACAAATACCTCAATGGCGGACCGGGCGCGCCGGGATGGGCCTTTGTCCACGACAAACACCATGGCCGCACCATGCCGCGACTGACTGGCTGGTGGGGCAATAACCCGCAGACCCGTTTTGCCATGGCGCCGACGTTTGATCCGGCAGCAGGCATTGACGCCTGGCAATTGTCCAATGTGCCGATATTGGCCGCGGTAGCTGTTTTGGCGGGACTGGAAGTCTTCTCGCCCATTCCGGTGTCTGCTTTGCGGGCTCAATCTCTGCATTTGCACGCGGCCTTGCGGGCGGTATTGGAGCGGCATCCTGATGTGGAAATGTTAACGCCGGAAACAGCGGAGGCGCATGGCTGTCAACTTTCTTTTGGGCTTCGTTCCGGTCGTGAGAGCACCCGCGCCCTGTTCGAGCATCTATTGGCCAATGATATTGTTGGCGACTGGCGGGAGCCCGGCATTATCCGCTTGTCTCCGGTTCCCTTGTATAACTCGCTTGAGGACATTGCCCAGGTTGACAAAAGCCTGACAGCCTATTTTGAAACCGCCGGGCGCAGTGGCTAGTGGCTGAGCAAAATGTGTAACAGGTTGTCCTGAAAAAAAATATTGCCGGGTATGCGATCGTGTTTTTCACACAGAAACAGGGGATAGGCCAACGGGAAATCCACATACCAGTGGCGAGCCACTGTCGGGTCCAGGGTATTACGGGCCAAAAGCGATGACTTGGTTACCTTGCCATCGCCAGGTTCCAGCATCAGGCGTTCATAATCCAGACCACGGATGCGATTTTCCACTTGCGATGGCCACAATCGAACCCGTTCATGGCCGTTATCGCTGTCTTTTTCGACCACCAGATGGCTGGGCGTCAGGTGGCAATCTCCACCCATGACGACAAACTCGTGGCTGTGTTTCGGCAGTTTGACGGTTAGTGACCACTGAAAACGTCGGGCGCGCGCCAGCGTCTTGTCAAAAAAGCGGCTTAGGGTTTGATAATAAGCTGCGCCCTGTTCGGGTGTGTCAAAATGCCCCAGAATGCGTTTTTTTGCGACCGGGTCAAAAATGGACCACTGCTTTTCGCGCCAGATGCGCGCATTGAAAATATCCATATCCACCGGCTGGCCTGCGACGTCATATAACGGATCCAGCATCCCATGTGGCAATAATTGGTAAATACTGGGCATGGTGGCCAGGACTTCCGGCGGAATGCGCAATATCCCCAGCTGGCGTCCCTGAATCAAGGACTGCAAGGCTTCTGCCGAGCCCAAATTGGGCGTGGCCAGCAAAACACTGCGGCGCACATGAGCACTGCCTTCCTGATTAAACGGAAAATCATCCCTGTCCAGGACATCCTCGCGTCCATAGCGAAGGTAGTATCGTGTCACCAGACCACCTATGCTGTGGGCCACCAGGTCCACCTTCAGATCGGGCTGGTTGTAATCCTGGCGAATGTGGTCGATATAGTCGGCCAGTTGGCCGGCGATATCCGCCATATCCAGCCGCCAGTCATAGACGAAGACGTAATATCGCTTGCGATCATCGCGAACGGGCGTGCCGATTTGCGCCGGCTGGTAGCCGCCGTATTGCTCAAGGGTTCGTAAAATGGAATGGTAAAAATCGATGCCCACAATCTGATCGGTGATGGCATAGGCCTCCAAGGGAGATGAGTCGGTGTGCAGTGTCTTGGGGTCAATATGCAACACCAGTGGCCAAAAATTCTCCTTGACCAGCTTGGCAATGCCTTTGGGCCAGACTTCCTCGCCGGTTTGCCGATTATGCAGTTTGCTGCCCATCACTCCGTGAATCACAACCACCGGTGGTTGATGTGGGTTATTGCGGGCAGATTCATACAACCGGGCCAGATCGGGTTTGGGAGCGCATGCCGTCAGAAACAGCAGGCAGCCTGCCAGCAGGAATTTCAGTGCCTGGGATCCTGTTGGCGGTTGCGTGGGAGAGTGGTTCATGCCAATGCGCGGTTCATGTGAGTCACAAGCGCAGCACAGTCCTCCGGCCGGGTGGCATGGCTAAATACCAGGCGAATGACGTCCGTGCTTCCCGGCCAGACATGAAAGGCAAAACCAGCCTGTTGTAATTCGGCAATGGCGGTTTCAGGCAGACGAAGAAACGCTTCGTTGGCCTGCACAGGAAACAAGAACTCTACGCGCGATTGCATTTCACGATAAAAACCAGCGGCCATGCTATTGGCATGGGTGGCCAGTTGCAACCATAAATCATCTTTCAGCCAGGCCAGCATTTGCGCGGAAATAAAGCGCATTTTGCTCACCAGTTGCCCGGCGCGTTTGCGCCGCCGCTTGATTTCGGTTGCATAATCGGGGTTGAAAATGACCAGGGCCTCGGCCAGCATGGCGCCATTTTTGGTAGCTCCCAGACTGAGCAGGTCAATGCCTGATTTCCATGTCATTTCTGCTGGCGCGCATTTCAAGGCGGCCAAGGCATTGGCAAAACGCGAGCCGTCCATATGGCAGGCTAGCTGCCAGGGCGATTGTTTGGCCACTTCAGTCAAAGTGCGGATTTCGTCCACAGTGTAAATTGTGCCAGCTTCGGTGCTTTGGGTCAGACTCAGGCAACTGGGCCGGTTTTCGTGCTCTCCATGGGCGCCGGTAGCCGCCAGGGCTTTTTGCAGGATTTCCGGACTTAATTTGCCATGCTCACCCGGTAAGTCCACTAGCTTGGCGCCAGCGGAATAAAATTCCGGCGCCCCGCATTCGTCCTTGTTCAAGTGTGCGTTTTCATGGCAGTAAACAGCGCCATAAGGCGGGGTGCACTGGGCCACTGCCAGGGCATTGGCCGCCGTCCCTGTGGTGAGTGGTATAACAGCAACCCAGTGCTCGAAAATGTCTGTCAGACGTTTTTCCAGCATTTCGGTGTAGTGGTCATAGCCGTAGGACTCGGCAAATCCCTGATTGGCCTCCAGAAGTGCTTGCATAATGGGCTCGGCCACCGGGGCTTCGTTATCAGAACGGAAGTTCATGGATGGTTTTTCCTTCGGTGAGGTTGAAATCGTTTTGTTGATGGTTTGTTTTCAAGGGCATGTTTGGTTTGAGCGGGTTTGCCCGTTGTTGACCTGTCACAAAGAGCAGGGTGCCTTTGCGTTTTCCAGCGCTATTATCGACCTTTTCAGGCCTGATGTCATGGCTATCGCGCCAATTTGCACCGGGCTGGCACAATGCATACAATGAGGCTCGCCGGTGTGAGCCGGCAATGTGATATCTGGGGCGACCGTCTATGGATGTGACTGGTTGCAAATACGACTTTCCGGCGCATGGCCGGACAATAAAAAAAGGGGAGATCAATGAATCTGGAACTGATACCTATTGTTATTGGCGGCATCGGTCTGCTGATAGCCATTCTGATTTATTTCATGGTTGCAAAAATGCCTGGCGGTAGCGGCAAAATTAAAGAAATTGCTGATGCCATCCACACCGGGGCCATGGTTTTCATGAAGCGTGAATATACCATTTTATTTGCCTTTGTCTTGCTGTTAACCGTGGTTCTGTACCTGGGGTTCCGTGACTGGAAAACACCGCTTGCTTTTGTGGTTGGCGCCATTAGCTCGGGAATCGCCGGATATTTCGGCATGTTTTCAGCCACCAAGGCCAATGTTCGAACCACGTTGGCAGCCAATGAAAAGGGTGCCGAGGCTGCGTTGTCGGTGGCTTTTTATGGCGGGTCTATTATGGGGTTAACCGTGGCTTCCATGGGTTTGTTGGGGTTGGGAACCTTGTATCTATTATTTGGGCATGACCCGCAAACAGCGCATGCGATTCATGGTTTCGGCATGGGCGCCTCCACCGTGGCGCTGTTTTCCCGTGTGGGCGGCGGTATTTTTACCAAATCTGCCGACGTGGGAGCGGACTTGGTTGGCAAGGTCGAGGCGGGTATTCCTGAGGATGACCCCCGTAACCCGGGCGTGATTGCGGATAATGTTGGTGACAATGTGGGTGATGTGGCCGGTATGGGATCGGATATTTTCGAGTCCTATGTTGGCTCTATGATCGCCTGTATCGCCATTGCTTCTACAATGCCTGAGGCGACACTGGCGCTCTTGGCCAAGAGCCGGGAATATTTGATGTTTTTGCCTTTGGCACTGGCTTCAACTGGCTTGATCGCTTCTGTGATTGGAATTCTTCTGGTTAAAATCTTTGCCGGCAAAAAACCGGATGTGGCGCTGCGTTTTGGCACCATTGGAGCCACCTTGCTGTTCATAGCCGGGGCGTGGCTGACAGTAACCAAACTGGGGGTTTCGGCAAATGTGTGGTGGTGTGTGGTTGCTGGCGCCGCCGGTGGCATTATTATTGGTCTGGTAACTGAGTACTACACCGGCGGAAAACCGGTACGTGAGATCGCCGCCAGTGGCGAAACCGGGCCAGCCACCGTGATGATTGCTGGTCTGGCTGTAGGCATGAAGTCGGTACTGGTTCCGGTGATGACCATTGCAGCGGTTATTTTTGTATGTTCTATTCTGCTTCCGGCAGAAGCGGGCGTTTATGGTGTGGGTGTGGCGGCTGTGGGCATGTTGTCCACGGTGGGTATCACCATGGCTATTGATGCTTACGGGCCGGTAGCCGACAATGCCGGTGGTATTGCAGAAATGGCTGGCCTGGGTGAAGAAACCCGGGCCATTACCGATGGCCTGGATGAAGTGGGTAACACCACTGCGGCCATTGGCAAGGGGTTTGCCATTGGTGCGGCTGGTTTGGCGGCACTGGCCATTATTGCGGCCTTTAATGAAGTGATTAAGGCGCATATTCCCGGCTTTTCGCTCGAGTTGAGTGAGCCACGAGTATTGATGGGAATGTTCATCGGCGGTATTTTCCCTTTTCTGGTCAGCGCCATTACCATGCGAGCGGTCGGGGATGCGGCTTTTGACATGATTAAGGAAATCCGTCGCCAGTTTCGGGAAATTCCAGGGCTGATGGAGGGGACTGGAAAACCCGATAGTGATCGATGTGTGGATATTGCCACCACTGCGGCGCTCAAGCGCATGGTGATACCTGGCCTGTTGGCGGTTTTTGCGCCCATTGTGGTGGGTTTTGTATTTGGTCCCAAAACTTTGGGCGGCATGTTAGGTGGGGCCTTGATTTCCTGTGTGCTGCTGGCTTTGATGATGGCCAATGCCGGCGGCGCCTGGGACAATGCCAAAAAATACATTGAAAAAGGCCACCACGGCGGTAAAGGCTCTGATGTGCATAAAGCGGCGGTGGTGGGCGATACAGTGGGCGATCCATTCAAAGACACATCGGGTCCGGCGATGAACATTTTGATTAACGTGATGGCCATTGTGTCATTGGTATTTGCGCCTTTGATTGCTGATTTCCCCAATGGCTTGTTTGGTTAGTCATCGTTCAGAAAGCTGTAAAAAAGCCCCGCATTCCGGGGCTTTTTTACAGGCAGGGCTGTCGCAGAATGCCAGCTATTCATCGGCGCGAAATTTTTTGCCGCTTTTGGCGTATTCCACCAGAATGTCGGCGGGTTTGAAACGCACACCAAAGCGTTCTTCAAAAGTTTTCAGCCGTTCCAGAATTTTGTCAGCACCCATCCGGTCGGTGTAGCGAAACGGGCCGCCGCGAAAAGGTGGAAAACCCAAACCGAGAATGGCGGCCAGGTCGCCATCCTTGGCATTATTGATGATTTTTTCCTGCAAACACAGCATGGCTTCGTTAATCATGGCAAGGGCAATCCGATCCTGAATTTCCGCCTTGTCCATGGGTTTGCGTTCGGCTCCGCCAAAGAAACGGTAAATGTCTGTGTTAACGGTTTTTCTGCCTTTTTTGGGGTACAGGTAAAACCCCTTGCTGGCTTTGCGGCCCAGTAGTCCGGCTTCTGCGAGTTTTTGCGGGGTGTCATCGGCCTCAATACCGCGCTGTGCGAACATGTCGCCCAGGGCGCCTTTGGCGATATGGGCGGCGACGTCGATGCCGACTTCATCCAGCAAGGCAGCCGGCCCCACCGGGAATCCCCAGTCTTTCATGGCATTGTCCACATCCTCAATGGGTACGCCTTCGGCAATCACACGCATGGCCTCATGCGTGAGCGCCGACAGAATGCGGGTGGTATAAAACCCCGGGCCATCGTGGACCACGACCACGGTTTTCCCCTGGTCAATGCCTACGTTGATGGCTTGCTGGCGCGCTTGTTGACTGGTTTTGTCAGTGACAATCAGTTCCAGCAGTGGCATTTTTGGGACTGGGGAGAAATAGTGCATGCCCAAAACGTTTTCCGGACGTTTGGCATCGCGCGCAATTTCCCCAATGGGCAGGGATGAGGTATTGCTTGCAAATACGGTGTCCGCTGTGGTCACCGCTTCGCTGGCGGCGAGAATTTTGCGCTTGAGCTCCAGATCCTCAAAAACCGCTTCAATGATTAACTGGCTGTCCGCCAGATCCTTGTCTTCGAGAGTGGTTTTGATTTTTGCCATGGTGCGATCGCGTTCCACTGGCAACATAGCCCGGCGCCGCACCAGTTTGTCCAGATCTTTCCAGATGGTTTTCAGTCCCCGGCCCAGGTTTTCCAGAGAAATGTCTTTCAGCACCACATCGTAACCATTGCGAATGGATACTTCGGTGATTCCCGAGCCCATGAAGCCCGCGCCAATCATTCCCACGGTTTCGACGGCTTGAAGTCCGTCTGTGTGTTTGAGTTTCTTGTTTTCCTGCATATCCAGGAACAGTTGAATGAGGTTTTGGCAGGCTTCGGTGCCATGGAGTTCGGCAAAGGCCTTGCTTTCACACTCCAGGCCGGCTTCCAGGCCATATTCCAGACCGGTTTCCACACATTCCAGAATCTTGAGCGGCGCGGGGTAGTTGCCCCGGGTTTTTCGCAGCACGGTTTCCCGGGCTTTTTTAAGCACAAAACGCCGTCCAGCGGGAAAATCCTCCAGGGCTTTGTCCACCAGGCTTTTTTTGCGCGGTTTGTGCTTGCGGTTTTCCTTCACTGAGGCAATGCCGGCTTGTAACAGGCCTTCCGGATGAATCAGTTCATCCACCAAGCCGATTTTCTTGGCTTTGTGGGGATAGATATTTTTTCCGGTCAGGAGCATATCCAGGGCATTTCGCAGTCCCACCAGCCGGGATGTGCGTTGGGTGCCTCCGCCGCCGGGCAGCAATCCCAGTTTGACTTCCGGCAGGCCGAATGCGGTTTTCTTGCCTGTGCTGGCAATGCGGTAATGGCAGGCCATGGCCACTTCCAGGCCGCCACCCAGGGTTGCGCCATTCATCGCGGCAATCACGGGTTTGGACAGGTTCTCCAAACGCAACAGCAGGGCATTGCCTTCCCGCGAGAGCTGTTCTGCTTCTTCACTGGATTGCATGGCCAGGAATTCCTTGATATCAGCGCCGGCGATAAAGCAGTCTGGCTTTCGGCTAATCAGCACCGCACCACTGATACGGGGATTGCTTTCAATTTCATCCAGCAAGTTTTTGAAATCATCGAGCATGGAGGCGGACAACACATTGACCGGGGAGTCAGGTTGATCCAGCCACACCACGGCTACATCATCGTGCATTTCAATCGTAAAATAAGCCATGTTGTTTATCCTTTAGTCAATGCGTTTTAACAAAATGGAGTTGCCTTGGGCGCCTGCGGCGCAGGCGCTGATAAGGGCAAACTCTCCGCCGGATTCCAGCAGCCGCCTGGCCGCGGCAATCAACAAACGGCCGCCGGTGGCGCCAAAAGGGTGGCCCAGGGATAGAGAACCGCCCTGGGTATTCAGTAAATCCATGGGGATTTCACCAAAGGCGCCTTTAAGCCCCAGACGCTGGGTGCAGAAAGCCGCATCATTCAAGGCGCGCAGATTCGCCAGCACCTGGCCAGCAAAGGCCTCGTGCATTTCAAACACACTGATATCGTTCAGCGATAAACCGGCTTCATTGAGCAGGGCCGGAATGGTGAATGCCGGCCCCAGTAACAGTTCTCCATCCGGGTTTTGCGCAGACCAGGCATAGCCGTAAATGGCGATCTGTGGGCGATATCCTTCGGCTTTTGCCCAGTCCCCTGTTGACAACAGTGTGGCAGAGGCGCCATCGGTGATGGGCGAGGCGTTTCCGGCTGTGACTGTGCCATGAGGCTTGACAAACACGGGCTTGAGACGAGCCAGCTTTTCCAGGCTGGTGTCGGCGTAAATGGTGTTGTCCTGTTCCAGAGGCTGAAAATCCGGCGGCAGTAAGGCGGGCGCCACTTCACGCTCGAATTTGCCTTCGCTCCAGGCTTTGGCTGCCAGTTGATGGGAGCGCAATGCGTACTTGTCCTGTTCCTCGCGCGTCACTCCGAAGCGAGCGGCCAGCCGATCAGCGTCCTGGCCCATGGTCACACCGGTGGAAAACTCGGCAATGGCCGGGGCTTCTGGCGCCAGATGACGCAGTTTGAATTTCTTCAGAATTTTCCAGTAATCGCCCGGCCCCTTGGCTTTTTGTGCCAGCATCATGATTTTTTTCAAATCATGGCTGATGCGAACAGGGGCGTCAGACAAAGATTCCACGCCGCCGGCCACGGCCACCTTGGCCGCGCCCTGCGCAATGGCGTCGACACTGTTGCAAATGGCCCGGTTGGCAGAAATACAAGCCTGGGTCACGGTGTAGGCCGGGATGGAAAGGTCATAACCGGCGCCAATCAGGGCCTCGCGGGCGACATTACTGGTTTTGGCGTTTTGAATCACGTTGCCCAGGGTGACTTGATCGCATTGACGATCCAGTGCCGGATTGCGGTCCCTGAGGTTTTTCAGGGCGGCGCGTGCCAGATCATAGGATTTCAAGTCCAGATAAGGACCTGGGGACTTCATGAAAGGCGTGCGCACGCCATCCAGAAACACAACAGAGGAGTCTTTCAGCAGCATGATTTTTCTTCATTAGGATGGAATGGGTCTATTTTTACCATACGCCTGCGTATTGTCAAGCGTGCTAGGAGGCCCGTGTGCCTGTTCTGAGAGCTGCTGATCTGAATAGCTGCGCGTGGCTACTCCAGTAACGCTGCCATTTTTTTTATGAAGCAGCTACTGTCAAAGTCCTCGGCACGATGCTGGCAGGCTGATTGCATGTTTGCAAGTTGTCCGGGAGTGACGCGGGAAATGGTTTCCACCAGGGCATCTTCAAGGCGGGTTTCATCAATAAAGAAACCGGTTTCCTGGTTAATAACGGTTTCTTGCAAACCACCATGATCGCTGCAAAACACGGGCTTTCCGGCGGCCATGGACTCTACCGGCGACATGCCAAAATCTTCGTCTTTGGGGATATAAATGGTCGCCAGGCATTGCGCCAGCAGTTGTTCATACTGTCGGTCATCAAGCCAGCCGGTAAAGTGGATATTGCTTGCATCCCCGGCCAATGCGCGCAGCTTTTGCGTTTCGCTGCCCCCTGAGGCCACTACCAGTTGTTTGTCTGGCAGGCGCCGGAAAGCGCGAATTACCGTATCTACGCGTTTCAACGGATCCAGGCGCGCTGTGGATAGATAAAAGTGACCGGGCATAGCCTGTTTGGCCGCCTGTGAAAAGCGGTTGGTATCACACGGGGGATAAACCACAACGGAATCCCGGCCAAGATAGTACTTGATGCGCTTTTGAATATGGCGGGAATTAGCCACCACCACATCCATCAGGCTGACTGCGTGTTCATAGCGGGGGCGAAACCACCGGTTCAGGGCTTTCAGCCCCATGCTGGCCAGTGGGTTGAGCGCGTCAAGGTAATGGTCTTTTTTATCGTACAGAAAACGAGGAGGGGTGTGGCAATAAAAGACATTGCGCCCGGTATCATGCCCGTGAACAGCCAACGGGGCGGCCACGCCACTGTAAAGCGCTGTATGATAGGGCCGCAGTGCATGCGCGTGATGCTGAAAGGCGCGCACCAGTTGCCAGGTTTTCAACCCCGGCCAGCGGCCGGGTGCGTTCAGGTTGAAGACTGAGCCGGCCAGCGTCTCCAGCGGAAAACTGTCACTGCTAACAGTGCCGGCCATCAGGTCTGCCTGCAAGGCCCGGGCCAATTCCAGGATGAGCCGTTCACCACCACCTCGAATAATAAACTGATCATGAACACAAATCAGTGGCTTGCTGGCGGGCTGGCTGAAAAAGTGCGACACACTTTTATTTACGCTGGCGTATTTACGCATATAATCTTGCCTTGTTGACCCTTCTGCAGGCGCAATATCGTCTATGTCGGGTAATGGAAGATGATCGGCAAACAGAACACTTTGTCTGAACCAGTATCATGAGGCAGTGAGAAGCATGCGGTATTCGGTTATCCGATGTTAAATTCATACACACAACAAACAGCCATTGTCATACCCGCTTTTAATGAGGAGAAAAATATCGGCGCCGTGTTGGACTCTCTCGAGTCGCTGCGACACCAGCATGTTATTGTGGTTGATGATTATAGCACTGACCGGACAGCGCACATTGCCGAGGAAAAAGGCTGTGTGGTTCTGCGCTTGCCGGTACAGCTGGGGGCCTGGGGTGCGATCCAGACGGGTCTTCGCTATGCCGTTAAAAAGGGTTATCAGCACGTGGTGACCATGGATGCGGATGGACAACATGCCGCCAGCGAGATAAAGCGGCTGGTCGATTTTGCGCAGACGCATTCAGCCAATGTGGTTATCGGCACGTGTCCCGGGCGACTCAGTGCGGGCAAAAAGCTGGCCTGGGCCTATTTCCGTCTGTTGACCGGCTTGCAACTGGAGGATCTGACCAGTGGTTTCCGCTGGTACGATCGACAGGCCGTTCATTTATTGGCTTCTCCGGTGGCCAGTGTGCTGGATTTTCAGGATGTGGGTGTGCTGCTGTTGTTAAAAAAGGCCGGTCTTGCCATTTACGAGGTGCCGGTGAATATGAGCCAGCGCAACCAGGGTAAATCAAAGGTGTTTTATTCCTGGTGGATGGTGGCCCGTTATATGCTGCAAACCAGTGCCCTGTGTGTGGCTAAAATAGGCCAGCTTCCTGGCCAATCGATCGCCACTGCGGGCAAGAAAAAATAAACAGGGGAAAGTGCGAGTAACATGAGACGTGGGTATATGGAATGATAACTGGATTGGTGACCACCAGCGCGATTGGCATTGTTTTGGCACTGGTTATTTTGCATAAAATGCGGCGCAACCAGTTAAACGGACCATTTGCACTATGGTGGTTAATGGTGGCCGGCCTGGCGATTGTGGTGCCATGGTTTCCCCATTTTCTGAATCATGTGGCCCATTATCTGGGTATTGCTTATCCACCGGCTTTATTCCTGTTGTTAGCCATTGTGCTGATTCTGGTCAAAATGTTGTCCATGGATTTGCAACGGACCCGCCAGGACAAGAAAATTCGCCGCTTAACCCAGCGTCTGGCGATCCTGGAGCATGACATCAGGCAACTGCAGAAAGGGGATGGTCCTTCAGTATCACATGCCGAAAAAAACTCCCCGGTCTCTGCAACAAAGGAAACGTCCCCCATGGATGATCGCGGGTGAGGATTCTTCATCTGGGTAAGTATTATCCGCCGGTGGCAGGGGGGATGGAGCGCTTTCTCCAGGACCTGGCCGAAGAACAGGCAAGGCAGGGGCATCAGGTCGAGGTGTTTTGCCACCAGCATCCCCGGCAACCGGTAGCGGTATCGGATTCCAACCAGCTGCCGGTGGTGCATCGTGTGCCTGCCATGGGACCTGTTTTGCATACACCGCTTATGCGCGCGCCGCGACGTTCCTTTTCCGCCGTGTTGCGGCGCTTTCAGCCAGATATTGTTCATGTTCACTGGCCAAACCCTGTGGCCATGTGGCTTGCGCCTGTGATGCAGCGGCATGCTGTGCCAATGGTGCTTCAGTGGCATTCGGATACCATTACTGAACGGGTGTCCCCGGCGGTTAAAGGCGCTTACCGGCTTATGCAACCGCTGGAAAGGTCCTTCCTGAGCAGGGCCAAAGCAGTGGTGTGCAGTTCTCCGGACTATGCGCGCTGTTCGGCCATTCTCAAACCTGTTTCATCACGAGTCAGAATTATCCCTTTGGGAATGGACTTTTCGCATCGGTTGCATCCGCCTGATAATTGTGCATTGAGTGACTGGGCTGGCCAGCAATGGTCTCAGTCTGGAATTCGTGTCCTGAGCCTGGGTCGGCTAAGCTTTTACAAAAACATACCCTTGTTGATAAAGGCCGTCGCTGATGCCCGTAACGACGGGGGAATGCCTGTACACCTGGTAGTTGCTGGTGAGGGTCCCCAGGCTCGCGGACTTCAGGCCTTGTCCCGGTCTTTGGGGATTCAAGACCGGGTACGATTTACCGGAGCGCTCGATCAGGCGCAAGCCAATGCTTTGTTCAGCCAGTGCGATGTATTTGCATTGGCCTCCAGTGACCGGGCTGAATCATTTGGTCTGGTGCTTTTGGAGGCGCTGTGGCATGGAAAGCCGGTTGTTGTGGCAAACACCCCTGGATCAGGGATGCGGTATGTGGTCGAGAGCATCAATGCCCACGCGCCCGGCGGGTATCTTTTTGATCCATGTGGTACCAGAGACGCACTTGAAAAAATCCGTCTGGCTGCCCAAGGAAAAGATGCGCCTGGGCTTTCCCAACAATTACGCACCGCGGTGGTCAAGTCTTTTTCTATTGAGCCGATTTGCCGACAATGGACTGAACTGTATCAGTCTATTGTGCCCAACGACAGACAAGCACCGGTCTGAAAGATTGTGGCATGACGCTCACGGACTCCGCTTGTTGCCAGACATGACGGATTTTTCGGGCGTGGCCGAAAAAGTGCTGTTGAGCAAAGTGGTTTCAATCCAGTCACCATCGGGTTCCTTGTGGCGGGAACGCACATTCAGGCATTCGCGGGTAGGATCATGCCAGGATTCAGTCACGCGTTCGGCTGTGCTGTGTCGTTTAACAACTTTTATCAGGCCATTTTCCGTGCCCACAACCAGAAAGTGGTATGTCTTCAGGCGGCCTTTGTCGAGCACACGATAGCGCATGTCCTTTTTTCCGCTGCAAATATCCCGGGCCAGAGCCAGCACCACCAGGTTTGGGGTGATAAAGCCGGGCTTGACTGGCTGTTCCCATTTTTTCTTTCCCGAGTGGCCTGTCGCCAGGGAGGTATCCTTGTGGTACTGATATCGGCTGGTTTTTTTCTTGAAGGCAACTTTTTGGGAAAACTGGTAGTTTAAGGGCTGCCAGGGCGCATGATCGGATTGAGGCTCCCATTCGAAGATTGTGGTTTCTTTTCGTTTAAAGCCCAGGAGAGAGGCCAGACCATGAGTGCCGCGCACGGTACTATCCAGTCTCCACTGCCCCTGTGTTTTTTGCAGACTCACAGTCGATTCGCCCATTTCATCACCGCCTTCGGTAACTCGATAATGTGCCTGAAAAGGCTGGAGTCTCTCTTTTTCCTTTGTGGCAGGCCCTGCAACAGCCGTGGCTTTGGTGGGTGGCAGTTGCTGTGCGTGAGTCGCACAGGCCAGCATGATTCCGAAAAATGCTCCGGCAGATATGGCCATCCGGATTAGGCTATGAACGTTGTAAGAGTCTAAAAAGTGTTTTCTTTTCAAGGCACTACCAGGGGTTTTTGCAGGGGAGTGCCATTATACATCACTTGACTGTCTGTCAGCTGAACAGCCCCTGAGCGAAGCCAGGCGACGGTGGTGGCAAGCAGGCGATGCTCTTGAGGCAGCAAACGTTCGGCCAGTGATTCGGCGGTGTCATCAGGCCGAATATGCAAGCGTGTCTGACTGATAATCGGGCCGCCATCCAGCACAGGGGTGACAAAATGAACCGAAGCGCCATGTTCCTTGCGATTATCCGCAAGCGCCCGCTGGTGTGTATGCAAGCCAGGATAAAGGGGAAGCAGGGAAGGGTGGATGTTGATCATCCGACCTATCCAGGGCGTGACTGTTGGTTCGGACAAAATGCGCATAAATCCGGCCAAAACGATCAAATCTGGCTGCAGTTGCCGTAACATTCGCCGCAAATCGGCTTCGCCGCGTATCCGATCTGGCCAATCGATAGCCATGGCAGGGATACCTGCTGCGCGAGCCAGCGCCAGGGCTGGCGCCTGAGGTTTATCACTTAAGACCGCGGCAATCTGGTAGTTATCGGGCCTTTGGCGTTGCATTAACGCATTCAGATTGCTGCCTCTGCCGGAGGCCAGCACAACAATACGGAAGTCATTTGGTTGGCCTTGGGCTGACAATTCCTTGTCAATTTCAGACATGCAGGAACTCTATCTTTTGGGGTTGCGTGGTGACTTCTCCAATCACCCAATTTTTCTGCTGATGCTCGCTCAAGGCGTTCTGGACGGCTGTGGTTTTATTGGCAGGTACCACCAGCACCATACCAATACCGTTGTTGAAGGTTCGTAGCATTTCCTCTGTGGCGATATTGCCAGCCTGTTGCAGCCAGCGAAACACAGCCGGTTGCGGCCAACTGGAGATATCAATGCTGATTCCGCAGTCATCCGGGATCACCCGCAAGATGTTTTCGGATAAGCCGCCACCTGTGATATGGGCCATCCCGCGAATGACACCCGGCAAGGATTGCATCACATTCAGAATCGGCTTGACGTAAATCCGTGTGGGCGCCAGCAGGGCTTGACCCAGTGTGACAGAGTCTTCACTGGCACCGGGGGTGGGCTGATTCAAATCAGCGCCTGTGGTGTCCAGTATTTTTCGGATGAGTGAATAGCCGTTGGAATGCGGCCCGGAAGCGGCCAGTCCAATGAGAGCGTCCCCGGGACGAATGGCGCTGCCGTCAATCATTTTGGGCTTGTCCACTGCACCCACCACAAATCCGGCCAGATCATAATCATCACCTGAATACATGCCGGGCATTTCGGCGGTCTCACCCCCGATCAGGGCGCACCCACTCTGACGGCATCCTTCGGCGATACCGGCCACCACGGCGGCGGCCTGGTCCACATCAAGCTGCCCACAGGCGTAATAGTCCAGAAAGAACAGGGGCTCGGCTCCCAGAACAAGAATATCATTCACGCACATGGCCACCAAATCGATACCAATGGTGCTGTGGTCGTCCAGGGCGTGCGCCAGCTTCAGTTTTGTGCCAACACCGTCAGTGCCGGAAACCAGTACTGGCTGCTGATATTTTTTGATGTTCGAGAGGTCAAACAACCCGCCAAAGCCACCGATGTTTCCCATCACACCCGGGCGCAGGGTCGAACGAACCATGGGTTTGATGCGCTTGACCAGGGCATGGCCGGCGTCAATATCAACGCCAGCATCCTTGTAGTTCAGGCCGGTAGGTTTTTCAGTGCTCATAGGAGACTCGTCACAAAGGAAGGAGCCGGGATTTTAACCCGTGCCAGAAGGCTTGTGAACCAAACCTGACTGCAAACGCTGGCTTTTTGTGTTTGAATCGCGCCGGTGAACCGCTAGAATAGCCGGTAATATCACAATCACCAGAATGGTGACAGGTGAGATTAACCGGCAGACGACAGTCAAGCCGTTATCAGGGAGTGAAATGTGCGGATATTCGTGATCAGCATAACTATTGTGCTGAGTCTTTGGATGCAACCTTTACCTGTGCGGGCCGAGCAAGTGCCGGTATATGCAGGCAGTACCTTGGTCAATTCCAGCAAGATTGATTTTTCCAGCCCGGCCTTTGCGGCAGCCTGGGTGAATGCTCTCGCCCGTTACACGGGTAAAACCGAAGCCCAACTACGCCACATTCCCGGCTTGGTGCCTGCGGACTTGGCTAAGGCCATAGAACGCTATTACTTTGAGGCTGTGCCCCCGGAATTTTGGCCAGGCACAGAGCCGGTCTACTGGCTACATGTATTCGCCAATAAGAGGCGTTTGCGGCAGTTGACCAGAGATGCCAATTTGCCCATTTGGCCTGCGGAGCGGGAGACGACAATCGTTTGGTTGCTGGATGAAACCGGTGGCATGCCTCAGCTGGCAGCTAATAGCCGTGATACGGCCGCTGCGTACTGGTTGCAAAAACGCGCCGAGCAGGCGGGGCTGCCACTGCGTTGGGCGAACAATGCGGCCACCATGCCTGAATCTGTGTCGCTTGATGCATTGCGACGGCTGTCATCCTCCGTCGTGGACTATGCTCATGACGCATTTGGCTTCAAGCCGGTTTTATTGCTCAGCCTGTCACCCTTGGCGGTCTCAGCGCACACAGCGTTAGGAAAAAAAGCGGTGGGCTCGACAAGTGACGAGAATCTCCAGCGCTCTGCAGCCCGGCCATTGCAATGGCGAATGGCCTTTGCCATGCCAGATGAAACCCTCACCCGGTATCATGGCACTGCGGCCACACCTGACATCGCCGCACGTCAGGTGATAGCCAAATTACGACAGTGGCAAAGCGCCCGCGAGAGGCTCTATCCAGAAGAGCGGAAATCGCATGAGATTTCACTTCAAATCAATGGGTTGCGTGAATATAGTGAAGTTGATTCTACCCTTAAGGCGCTCAGTCGCCTGTCTGTGGTTGAGGACTATCTGATTGAGCGGTTTCGCCCCGGACAGATTCAGTTAAAGTTACACCTGGGGGTGACCACCGAGGCTTTTCTGCGCTATCTGCAGCAGGCCGGCCGCTTCCGAATCATCCAGCGTGAACCGCTGGTACTGGAGAAACTCTGAATCGTGTACGGACTTCGTTATTTACCCAATATCATTACCATTATGCGCTTTTTGGCCATGGGGCCACTGGTTTATTTTATGCTTGAAAAGCGCTATGACGATGCTTTGCTGGTGGCCTTGCTGGCGGCCATTTCAGATGGTCTCGACGGCTTTCTGGCCAAGCGGTTCGGATGGGCAGGTTGGTTGGGGAGCATTCTCGATCCGCTGGCTGACAAGTTTATGATTTTGTGTTGTTATGCCGTATTGAGCTGGCAAGGATACATTCCTGTCTGGCTGGCGGTTCTGGTAGTTTTTCGGGATATTATCATTATTGCCGGAGCCACCTTGTACCATTTTGCCATTGGTCGAATGAAGCAGGCGCAACCAACGGTTCTCAGCAAAATAAACACCACAATGCAATTCCTTTTTGTGCTTGCATTGTTGCTGGATCTGGCCGGTTTGCTTGATCTGTCAGAAAGCTGGATTCGTTTATTGATGTGGACTGTGGCCTTGACCACCGTGTTATCTGGTGTTCAGTACGTCTGGACCTGGACCCGTAAGGCCATGCAGGCAAAAAACGCCAAAATGATTTCAGGAGCCATTAATGAGTGATTTGTCTCGACGCTGCTTTGCCTTGGCCAGCCTGATTTTGGCCGGTTATCTGATTTACCTGCTCAAGCCTGTTCTGACACCATTTGCCATTGGCGCTTTGCTGGCTTACTTGTTCGATCCCCTGGCGGATCGCCTGGAAGCCTGGGGGCTGAGCCGGACTTTGGCAGTGGTGATCGTGTTTACTTTTATTGTGGTGCTGCTGGTTTTGATTTTGCTGGTGTTTGTGCCGTTACTGGAAAGTCAGATCAGCCGTCTGATTCATAATCTGCCGGTTTACCTGGAGTGGTTGAGCAGCAAAGTATCGCCCTGGCTGAGGAAAAATTTTGATATTGAAGCTGACCTTTTTGATACCCAGGCACTGGCTCAACTGTTAAAAGCGCATTGGGACAAAGCGGGTGGTTTGGCAGCAACCGTGCTAAGGGCGCTCTCTCAAAGCTCAGCGGTGATTCTGAACTGGTTTGCTAACCTGTTTTTGATTCCGGTTATTACCTTCTACCTTTTGCGTGACTGGGATATTTTAACCGCGCGGGTAGGTGAGCTGATACCACGCACTGTTTATCCCACTGTCAGCCGACTGGCTCGTGAAGCGAATGATGTGTTGAGCGCTTTCTTGCGTGGGCAGCTGACTGTTATGCTGGTCTTGGGACTGATTTATGCCATTGGACTGAAACTGGCGGGCATCGACTTGGCTTTTCTGATTGGCATGACAGCAGGCATTCTGTCTTTTGTGCCCTACCTGGGAACCATTACCGGTTTGCTTATGGCGCTTTTTGCGGCCGCCACCCAATATGGTGATTTGCAACATTTTCTTTATGTGCTAGCGGTTTTTGGTGTTGGCCAGGCCCTGGAAGGCATGGTGCTAACACCGTTGCTGGTGGGAGATCGCATTGGCTTGCATCCGGTGGCTGTGATTTTTGCAGTTCTGGCTGGTGGGCAACTGTTCGGCTTTGTGGGTGTTTTGCTGGGTTTGCCGGTGGCGGCCGTGATTATGGTGTTATTGCGTCATGCACACGAACGCTATTTGGACAGCAAGCTGTATGGGCAACCCGTGGAAGAAGACATTACACTTTCTGCGGAAACTCCCGCAGGCTCGCAATCGGCCCAGATCAGTCAGGCGGCGACTCGCTCACAACCACCGGTGGACTCGGATAAAGAAGCATGAGCCCATCCATACGGCAACTGCCGTTGAAATTCCACCCCCAGCCTCAATATACTTTTGAGGGTTTTAATCCGGCAGGTAATCAGGCGGCTGTCGGGGCAATACAGGAATTGTGTCGCCTTGACCAGGAAATGCCCGCATCGCCTGCGCCTGTTTTTTTATGGGGCGAGACGTATTGCGGCAAAAGTCACCTGTTACATGCGGGCTGCCAACAGATTTCACAAAGTGGGGGACATGCGGCGGTCATCCCCGCGGAAATGTTGCTGGACACCCCAAGTTTCGCGCTGATCGATGCCTTTGATGTGATATGCCTGGACGATATTCACCGACTGGCGGGGCAGGCGCGCGCTGAGGAGCATTTGTTTGCCTGGGTTAATCAGTTACGGCGTGCCAATAAACCCTTCGCCATGGCTTCACAAATAGCACCGGGCGATCCGCACTGGCAATTGCCGGACCTGGTGTCGCGTCTGCACTGGGGAAAAGCCTGGCAGCTCTTTCCCTTACATCGGGAAGAAGCGTTATCGGTTTTTTACGCGCGGGCTGCGGAGCGAGGAATTAAGCTGGACGAGACGGTTTTGAACTGGCTACGCAGAAACCAGTCAAATGACTTGAAGTTTTTTCTTCAACTTCTTGATTTAATTGATGAATTAACCATGGAAACGCGCCGAAAAATCACCATTCCGCTGCTTAAGCAAATCATTGGAAAAATGTTGCATTGACCGCTGCAATACGGCGTTCGGCACAAGATGCCTGGTACACCAGTAGCTTCCGCCTGTGTTGCGTTGAATGAATTTAGTGGGGTAATACCCGCTATGTGCTTGCCTTGTCTGTGCGGATCACCGATAATATCGACGGTGATCTTCACTGGTCACCGGGCAACGGTTAGCCGAAAACCCCGCCAGGCCCGGAAGGGAGCAACGGTATCGGTGAATCCGTGTGCCCGGCATGGCTGGTGAGGGTCACTTTTTGTTTCTGCCGGATTTTTTGGCCATCACCAGAGATATGCACCAGGACATTGTTTACGGCCTGAGAAACAATGACCTGACCGGCCTTCTCAAAACCTTTCAGGCTTGCCAAATGCTGTCGCTGGCGTCATACTTTGGGCTTTCTGATTATCCCCTGAATAGCCATGTCATACCAAGTGCTCGCCCGCAAATACCGGCCCCAGAATTTTACTGAACTGGTGGGGCAGGAACATGTGACCCAGGCCTTGGTCAATGGCTTGGAGCAAGGTCGGTTGCATCACGCGTTTCTTTTTACCGGCACCCGCGGAGTGGGGAAAACGACTCTGGCGCGCATTATTGCCAAAGCATTGAACTGCGCAAAAGGGGTAACAGGCCACCCCTGTGGTGAATGTGAAGCGTGCCGGGAAATCGCCGAAGGCCGGTTTGTGGATCTGGTAGAAGTAGATGCCGCTTCCCGCACCGGTGTGGACGATACCCGCGAACTGCTGGAGAATGTTCAATATGCTCCCAGCAAAGGGCGTTATAAAATCTATTTGATTGACGAAGTTCACATGTTTTCCAACAGCAGTTTTAATGCGTTGCTGAAAACACTGGAAGAACCGCCGCCCCATGTCAAGTTTTTGCTGGCAACCACAGAGCCGGCGAAGCTACCCATTACTGTTTTGTCGCGTTGCTTGCAGTTTAATCTTAAACGACTGGATATCGATCAGATCAGCCAGCATCTGGCTACGCTGCTACAAAAAGAAGGTGTGGAGTTTGAAGCGCCGGCCCTGGAATTGCTGGCCCGGGCGGCAGATGGCTCCATGCGCGACGCTTTAAGCCTGCTGGATCAGGCCCTGGCTTTTGGCGCTGGCCGTATTACCCGGGAAGATGTTAGCCTGATGTTGGGCGTGATTGAACAGCGCCATATTGTCGATTTATTGGACGCCATTATTGCTGAAGACAGCGATCGACTGGAGCAGGTCATGCAGCGCCTGTTTGAACAGTCGCCGGATTACGGCCGGGTGTTACAGGATCTGGCTTTGCTCCTGCATGAAATTTCCTTGCAACAGATATTGGCTAAAGCACCACCGAACGCCCTGTTTGATCGCACGGTAGTGGTTGAGTTTGGTAAACAGTTGTCACCGGAAATCACCCAGCTTTACTACCAGATTTGCATTATCGGTCACCAGGAGCTGACCATGGCGCCGGATGCAAAAACCGGCTTTGAGGCCACCGTTTTGCGGTTGTTTGGATTCACACTGCCGGAGCAGAATGCCGCTGCCCAGCCGGCCGGTGACCAGAATGGTACCCAGCGCGTACCAGGAGTGCCGACATCATCCACACCAGCGCCTCCGGACAGGCAGCCATCGCCCCATTCCGGGTTACACAGCCCGCCCACAACAGCGTCTTCTTCCCGCGCCACAACAAAAAACGAAGAACCAACCCGACAGCCTTTAACATCGCCTGGGCAAAAAAATGACGCAACATCTGCACGCCCGGGCCAGCAGCGGGCAGGAGACAACCTCCCTGTGCTGGCAACAGAAAACTGGGGCGCTATTTTTCAGTCATTGGGTCTGAAAGGCTCAGCCCGTGAACTGGCGCGTCACTGCCGCATTGAGCAGGTGGACGAACCCCATTTGAAACTGGCTGTGGATGAAAATTATAAAGTGATGTTACGCGATCGTCCCCGCCATGCGCTCATTGAAGCCCTGCAGCAGGCTTATGGCTCGCATTGGCGTATCCAGTTCAGTATCGATACCGGAACACAGGAACAAGCGCCTTTGGAGGTAGATACCAAACCAACCGTTGCCAGAAGCGATCAGGGGGTTAAGGACCCTGTTATCCAGTCGGTGCAGCAGGACCCTTTGGTAAAGTCATTGAAAGAACAATTCGACGCTGAAATCATTGACGTTCAACCTAATCGGAAACGAGGTTAAAAATGAAAGGACCACTCGCAAAATTAATGCAACAAGCCCAGGAAATGCAGGAAAAAATGCAGCAAGCGCAAGCCCAACTGGCCCAGGCTGAAGTCACCGGTCAGGCCGGTGGCGGCCTGGTGTCTGTGACCCTCAACGGTCAACATCAGGCAAAAAAAATAAGCATTGACCATGACACCATTGGCGATGATCACGAAATGCTTGAGGATTTGTTGATTGCCGCATTTAACGACGCCAGTAACAAAATTGCTCAACTTCAACAGGAAAACATGGCCAGTATGGCCGGTGGCATGGGGCTTCCGGCGGGTTTTAAACTGCCATTCTGATGAGTGCGCTTGGAAAACTGATGAACGCCTTGCAAATATTGCCAGGTGTGGGGCCGAAAACGGCCCAGCGCATGACTTTTTACCTGCTGCAAAAAAACCGTGAGGGGGCAGAACAACTGGCGCAGGTCTTGAAACAGGCTTGTGAAACTATCCGTCAGTGCAGCCGCTGCCGCACATTGACTGAAAACGAGTTATGCCGGATTTGCGCCAACAACCAGCGGGATGAAAGCCTGTTGTGTGTGGTGGAAACACCCGCGGAAATGATGCAAATTGAGCAGGCAACAGGCTTTAACGGCAAATATTTTGTCTTGCATGGCCGCCTTTCGCCCTTGGACGGTCTGGGGCCTGCCGAGCTGGGTTTTTCCCAGCTTGTGGACATTATGTCTCGGGAAAACACCCGTGAACTGATTATTGCCACCAATGCCACGGTTGAAGGAGAAACCACGGCCCGGTACCTGGCCCAAATGGCAACGCAAGCCGGTATCAAAACCACCCGACTGGCCCACGGCGTGCCTTTGGGTGGAGAACTGGAATACACGGATGCCAACACGCTGGCTCACGCATTTCGGCACCGGGAACCGGTTGAATAAGCCGGCATGTGGCCAGTGCTGAAAGGCCAGACCAATGCAGCACAGATATCAATGAAAAACCACCAATGGAAGTGAATTCCTTATGACAGAAGAAACAGAAACCATTTTTGATAAAATCATTCGGCGCGAAATACCGGCGGAAATCGTCTACGAAACAGAAGACACGCTCGGGTTTAAGGACATTAACCCCCAAGCGCCCGTTCATGTGTTGTTTATTCCCAAAAAGCACATTCCAACGGTTAATGACTTACAGGACGAAGACGCCCAGCAGGTCGGCAAGTTATTCCTGGCAGCGCGGGATTACGCCCGGCAGATTGGCGTGGCTGAGGATGGCTATCGGTTAGTGATGAACTGCAATCAGCATGGGCAGCAAACGGTGCCGCATATCCATTTGCACTTTTTGGCCGGGCGGCAAATGCAATGGCCCCCGGGGTGACAGCTTCGTTACTTAATTGTTAGTGAATCAGGAAAAGGCGCTGCCTGCTGACTTCAGCCACACAAAAAGCCGCGTTACGCGGCTTTTTGTGTGCTATTGAAGCAACTGGACTTAAAAATTGTAGCGGAAACCGATATCGCCACCCAGGTCGCCTTCGGTGAGGCTCAGGCCCACACGAACACCCTGGCTCTGGTTGAATTTGTACAGGCCGGAAACGCCGAAGGTAAAGGCGCTATCGACAGCGCTGTCAAAACCATCCAGATAGCCCAGGTTGGTAATCAACTCAATGTTGTCAGAAAAAATGCTGCGCGTACCGACTTGCACGTCATAAGTGGTTTGGCCATCACCCACTTTTGGGTTGATATATCCCAGACCCAGCTCGGCATAAAAGTCAGTGGCGCCGGTGAGCGGGGCGTGGTAACCCAGGTTGGCGCCAAATGCGGTGGCTTTGATCGGATCCAAAGAAGTGTGTGTGCTCCGGCCAATACCGCCTGCCACATAAATGGTATCGGACAGCGCGTAGCTGCCTTGCAGACCGAGGTTGGTGAATCCGCCAAAGTCCGCATCCTGGTATCCGGCTGCCAGTTCAAACCAGTTATAGGAAATATCATCATTGGCAATGACCGGCAGAGACAAAGATGATGCCAGTACGATGCTGGCGGCAAGATTTTTCAGTTTCATGGCTTAGTCCTTTTGAAAAAAGTGGTTTATTTTGCCTGTTTGTCAGGCGGTTGAAAATGTGAGCTCCCAATATGGAGTCTGTCGCGGGGAACACAAGGGTATTTCAGCTTTTTTTTCCTGAACCGGGTCTGAACACGGTGGGTTGTCGACAAATGCCATGTCGTCGGGATCCTGTTGTTTAAACATTCTCAGGGTGTTTCCGCCAGAAACTCACGGGCCTGGGCCAAGGTGGCTTCAGTAATGGTTTCACCCCCTGTCATGCGCGCCAGTTCCTGTATGCGGGCATTTGTATCCAGAGTCCGCCAGTGGCTGTGGGTGCGTTCTCCATCCGTGGTTTTGTCAATTTTAATGTGGTGATGCGCCTGACCGGCCACCTGGGGCAAATGCGTCACAGCCAATACCTGATGTTGGCCAGCCAGTGCGCGCAATAACTGGCCGATTTTTTCCGCCACAGCGCCGCCCACGCCACTGTCGACTTCGTCAAAAACGAAAGTCACTGCTTCATCCCGGTGACGGCGCTGCACTTCAATGGCCAGGGCGATTCGGGATAGTTCGCCGCCAGAGGCGGTTTCTTTCAAAGGCATTGGCGGTTGCCCGGGGTTGGTAGTGATACAAAATTCAACCCGATCGAGGCCTTCTGGCCGGGGAATATCCGCTTCTGTCACTTCTATCTGAATGGCCACCCTGGCATGTAGGCCCAGTTTGCGAACTTCTTCCTGAATGGCCGCGGCCAGCTTTTCAGCGGCTTTTTTTCGTGCCCGGGTTAATTCAGCCGCAACTTGGGCATAGACTTTTTGTTGTTTTTCCAGGTCTTCCTGCAGCGCCTGGCGTTTTTCATCCAGTTGGGCATACTGTTGCAATTTTTCGGCGATCTCCGCATGATGCTGCGGCAATAACTCCGCAGCCACCTTGTGTTTTCTGGCCATATGGTGAATGCGGTCCAGTCGCTGCTCGATATCCTGCAAACGCTGGGGGTCGGTTTTCAGCTGGCCTTGTATCCGCCGCAGGTCGGCGGCTGCCTCCTCAACATTGATAACGGCTTCCTCAAGGGTTTGGCTAATGGCGGAAAAGTCCATTCCCACGGCCTGATTCAGGCGGCCGATTACTTGGGTCAGGTGGCCATCAATGGCGTGATCGCCTTCAACCAGGGCATCCATTGTCTGGTTGACAGTCTGAATTAAATCCACGGCATGGCTTAATTGCTGATGTTCTTGGTGCAAGGCATCCAGTTCTCCGGCCTCCAGGGCCAATTCATCCAGCTCGGCCAACTGATAGCGCAAGAGCTGGGCCTGTTCCTCGGTCAATGCGCCGGCTGATTGCAGTTTGCGCCATTGTTCCTCGGTGTGCTTCCACTGTTCAGCTGCGGTCGCCGTGGCCGCCAAGACCGTGTTGTAGTCGCCATATTCATCCAGAATGCGCCGTTGCTCCCGGGTGTCCGTCAATCGCATGTGGTCATGCTGGCCATGAATTTGCACCAACTGCCGGGCCAGTTCGCGCACGGCTGCAACGGTAGCGGGAGTGTGGTTGATCCACAGGCGGGATTTGCCATCCCTGCGAATCACGCGGCGAATGACCAATTCATTGTCTTCTGTGGTGATCTCCTGGGCTTGTAACCATTTTCTGGCGCTGTTGTGCTGGCGGATGTCAAAGGCCGCCACGATTTCGGCCATGTCTGCACCATGCCGGATGTTTTTGACCGCCGCGCGATCACCCAGAACTTGTGAAAGTGCACCCACAAGAATGGATTTGCCCGCACCGGTTTCTCCGGTAAAAACGGTGAAGCCCGGTTCCAGATCAATTTCCGCCTGGCTCAGGAGGGCGAAGTTCCGAATAAAAATTGATTTAAGCATAGGACTTGAAAACCCAGGCGTCGCCCTTATTTAGCAGTCATCATTTTATGCTGAATCAGGAGAAAGAGACAACATGAAGAAACCATCTGACGCGCATGACTCTCAAGAGCTCAAGCGCAATAACCTACACAATGCCCCGCACGGGCAAAACACAACGGACACTGCCAAACCCGGTGATGGGGCATCTCAGCATGCGCATAAAAAGCGGCCTGATGCGCCGGAAAACTCCGAAACAGAAACCAGGGACGCTGCCGAGCAGGGCACAGATGCGGTTTCTGTGGAGCAATTGCAGGAAGAAATCCAGCGCAAGGACGACGAAATTATTCGCCTGAATGCGGAAATGGACAATATCCGCAAGCGCAATATGCGGGAAATGGAAAACCTGCGGAAATATGCCCTGGACAAGTTCACCAAAGAGCTGTTGCCCGTGGTGGACAGCATGGAGAAAGCCATGCAGGTCGACCGCGAAACAACAACCGTGGACCAGGTTCTGGAGGGCACGGAACTGACGCAGAAAATTCTCCACAAGATTTTGCAAAATCACGGTCTGGAAGTCATTGATCCTTTGGGTGAAAAATTCGACCCGGAGCAGCATGAGGCGGTTTCCGCTGTGGAAAATACCGATGCCCAGCCCAACACGGTGCTGGATGTCTTCCAGAAAGGCTATAAGCTCAATGGCCGTGTCGTGCGGCCGGCCATGGTGGTGGTGGCGAAATAAATATACAGAAAATTTATGGGGTGGCTTGAAAAGACAAACCCCCGCCCCATATTCAAGACAAGCAAAACCAAACCGAACAACTCAACAACGAATAAACAACCAAGAGGTCAACCATGTCTAATATTATCGGAATCGATTTAGGAACAACCAACTCTGTGGTTTCCGTCATGGACGGAAAAAATGTCAAGGTTATTGAAAATGCCGAAGGCGATCGCACCACGCCTTCTGTCGTGGCCTTTACCGACGAAGGAGAAGTGTTGGTGGGCAAGCCAGCCAAACGGCAGGCTGTTACCAACCCGGAAAACACCATTTTTGCCATTAAGCGCCTGATTGGCCGCAAGTTTGACGATCCGGTGGTCAAGAAGGATATTGATCTGGTGCCATATAAAATTGTCCCGGCGGACAATGGCGATGCCTGGGTGGAAGTTCGCGGTAAAAAAATGTCACCCCAGGAAATTTCCGCCAAAATCCTGCAAAAGCTGAAAAAAGACGCCGAGGCTTATCTGGGTCATCCGGTCACTGAAGCGGTGATTACCGTTCCGGCTTACTTTAATGACTCCCAGCGTCAGGCCACCAAGGATGCAGGCCGTATTGCCGGGCTGAATGTCAAACGCATCATCAACGAGCCCACTGCGGCTTCACTGGCCTATGGCGTGGACAAAAAAGGTGATGACACCGTGGCCGTTTATGACCTGGGCGGCGGTACTTTTGATATCTCCATGATCGAACTGGCGGATATCGACGGCGAACGCCAGTTTGAAGTACTGTCCACTTCAGGGGATACCTTCCTGGGCGGCGAAGACTTTGACAAGCGCTTGATCGATTACATTGTCGATGAATTCAAGAAGAGTTCCGGTGTCGATCTGCGCAATGATCCGTTGGCGTTGCAGCGCCTGAAAGAAGCGGCTGAACAGGCCAAGATCGAACTGTCAAGCACCGAGCAGACAGAAATCAATCTGCCCTATATCACAGCGGATGCCAGCGGACCGAAACACCTGAACATCAAGATTACCCGCTCCAAGCTGGAGTCACTGGTGGATGATCTCATCAAGAAAACCTTGAAGCCGGTGGAAACTGCGCTTAAGGACGCCAAACTCAGCAAGAGCGATGTGGATGACGTGATTCTGGTGGGTGGTCAAACCCGCATGCCCAAAGTCCAGAAGGAAGTGGGTGAATTCTTTGGCAAAGAGCCTCGCAAAGACGTCAATCCCGATGAAGCGGTGGCCATGGGCGCGGCCATTCAGGCCGGTGTATTGTCCGGTGATGTTAAAGACGTTCTGTTATTGGATGTGACACCGCTGTCATTGGGTATTGAAACCATGGGCGGGGTGATGACCAAACTGATTGAAAAGAACACCACGATTCCTACCAAGGCGTCACAGATTTTTTCTACCGCTGAAGACAACCAGCAAGCGGTAACGGTGCACGTGCTTCAAGGTGAGCGGGAAATGGCTTCCGCCAACAAGTCGCTGGGTCGATTTGACCTGACCGGCATTGAACCTGCGCCGCGTGGTGTGCCACAAATTGAAGTGGAATTTGACATCGATGCCAACGGCATTCTGCATGTGTCTGCCAAGGACAAGAAAACCGGCAAGGAGCAGCGCATTGAAATCAAGGCGGGTTCCGGCCTGACGGAAGATGAAATTCAGCGCATGATTAAAGATGCCGAGGCCCATGCCGAGGAAGACAAGAAGTTTCATGAGCTGGTGACTGCCAGAAACACAGCGGATGCCTTGGCGCACACGGCCAGAAAAACGCTGGACGAGCAAAAAGATAAAATCGAAGAAGGCGACAAAAACGCCATTGAAGCGGCGATCAAGGACGTTGAGGAAGCCAACAAGGGCAATGACAAGTCTGTGATCGAGGCGGCGATGGAAAAACTGCAAAAACTGCTGGAAAGCGTGTTGCAAAAAATTGCAGCGGCCACCCAGCAGCAAAGCGCTGGCGCAAGCGAGCAGCCCACAGGCAACGCCGCCGGTGGTGATGACGTGGTTGACGCCGAGTTTGAAGAGGTCGACGACAAAAAGTAAAATCGCATCCATTGTGATGTAATTGTGACAACAGGGAGTGGTGTTTAGGCGCCATTCCCTTTGTTGTTTTGTGCCGAATCAAATGTGAACAACTGTCAACTGTCATAAACAACCATGAATTACTATCAAATCCTTGGGGTGAGCGAGAACGCCACCCAGGTTGAAATCAAAAAAGCCTACAAGCGCCTGGCAATGAAATACCATCCCGACAGGGTTGGAGACGACAGGGAAAAACACGAGAAATTCAAGGAAATCCAAAAAGCCTATTCCGTACTCAGCGATGAAACCAAGCGCGCTCAATATGATCGCTTTGGCGAAGCCGGTGTGCATGGCGGTGGTTTCGGCAGTGGTTTTCAGGGCGGCTTCAATGGCGATTTCAGTGATATTTTTGGCGATATTTTTAACGATGTATTTGGTGGCGGCGCGCGCGGTCAACCACAGCGCGGACGCGATATTAAAATCCAGGTTGGGTTGACGCTGGAAGAAGCCGTGAATGGCACCAGCAAGCAAGTCCACATCACCACTTTTGTGCCCTGCAGCTACTGTGAAGGCAGCGGATCGGCCGATGGCAATATGCAAATGTGCGAGACCTGCGGCGGTCATGGCCGGGTGCGGTTGCAGCAAGGCATGTTTTCCGTGCAACAAACATGTCCGCGGTGTCAGGGCAGTGGTCGCATGTACATCAACCCTTGCGAGCACTGCGGGGGACAAGGGCGTCGCCAGGAAACCAGAAAACTGGTTATCAAAGTGCCTCCGGGGGTCGATACAGGCGATCGCATTCGCCTGTCTGGAGAAGGCGAAGCCGGTCCGCTGGGCGCGCCTGCCGGGGACTTGTTTGTGGATGTACAGGTCAAACCACACCCCATTTTTCAGCGCCACGGGGATGACCTGTATTGTGAGGTGCCACTGCGGTTTGCCACGGCCTGCCTGGGTGGAGAAATCAAAGTTCCGACCCTGGAGCAGCCGGTGAATCTGAAAGTGCCTGAAGGCACGCAGACCGGCAAGGTATTCCGTCTGCGTGGCAAGGGCGTCAAATCCGTCCGCAGCCATCGCACTGGAGACCTGTTATGCAAAGTAGTGATCGAAACTCCGGTTAATTTAACCCCTGAACAGAAAGCGCTGATTCGCCAACTGGACGAAAATCTGGGCAAAAAATCCCAAAAACACAGCCCCAAAAACAGCTCCTGGCTGGACACGGTAAAAGGCTTTTTCGATAAGGTAAAAGCGAAGTGAACGCGCTATCTGGACAGGTCGGGGACGCGCTGCCGCTTCGCATTGGGGTTTGTGGCGCCAGCGGGCGAATGGGCCAGGCGCTGCTGAAAGCCATTGACAAGCAATCACAATGGATGCTGGCCGCGGCCTGGGTGTCCCCGGATGATCCGGTGCTGCAGACCGCAACCGGAATCAACGGGGTCTATTATTCCCGTATCGGCGATAACCAGGGGACAGATGACTTCCGTCTGGATGTGGTCGTGGATTTTTCCTCGCCCCAGGCGCTGGAGGCGCTGCTGGCTGAATTACAAAAACATAGGGTGCCACTGGTCATCGGGACCACCGGTTTGTCTGCTGAGGGCAAAAAAGCGTTGCAGACAGCCGCTGAAACGATCCCCGTGCTATGGGCGCCGAATTTCAGCTTGACGGTATGGCTCCTGCAGGATTTTCTTAACCGGCTGGCGCGAATTCATGCTGGCCGCTGGCAAGCACGGATTCGAGAAACGCACCGGGCCGGCAAGAAAGACGCGCCTTCAGGCACGGCTCTGGCTCTGGCTGAAGCCTTGGTAACCGGTCATACGCAAGATAACATGAAGCCAGATCCTGCCACACTGGAGCAGATAGCGCCCTTGGCTTTCCGGCTGGGACCGGTTGCTCTCGAAAGCTTCCGGCGGGGTCAGGTGGCGGGGGTGCATGAGGTGGAATGGCGCGGGCCAGGCGAGCGGCTACAGATTTGCCATACAGCCGATAGCCCGGAATTATTTGCCCACGGCGCCTTGCAGGCGGCAGCCTGGCTTGCACAACAACGCCCCGGAAGCTATTCCCTGGATAATTACTTGCAAACGATTTCCATTGATGATGCCTAGTGTTGTTCGGGGAAAAAAGCCGGATCGGTAAAAACCCAATCCCGGTTTTTAACGGGCGTATGGCAACTGATGCAGACTTGCTGGCCTTTCTCAAATGGTGTTTGTTCAGGGCCAACCCAGCGGGGCCAACCCCAACCATACGTATCGGCAAAGCGTTGACTGTCCTTGAACATAAATTCCGCATGCACAAACTTTTTCGGTGCACGAGCAGCAGGCCAGGTTTCATGCGGGCCTTGTTTCTAAACCACCTTTCCCAAAATAGCGCCATCTGACCACGGGTTGGTTTGACCATGACGGGCGGCGGAGACGGCGATGGGGTTGCCCACAATCAGACGCAGGGTTTGATTGTCAGTGCGTTGGGAAACGCCAATCGCCGCCCAGTTTTGCCAACCGGCCGGATAGGCAATGCCATGAGATTTTGCGGGCAAATGCGATGCTGAAATGTTTTTTTGATACCCGGGTGAGCGCATGGCGAATGGACATGGCGTGTTCTCCAGAATTAAAATTAACAGCAAGAGAAGCCCTATCTTGTCATAAAAAAACAGTGCTGTGGCGCGACGGAAGGCAATTCAATAAAATTGGGTTGGGGCCATCCGGGCTAGAATCATGGTTAGTCAGTGATATCCGGTTCAAAAAATGACCAGCGGATTTCCGGGAACGTGGTTTTCATTTCACGTTCAACCTGGTTAATGGCCTGAATCAGTGAAACGGCATCCTTGAACTCATCCTGCATCTGTGCCTTGACTGCCACCATCACCTGGTCGCCCATTTGCAGGGTAATCACATGAAACAGTTTCTTGATTTCCGGGCGGCGCCGGAGAAAATCTTCCAGTGCCTGCCGCTGGTGAGGCACCATGCTTTCGCCAATTAGCAGCGACTTCACCTCAATACCTACCACCAGAGCAATCACAATCAGCAGTGCGCCAATGGCCAGGGTGCCAATGGCGTCATAAACCGGGTTTCCTGTGACCATGGCCAGGAAGATAAAGCTCAGAGCAAGAACAAGCCCGAAAAGTGCCGCCAGATCTTCCCCGAACACCACCAGTAATGCACTTTGACGCGATTCCCGGAACCACCGCCAAAAACTGCGGCCACGCCGCACTTTGTTAATTTCCCGCACCGCACCCCACAGGGAGATACCTTCGGCCACAATCGCAAAAACCAGCACGCCAATGGCCACCCAAGGTGTTTCCAGTTGTTGCGGATGTTGCAATTTATGCCAGCCTTCATAGAGCGAAAATATGCCGCCCATGGTGAACAAAAAAATGGCGACAATGAACGACCAGAAATAAATTTCATTGCCATAGCCCAGTGGGTATTTCTGATCTGGCTGCCGCTTGGATTTATTCAGGCCGTACAATAACAGGCCCTGATTGGCGGTATCAGCCAATGAATGAATGGCTTCGGCAAACATGGCGCTGGAACCGGTGACTTTGGCGGCAACAAACTTTGCCACAGCAATGGACGCGTTGGCGCCCAGGGCAAAAAGGACCGATTTGGTAGAATTGGCTGTATCCATAAACTTATTCCTGATGATTCGTTGATGAAGAGACAGCCGGTGCGGTCTCGCTGTTTAGTCTCAGCACGTCCTTTCCCTGGCGGAAAACAATATCCACCGGGATTTTGGCGGCCTGAATGCGATTAAGAGCTTCCTGCAGGGCGGGGGATATCTGTCCCTTTTCTTCGAACCATTGTTTTGTCGCCGCATAGTCGCCATCGCCTTGCAAGGTCAGTATTTTTTGACTTAAGCCCGCGATGGCCCGATGCATGGCTTCCGGGTTAACGCGGTAGGTTTTGGTTTCCGGATCAAAAGTAAAGGCGCCGTGTTTGGCAAAATAGTTGAATCTTAGCCGGTTGGCCACGCCGTGGGCGGAACTGGAGCCAAAACGAATGGAGCGAAAAATGCCCGCCAGGAAAGTGGTGTAGTAATCCATCAGTTCGCCATCGGTGATTTCTCCTTTTTCCAAAAGCTTTTCCACCATGTACAAACCGAGAATATCGGCCTTACCTTCTTCTGTGGCCGAAGCCAGTTCTTTCAGGGACTGGCGCACTGTGCCTTGACCGTTAATGGTGTTTTTTATTCCCAAGCCATGGGCCACTTCGTGAAACATGGTGTTGGCAAAAAAAGCATCAAAGGTTACATGCTTGCGTTGATCCGGGGCAATCACAATATCGGCAATGGGCTGTAAAATTTTGTCAAACTTGGCGCGCATGGCATTTTTCAATTGCAGCCGCCGGGTCCCTTTTTCCAGTTGCACCTGTTCATCGTTGGGCAAATTGATGGCTATGGTTTTGGAACCGGCATTGCTGTGACCGGCGTAGTACACCACATCGTAAGCATTCAGGTCTGAATCAGTGCCAGGTTTTTCGGCTTTATATCGGGGCGCGACCGGGAGAGATTTTTGCAGGTCAGGCAACAAGGCGGAAAAACGCGCCAGTTTTCGACTCCATTCCTTGTCTTTGAGCAATACATAGGCCTCATAGGCCGCCTTGTAGCCAAACAGTTGGTCTTCATAGGTTTCAATGGGGCCGATGACAATGTCAATGGGATTATCCTTGGTGTCCAGCCATTGCCTGTCACTGTCACGAAAGTCATCAGACAGGAGTGCGGCGGCGCGCATGCGCAGATACCTGGCAAAACTCGGGTTTTGTGCCAAATCTGCGGCCTGGCGAAGCAATTTGGCTGCCTGTTCCAGTTGCGTAGCATAGGCCTGGTGATAAGGCACGGTCACCAGTTGTCCCCGGGCATTGCGCCGGAGCAGGGTATACAGGCTGGTTTTTTCAGGCAATTGAGCACGCTTGAATTCTTCTTTGCTCATGTCTTCAGGGTAAAAGCGGGCGCCAGGGGGTTTTTGGCCGTATTGGGGCAGAAAGGGCTTGTCTCCATTGAGCCGGTCCCATGGGCCATAATTGATTTCCACCAGCCTTGCCAGGTTGGCGTTGTCATACTGGCTAATCTCGGCCAGCAGGCTTTCTTTATCGCCCCAGGCCTGTTTCCAGAATAAATCATCCATGATGGCGGCAGCATCGATCAGCAGGGCAATCATTTTCTTCTGATTTTGCGAGTAACCCGAAGTGTCTGCATCCAGGGTAAATTCCGCGTAAATGTCTTTCACCCGCGGCAAGGATTTCAATGCTGTTTGGGTGGTTTTGTTATTGTTTGGGTGACCGCTTTTTGCTGGATTGGAGTCCCTGTTGGGATAAGTGGAATTCTGGCAAGCCATAAAGGAAAAAAGTGCCAGCATGGTGATGATAACAGTGCGCAAAAACATGAAATACCCTCAGGCGAAAGTGATAACAAACCTTGCCATTTTAGCACGCAAACCGTGAGACTTAGCCGCTATTGGCCACGGTCCGGAGTGGTGATTGTGCTAAAATCCGGCCTTTGTCAGGCGCGCTGTGTCATTTGACTTTTCCCATTGAGTACATTTATGTTTAAACACATCAAGAACTTTTTTTCTGCCAGAGCGCCGAAAAAAAAACAGCCTGGCCATCAGCGACGGTCAGAACAAACCACTGCCGATGCTTTGCCCGCAGAAATGCCAGAATGGCTATCGGCACAAAACCGCTATGGGCATTACTGTGTCCCCAAATCCTCGGCTCACCGGCCCGCAGCGCGGCGCATTCTGAATGGCATGGTGCATGAGCCCAGAACCATCCGCTTTATCCGCCAACATTGCGGCACAGGCGATGTTGTTCACGCAGGCACCTATTTTGGTGATTTTATTCCCGGCATCGCCAGCGGCTTAGGCCCGCAGGCCCTGCTGTGGGCGTTTGAGCCGGTGAAGGAAAACTACCTGTGTGCGCAAGGGACAGTTAACCTGAATAAACTGGACAATGTGCATTTGCATCATGCCGGTTTGGGCAGTAAAAAAGGTGTTTTGGCCATGGTGACCACAGATAAACAGGGCGCGGCCCTGGGCGGAGGCAGCCGAATCGCCGTGGGAAACCGGCAAAACACCGTGCCAGTGAATATTTTGTGCATCGACGATGTCATCCCCGAAAACCGCCAGGTTTCAGTGATTCAACTGGATGTGGAAGGCCAGGAATTGCCTGCCTTGCAAGGGGCGATAAAAACCATTGCGCGCTGCCGTCCCATTCTTGTTTTGGAGGTGCTGGAAAAAAATACGGTACTGGAATCTGCCTGGGTGCGTCAACATCTGCTTGAACAGGGTTATCAAATTCGTGGCAAGGTCCATGAAAACGCGGTGCTTTCTGTAGAACCTGTACATCTCTAGAGTATTTATAGCTTTGATAAAACAGTATCGTGCAAGCAAAAATATCCACTCATTCTGGCTCTGGCTTTGTTTGTCATGGATGTTGCCGGTTTCCGTTTTGGCCGCGCCTGACGCCGCGCCGCCAACCGGAAAGTCGGACAGGTTTTTATTCCTGATTAACTCAGACCCGCAAATGGGTGAGCAGGTCGCTCACAACAGGGGCCTGCGCATTCTCAACGAGCTACTTCAGCAATTTGTGGATGAGACCAATGCCCGCAAAGGCGCTCAGCGATCGGCGTTTGTGGTCTGGAATGGGGATCTTGTCTGGGCGGCATTGCCCGATGCCTTTGCCAACTTTGTGCGTATCGTTCGCGAGCTGACTGTGCCTTCCGTGCTGGTTCATGGTAACCATGACGGCAAGAAAACCGACTCCCAGTTTTTGCAGGTTCAACAACAACTGTCCGGTTATCAGCGACTGAATTATTCCTTCGATTATGGCCGCTGGCACTTTATTGTTATTGCCTCGCAACCCAAATATCCCGATCAGGCAGACAAGGCGCGGTTGTTGCAATGGCTGGAACACGAACTCAAAACCCATCGCGACCAGCCTGTCATGCTGTTTATGCATTACCATTTGCTGCCAGTGGGCCTGTCGCAAATGGAGTACTACACCTATACGCCCGCCAAATTCCGGCAGCAAATGCTTGACCTGGTGACACGCTATGGCAATGTCCGTTATGTTTTTTCCGGCCATGTGCATTCCGGCATCAAATCCTCAATTAAAGCCAGCAAAGAATACAAAGGAACCAAGTTTGTGGTGGTGCCCACGCCGGTTTTTCAGCGCCCATTTGGGGAGGAATATCCCGAATTTGCCGACCCGGGCCGTTACGACAAGCGTGGATTTTATCTGGAAGTGCATGTTGACGGGGAGCATGTACGACTGGTGGGGCGTAAAATTGGCCGCCCGGTGACAAAAGAATTTCCTAAACATTTCCCGCATTACACGCCAGAGATGGATCCCCGCCATCTGGTCCCTGAGTCCCGTTTGCCGGCCAATACTGAATTATTGAATGGCGGATTTACACAAGGGATGGCTGGTTGGCACACCAGCTGGCGCTACCAGCGTGATCAGAGCCCCATGTTTATCAACCGGAGCATGGCTGGCAAAAATCTCCTGCAACAAACCGCAGGCTATGGCGCCTGGAATTTCGACGAATACCAAGAGAGTTTTCAACTGGTTACATGGAAGGCAGGCCAGCCCCATAATCTGGATTATTTTTTGACGCCAAAGCGTTTCAGTAAACAGGGCGCAGGCGGTTATGTACGCGTTTTCAGTTATCTCAAAAGTGGCGATTTGGGCCCCTTGCTGCTTGTGCACTGGGGAGAGCGGGAAAACAGCGCCAAGGATATGATACGCTCCTGGGCCTATAACGCCACAGGTAGACGGCATGGCCCGCTGTGGCTGGACAAGAAACTGAAACAAGGCACACTGGCCAGTTATCGTTTGCCTGTGCGGATAAAAAAAGAAAACCACATCGCTATTGCCCTAAACCAGCTTTTTGCCCAGGTACTGGGCGAGTCGGGTCTGGACCAGATTGACCACATCGGCATTGCGCATGGGGTGTGGACCCGGATAACGCCGCAAGGTACGCCGATACGGGCTGTTATGGCCGTTGATGCGGTGCGTTTGTCACATGAGCCGGCAGATAAGCCTGCCTATCCCTTGATGCTGAATAACCAGCCTGTTAAAACTGAATGGCGGGATCAGGAATCCGTGCCATATAGCGAGCACTACCGGAAGCTCATCCAGAAACGCAGAAAAAAACGCCTTCAGTCCGATATCAAACCCAGACAGAAAAAAGCGCCGCAACTGCCTTTGCGGCAGCCACCCCAGAGCAAAGAAAAGCCGGTTATCTGTTCCCGAAATATGGAATGTGACATATGAAAAAAGCCGCTTACCAGTTACTTGAGTCAACGGTTGGGCAGGCGGCCAATGGCGTTTTGGGAAAACAGGTCTGGCTACGCAGTCATATACGGAGAATTCTCTTGAAACAGCAATTCACCCTCGACAAAGATCGTCTTGACCGCTGGTATCGCTTGCCGGTGGAAGAACGCAATCAGCAAAACAATGCGCTCATTGACGAGCGACTTTTGCCCTGGCGCGTGATGGTGCGCCGCAGTCAAAAGAAACCCTTGCCCGGGCTGGCGGGTTTCCATGTCATTTTTTTTCATATCCCCAAAACCGGCGGCACCACGCTGGATTATCTGACTGCAAAAAACTATCGCATCGATTTCGTCCAGCAAGTCAACGCGCCAGCGCTGGATGAACATGTGGCCGGAGCCTTCAAGAACAAACGGGCTTATCGGGCCTATTTGGGGCATTACGAATTAAATGATGTGGTCTATCAGTTGCTGGACCGGCCCAAACTGGTACAGTTCACCATGCTGCGGGAGCCTGTGTCGCGCGTGGTCTCATATTACGATTATCTGCGCAGCAGTCCCAACCACCCGAAATATCCTATTGCCAAGGATTTGACCCTGGCAGAGTTTGTTCAGCATCCGGAGATTGACGAAGTCGAAAACGGCCAGTCTTACCGGATTCTGGGGTTACTCAAACATGGCTTGCACCACCGCTGTCAGCAATCGGAAAAAGCCTTGATTGACGCTGTCACGCATCAGCTTGAACACCGTTTTTCCCTGTTTGGGTTAACCGAGCGCTTTGACGATTTTCTGATTATGGCGCAAAGAACCCTGGGCTGGCCGGATATTTTCTACAAACGCCTGAACGAATCCCGGGTCAAAACAGACAAGCGCACGATACCGGCGGAAACGCTGGAGATTATCCGCCAGCGAAACCGCATTGACAGTGCGTTGTATGAATTTGCAACCCGGCTGTTTGACCAGCGCTTTAAACGCCTGGGACTTGACAGTGAAGACACACAGCGTTTCCAGGCAGCCAACCAGTCATTTGTGGACCTGTTGCAATGGCACCAATGGCGGGATACCGATAATTGCGACTCCAGGCAGGACACTCGCTACAGCGCGTGAGTCCCAACATGCAAAAAATTCGTAACCAGTGGCGTAATTACAGTACATTATTTCGCTGGTTGATGGGCACCTATTACCAACAGGAAAAGTGGGCTTTCTGGTTCGTACAAGCTTTAATGGGAGCCGCAACAGTACTGGGGTTTATCTGGATGACCGGCGTAGTGCTGGGGTTTGCCCATGAACAAGGTGCCGTGCCCGAGCGATATCGGTTGTTTGCGCCATTGTTTCAGCAACCTTTATGGGTCTGGTTAGGCTTGTTATCTGTGGCCGGTTTATTGTCGGCAGTGGCCTTTTACTTGTCCTTTCGCGTCGGCGTTGAGTCCGCCTTGCGATTCCAAGGCCGCCTTTTTCAGGATGTGCTGCAGGCATATTGGCGCACCTTCACTCTACAGCCCCGTAATGATCAGGTATCACGTGAGCTGCTGCGTATCCTGCGTTTGAACACCCATTTGGCCGGACAGGTATGCAGACGATTGACACGGGCTTTCATTCCTGCACTAACCGCCATTGTCGGGAGTTTTGGGCTTTTTTATCTGAACTTTGACTTGACACTCATGCTGTTGCCGCTGTTTATCCTCTATGCGGCGGCTTTGTATCGCGTTAACATCCTGGCTGCTGAAACATCCAACAAGTTACAGCAAGTCTTTCAACACAGCCAGGAAAGCCTGAAAGCAGCGTTGCGAAACAGGCATCCAGAGAATGGTACGGCTGCCGTCAACGAATCAGCTAAAAAAATCCTGCTGGAAAGTGAATACCTGCCACTATCGCGCCTAAAATACCAGCGACGCCTGGTGGAGATTCATGTGACCTGGATAAAAACCGTGTTATTGGTTATGGCCATTATCCTGCTGGTCTTTGGATTTGGCTGGAACCAGCACAAAGGCGGCGTTGACTGGGCAGCTTTGTTGATCTATCTGGTCTTATTGCGATTTACCGCCACCGGCTGGCAACTGTTGGGCATGTCCACCGTGGCTTTCAGCCGCTTTTTGCCGGAAATCAAAGAGCTAAATGCGTTTTTGCAGCACCCTGAAAACCTTTCGGCACGCGCTTCCGAAAGTTTGGAAGATCTGGAAGAATACTAGCGTGGACATCAATCCCCAGTCACGGTAAACTGCTTCTTTTCAGCCTAGAGACTGATGGAAAAAGACAAACAACAAATGGAAGATGACTCCCGATCGTGGTGGGAGAAACTGGGACAGGTGATTTCCGGCGAGCCGAAAAACCGGCAGGAACTCCTCGACATTCTGCGCGAAGCGCGGGCCAACGGGCTGCTGGATGCCGACGTGTTGGGTATGATAGAAGGGGCGCTCAAGGTCAGCGAACTGCAAGTACGTCAGGTCATGATTCCACGGGCACAAATGGTGGCGATACCCCAGCAGGCCAGTCTGGATGAAATTCTACATATCATCGTGGATTCAGGCCACTCCCGCTTTCCTGTCACCGGCGAAGACAAGGACGAGATTGAAGGCATTTTGCTGGCCAAGGATTTGCTCAAGCATTTTATCAGCCCCCAGAATGCTTTTGATATTAATCAATATATCCGGCCTGCGGTTTTTATCCCTGAATCCAAACGGGTGAATGTGCTGTTGAAAGAGTTTCGCACAAACCGGAATCACATGGCCATTGTGCTGGATGAGTATGGTGGGGTGGCCGGTCTGGTGACCATTGAAGATTTGCTGGAAGAAATTGTTGGCGATATCGATGACGAATATGATGAAGAGGAGGACCCCTTTATTCTTGAAGTCAAACCGGGGCAATTCCGTATCAACGCCTTAACCACCATCGAAGATTTTAACGCCCGCTTCAACAGTAACTTTAGCGATGATGAAGTGGACACCATTGGTGGACTCATTATTTCCGAGCTTGGCCGTTTGCCAGAAACCGGCGAAAAGGTTCGTGTTGGCGATTATCATTTTCATATTGCCAAAACGGATAATCGGCGTTTACAAACCGTGGAGTTGGACTTGCCTGCCGCCTGATGCCCGTCCTGTTTTTGTCTCAACACACCCACGATAAAAAAACATATCCTGGATTTTTACTGCTGTTTTTTGGTCTGGCCATGGTCATAGTCACGACGGTATGGGCAACCCCGTCGGAAAATACACCAGCCTCGGAAACTGATTCCCCGCGCTTTTTTCTGGTGACCATTGGCCCGGGAAAGGCTTATTGGTCCGCCTGGGGGCACACGGAATTATTGGTGCAGCAGCCTGGGCAAGAAGGCATTATCTACAGTTATGGCTATTTTGACTTTGCTGATGAGGACTTTTTCAGCAATTTCCTCACAGGCCGTATGCGCTATTTCCTGGATCATGAGCCGGCTGCCAGGGAGCTGAATCGCTTTGCCGCCGAAGGCCGTGACATTTGGTTACAACCTCTGGACATTCCCGCTGAAAAATCCTGGCAGCTCTTGCAGGCCTTGCAGCAACAGGATACAGACGCCAACCGCTACTACGACTATGATTATTTTCAGGCCAATTGCACTTCGCGCATTCGGGACCTGATTAATCAGGCGGTGTCCCGGCCATTGCAACCCTGGCTTTCTCGCCAGCCAGGGCCAAGCTGGGCCGAGCTGACATTGCCAGTAGACAATCAGGGCTGGCTCAATCTGGCCTTGTCCTTGGCCTATGGACAGCCCGCATGGGAAAAGCGCAATCGCTGGGAAAACGCTGTCTTCCCCTTGCGACTCAAAAACACCCTGGAGCAACTACCCGTCGCGTTGCGCCCGGTTGAAAACAGCCAGCAGGTCTTCCAGGGACGGCCAGCAACAGTGAGTTTCTGGGCCACTCACGGCCCCCTTGCAGGCATCTCACTGCTGTTTTTACTGGCCATGCTATGGCCACGCAGCCGATTCTGGGGCATAAAAATCTGGCTGATTGTGCAAACGCTGACAGGCTGGGTTTTACTGGGTTTATGGTTATTGACCAACCATTATATTGCCGCCAAAAACCCGAATATCCTCCTGATGTGGCCGTGGGCACTGGCATTGCTGAAATGCCAGGGACAGCACAAACGTTATTGTGATAAATGGCTGATGCTGTCCCTGGCGGCCACTGGGCTCTGGCTGCTCTGGGCGTTTAATGCCGGGGCTTTGTACCTGCTGCCATTTGCACTGTTGGACCTGCTGCTTGTCTTTTTGCTTTTCCGGGCAAAAAATCACAACTAAATAACGCCGCGTCTCACATTTTGAGACAGCAATAGTTATCATTGCTGGCTAAAGCGCATTTAATGGCGCCTTTTAGTAAACTCAGGATCTCTCTATGCTGCACTTGCTAACCGCCTCCGATGAAAAACAGCTTGGCCAACAGCTGGTCAGTGATATCCGCGACACCGAAAGCACGCCTCTGGATCGGCATTGGCTGGTAGTGGAGAATCATGCCAGTAAGTCGTGGTTGCAACAGTCGTTGGCTCGTGAGTTGGGCATTTGCGCTGGCTTTGACTTCTTGCAACCTGGCTCGCTCATCTGGCGTACGTTGGAGGAGGCTGGCGTGGATATTCCGGCCACCCCCCAGTTTGATGCCCGCGTATTGCGCTGGCGCGTGGCCGCATGCCTGTACGAGAAGGAATCGCCTCTGGACTTGTCGGCGCTGATGCAGGCGGAGGAATTTGCCCGGGTGATGGATCGTTATTTGCATTATCGTCCAAAACTCATGCAACACTGGGCGCAGCGCAAGCAGACTGGTGACCCAGTGGCCGAACTTTGGCATGCCGTGGCCAACCAGTTTGGCCAACAGCATCCGCATGTCTTGCTCGACAAGATCCAGCCCGGTACTGCCCATGCTCGCCAGCTTGAACAGCAGCTACCGGCAAGTATTCGCATCTTTAACCCCCGGCAGTTATCGCCCGTGCAATTACAGGCGGCACTGGTGTTGGCTCGATTTCGCCCGGTCTCCATTTATATCACCAACCCGTCACCAGACAATTTCTGGTTTGATATCAAAGACAAACAGCAACAACTTTATGAAAAACTGAACAATCCTGCGCTGTTTGAGTATTACGATGGCGATAACCTTTCACCTTTGCTTGAGCAGCTAGGACGGCAAAAAGCCGGCCTGTTAAGTGCCTTGCTGGAACTGGAGGGCATGGATGGTTTCCGGCACACTGTTATTGAAAACGTGCCACAAAACACCAGTGCAAGCCTCCAGGCGAACGATACCTTGCTGACCAGCCTGCGCCACGATCTTTTAAGCAACCAGCCCAGCCCCAAACCGCATCCGGTGGATGCCTCCATACGCATACATGCTTGTCACAGTCGCCGTCGTGAACTGGAAGTGGCGCGGGATGATATCCTCGATGCCATTGAAAACCAGGGGCTGAAACCAGCTAAAATTCTGGTGTTGGCGCCGGATATCAACGATTATAGCCAGTGGATTGAAGGCGTTTTTGGCCAAGCCATGGCAAGGGAATATCACGACCCTGCTTCTGCTACCCCTCCAAGCACGCTATCGATCCGGATTCCCTGGCATATTGACCGCATGCATATCAAGGACGCGCCAGCGCCAGCTGCCTTGCTGGCGCTGTTAAACGCACTGGATGGCCGCCTGAGCGCGCCTGATGTAATTGATTTATTGCTGCATGAGCCGTTACGCGCCCGTTTTGGCATTGAGTTGTCTGATCTGCCCCGATTGGAAACGTGGATTCAGCAATCGGGGGTTTGCTGGGGACAGGATGCTGCGCACCGACGTCAACTGGGCTTTTATCCAAGCCAAACCAACACCTGGGCTTTTGGTTGTGACCGGTGGGTGGCGGGATTACTGCTAGGCGAGCATGATATTTCTCTGGATGTTCTGGAAACCTATGGCGCTCTGGAAGGTGACGAAGCGGTTTTTGCGGGCTTTTTTGATTTTCTTGTCCGTTTGCAACAGGCTCACCAATGGTGGCAAGGCCAAAAGAATACAGGGTTGTCGTCAACCGAGTGGCTACAGGGATTGCAGGGCCTGATTCGTGATTTTATGGCTGATTGCGATGTTCGGGGGCTGGAAAAAATCCAGGCTGAATTGCATAAAACGCTGCTCACAGAAACGCAAAAAACCCAGCCACAGCTTTTCCCGGAAACCGTATTAACACTGGTGGAAAAAGCCTTGGATAAAGGCGAGTACCATTCGGTTGGGGAAATTGGCGTGCGTTTTCAGAGTTGGGATAACGCCTGCCTGGGCCCGGCAAAAATGGTTTTTGTGATGGGCATGAATGCCGGCGAATTCCCCAGAAATGAACCATTTTCTGATATGGACATCACCCGCATACAACCGGCGCCATTGGACAAAAACCGGCGTCTGAATGATAAAGATCTGTTGCTTGAGCTATTGGCCGAGCCACTGGATCGAGTGGCTTTTTCCTATCAGGGCTTTAGCCCCGCCGATAACATGGAACTGGCCCCATCCAATCTGCTGGAAACCTTGCTGGAATACCTGCAGGAAAAAACCCAAAAAAACGCTGAAAAGCCCTTCACAATCATCAAGCACAAGATGCATGGTTTTCACCCTGATTATTTCAGACAGGCAGAGAACAACAAGACACCAGATTTGTTCAGCTATCAGGGTTCCGCCTGCGAGCAAGCCAGGCAAATATGTCACCGTGTTGATCCGTCACCCGCATCGACGGCCATTTCAGCACGCCTCCCGCTGCAGGAAATCTCTTTGATCTCGCTCGAAGAGCTGGCGGCTTTTTTTGCTGATCCTGTTAAATACTTTCTCCGGCATTGTTTGCCGGTCAGGCTGGGAATTGCCGATGACACGCTGCCGGATACAGAAAACTGGGATTTGCAGGGATTAAACAAATACCGGGCTGAAAAACTGGTGATGGATTTTCCCCTGACCCAGGCGCAGGACATTCAAAAATTACTGCACCTGGACGGCCTGTTGCCCGACACACCCACCGGACAACTGGCAGCCTCCACATTTGCCAGCTCCATGGCTGACATGCTGGCCATTCGCTCGCAGTTGCGCCTGCGACCGCAAGCCTTTGAATGGCGTGCCGATGATAATCAACCAGGTGTGGTGAGACAAGTCACCGGAGAACTCAGCATAACGGCTGACGGGACGCTGGTCAGTGTCGTGCCTGAAGCCGGGCAAAAAGGTGTGACGCCCAAAGCGGTGATAAGCCACTGGCTTGGCCATGTGTTTTTTTCTCCCGGGAGCGAATCCTGGCTGGTTTCTTCCGGCCAGTGTTTTCGCTTTGCGGCAATTTCCCGGCCCGATTGTGTTCAACAAAAAATGCTGGAGCAGTTTGCGCAGGGCAACCAGTCCCCATGGTTTGTGCTGCCCCGGCTGTGCCTCCGTGTGAATAAAAGCGGCCTTAACATTCTCGATAAGACGCATTACCTGAACGCCATTCATCAGGAAGCCGAAAAAGGCTATCACTGGCATCTGCGCCATTTTATGGACAATTACCAGGCCGTTGATTCGGCGCAATTGTCAGCCCTTCATGATATTTTCTTCCAGCCCCTGAACGAGTGCATAGCGGCGAGTTCATGGCCTGAGGCTGAACAGAATATTGTCAACGACTTAGCAAAGGGAACAGCCAGGTAATGAATGCACCTGATCTTCACAACCCGCCCCAAACACACATTCTGGATATTCCTGCCACCGGACCGGTGCTGATTGAAGCCAATGCAGGGACTGGAAAAACCTACACCCTGGTACATTTGTACCTGCGTTTACTGCTGGAAAAGCAACTATTACCGTCGCAAATTCTGTTGCTGACATTCACCAATGCCGCTACGGATGAATTGCGCGTGCGTTTGCGCGAACTGCTTCGCACCGCCCATGCCGCCATGCATTCGGCGAACCCGGCCCAGGACATGGATCCCACCCTCCATGCCATCATCAGCCGTTTTCACAGTGAGCATCACCGCGATTGGCTCAAGTGGTGCCTGGTCAGCTTCGATCAGGCCGCGATTTTCACCATCAATGGTTTTTGCCAGCGCATCCTGGAGGATTACAACCATCTTTGCGGCTCACCCGCGTTAGCGGAACTGGACGAGGACAACGGCGAGCAATTGCAAAATATTCTGGCCGATTACTGGCGTTTGCAAGAAGCCGAGATTGATCCGAGTTTGCTGCGATTTGTCCACCAGGCGGGTATTCGGATCAGGCATGTGGGCAAAACAGCTTCCGATAAAGGGTTGCAGAAACTGGTTAGCGGCAAACAAAACAAGGGTGGGTTTAGCGATATTAATGTCCCCAAAGCGCCGGACAGCAAGGACTTGGCTCAGCGTTTTCACAGCCTCGAAAGCCGCTGGCAGACCGACAAAGAGAATCTGATACAGAAACTGGTAGATTCTCCCATCAGTCGCCTGACCAAAACAAAGTGGCAGAGTATGCACAGGGATATGGAAGCATTTTTTTCTTCAGGCGCCCTTGGCGGAACGTATCTCAAATACTTTAACGGCCTGGAAAAAGATAAACTGCCTTACAAGAAAGGGCACGATGCCAGCGACTATCCTGACGACGATTTTTTTACCGGGTTTGGCGCCCTTTATCAGGGCATGCTCTTGTTTGTTCAGGCCTTTCGCTATAACGCCTGGACCTATGCCTCCGAGCAATTCCGGCAGCGACTGAAAACCCACGGGCATTATCGCTATCAGGATCAAATCGCACTGGTTCACCAGGCTGTCACCGCAACCGGTAGTCACTCGGCCCGGAAATTGCGGCAAAAAATCACACAGCAATGGCCGGTGGCCTTCCTGGACGAATTTCAGGACACCGATCAACAGCAGTTTGAAATTTTTTCCAGTTGCTACTTGGCCGATGACGTGCCGTCAGACCAGTTGAATCTGGTGATGGTTGGCGATCCGAAGCAGGCCATTTACGGCTTTCGCGGCGCCGATGTGTTTGTCTACGAAGAAGCCAAAAACCGTATGCGCCAATGGCAGGGCGAAAATCATCAATCGGCTTCAGAACAGGGCAAAACACCACGCATTCTGGCCTTGACCACCAATTGGCGTTCAACCCCGATGCTTATCGATTTTGTTAATGCGTGCTTTTCTGCGGACTTGCCGCTTAATCAGAACAGCGAAGAAACCGCCCCGCCGTTTGTTCTGCCGCATATCGGCTATCAGGCTTCTTGTGCGCCGGATGCCCATCAGACGCCACAGCCATTGCCGGATCCGCTTCTCAGCCAGCCTGTTGTTTTGCTTCATCAAAAGCCCGACGCATCCAGTAGTACTGAAAACAGCGACCTTCAAGTGCCCGCGATACCCCCGGAAACATGGGTGATTGATGAGATTCGCCGCTTGCTGGCCCTGGCCGATCAATCGGATGCGGAAAGTGGCAGCCAAGACCATGTTCTTGGCCCCCAAAGCATCGCCATTTTACTTCCCAAAAACGACCTGTGCCTGCAGTGGTACGAACGTTTGCTTCAGGCTGGTTTCCCCGCCACCTTGTGGAGTGAGCAAAAGGTTTTTGAGACCCAAATGGCCCAGGATGTTTTTTATCTTATGCGGGCCATTTTGCGCCCCACGGAAGAAAATATCCGTGCCGTTTTGCTTTCCTCGTTTTGTGATTTTTCTATGGATGAACTGTTGCGTGACACTGAAACCTTGCAGTCATGGCATGCGTATCTGCTGTCACTGGACAGCCTGTGGCGCAGCCAGGGTTTGACCTCGGTGCTCGATGCTGTGCAGAACCACCGGCAACTGCCACGGGGAAACGCGTTTGTGCCATGGTTGAAGCGGATAGACGGAGAGCGCCGGGTCACGGATTTTAACCATCTGCTGGAATTACTGGCCGAGGAAGAAACTCAAGGGCGAAGCGGGGAAAAACTGCTGCAATGGCTGGCGGAAAATATCCAGGCTGTACAAAGCGATAACCATGAAGCCGCCAAGCGCCGTCTGGAAAGCGACAAGCCGGGGATCAGTATCATGACATTGCACAAGTCCAAGGGCTTGCAATTCCCGGTGGTGTTTATGCCAAACCTGGAGGATTGCAAGAGCACGCCACCAAACACAGACAAGCCACCTGTTCTCTGGCCGGTTTGTCACTATCACCGGTCCGAACCACAAACAGACGATTCCCGCTGGCAGGCGGTCACTGACTGGCAGACCGGTGCCGAGGGTCGCATCAGCAGCTACCGGGAAGACCTGTCTGAACGCCGCCGTTTGTTGTATGTCGGCATGACCCGGGCCGAACAGCGTCTATATTTGATTTACCAACAACCCGACTCAGGACTCGCTTCCTGTGTTTTTGCCCCTTATGCACAATTGTTACAAACAGATGATTTTTCTGCCTGGGTCTGTACTGGCAACCAATTGATGCAGCAGACAGGGCAGGGGGCTGTCACCCGGCAGATCACGCCTTTTGACACGTCACAAGCTGATGACGTGCCGTTGGCGCCAAAAAGGTTTACCGCCTTCAAGCGACTCCAGGAGGTTGTTCAAGTCGGCAGCTTTAGCCGCTTGGTGAGTGATCTGGGACACGAAGCCAAAGACTTTTTTCACGAGCCCATGCTTGAATCGCCAGAACTGGACCCAAACCCTGTTACAAGGCAAACAGCGCCTGTTTCTGTCGCAGAGCAGTTTCTGCATTTTCCCAAAGGCCCGGTTGCAGGCACTTGTTTTCATGAAATAATGGAGCATTGCCCATTAAAAAATCCCCATCAGTTGTCAGAAAACAGCGTCGTCCAGGCGCTGGAAAAGTTCGGGTTTCCGGTGACAGGTATCATTGGCCCTGACAATCAGCCCATCGACTGGTCGCAATGCTTGCGTAAACACGCCATCACGGTGTGTGAAACACCTCTGAATGATACCGGCCTGCGACTGGATAGCGGCGACGAATACTGGCCGGAAATGGAATTTTTGTTGCCAGCCACCCGCCTGCAGGCGGCACAGGTTAATGACTGGCTGGGCATCCACAGAAAGCAGCCTGTACAGGTGCTTTCCAAGGAACAGATAACCGGATTCCTGGGTGGGTTCATTGACCTAATTTTTAGCCATGACGGCCGCTTTTATGTGGTGGATTACAAGACCAATCACCTGGGCTACAGTGTCGAAAATTACTTGCCTGAGTCCCTGCAGACTGCCATTGAGGCGCATCACTATGACTTGCAGTATTTGCTTTACTCGGCAGCAGTGGTTCGCCTGTTACGCCAGCATGTTCAGGATTTTGACTATGAGCGCCATTTTGGTGGTGTCTATTATCTGTTTGTGCGCGGTATGGGACTGGACGCAACCTATCCACAGGCCGGAGTGTATTTTAATCGTCCTGAAAAGTCCCTGATTGAAGCGATTTTAGAGGTGATGGCATGAACGCCACGCAGCCGTTGACCGCACAAAACCCGGCCAGCCACGCCATTGATGGACAATGGGAAGTTGTCAAGGGTTTTTTGCAGCGCCGCCAGGCCAGTGAAGCGGTCAAGGCAACTTGTCGGCTTCTTTTGGAAAACACCCGCGCCAGCGGCTCGACCACCATGAGCATGCGATCCTTACAAGCCAGCGGCATCGACCTGCAAGCCAGTGATCCCCAGGTCAGTCCAGACGGACACAGCGGCGTACTGGTGGCTCACCAGAGCCAGGTCGGTTTTCGCCGCCACTGGAACCAGGAAAGCGCCATAGTCAGGGACTTTTTTGCCCAGCCAGATCCGCATGAACACTTTATTCCCACTGGCGCCAGCCAAAACCCGGCCCTGTTAGACGCTATGGCCGCCAGTTTGCCACAGGTCCGCATAAGCGATAGCCATAAACAAGCCCTGAAAACGCTGGAACAGGGGCGGCATCTTCTTATCAGCGGTGGCCCGGGAACGGGAAAAACCACCGCGTTAACATACCTGCTCCTGTTTATTCTGGCTCATCATCCAGGCGCTTCCATTGGATTGTGCGCGCCCACCGGAAAAGCCGCGCAGCGCATGAGTGAGAGCCTGGCCCAGGGGCTGAGCAACATTCACTGGCAAGCGCTTGAGCAAACCGGGCAGGGCAGTAAGCCAAGCATTTCGGATGCACTCAAAAATGTCTCTGGGCAAACCATACACCGCCTGCTGGGCTATCGGCCCGAGCATAACCAATTACGCTACCATGCCAAAAAACCAGCGCCTTATGACGTATTGATTGTGGACGAAGCCTCCATGCTGGATCTGTCTCTGATGCAGGCAATCATGACGGCCTTGAAGCCCGGGGCGGAGTTGATTTTATTGGGAGACGCCAACCAATTGCCACCGGTAGGTTGCGGCGCGCCTTTCGCTGACCTGTGTCATCTGGCGCAGATGTCAGGCAGCGAACAATGGATCCAATTGGATACCAATTATCGGTTTGCCCCACAATCCGGCATCGCCACTGCAGCCAGAGCAGCGCTGGATAATGATGCGGAAACCCTGCTGGCAGTCAGTCATGTCAATAAGCCATCCTCCGGAGGATTTTCCTTTATACCGGCGCAAACAGCGAGTGAGCGCAAAGCGGCTTTAGCCCACTGGTTGAAAACCATTCCGGCGGAGATGATCGCCAATCAGCAATTCAAGGTTTTGTGCGCCACGAATCATGGGCCCGGCGGCGTTTTGGAGGCCAATGCCATGGTGGCGGAAATTCTCGGAAAAAAAACCGGCCCCGACCCTTTGCACAATCCCCATGAGGGCCTGCCAATCATGGTGCTGAGTAACGACTACTATCGACAAGTCTTTAATGGCGATATCGGCATCGTCCACTGGCGCGATGGACAATGGATGGTCAAGTTTGATCGACAGGAGGCCGGATTGCCTCGATGGTTGCCGTTGAATGCCCTGCGACATTGGCAAAGTGCCTATGCCATCACCATACACAAAAGCCAGGGCTCGGAGTATCCGTGGGTACTGGCCCTGATAGAAGATGCGCAAAACACCGAACTGGCGGACGCGAAATTGCTTTACACCGCCATCACCCGCGCCAGCCACCACTTTACCCTTGTCAGCTCACCGGGCGTCATCAAGCAGGTTTTGACCCGCAATGGCAGACGAAACACCTTTATGCGCAGCATGGCCGCCAGTGGTCAAAGCTCAACTTAGGCATGGCAATGAGCGCACACTTCGTGATGTGGTCAATCGATCATTCTCTGTGATCGGGCGCATTTTGTCTGTGGCTTTTTTAGCCATATCCGGGTAAAATACCGGCCAGATTTACAGCTGAATGTAGGTTTGAAAAAAGCCATTATTTTTTCAAAAAGTGGTTGACCTAAAAGCCGTAAATCAGCATAATACCCGCTCTTTCGGGGCTATAGCTCAGCTGGGAGAGCGCTACACTGGCAGTGTAGAGGTCGGCGGTTCGATCCCGCCTAGCTCCACCAAAAAAATTTGATCCTGGGCACAGAGCAAACACATGTGCGTCCCCTTCGTCTAGAGGCCTAGGACTCCGCCCTTTCACGGCGGCAACAGGGGTTCGAATCCCCTAGGGGACGCCACTTTTACAGCTAAAAACCGGCATTATGCCGGTTTTTTTATGCCCTGTCACTTCTGCTTCCCGGCTCGTGGCTGGCAGACTGAAATTGACGAAAATAATAGCAGGGTGGGTAGCGCGATGCCAGGGGAGTGGATTCCCGCTTTCGCGGGAATGACGGTGAGTACCATCATCCCAGGCGAGGCACTCTCTTTCTTCGTCATTCCGGGCGAGCACAAGCGAGACCCGGAATCCATTCTTCAGTGTCACGCAGTTCCCAATTAGGCATAAAACCACAGGTTTCTCGAGTGTCATCAACGGGTGCCTACCTCGGTAAGCCCTGTGGTTGCGGGTACTCCTTTTTCGCGGGAATGACGGCGAGGGGGGCGAGAATGACGAAAAGTCCTGCCATTGCGGCTGTTTTCCTTTCCCGATCATTGCGGGTGAGTCTCCTTATTCTTTACCATTCCAGGCGATTCCCCTTATTTCTCCGTCATTCCGGGCGAGCACAAGCGAGACCCGGAATCCATTATCACAGCTAACAATACTGACAACATTGCTGATAACCCGCCTGTATGACACACAACCAGAAACCGAATGACTCCTGACAGCGAATCAACCATGACCAATGGACTATAGGCAAAGGTTGGATTGCTGTTAGAATTGATGAGTTATTCAACCCCATCAGGAGATTTTTTCATGAAATTCAAACAATGGCTCCTGGCCGTCTGCGTGACGATACTGGCACTGGCTGGTGTGAGCCAGGCCAAAGACAAGGCCGAAGCCGATTTGCAAGACATCACCATTCCCTACACCAAGTATGTGTTACCCAATGGGTTGACGCTATTGGTTCACGAAGATCACAAAGCGCCCATTGCCGCTGTCAATGTCTGGTATCACGTCGGCTCCAAGGATGAAAAAGAAGGCCGGACCGGCTTCGCCCACTTGTTTGAACACTTGATGTTCAATGGCAGTGAAAACTATAACGACGACTGGTTCAAACCTTTTGACAGGGTGGGCGCCACTGGTATGAACGGCACCACCAACCAGGACCGCACCAATTACTTTGAAGTGGTGCCAAAAAATGCCCTGGACATGGCTTTATGGATGGAATCTGATCGCATGGGACATTTGCTGGGCGCGATTGATCAGGCCAAGCTGGATGAGCAGCGGGGCGTGGTGCAGAATGAAAAGCGCCAAGGCGAGAACCAGCCTTATGGCAAGGTTTTCTACACCATTTTCCAGAATGTGTACCCCAAGGGCCACCCGTATGCACATTCGGTTATTGGCTCTATGGAAGACCTGAATGCGGCCACTTTGGACGATGTTCGGGAGTGGTTCAAAACCAACTATGGCGCCGCCAACGCCACACTGGTGGTCGCCGGTGACGTGAACCCTGAGGAAGTCCATAAAAAGGTGCTGAAATACTTCGGTGATATCCAGTCTGGCCCACCTTTGAATAAGCAAAAAGTTTGGCCAGCCAAACGCACAGGAAAACATGAGCAGGTTATGTACGATCGGGTGCCACAAGCCCGTGTGTACAAAATCTGGAATGTGCCGGAGTGGGGCAGTGCTGAGGCGGATTATCTTGATTTGGTTTCCTCCGTACTGTCCGGCGACAAAAAATCACGGCTGTATAAGCGACTGGTTTATGACGAAAAGGTCGCCTCGGATGTAGAAAGTTTTTCTTTCAATTCAGAGTTGGGTGGGCTGTTCGGCATTATCGCAACCGCTTTGCCCGGCAAAGACCTGAAATATATCGAAAAGGCCATTGATGAAGAAGTTGATAAATTTGTCAAGAAAGGCCCCACAAAAGAGGAAATGAAACGAATCAAAACCGCTTATCGCGCCGATTTTATCAAGGGCATGGAGCGAGTCGGGGGCTTTGGCGGCAAATCGGATATCCTGGCGCGCAACCAGGTTTTTGCCAATGATCCGCATCATTACCTGAAGAGCTTCGCGCGTATTGACAAAGCTCAAGGCAAAGATCTCACCAAAGTGGCCCAAGAATATCTGACCGATGGCGAATATCAGCTTGAAGTTCTGCCTTTCCCGGATTACAAGCCAGTGGCGACAACAGTCGACCGGAGCAAAATTCCCGACGCCGGAGAGCCGCCAGTGGCGAAATTCGACAAGCTCCAAAAAACCACTTTATCCAATGGATTGAAGGTTATTTTGGCGCAGCGCGATGCTGTTCCGGTGGTTAATTTCAATCTGTTGGTGGATTCCGGATATGCCGCAGACCAAATGCTCAAACCTGGCACAGCCAATCTGACCATGAACATGCTGGATGAAGGCACCAAAAAGCGCGATGCTTTGAAAATTTCTGGAGATTTGGCGCAACTGGGTTCCGACCTGCGCACCAGTGCCGGCCTGGATAATTCCTCTGTCTCCCTGACAACATTAAAGGAAAACCTGGATCCATCCCTGGACATTTACAGTGATGTCATTCTTCACCCGGCTTTCCCGGAGCAAGAGTTCAAGCGCCTGAAAAACCAGCAAATAGCCGCCATTCGGCAAGAAAAATCGTCCCCTCAAGGGGTGGCATTCCGTGTACTGCCACAATTGTTGTACGGAAAAGGTCATGCCTATTCCTTACCGTTTTCCGGCTCAGGTGATGAACAGTCTGTGGCCTCCATGAGCCGTGAGGACCTGAAAAAATATTATCAGGACTGGTTCAAACCCAATAACGCCACTTTGATTGTGACCGGCGATATCAGCATGGAAGAGCTCAAACCCAAGCTGGAAAAAGCCTTACAGGACTGGAAACCGGGGCCAGTGCCAGCAAAAAAACTGGCTACGGTCAACAACCCGCAAGAATCGATAATTTACGTGATTGATCGCCCGAACTCCCAACAATCCATGATTCTGGCGGCTGAATTGTTGCCTCAATATGGCCAGGATGATGAAGTCGCCCTGGATCTGATGAATGAGGTATTGGGTGGCAGCTTTAATTCGCGCATCAATATGAACTTGCGCGAAGACAAGCATTGGGCCTACGGTGCACGGACAATGATTTTGGACACCCAGGCGCAACGGCCGTATCTGGTCTGGGCGCCGGTTCAAACGGATAAAACCGCTGAGGCCATGGCGGAAATCCATAAAGAACTGACCGGCATCATCAGTGACAAGCCAGTCACTGAATCTGAATTCAGCCGGGCCAAAGACAAAAAGGTGCTTACCTTGCCCGGCCGATGGGAAACCGCCAAAGCCGTTGGCCGCGATATCGCCAAGATGGTGAAAAACAAGCTACCGGATGACTATTGGGACAAATACCCGCAGGCTGTGCGCGCGGTTAAACTGGAAGAAGTCAATACGGCGGCCAAAAAACACGTCAAGCCCGGCCAATTAACCTGGGTCGTGGTAGGGGATATGGCCAAAGTCGAAGACAAGATTCGGCAACTTGGTTATGGCAAGGTCATCAAGCTGGACAAAGATGGAAACCCGGTTAACCCCTGACCTCATTGCCGTACGGAAGAAAACAAAAAGGGCGCTTATTGCGCCCTTTTCCGTATCCAGTCAAAAGACAGTGTTTATGTGCTAAGCCTATTGTTTTAACCACACAGTAACTGCCAGCACCAAAGCCAAACCAGCGACCATCACCCATAACCACTGACGCGTCTCTTGCGAGCGCTGGCTGGATGTGACGTTCTCGGGAAGATATTCTTCTGATAGCTGAATATTATGCGGATGCGAAGGACTAAACGCCGACATACCGGCGGATCCGGGAATTTCCGCACGAAAGCGCCATTGACCGGATTGCACCACGTCACCGTGGCGCAGGGTGATTGGCGCATTATTGGCCTTGAAAACCGTGTAGCCATTAACCCGAACAGGACTGTTCAGCTGAGAAGCCTGCCTGCTTTTTTCCGGATATAACACCAGACCATCGACAACCCCTTGAACCAGAACACCATCACAAGCAATGGCCATGCCGGACTCAACGGCCTGAAAGTGGCCACCGAGCGTTCCACCCAGCCAACGTAAGCCGATGATTTTATTGGCGCTTCCATGCTGTGGAGTCATGTATTCACCGGGGCGAGCAGTGTTTTCCGGCGTGCAGGCAGCCGAATATTGCACTGGCAAATCATCCTCACTGACCAATACAAACCGCTTGCCCCCCACAGTCAGCAGATCACCCGGGGTTAGCAAAGCCATTTCTTGCACAGGTCTGTCATTAACGTACACAGTTCCGGCATTCACCTGTAATAGCGGCCCGAATGATCTGCGCTGGATGCTGATACGAGTATTCGCTGTACCATTTTCAGACTGAACGGAATAATCCATTACCCCATTGGCGGGCAGGGTCGTGGACTCACCACTGGTGATATCGTGAAGAATCATATGGGCATTGTATCGATAAAATAGAACCAGTGCACGGCTTGCACTAATACTGTTGGGGGATTAGTGACTCGTATCACAACTGATTTATTGAGATGACCACCACTCCTCACAAAATCGGTCAAATGTTCGAATTTGCGATAAAATGCTTGCGTCCATGATAAACAACGCCCGCCTTGGCTCTTTTATCCGCGGGCATGGCACGTTTTGAACTGCATTACGCCACAGGAGGCCTTATGAATTTTCAACACATCAAGTATCCGGAAACCGGAGAAAAAATCCGCATCGAAAACAATCAACTGGTGGTACCGGATAACCCCATTTTAGGGTTTATCGAGGGGGATGGCATTGGCCCCGATATTACTGGCGCCAGTTTGCGTGTCTGGGATGCGGCCGTAGAAAAGGCCTATGGCAACAAACGAAAAATTCACTGGGCCGAGCTGTTTTTGGGAGAGAAAGCCAGCAAAATTTACGATGGAGATTATTTCCCGGCCGAAACCCTGGAGGCCATCAAAGACTTGATTGTTTCCATTAAAGGGCCGTTGACAACGCCGGTTGGGGGCGGTTTTCGCTCTCTGAATGTATCCTTGCGCCAAGAACTGGATCTTTACGCCTGTGTGCGGCCTGTGCGTTACTACGATGGCGTGCCTTCACCCCTGAAACATCCGGAAGATGTGGACATTGTGATTTTCCGCGAGAATACCGAGGACGTCTATGCCGGTATTGAATATGAGGCGGGCACGCCGGAAAACGAAAAACTGGCACGTTTTCTGCGCGAAGAGATGGGGGCTGAATTTTTTGAAGGTGCCGGACTGGGCGTTAAGCCCATTAGCGAGTTTGGCACCAAACGCCTGGTGCGCAAAGCCATTCAATATGCCATCGGCAATGGCCGTGATAGCGTCACCCTGGTGCACAAAGGCAATATCATGAAGTTCACCGAAGGGGCATTCCGCAAATGGGGTTATGAAGTGGCCGCCGAGGAATTTGGCGACCAAACCATCACCGAACAAGAGTTGTGGGACAAATACGATGGTAAAAAGCCCGAAGGCAAAGTGGTTATCAAAGACCGCATAGCGGATATTATGTTTCAACTGTTGATGCTGCGCCCGGCAGAGTTCGATGTGCTGGCTTCGCCAAATCTGAACGGCGATTACTTGTCGGATGCGGCCGCCGCGGAAGTAGGGGGCATGGGTATCGCCCCTGGCGCCAATATGGCGGATTTTATTGCTGTTTTCGAAGCCACCCACGGCACAGCGCCCAAATACACTAACCTGAACAAGGTGAACCCCAGCTCGTTGATGTTTTCCGGTGCCATGATGCTGGAGTATATTGGTTGGAACGAAGCCGCGGATAAAATTTATCAGGCCTTTCCAAAAGTGATTGCTGACAAGACAGTCACCTATGATTTTGCCCGCTTGATGGATGGCGCCACCAAAGTTGGCACGCGTGAATTCGCTGATGCCATCATTGCGAAAATGGACTAATCAACAAAGTCATCTGTCAAAGACCCTGGCCCTGACATGCTATCAGGGCCAGATCTCGTCTCTTGACAAGCCGTCAGCAGCATTAAAAAATCCAGACTGGGTTTTTGGCGCAATGCTGTTTGTTTTTTGTCGGTACTACTCACATCAAACAGGCCAGCACACCATTGAGCCATGGATTCCGAGTTTCGGGCTTAGCTCACACTCGACTGGAATGAGAAGGAAAAGGGCAGCCCGGAATAGATTCCCGCTTTCGTGGGAATGACGAATAGGTGCAGAAATGACCATGTGAGGACAAGGATGACGGTATGGGGTAGGAATGACGGCAATAATGGAGTCACCGGCCTGGATTCCCGCGTTCGCGGGAATGACGGGGGTGCTGTTATTCTGGGCGGCTTCCCCTTTCTCGTCATTCCGGGCGAGCGGAGCGAGACCCGGAATCCATTTCCCCAGGCGGTACGACCCAGCCAACAGGCACATAACCACCACTTCGCTAAATGTCACCCGCCCGGAATAACGAAGGAGTCGGCTGCCTGCAATGACTGAAAAAGAGGCGAGTCGTCATTTGCGATTTTCCCGAAAAAGCAGGAATCCATACAGCCTCTTTTCATATTTCACTGTTATTGACCGCAAACGGTGGGGTAACGGGCCTTTTAGCCCGTCCATAGTCCTGATGACCATCAGGATTTACGGGTCACGGAGCTTGTGCGGTACTTGTCTGGAAATGAACAAAAACCAAATCCTGACAATGACACGTCAAGGGAATCTTGATCTTGTAGTTGAGAGTTGTAACAGCGACCCATTTCCGTCATTCTCGCGGAAGCGGGAATCCAGAATGAGGAACCAGCGGTTTTCATACCCGAAGAGCCCTTGGATACTGCTTAAATCCCCCTAGACCTTAACCGCGTATAATATATATTATGTTAAATCAGGAATGCCGCGATGCTAACAACAAGGCGCACACTCCTCAGGGAGTACACCGCACAGAAACCTTTTGCAGGTGTTATCTCACTTATTAGGCGTATTTTCAGCATTTGTCCTGTTCAGGTTGTCAATTATCGCCCAAAACATGGTCGTTACCACCAAAGGATACACTGGCAATAGCAAACGGTTGGATGAGGTAAAGCTTTGGGCAAACTGGTGAAAACTGGTCAGGCTATACAGGGAAATCACGACCAGTAAATAGCTGCCACTCAATAACACCATAAAGGTAAAAGCCGGCACTTGCTGGCGCAGGCGATACGCATAAATAAACAAAACGGGTAAAGCCAGCCAAACCAAAAGCCAGTTGCGACTGAACAGCAAGCCTTCAAGCCAGGGGCTGATATCACCGAAGCGGCCAATTTGTATGATGCCGAACCCTGGCAACTGCCACTGCTGCCGGGTAAAATGCCAAGTGCCCACAGCACTGTCAATGGAAATCGGAAAACTCAACCAGAACGTGATTGATAACAGCGTAATACCGGCCAGAACCCACAAGGCGTAGCGACGCTTTTGGCGTTGTATCCCATAGAAAACCAGTACACACAGCAGCATATCAAACCAGCCAAACAGTTTGATAAACGGCAGTGCGCAAAGAAACCCAAAAGCCATGTAGCGGTACGCAACATGCCGTGTTTGTTGCCATAATGCAAAGCACGCCACAGCTAGCCACAAATAGACCGCCAGCAGAATATCCGCATACCCGGCAAAAAACATATGCTGCCACCATAAGGGCGATCCCAACAAGAGTAATACAGCTAATGCCGCAATCAGCCGGCATTCTGAGTGGTTTTGTCTACATTGAAATATCAAAAAGCCATAAATGCCCATGGCCAAAAAACCACCGCTTAATGGCCAGATTATTCCGCTTCCCTGCTCCACACCATCACTGAAATGCGAAAAGAACGCATAAATAAGCCCGACAGCATCGGGATAATGCCACATATGTGAGGCATATACCGATGCAGAACCTGTTGCTTCAATCCATTCGTCAGGCGAAACAATGGACGCACCCAGTCCGGCATGGCGCCAGATTTTCGCTTTGGCCACCCAGCCAGACCAGGCATCCCAGGCTAGTAAAGGCAGCCCATTGGCTTGTAGCGCAGTCACAAGAACCCATGTCGTGGCCACTAATAGCAGCAATCCAGTGATCCAGGTGGAACCGCGCGGTGAACGACCGAGTGCGGCAAGAGCAGCCTGCCCGGGCATCCCTGACCACTGCTTGGCACTGCCCTGCCCTTGGGGTCGCCCAGACCACCACAACCAGAAAATCACCACAGTAGCCATAACATGGAGTCCTGTTATCAGCCAGACAGCCATTACCATGGCATTCTCGGCAGGCAGCCATTGCAAAAGATTCAGCAGCAGGATATCCAGGAAAAGCCCTGAAAAATAAGCCATGCTAAAGGCCAATGCCTTGTTGCCGGGCGGAACCTGAAACAGGCACCGTAACAAGCAATATCCGCCTGGCAGGGTAACAAATAACGCAAAGAAAAGCTGTGTCAGCAGATTCATTGTGCTGTCTCTTTTGCCGTCTTGATTGTCACCAGCCACCAGTCTGCGCTAGCGCGCGTCACGTTGGCACCCAAACCTTTTTTCTGCGCTTGATGCAATAATTCATTGAATTCGGATTTTTTGCGGGAAGGAGTCAGATAGACCTGTCCGGGAGCCAAGTGCTCAGCCATTTCCGTTGTCCATCCGGGAAACCACATGCTGTTACGGGGTAACAAATACCAGTACAGCCGCAGTGCCTCATAGTCATTATCCAGGATATAGATCTTTTCATTTCCAGGCGGTTGGCCTTTTTCCTGGGACAAGAGCGTCTGTATCACGATGCCAAGAGACTGGTCGCTGGTAAGCATTGGTTCGCCAGCGATCGTGCGACTTTTGGGGCTCTCTGTGGCCCATTGGCTGGTGTGATACCACTGTGGCATGCTCAGAATGATCAGGGCCAGACTTCCGCCTGCCACGGCTGAAAAAAAATCGGGAAAATGCCACTGATGGCGAAACCAACGCCACATTATCAGCACAACCAATGTCAAAAAAACCACTGCGGTGGGTGTGGCATAAGATGGAATCTGTGTGGAATACGGCAAGTGATTGATATCCCCGTAGCGTGGCGGCTGCCAGGCCAACCACGCATGCCATTGATGCCGAATGGCCTGCCACAGATCCGGTGCAGGAAAACGAATGTCTTTAATGGTGATACCTTCTTCCGGGGTCCCCGACCAACCCAGAGGAAATAGTGGCTCAACCACAAGCCCCAGCCGGATGATCCTTCCTTGCCAGCCATCGACTAGTGATAAATCTGTTAAAGAAACCCCGTTAACCGGCTGATTAATAACAAAAAAATGAGGGCTTTTTCTGTCCGATGAATACCAGGCCAGTCGATATTGCCAATGCTCGCTGGCGTTGGGCAGTTCAACTTCCAATAAAGGATGGAGACTGGCGTCAAAGTCCGGTAAAGGAATGGCCAAGGCCACTGTCTGGGATGCGTCAGGCAGATAAGTGTCCGCCTTATCGGCCAGTAAATAGCCACTCACCAGTTGAACCGGTACAGGACCCAGCTCTTCTTTTTCCAGTTTTCCGCTCTGCCACCAATGCCGATGGGAAAAAAAAGCAACGGCCACAAAAATGATTAAAAAACTGACAGTCGCCACCAGCAGGATTTCACCGGGTCGACGACCACGGGAAACCGGAGGCATCGTGTCATTTTTCTCGGATTTTGAAGCACTCCGATTCATCACAGAGTCAGTCACAAGCGATCGCCTATTGTTTTACACCTTTCCAACCACGGACTTTACCCGGCATCGGATTTCAGTAATGCGGGGGGATTTCCTTGTTTGGGTCAAAGGGAGAGATGCCGCTATCGTCATCTTCGGCATGTGCCTTTTGCGCCAGAAGTTGCCGAACCTGACGCTTCAGTGTATCCAGTTGTTTGTGCTGGTGAGCCACATATTGCTCCAGGCGTTCCATATTTTGTTCCAGATAGGCCTGATGGATTTCCAGGGTTTCCAGATGCTGTTGCAGTTCCTTGTTCATGCGCTTTTTTCCCTGAGAAGCACCGCCAGTTCATCCAGGGTCAGCGTGCCATCAGCCAGCGCTGTGGCCACCGTGGCTTGCACATAGCCTTTTTTATGGCCGCAGTCATAACGTTCTCCTTGCAATTGACGCGCAATCAAGCCCTTATCAGTCAACAGTTTTTTCAATGCATCGGTCAGCTGAATTTCGCCGCCATCATCAATGGCTGTTTCGGCCAGAAAAGGAAAAATCGCATCACTTAGAACATATCGCCCAATAACGCCGTAACAGGATGGGGCGTCATGCGGCTGGGGTTTTTCCACAATTTCATTGACTTGTGCGCAGTCATGACGCCATTCATCTATACCGACAACGCCGTAGCGGCTCAGATGTTGTTGGGGAACCACTTCCACACTGACCGTACTGCAGCCACTGCTTTGGGCGGTTTCAATCAAGGCGGCGGTGGTGTTAACCGTTGAGCGGATATAGTCATCGGCCAAAATAACCGCAAAAAACTCGTCCTGGATAATCGGCCGAGCCTGTAAAACCGCGTGCCCCAACCCCAATGGCTCTCCCTGAGGGATAAAAATGCGGGTCACACGATCCGGCAGGGTATCCAGCTTTTCCACCAATTCGTGCTTGTTCTGTTGCAGAAATTTCTGCCGCAGCATGGGACGCGGATCAAAATGATCGCTAATGGCATGCTTGCTGGCGCTGGTAATAAAAATCAGGGTATCAATGCCCGCTGCCACGGCCTCTTCTACCGCATGTTGTATTAGGGGTTTATCCACAATGGGCAGCATTTCCTTGGGGATTGACTTGGTGGCCGGGAGAAAGCGGGTTCCCATGCCTCCAACGGGAAAAACAGCTTTAGTGATGGGTTTCATGGGGTGCTACCGTTGAAAGATGCGGAAAGGTGTCGGGCCGGTACTCAGGCACCAGGCGCTGCATCTGGCGTTTCAGACGCGCAGCATCGAATTGCCGGGCCAGTTGCAGGGCTCTTTCCAGTTGTTGGATAAAATCTGAACCGACCTGGGTGGACGACTTGATGCCATGTAATTTCCCATGGACCACACTGGCAAGCTGCTCCACATCGTAAAACAGCTGCTCGGTGAGTTTTTCACCGGCGCGCAAGCCGGTAAAGTGAATGGCAATATCCTGATGTGGAACTTTCCCTGCCAGTCGGATCATCAGTTCCGCCAGCTCAAGAATATTGATGGGATCGCCCATATCCAGCAGCACCGTATCGTAATCGCCGGTCAGTATGGCGCTATGCAGGATAAGCTGGGCGGCCTCCTCGATGGTCATAAAATAACGCGTCATTTCCGGGTGCGTTACTGTCACCGGGCCACCGGCGGCAATCTGCTCATGGAAAAGCGGCACCACAGAGCCGGCAGAACCCAGCACATTGCCAAAGCGCACCACGCGATAGCGGGTATCGGAGCGTGCATTTTTCCACTGGCAGTATTTTTCTGCAATCCGCTTGGTGGCACCCATGACGTTATGGGGGTGCACCGCCTTGTCGGTGGAAATCAAGATCATATCAGACACACCAAACTGGTGGCATAAATCCGCGACCACACAAGTCCCCTGCACATTATTGATAAAGGCTTCACATGGCATGTCTTCCAGCAGAGGCACATGCTTGTAAGCGGCGGCATGAAACACCACATCCGGTCGCCCAAGCTGGAAAATATGCTGCATATGGGCCCGGTCAGTGACATCTGCCAGTACGGGCTTCAGTAAAGACTCGGAAAAATGTCGCCTGAGCTCGCGTTCAATACAATAAAGATTGAATTCCGACTGATCCACCACTGTCAACTGTGCGACATTCAAAGCCGCCAATTGCCGGCAGAGTTCAGAACCAATGGATCCGCCACCGCCTGTGACCAGCACAGACCGCCCCTGCAACTGTTCGGATACAGCTTGCCATTCCAGCGATACCGGATCGCGGCCCAGCAAATCCTCAATCGTCAAAGGCTGTAGCTGGCTAAAAACATCACCGGCATCAAGGCGGTCCGGATTGGGCAGAACATGGATCCGGCATGGCTGGTCCTTGAGTTGGCTTACCAGAGATTGCAAGACCTTGGGGGCAGAAACATCCAGCGCCAGAATCAACGCTTCTGCGCCGGTTTTTTTGACCAGATCGCCCACATCGTCAAGACTGCCCAGAATTTTTATGCCACGCAAACGGGCGCCAGCCAAGTGCGGATTTTCCGCCACAACACCCCGTACATCAAATTGACCGCTGGCTGTTGCATGGCGAATGAATAAGTCTGCCAGACGCCCTGCTCCAACCACCAGTACTGGCGTGCGCTTGCGCGTGGATAATTGTCCCTGGCGCTTGTCCTTCCAGATGCGATAAAGCAAACGCGGTGCGCCCCACAGCACCATTAAAATGAAAGGATAAAGCAGCAGAACCGACCGGGGAACACCCTCCAGCCGGTTAAACAGAAACAGACCAACGGCAATGGCCAAAGTCCCAAAAACAGCGGATTTGGTGATATTGATGAGATCCGGAATACTCGCAAAGCGCCATAATCCCCGATAAAGGTTAAAGTACCAGGCCACCACACCCTGAATCGCGATCACCAGGATAATTTCCGGTGAAAACAAATCCACTTGCGGGGCTTGGGGCCATATGCTGTAGCGAATGCCATAGGCAATCACCCAGGCAAGCCAGGCCATAAAAAGGTCATGCAGCACAATAGCCAGCCGTGGATGAAGAATCTTTTTGAGCATGCGGTTATTGTACTATGCAGCAGGTTTGTTTTTCGTTGTCTGGTTCAAGAAAATGCCGACAAGGCCAAGACAGGCCAACCAGCTCAGTAACAATCCCCAACGGGCATTCGCAGGCCAGGAAAGTGAAAGCATGGCTAACAAACCACCGACCGCGGTGACCAGCGCATAGAGCAGCGATACCCGGGCATGCGACCGGCCTGTGGCCACCAGCCGTTGATACAAATGCTCGCGATGCGCCTGGGTCAGTGGTTTTCCCGCTCGCCAACGGGAAAACAAAGTGATGCTGGCGTCAAGAATAAAGGCTGCATGCAAGAAAATCACAAAAGTCGCGCCAAAAATTCCGCTGGCCACGCCCACCAACGCCATTGCCGCAATCAGCCAGGCCAGGCCAAGGCTGCCGGTGTCTCCCATAAACAAGAGCGCCTGAGGAAAATTCCAGAATAAAAACAGCATGCTGGCTAATAAGGTGCTTGCTGCCACAAAAGCCAATGCCGGATCATGCTCGCGAAAAAATATGAGTGCGTAAAAAAACAAGGCGACACTGGCGTGAAGCACCGCCATGCCATTGATTCCATCCATAAAATTAAACAAATTCAGCCACCACAAGGCGCCGATAAAAAATATCACAAGCCATCCCCAGGAAAGGTGGGCACCCTGCCATAAGGGCCACAATACGGTCATCAGAATAAAAACCGCAAGCGCTTGCGCCAGCAAGCGCCAGGTCACAGGCGCATGACGACGGTCATCAATATGGCCGATGGCCAGCATTATCAACAAACCCAAAGCCATTGCCCTCCAAATGGCAGCCGTCGGTATTTCAAGGGAGAACGCCACACACCGCTGGAAACCAGGCCAGGAAAACACCAACAGTGTTAACAGGATTGGCCACAAAAAGGCAAGTCCGGCCCCTGTGGGTATTCGCCCCTGATGCAGATGGCGCTCACTGTCGGCCACGGCCATCAACTGCCACTGCCTGGCGAATCGCTCATAAAGCCAGAGGCTGATAATCACCAGCCACCCAATACAGCCCAACAAAGTGGTCACAGCCAACGCTTTCATCATGCCCCCTATGCGTGCCGAGTGAGCCAGCCAGGGTTATTCATGGCCGATACCATAAATGGGTTTAACAGCGCCCCAGGATTTGCAACTGGGACACTGCCAATGCAGATGACGCGCAGAAAAGCCACAATGGCGGCATTGGTGGCGAGCCTTTTTGGCCAGCAGTTTGTGAACCAGGTGATGCAAAACATCCAGATGCTGGCTGGATTTTGTCGTTTTTTCGCTGGCCTGCTTACTTAACCGGATTAAGGCCTCAAGTCCACGTACGGAGTCACGTTCCTGCAGGGCTTTGGCAATAAAATCCGCCGCCGCGGCTTGGCCGTTATCTTTTTCAATTATCTCAGCCAGCGCCAGCACCGGAGAAATCCCCGGGTATGTTTCCATTAGAGATTCCAGCCAGGTGCGCAGCTCGTCTTCCCGACCAGCCTGTCGATAGCACTCGACGGCATCGGGCAAAAACTCCGGCAAATAGTCAATATCCCGTCGGGTGGCTGCCTGAAAAGCATTGATGGCCTCATCCCATTGCGCCGCATCTTGATACATGCGTGCCCGAATCAACTCGGCCCGGACACTGCCAGGGTCGGCCCGAACAGCCTGGCGAATGTTTTTTTTCGCTTCTGGAAAGTCCCCCTCCAGTAATGCTTTTTCAGCCAGTTCACAATAAAAATGGCCGATTTCTGTTTTCATGTCGCGGCCAGAAACAACTTCATACCGGCGGGCTGTGCGAATGGCGTCACTCCAATCTTGTTCCTGCTGATAAATATCACACAGGAACTTCAGCGCCGCCGGGGAATGGGCTTCCATTTCCACCAATTCAGCAAATAAAATCTCGGCCCGGTCCAGCAGCCCTGCACTCATGTAGTCTTGCCCCAACGCCAGCAGCGCGCGCGTGCGATAAGGTTCCGGCAAATCCGGTTTGGAAATCAGCGACTGGTGCAGGCGAATGGCTTTTTCCACTTCGCCTTTACGCCGATAGAGATTACCCAGGGCCAGTTGCGGTTCGAAAGTCTCATCACTGGTTTCAGCCAATTTGATAAAAACGTCAATGGCCCGGTCCGATTCATCGTTCAGCAGGTAATTCAGCCCTTGAAAATACCGGTGGTTTAGGTGCCCCACCAGTTTTTCATGACGGCGTTTGCCCTTCCGGTAGACCGAAATCCAAAGCCCCGCACTGACCACCAGCGCCACGATCAGAAAAACCGTCAGCTCGCTCATGCAGCCGATTCAGTGTGTGTGCCGTGCCGGTTTCTCACAGCCTGGGAAGACGTAGATTGTGCCGATAAGGTTTGCGCGTGGTTGAGTTGCCGCTGCAAGCGCCGATTCCTGGCTTTCAGCGGCAACACATAAGCTACGCCGGCAATGAACAAACCCAGTAGCAGCCCTGCCAACAGGCTCAAGAACATGGTCACGCCCAGCGGCAAATCAAGCTGGACAAAGGATAAATTGATATGAACTGTGTCGGTATTCAGGGCGCTGATAAGCACAGCCAGCGCACTGGCCACGATAACAATTAGCAACCAGAGAAGTCGTTTTATCCAAAGCATAATGGTTGTCCCCTGTTCTGCGAACGGCCCATGGCCGCCAGGTTTTAATATTTTCCCCTCAAATGGTCTCCGCTGACCAAACTGCTGTTGAGCTTTTACTGCCCGTCTTGCTCATGGTCCGGGCCGGGCTGCGGTTTCTCCGAAGTATTGACTGGTTTTTCGGGAGGCTCTTCCAGACGCAAAATCCGGTATCCCTTGTGTTGCCGTTGCTGGGCCAGATGTTGTAACTGTTCCTCACTCAAGAGCGATTGTGCTGTGTGGTTCAGGTGATCATGCACTTTCTTGTAACTGGCGGTCAACTCATCCAGCAATTCGGCGGTCTGAACCAAATGCTGCTCAACATTCTGCTGGTAATGGTTCATTTCTTCTTTCAGCTGTTGCGCCGTGGCGTTTTTCTTCTGTCGCCGCGGCGCCAGCAACCATGCCAGGCCAAAACCCAGCACGAAAGTGATTAAACTGATTGCGATGGCTTGTGTTGGTGTCATGGGTCTCTCCTTGAAGTGCGATCTGACAAACCGGGGATAAGCAGGCGAAACTGCATTGGCTATAGGTCCTGAACCAGAATCCAGGGCGTTACCGTGACCGCCACAAGGCGGGCATCGGCCTTTGTCCAGTTTCGAGCGTGCTCATCGTGGGCGCGCTGGACCAGGCCTGATTTTATCCAGTCTTGCAATTGCGCGGCGTCATCCATCGCCATGGCCACGGCCACATCGACCAAATCCAGCGACTGGTCCACATTCACCAACATGCCTTTGGCAAAAAACTTTTGCAGCTCTGTATAAGGGATTACAGCCTTTTCAGCCGCCAGATTGTTTCGCACATCCACCTGGGGTTTGCGCTTTGTTCCTGTGGCGCCTGCCTGTTCATGAGGTTGGCGCGTCATTTGTGGGGAATGAGACACTTGTCGTTATCCATTGCTCAGTTTCTTGCTGAATTATCGCACAGGATGCATTTGGCCGAAAATGTTTTGTGAGTCCGGCCATGGCGCATCACATGGCCGGTATCACGAGGCTCACCGTGTTTGGCCACCTGGGTTTTCTCCCGTCTTTGAAAACCGGCTTAAGGAACTTCAGCGACTGCAGCCAACAAAAGAAAGCCGACACAAGTGCCGGCTTTCTGAAGTGACAGTTTTAGCAAGAAGGCTTACTCAAACACTTTCTCCACCGGAACGATTTTTACCTGCTCTTTGGGAATGTTCAGAGGGTATGACTTGAATTTTTCGTCCTCTTTCAACACATCTTCAGGTTTGGGAGAGTTGTATTTCAGCACCGATTCCCGCTCATTGACCAAGCGGTCGGCCATGTCTTTCGCGTCTTTGGTAATAAACACATACTGGATATTGTCTTCCTGCAAGTGTTTTTTGATGGCGCGATTCACATCATCCACTGTCATGTTATTCAGTTCATCGCGCACATAATTGACAAAATCCTTGTCAATGCCGTAATAGGCCTGATCCAGTGCGTAGCCCAGCTGCCGATCCTGGGATTTCACCAGTAAACCGGCGTATTTGCTGAGGTAATTGCGCGTGCTTTCGAACTGTTCAGGTGTCAGGCCATGTTTGATAAGGTGATGCAATTCATACTGGGCCACACGGGTGGCGAAGTGGGCATCGTTATTATTCCGCAAAGGCCGCAGCCAGATTTGAAAAATTTGACTTGAACGGCCCAGATTGGCATCCGGTTGTGTCAGAAACATGCCCCGGGGGAAATACTCGATATAGGCATAGTCGCCATAATTCATGCCACGCGCCTCCCGGATACGCTGGTACAAATGACTGTTGGAACTGCGGTGCTCACCCAGATAGGAGCGCGCCAGCCACAGGGCCACCCAGTCTTTGTCGCCACGTTTCACGTCGATGGGAAAACCGAAGGAAACCGCAGTAGGCTGGGTTTCTTTCTCGACAATGGTCACGTGACGACCTTTTAGCGCTGGCGCTGGCGGAATCTCGACTTTGACCTTGTTGCCATAGGGCAAACCACGGGCCAGCTTGTCGATAAATGCCTGCTTTTGCTCGTCGGTCAAATGGCCTGTCAGGCCCACGGTCAGATTGCCCTGGGTGTACTGGTTGCGATAGAAGTTTTTGACATCATCCAAAGTCAGTTTTTTCAGATCAGAAACCGAGCCCAGATTCAGACTGCCATAAGAATGACCAGCATAGATTTCACTGTAAAGCACCTCTTTGCCCAGCTCTTCATCATTATTGCCTTTGAGATTGGTTTCAATGGCGTTGATCTGCTGCTGTTTAAGGCGCTTGAAGTCGTCTTCCCGAAAGCCGGGCTGGAGCAGGCTTTCCAGTATCAACTGGCTATATTCCGGCCATTTGTCCTGGTGCACGCGGCCGCGGAAAGAGGTCATTTCCTTGTCAACCTGGGCATCAAAAGACGCCGCCATGGGATACATGGCCTTTTGGATCTCACTGATAGAACGTTTTTGTGAACCGCCCTGAGTCAGCATAGCGGCTGTCAGCGCAGCCACGCCCCGTTGCCCTTCGGGTTCAAAGGCCGCGCCGGTATTAAACAACAGGTTAACATCCACAATGGGGCTGTTATTGCGCTTGTCCATCACGGAAAACTGAGCCTTGGGTGTTTCCATCTTGGCTTTGACGATATCGGCAATGGAGTAATCCGGATTGAAGCCCTGGGCCTTTTCGTCATCCGAAAGCGTAACAGTCACCCGCCCTTCATCCGTCAGCCATTTGCGTGCCGCGGCCTGAACATCCTTGACATTCACTTCGTTGATGCGGGCAAAGGCCCGGTTGATGTCTTCGGGGTCCCGATTGGCCTGAACCACGCTGGCGAGCATATCCGCAATGGCTGCGGTATTGTCCAAAGAGTTGGTAAAACCGTAACGGGAGGCTGATTTCAGGTCATCCAGCCGTTTGGCATCCACGGTTTCCGTCTGCGCCTGGGCGATGGTGTCCAGAATGGCCTGTTTGACCGGTTCAAAGTTTTTCTTGTCAGTCAGCCGTGCTCCAATATAGATCAGGCTGGGATCCTTGCGATCAGGGGCGTAAAAAAACAGGTTATCGGCCAAACGGCGATTCAATACCACATCCTGATGCAATTTGGAGGTATCCCCAAAATACAGCTCGCCCATCATGTCCAAGGCGGCCTTGTCTTTCTTGTGGACATTGTTGGCCGGACCGTGAAAAGCCATGACCAGCCATGGCTGGGTTGGCGCATTCCATTGAATATGCTCATAGACCTGGCCTGTGGCTGGCGGCTCCTGGGGAATATCCACCGTATAATTGCCACGCTGCCAACTACCCCAGTATTTTTCAGCCAGGGCGAAGGTTTCTTCCGGGTCCACATCTCCGGCCACGATCAGCACGGATTTTTCCGGACGGTACCAGCGGTCAAAAAACTTCAGGGCATAATCCATCTGGTTGGGCATGTTCTCAATATCCCGGTAAAACCCCATGGTGGTGTGCTTGTAGGGATGCACCTTGAACGCCTTGTCCCGCACCACTTCAAACATCTTGCTCACCGGATTTGCGCTGTTTTTCAAATATTCGCCTTTCACCGCCAGCGCTTCTGTCCGAAATTGCGGCTCGGTAAAGGAAAGGTTTTGAAAACGATCCGCTTCAAGTTTCAGGATGGTTTCCAAATCCGCCTTGGTGGCGGTAATGTGGTAATTAGTGTAATCATCCGTGGTATAGGCGTTTTGATCCGCCCCGGCGTTTTTCAGAATTTCGCCATAAACGTCGCTGGGGTATTTTTTTGTGCCCCGGAACATCATGTGTTCAAAGAAATGGGCAAAGCCGGATTTCCCCGGTTCGACCTCATTCCGCGAGCCGGTTTGCACGGGAATCTGGACGGAAATCACATCCGGGTATTCGGTAGGCACCACAATCACCCGCAGCCCGTTGGGCAAGTCGCGAATGTGATACTTTTGGGTGAAAACCTTCTGATCCGGATTCTCTGTGGTTTCACTCTGGGGCTTTTTATTGTTGGCGCAAGCCGTCAGGCTGGCACCAAGTATGGCCACACCTGCCAGTAAGTTAAGGGTGTGACGTAACAGATTTTTGCCTGTTTTCATGGCAGTCTCCAGTGGGATAATACAAGATATTGGCGCGGTGGCAACCCGCACAAGCGCAACGCAAGCTGCCCGGTTTTGGGCATATCAACCCAGCATGCTAACAGCTGCCGGGTCTCATGCAATAGGCCAAAGGTCATGGAATGCGGCAGCGACATTTTTATCGGTGAGGAAACAGCGGGTGAAACAGTCGTTTTCAGCCAGTTGCTTCAGGCTGAGACGGGGAAACAGTGACTCTGCCGCGTGCACAGCCTTGAGCAGACGAAAGGCATCCAGCCATTCGTCAAACTGGCGCAAGCGCTGCGTAGCAGCAATGTTCTGGGCGTGCAGTCTTGTTACAAACTGTTTGACTGGCAAGGCCGAACACAGCGCGGCATTCAAACCGTGTAACTTTCCGGTCAACACATCATCCGGCAGGCTCGGCGAGCGGCTGTATTGCTTCGATGCCAGCCATTGCCTCATCCGCGTGCGCCACAATGAAAGGGTTGGAAAAATATCCGGGTGATAAAAACCATAGGTTTCTTCGGGATGCTCCATGGCGGCAATGGCGCGCACGGCCGGGCCGGTGCCAAAAGGCACCCGATCAGAATCCCGGGTTTGTAACTGAATACAGGGCCATGTCGCTTCCCTGATGTCGTTCCCTCCCCTTTTTTCCTCAGTAACCACATTGCCAATCTTGCTCAGCTTATTCAACAAATAAAAATCTTCACCAGCGGCCCGTTTGGGAAACCCACGCACCATGGCGTAGGCGTTGGCGGCAATAACCAGTGTACTACCCAGGGGAATCCAGGCATAGCGAGGATTGATTTGTTCAAGACCTTTGCGGTAGAGATGCAAACGCAAGGTGTAATATTTTTGCGCCTGTATCAACTTCTGGCCCTGTTCACCCGCTTGTGTTTTACTCTGAATATTGGCCTCATGGCAGAAAGACAAACTGGCCGCCACCGCCGGAGACAATGTGTTCAACACCTGAAAGTAGCCTTGTGGCAAACGGGCATCGGCGTCAGTGGAAAACAGCCAGGGCTCCTCAATAACCCGAGCCTGTATCAAGGCCAGCAGCGTGTCTGCGGCCAGTTTCCGGGCCAAACCCACAGCTTGTCTGCGAGGCAATGGCGCAGCCTGAGGGTTATTGGCTTCATTACGAATCACAACCAGCATATCCGGGCGGTTAGCAAACGCCAACCAGCACGCTGCGGATGATAGCGTCACCGCGTGGACAGATTGGGTCTTCTGCGCGCGTAACCAGTGGCGATTTTGCTTTTCCAGCATATCAGCCCGTGGGTGCTCATCAGGCCGGTTCAAGCAGATCACCACCAACACATCATGCCGCAAGCCCTTTTCAGTTTCTGAAAAACAATCTGCAAAAACGCGTTCCGGCACATCAACAGACTCGCCACAGATGGGAATCAGCACCCCATAACGCCAACGTTTTTCCGGCAGTAGTTGCTGTAGCCGGTATGCCGTATCAATCGCGCCGGATTCAGCATATTTTTGTAAATACTTATTCACAAGGGGGTGTGCGAACCGTGTGGAAGATTCGCGCCGTGGCATGGTTGTGCTTTCGCGCGCCGGAATGTTTAGTGCACCGCAGGCCGCAATGGCAAGCGACGCACAATATCCGCCTCGGCATCCAGAAGTTCATCGAGTCTTGCGCTCACCATGGCCGAATCAAAATAACGGTGTGCCAATTGCATAAACAGCGTGTAATGCCGGTGTTCGGCATTGGCCAATCGGACATAGAAGTCTTTCAGTTTTTCATCTTCCAGCGCCTGCCCCATGAGATAAAAGCGCTCGTGTCCGCGTCGTTCAACAATACTGAAAATCAACAACCGGTCCAATAGATATTCCGCATGCCCTTTGCGCACGTGCTTGAGCAAGGCATTAATATAGGGGTCTTTTTCGTCGTTGGATTGGCGCAACCCACGCTGCACCATGAGTTTCATGACTTCACGAAAATGCGCCAGTTCCTCAATCGCCAGATCAATCATGCCCTGAATCAATTCGGGCTTGTCAGGATAATGCTGCACCATAGACATGGCCAGGGCTGACGCCTTGCGCTCACAAGCTGCATGGTCAATCAGAAACCGGTCAAAATCCGACTTGACCACTTCAACCCAAGCCGGGTCAGTGGCGCATCGCAGTTCATAAGTATGCATAAGAATAATTGGCGAATGAAAAGCGCGTATTATCCTGTTTGACAGGCGGCAAGTCCAGCCGCTTGTTAGCACTCCCTGACCCCCTCACGATTTGCATAACACTGACCGGTTTAAGGGCGTTTGCAACAATTGTTAACTGGAATCCCTCACCATGTGTCACCTTAACCATCGTAAGATATTGATTCTTCAACAAAAAAGAGGGATCTCATGAAAAAAATTGTTATGACTGCCACTCTGCTTGCCGCTGTGGCTTTGACCGGTTGCACCAGTATGAAGCGTCACAGCACAAATGAAAAGCACCGCATCGCTGCGCTGGAATCCAGCCTGAGTGAAACAAAAAAACAACTCACAGCCGTCCAACGCGAGAATATGGCGCTTAAACAGCAGCAGGACAGCCATGCCATGGTCGTCGGCGACGCTGCCACTTCTCCCATGAATACCGCTGATTACATGCTGCCACCCAATGCCAAGCCGGGAGAGTGTTACGCGCGGGTGCTCATTCCACCGACATATTCCACGGTAGAAAAGCAAGTCATTAAATCGCCAGCCACGGAAAAAATTGAAGTGGTTCCCGCTCAGTACGAGTGGGTTGAAGAGCAGGTCATGGTGCGGGAACCAGGTGAAAAACTGGTGACTCAACCAGCCGTATATGACTGGGTGGAAGAAAAAGTCTTGGTCGAGCCGGCCTCTGAAAAAATCATCACGCATCCGCCGGTTTATGACACCACCACAGAAAAAGTCCTGGTCAAACCAGCTTATACCACCTGGAAGAAAGGCCGCGGCCCCATTGAAAAAGTCGACAATGCTACCGGCGAGATCATGTGTCTGGTAGAAGTGCCAGCTGAATACAAAACCGTTACCAAACGGGTACTGGTCGAGCCGGCTCGCACAGAGACCGTGCATATTCCAGCCAAATATAAAACCATCAAGAAAAAAGTGATGGTCCAACCACCGAAAGTCATCAAACAGGAAATCCCGGCTGAATATAAAACCGTCAAAGTCAAGAAAATGGTGCACCCACCTGAAACCCGCCGTGTGCCAATTCCAGCCGAATATGAAACCGTGGTAGAACGGAAGAAAGTCGCCGATGCCCGCATGGAATGGCGTCCCATTTTATGCGAAACCAACACCACTCCCCAGGTGGTCCAGGACATTCAGCGCGCTTTGAAAGCCGCCGGCTATAACCCTGGCCCCATTGACGGTGTCATTGGATCGGCCACCATGCAAGCCCTCAAGGCGTTTCAACGAGACAAAAACCTGGCCGAAGGCCAAATTACACTGGAAACACTGAAAGCTTTGGGTATATCCAGCTAAAAACAAACAGCGGGACTCATTATAAAGCCTGGCATTCTGCCGGGCTTTATAATGGTTTTTCAAAACCTGGCGTAAGCACCCATCATGCAATGCGCATTAAAAGTGTTCGCCACAGACAACATCGAAACATTTGATGCCCGTGACACTTGGCAATAGTCTGCAGATAGCCAATGTGCAGGGCTGTTTAACGAATGTGACCCCAGCGGCACAACAGGGCGAGTCAAGCGGATAAACCAATTCGCTGGCATGGTTCGTGTCTAGCGTTCGTGCAATACCACAATGGTGTGTCCCTTGACGCGAATGCTGCCCTCGGCTTCCAGTTCCTTGAGCACCCGCCCGGCCATTTCCCGCGAACAGCCAACGATGCGCGATAATTCCTGCCGGGAAATTTTTAACTGGGTGCCTTCCGGGTGTGACAAGGCATGGGGTTCCTGACACAAATCCATCAGTGTCCGGGCAATGCGCCCAGTCACGTCCAAAAAAGCCAGGCGATGCGCCTTGCGGCTGGTTTGCAGCAAACGGTGGGTGAGCTGGGTGCCAATGGCGTACAACAAATGCACCGCTTCGTCTTTCAATTCGGTTTTAATCAGGTTGCCCAGGCGCTGATAGCCAACTTCCGCCACTTCAGTGTTTTCCCGGGTTTTGACCATGACTTCACGGATTTCCGTGCGCATGAACAGCCCCATTTCGCCGATAAAGTCACCAGCATTCAGGTAGGCCAGAATAAACTCCTTGCCATCCTCGTTTTCCACAGAAATGGTGACGGATCCGGAAATAATGTAGTACAGCGTGTTGGCCGGGTCGCCCGGTCGGATAAGCACCGTTTTGGCCGGGAGCTTGCGCAAGTGACAGTGCCTCAGAAAGCGATTCATGGCTTCCCGGTCTAACTGGAAGAAATCGGTGTTTTTTACCCGGTCTTCAAGAAATAAATCGCTGAGTTCCTGCTCGTCATCCAGAATTTTCGACATAACCCCTCCATCCTGCAACAACCTCAGTGGCTGGCTGATTATTAAAATAATATTGAACGCCGCTTAACTGTGTTCAAGTCCAAACACCGCCTCACATTCTACCAGCAAATCCGCCCGACAGATATCACCATGCAACAAGGCAAAATGTTTGATGCCATGCTGCTGCAAAATACTGGCGACAATTGGCCCGTGAGTGGCATGGCGCACATAGACACGAAACAGGCCCTCGCGTAAATCGGGCGCCGAAAAATCCTTATTTTTTCGCACCATATCAAGCAAAACAGCCATATTGCGTAACGACTCCTCACATTGCAAGCGAACATTGTCATGGTGCGAGGTGGCGTGTCCGAGCACGCTGGCGGTCCCGGAGCACAACAGGCTGGCGCCACTCAGCACCGCGCGCGCAAAGGCCGGCTTGCTGGGCGAATAGCACTCAGGATATTGCCAGGCAGGCATTTGTCGCGGGTTTTCCAGTGCGCGAAACGGGTGCTTTGGGGACAAAAACAGGAAAACAAACTGCCATTGCCCATGTGCTGTACCAATGGCGGTGGCGGCCGGGTGCGCGGCCTGGCTGAAAAGCCCCTGTACCCGAAGCCGCTGCAAGGCTTGCTCCCTGCCCCGGCAAAACAATTGATAACCATCCAGCGAACCGGAATGGCGGTTAATGCCAGGCAGATAATTCCAGGTGCGCAACAGGGTGTCAAAACCTAAATCCGCTGCCTGGCTGAGAGCCTGTTCATAAACAAGTCGGGTCACCGCAGTGCGCTGCTCGGCGGTTAACGGGGCAGAACCAGCCTGCTCATCCCAGTTCATGACCATCACCAGGCAGTCCCTGGACACGCTCTGACGCCAGGTAGCCGTGGGCATCAAGGTGTTTTGCCATTGAAAAGTGTCACTATGACAAGGCCCTTCAACCCACCATTGCTCCACCCCTGCTAAACTGCCGGGGAGAACGGCCAGGGGCGTGGCAAAGTGGCCCCGGTCAGAATGGCGAACCGGCACAGTGAATGGCACAGAAAACAGCCGGGAGGTTCGCGGCGGACGGGCATCACCGGCATGGACGGGTGTCATGGAAGCCGTTGGCTGCAAATAAAAAACCAGTTGTTTGGACAAAAGCGGTTAATCCTGTCAACAAACGGGGAATTATCCCGGATATTTCCTGTTTCAACAAGAAATTTACTGCTGTTAATCAATCCTGTTGGTCAAAGGTTCGTGGTTCGTGGTTCGAGCTTGTCACTGTGCAAGCGTTTTAGCGCAGAACAACGCAAGTCCGCAAGCGATCAATTGCGGATGCTTTTTCTGTGATTTGGCGCCATTGGGCAGCGTTTCAGCATAAAATAAGCTCTTTTTAGGAAAAGAAGGCATGAAGCTGGTATTACATAACACCAAAAGCGGCCGCAAGGAGGTTTTTACCCCCCTCAACCCCGACCACATTACCATGTATGTGTGCGGCCCTACAGTCTACAATCCGCCGCATATTGGCAACGCCCGACCAGCGGTGGTTTTCGACTTGTTGTACCGCTTGCTGCAAAAACTTTATCCCCGGGTAACCTATGTGCGGAACATCACCGATATCGATGACAAAATCAACAAACAGGCGCACGAACAAGGGGTGCCCTTTCATGTCATCGCCAGCAAATTCGCCCAGGTTTATCGGGAGGACATGGCGGCTTTGGGCGTATTGCCGCCGGATATCGAACCTTACGCCACCGAACATGTGCCGCAAATTATCGCCATGATTGAGCAATTGATTGCCAAGGGCCATGCCTATGCGGCTGAAGGCCATGTGTTGTTCGATGTCACCAGTTATCCGGATTACGGCGCATTATCACATCGCAAGCTCGAAGATATGCTGGAAGGCGCCCGTGTGGAAGTGGCCCCCTACAAAAGAAACCCGGGTGATTTTGTGCTTTGGAAACCGTCAGACGACACCGTGCCAGGCTGGGATAGCCCCTGGGGCTATGGTCGCCCCGGCTGGCACATTGAGTGCTCGGCCATGTGCCGGGAGTACCTGGGTGATACCATCGACATTCACGGCGGCGGGCGTGATCTGGTGTTTCCACATCATGAAAATGAATGCGCGCAAAGTTGCTGTGCCAGCGGTAAGGACACTTTTGCCCGTTACTGGCTGCACAATGGCATGTTGAATCTTGGCACACAGAAAATGTCAAAGTCCCTGGGGAATGTGCTGCAAATCCGCGAACTGACCCGGCAATATCCCCCGGAAGCGCTGCGCTGGTTACTGCTATCCGGCCATTACCGGCAAAACCTGGAATGGAGCGAGGACAACCTGACAAAGAGCATTCGCACGCTGGATCGCATTTATGCTACTGTGCGTGATGCCGGGGACATTGATGTGGGCGATGAGCTGCCAGTGGACGAAGCTGTCATGCGCGCCTTGTGCGATGATTTGAATACGCCCAAAGCGCTGGCGGAAATCAACCGTTTGGCCAAGAAGCTGGCGCGGGCCGAATATCCAAAAGAACAGCGCCAGGCCAAGGCCCTGCTGCTGGGATCGGGGCAATTGCTGGGCCTGCTGCAACAAACGCCCGAAGACTGGTTTGCCTTTGGTCAGGAACATACCCAGGACCCTGCCCTGCTGGCAAAGATTGAAGCCATGATAACGGCGCGGGAAGCAGCTCGGGCCGCCAAAAACTGGGCCGAGTCCGACCGCTTGCGGGACGAATTACAGAATCTGGGCGTCTTGATTGAAGACTCGGAGACCGGCACCCGCTGGCGCTGGAAAAATACCTGAGACGCCCATGGCCACAAATGCGTTTGATGGCTTTTGACTCACAATCAATAAACAACAAGCTGGAAATAACGATGGACAAGCGCCAACAGGAGATACTGGAACAGTTTGACCTGTTTGATGACTGGATGGAAAAATACCAGTATATCATAGACTTAGGAAAGAAACTTGAACCATTAAGTGATGAAGAAAAAAGCGAAGAAAACCGTTTACACGGATGCCAGTCACAAGTCTGGATGGTGCATGAGCGCACACCTGATGGCGCCCTGCACTTTCGTGCCAACAGCGATGCGGCCATTGTCTCCGGTTTGATTGCGCTGGCTCTGGCCATTTATAATGACCGGCATCCTCAGGAAATTCTACAGCTAAAACCGGACTTTATTGAGAAACTGGGCCTGCAATCCCACCTGTCCATGACCCGCAGCAATGGCTTGAACGCCATGATTGAGCGGATTCAGTCCGTTGCTCGGGAAAGCCTGGAGCCATCGCCGCATTAGAGCCGTCCATTGGCCGCTCCCTGCCCTGGTTTGGGCAAGAAACAGGAATGCACCTTAGCGACCGCAGCCACTCGCATCGGCCGCAGACCAGGTGGCGTGCTGATAGCCGGTGTTCAATAAAAAATCCAGCCATTTGAGTAAAAAGGCATTTTGGGCGCGCCGGGTTCCAGCCTGTAGCTGCGATGAGACAACAGGCCCCAAACGCCGCAGGGAGTAACCAATGGCGTTATAATGATGCAATTCGGCCACCTTGGCGTCGTGATACAACCGCACCACCACCGGCTCCTCCTTTTCCGCGATCATGTATGACAAGGCGATTTCGTCAGTATAGGTGAAGCAGGCGCGAATCTGCAATTGCAGCGGTGGTTTACCTGGCAAATGCGCCTGCCACACGGGCTGTCTGCGCCAGTCCTTTGGCAGCAGTAGCACAAGCAAGCGGTAAATTTCCTCATGCAGCACCGTCAGGTTCTCGCCACCGTCCAAGCGATTGAGCAGTCGCTGGTGCGCCAGTTCCGGTAACAGCTTCATCAGTAAAGCCGTTTGTTCAGGTTAAGCGCCATCAGAATCTTGCCAGAAATTTCTTCTATTGAAGTATGCGTGGTATTGAGAAAGTCGATTTGGTGGCGCTGAAACAAGGCTTCAGCATCAGACACTTCCCGCTGGCACTGGCGGATATTGGAATAACTGCTGTTGGGGCGGCGTTCCTGACGGATCTGGGACAAGCGGAAAGGATCAATCGTGAGACCAAAAAGCTTGTCTTTGTGCTTTAGCAAGGTTTCCGGTAGCTGAAAACGTTCCAGATCTTCAGGGGTCAAGGGGTAATTGGCTGCCTTGACACCATATTGCAAAGCCAGATACAGGCAGGATGGCGTTTTTCCTGAGCGACTGACGCCCAGTAAAATCACGTCAGCGTCTTCAAAATTCAGATTGCTGCCGTCGTCATGGGCCAAGGCGTAGTTGGTGGCGTTAATGCGGTTTTCATAGGACTGGTAATCCGACATGCCATGAGCCTGGCCCACCACGGGTTTGCGCTGAATACCCAGGTAGTTTTCCATCTTGCTCAACAGGCCATTGAAGGGATCCAGTTTGAGCCCGCTGGCCTCGCGGATAATGCGGCGCAAATTTTCATCCACCACCGTGTTAATCACAATCGGGCGGCATTCGCCACCGGCATTCCGGATTTCGCGGGCAGCCGCTTCCGCTTTGCTGACAGAGTCGATAAAAGGCAGTCTTTTTTGAATAAACTGAATATCGCCAAACTGGGTAATCAGGCTGTGGCCGACCGTTTCCGCGGTAATGGCGGTGCCATCAGACACATAAAAGATATGGCAACGACCGGGGGAGTTTTTGACACTGGAGCTTTCTGCTTCCGCAGCCGGATCCCGCACCGCTTGCGATGTCTCGACCGTTGGCTGTGCGGCGGTGTTTTTTTTGTTATTTGTCGCCATTTATCCCCCGAAGAACAAAATCTTTATGATATCAGCGATTATCATACCGCATGGAGTCTACAGCGGCCCGGGCGGCTTCAGCCCGTGAAATCCCCGGCTTTTTTCTCATTTCATACTGAATCAGCCGATCGACTTTGTTTTTATCGCCCAGGTTCATGCGTAAAAGTTCGCTTTCCGCTGCACTTTTACCACCTGTGCGGCCTCCGGTTTTGCCCCCCTGCTTCCAGAAGACAAAAGCAATGACCACAATAATCGCCACAATAATCAGTAAACTGCTATCCATTGTTTCCTCCGTTTTTTAATCAGCAAAGGCCAAAACTGGCCACTGCGATTGACCCTCAGAATATGGGGGCAATAACGGAAACCTCAAGCAGTGATTAGCCAAGGCTGTGTGTTGTTACTTTTTTCTGCCGCAGCGCTTTAACTGGGAAGAATAGCGTCGTGCGGTGTTATCAACATTTTTGGCGACGTTAATCAGCCATTCTTTTTGCCGCCATGTACCTTGCTGGTAACCGCCATGGCCTTCATGGTAGGCCAGGTACTGATTTTTGGCATCCCACTTGGAAATGCCCAGCTTTCTCTGCGTGATATGCGTGTACCAGCCGATAAAATCCACCGCATCGGCGAAGTCATCCCGGTCTGCACCACGGTTTCCCGTGCTGCGTTTGTACCAGTCCCAAGTGGCATTTTTTACCTGGGCAAAGCCATAGGCGCTGGATTTTCTTCGACCCGGGATGAGGCCAAGAATTTTTTTTCGCCCCGGGCGGGCATCAAAACGAAATCCCGATTCCTGCCGCATGATGGCCATTTGCACATGTATCGGGGTACCCCATTTTTTCTGGGATTTTTTCGCTTTTTTGAACCAACGCGGTTTTTCGTCGAATATCTGGCACAGGTTATCGATATTTTTGGGCGGTGTTTGCCGACAACCGGTGACAAGCAACACCCCCAAAAATAACGGGATTATCGCCAGCCAGCGTCTGTTTGAGCGCTTGGCAGCTAGCGACTTCATTATCAGGAAACCTGTTGCTGATCCGTGGATTGCTCCGTACCGGACAAAATGGCATCAAAGACTTCCTGCGGTCCATACTTGTCCCTTAGTCGGTGTTCTTCTGCAGCCAGAGATTCCGGGTCTTCCATGGCCTGAGCCGCTTTCAAACACCATGCTGCGGCATCCAGGTTGCCGCTGGCGGCTTCCCATTGACGGGCCTTGTCCAGGGCCTCTCGCGGTTTGCCGATGGCTTGCAGAGCGGATATTTCGGCGGTGATGAAAGCGCTATCATCAGGAAAACGCGAACAGGCTTCCTGCGCCACTTTCAGGGCTTGTGACGGGCTGCCTGCAGCCAGCTGGCTGTAAATCAGCGATAGCCAGGGTCCGGCATCCGCGGGTTTCAATTTAATCGCCCGGGCATAGCACAGGGCCGCCTTTTCCGGCTCGCCCAGATCCGTATGAAGATTGCCTTTATTAATCCAGGCATCCACAAAACGTGGCACCAGCCGCAAGGCATACTCCAGGTTATCCAATCCTTCACGGAATTTTCCCAGTGCCCGGTGACATGCCGCCAGATTATTTAACACATCCGGTTGGTCCAGGTTATTTTGCAAAGCTTTTTTCAGATATCCACTGGCCATGCGCCACTGACCCACTGATGCCAAAGCACTGCCAAACGTGGTGTTTAACCCTGGTGTTTCAGGAAATTCTTCAGCCAGCCGAGTTAAAATTTTCAAGGCATCCTTGGTATATTCCTGCTGTAACAAGCCCTGGGCTTTTTGCAGACGCTTGACTGCTTCAGATTGACTCATGCTGGGGTTCTCCAGTGTAGATACAACCCGAGGTACAGGTTTCGTTGACTTCAATACGCGACAAGGCCGGCAAACGCGGCTTGAGCTGGTCCCATATCCACAGGCAGAGGTTTTCACTGGTGGGATTTTCCAGCCCTTCATGGTGATTCAAACAGGAGTGGTCAAGTTTTTCATATAAAGGTTTGAAAGCCTTTTTCAGTTCGGCAAAGTCCACTATCCAGCCACTGTCCCTGCCCACTGGGCCACTGGCGTAAATGGTGACCTTGAAAGAGTGCCCATGCAGGCGGCCGCATTTGTGTCCTTCGGGCACATTGGGCAACCAGTGCGCCGCTTCCAGGTAAAAGGATTTATAGATTACCATGTTATTTTTTCTTCTTTTTGACGTATAGCACCAGACTGTGATCCACCAGCTCAAATCCGTGCTCTTTTGCCAGTTTTTCCTGCAATGCCTCAAGCTCCGGGCTAAAAAATTCAATCACTTCACCACTTTCCACATCTACCATATGGTCATGGTGTTCGCCAGTTTCCAACTCATACAGCGCCTGACCGTTTTCAAACTGGTGCTTGATGACCAGGCCCGCCGTTTCAAACTGGTTCAAAACCCGATAAATGGTGGCTAGGCCAATGTCTTTTTTGCTCTCCCGAAAGCGCTGGTAAAGATCATCCGCGGTAAAATGCTCGCCGGGGTGTTTTTCCAAAAATTCCAGGATCTGCACCCGCGGCGCGGTGACCTTGAGCCCTGCTTGCTTAATGAAGTCACTTCCCATATTGGCTTTACGTCGTAGGTTTTTAGTGGCTTTTATTGTATCATTCAGCCATTCGAATTACCGGGTCTGCGCCATGAAAACATTTTTGTCTGCTTTGTTCCTGAGTTTATCCCTGCTTGTCGGTACGGGCTGTTTATACAAGGTCCCTATCCAACAGGGCAATATCCTGAAAAAAGAAGACATCGCATCACTCCAGGTGGGCATGACAAAACGGCAAGTGGCGCTGATTCTGGGAACCCCCGCCATTGCTGATCCGTTTCATCAGGATCGCTGGGATTATGTCAATACATCAAAAATCAAAGGCAAGTTTCAACCAGTGAAGAAGTTGACCATCTACTTTGATCACGATGTGGTCACACGGATCGAAGACCATTACTTTCCTGAAAATGACAATGCAGATAATGAGCCGGAAAACAAGGAGGCAAATACTCACTGATACCACTTGCTAACGGATGACGCCCTGCTTTCGTTGTTGCTCAGCCCGCCGCCGGCGCAGGGATTTGGGATCCGCTATCAAGGGGCGATAAATTTCCACCCGGTCACCGGATTGTACCGGGTCAGCGATCTTTTTTAGCTGACTGAAAATCCCCACAGCCTGAGTGTTCAGGTCAATTTCCGGAAAACGCTCAAGCAGGCCGGAAGCCTTAATGGCGTCGGCGATGGTGCTGCCTGGCGGGAGCGTGACTGTTACCACTTGCTGGATATCCGGGCGCGCATAGGCCACCTCAACGTTGATGCAGGTTGCCTTGTGCGAGGTTTTTTTGGCGGGCTTTTGTAACGATTCACTGTTCATGATGAGTCCCTGTGCCTGGTAAGGGTGCGGCTGCTTTTAGCGATTTCCCAGCTTCGCATGTGCTCGACGGACGAAGTCGGCAACCAGTTGTTGCGCAATCTGCCCAAATCCACGGCTAAAAGCCGCCTCGACAAACCCGGTCTGAAAGGCAAAATCCAGCTGCAACTCAATTCGACTGGCCGCCTCTGCAAGATTCGTCACAGACCATTGACCAGATAAATACTGAAAAGGTCCTTCCTCAAGTTTGAGCGCCAGAACATGAACGGATCTGTCTGCGTCATCTTTGATAAGCGTCGCGATATTGCGCGTGGTAAAACGTTGCCGGAAACCGGCAATAGAAACCGTCAGACCGGCCAGCATGCTATTCTCGGTGTGCTCCAGAACATGGGCATCCACACACCAGCGAAGAAATTCCGGATAACTGGGCACATCCTGGATAATCGCAAAGACTTGGTCGGCCGGATAGGCCAGCAGCGCCTGTCGGTGAATTTTAGCCATGATGAGCCGAAAGTTAAAAGACCGTATTTTATCGCACCTTGCAAGAGCGCCTGCGCGAAAAAACCAGGGGATTACCACTTTATTGCTTCTGCCAGTGGCATTTTGCCGGCAGTCTGCATACAATCAGCGGCCTTATGAAAAAGAAAACCACATCCTCAGCCAATCCGGTGATTGCTGTCAACAAGCGAGCCCGTTTTGAATACGAGTTTCTTGAAACCTTTGAAGCCGGTATCGCCTTGCAAGGCTGGGAAGTTAAAAGCCTGCGGCAAGGCCGCGTGCAATTCAATGAAAGTTATGTCTTGCTAAAAAATGGCGAGGCGTATCTGTTTGGCTGCACCATCACTCCGCTGCTGTCTGCTTCGTCCCACGTGGATGCCGATCCCATGCGAACCCGAAAACTGCTTTTGCACAAAAAGGAATTGGCGCGTTTGATCGGGTCTGTGGAACGTAAAGGATTAACAGTCGTGCCCAAACGCATGTACTGGAAAAACGGCAAGGTTAAAGTAGAGATAGCTCTGGCCCGTGGCAAAAGCACTCACGACAAGCGCCACACCCAGAAAGAGCGCGACTGGAACCGCGACAAGCAAAGAATCATGAAAGAAGCGAAACGTTAGGGTTTCGCTTCGCAAGATCAATCCATACGCGCCAGCACACAGAAATTGACAGCTCCATGTTACCCGCCCCAGCAATCGGCATTGGTGCCGGTTTTTTGCCCCAGGGCATCATAACCGATGGTCGCGCAATGGGTGTCGCCGGCTTGCTCATTGATAGCGGTGGCAGTCAATGAATAGGCCGCTCCACCAGCACCGGGGACATTCATGGTGACACGATAATAGCCGTGTTCGGAATCCAGCGGGGTGCTAAAGCCCAGCGCCCCCAAATTGGGCGCGTACTGATTATTGTTGGCATAGTACCGTTCTTGCCGGTTGGCGATATCCAGCAGAATGTTATGTGCTTCGGAACGTTTGGAGCGGAAGACATAGTCCCGATAACTGGGATAGGCGAAAGTGGCCAAAATAGCAATGATTCCCAGAACCACCAACAGTTCAATCAAGGTAAAACCTTTTGTCTGATTCATACCTGTTCTCCAATACTGCAAGGCTGGGTTAATAAGGAGGCGGAAGCTCGCCAATATAGACCACCGAACCGCCTTTGCGCGCCTTCATATCGGCTTCGTTGTCAAAATAAATGTGAACGATGTACTTTTTCCCAGGCACCAGCCGCTTTAATGGCTTCCAGGCTTCCTGCCGGGAAAAGAAGCCATCATCAATCAGATTAAGCTCATAGTCCACACCGTCCAACGTGATAATTTCTGCCTTGGTGTCCACAGCGTCAAACGCCAGGGTTTGTATCACATCCACGTCAATGGGTTGAGGCATCTGCTCAGGTGGCCGGGTGGTTTGCCCGGCATGGGCAAGCCCGATTGTGAACACGCCGGCCAAAACCAGGGCAAACATTGTTTTCAGCAAGTCTTTCATAAATCCTTCCTCGTTATTGGTCAATCATGAGGTTATGCCAGCTTCTGCGCCGCCAGGCGAAGTCATCCACAGTTTCTGTCAATGGTGTATTGCTGCCATCGGCTGGGTTATCTCCGGACACGTCAATAATGAACTGTTCGACACCGCCACCGGCAAAACCCAATACAGAAGCGCCCACCACAATGTCGTCCACCAGAATGCCATCGGCTGAGTTATTGCGGAATTTACGGGTTCGCGGTTTACCGCCGGTTTCGGCGTCCACGTTCATGATCCAGCTTTCACCGCCTGGCTGACAGGGATCATCGCCGTTGGGAATGGTGGTGATGAAAAGTAATTCACGGCGGAAAGAGTCACGCATCATGCGGCTAACCATGCGCTCACCCGGCTCTGGCAGTGGCAACTTCCAACCGTAAGCCGACGGCGGCACCGGGTTATCACTCAAGCGCCGTTGACCGGATGCGCTGACAGTCGCAGTTTGCTCGACAAAGCCCGAATCCTGTATTTTCAGATCCGCAAAACTCGGGTCATTAACCCGATCGCGGATACCCACAACATACTGGGTATCGACTCCGAAGATGGTTCTATCCGGCAGTTCGATATATTTGCCGGTACCAAAAGTCACCAGCACATCGTATTGGCCCGGTTGATTGCTGGCAAACAATCGTGGTTGTGTGGTGATGGGGCGCTCGTACACGTCATCAGCGTCGATCAAACGGGTCATGCTCCAGTTGGCCGGGTTATCATCCTGCAAATCAAAACGCCACAAGTTGCCATATAAATCACCGGCATAAGCAAACTCGGCAATATGATCAATACCGGGTTGTTGCGTGTCGTTATTCCAGATATCACTGACCACCGGCGTGGCCATGCCATTGGGTTGCCCCGGGCTGCCGACACCGGTATTGAATTTCCGCAGAATGGAGCCTGTTTCCAGATCCACCACATACAGCACCGCCGCGCCACTGCCGGTTTCACCATCGGGAACAGAACTGTTATACCCGTTTGGTAACAAGGCCACCCAGCGATCGCCACTTTTCACCCGGGCGATCACGGCCTCGCCATAGGTATAGCCAAGGTCGTCATCATCCACGTCAGTAAACTCCCACAAAAAGGTGGGTTGGGTAGCGTTGCCATTGGTCACATCCAGGGCAAAAAAGCCCTGACCGCCGTAACGTTGTCCCGAAATCAGAATGGTTTTCCAACTACCGTTCACAAACGCATCCCGTACGGAAGGTGTCGCGTCCACATAACTGTGGTGCTTGTAATCCGGCTTTGGTAATTCATTCAGGTTCTCAGCCGCTTTGGAAGGGATAAACGCCCACATTTCATCACCATCGGCACCAGAGCCAATATCGGCATTAAAGGCATGCAGCATGCCGTCATTGGCGCCCACGTAAAGCATGTTGGTCCGGTTCTGATTGGCTGTTTTGAAATCCTCATAACCATTGCCGGAGGCTGCTGCCACCGCTTCGGGGGAGCCTGCCGGGAAATTGTCATCGTTATAACTGCTGCTGGGGCCGCGCACCAGTTTGGCAGAGGAGTTAATAATGTCGCCCAGGACGACTCTCCGATTGCGGAAAACACCACCGTTTTTAATTTCACGGCTTTGATCGCCACGCAAATAGTCGATCACATCCGCGGGAGTGGCGCTGCCGTTGGTCACCGGATCCAGGTCAGAAATATCGCTCAACAACGACCCACTGATATCAGAGGTCTTGAGTGGAACAACCGCGCCCTGGTATTTATCGTAAACATAAATCTGGCGCGTGTCCGGCGTTCGGCTTTGAGATACCGTTGCATTGACAGCCGGACAAAAGCCGCCGGTTAACTTGCAAGCTGCGTCCCATAGAATGGCGCCATAGCTGCCATCTTGATTGACGTGCTGGGCAATAAGTGAACCGGACCAGTCCGATGTATCAAAAGCGCCACGGAATACTGCGGTGGCGGCTGTCACGATACTGGTCGAAACCACTGAGGCGCTAGCGGAAGACCGGCGCTCAATAATGGCGTTAACGACTTGCCGCAAGGCATCGGACAACTGCTGGGGATTGCGGGCGCTAAAGTATTCACCGCGAGAATTGAGCGAGGCATGCCACACGTCGTCCACCCGGCCAGCGGAACCGCCAGTGCCCGGCCAAGTGATCGAGCCGTCACGCAGACCCGGCAAAGCGGCAGGCTGCGGCAAATTGCCCTGGATACCCAGGCCGACATTAAAGTTCACCATATGCTGCCAGGTGGCCGGGTCGTTTTTGGGATTCCAGTAAATGCCCGGATAAGTCCATGGGTCATCCCCTTGTGGCACCGTAACCGTACTGCCATCACTGGCGGTAAAGTCTTTCAGGAAAGTTGGGACATTATTGGCCGTGGGCCGAAGGTCGTTAGCCCAGTAAAAGAAAGCCACATCCGCCAGGGTATCATCATTGCCATCCCGGTACATGCGCATCTCCCCTGTCCCCGGAGAATACATGGTGCCGTCAGGCAGGGTACGAGCTTGGTTGTCATAGTTCGTGCCCACACCAGTAGTCCCATTCCAGGAACCATCGGAAATAGAAATGTGAAAGTTTTGCTGGCAGGACAACTCCCCACCATAATTTGGATCACGGTAGGAAGCGCCTTGTTGGAACAGGCTTCCGGCGCGCACCGTGGCTTCCCGCAACGGCGTCCAGCCTTGATCCGGAATGGTAAACAACCAGTTGAAAAAATTATTACGGTGGGTGCCGGAAAACTGATTAAACGGTGTGAAGGTTGTCAGGCTATTAAGCTGCTGCCAGGTGATTTTAAAATCCGTTCCAAAACCGGCGAAGGCCCGGCTCACAGCCGTTTTGGCCAGCATATTCCGAGTCCGGTAATAGCTGTACCAATTGGCGAAGTTTTGCTGCTCAGCCGAACCCACAATAATGCGCTGGTAACAGCCATCATTATCACGCGCTGGCGCGCCCCCGCACACCCAGCGATAATAAAATGCCGGCCGCGGGTTGGTATTAGGATAACCCGCCCGGGCGAAACGTTCCTGGAAAGTTCCATTGGCATAGGCATAGTAATCGCGCGTGACCCGGTAACGGAGACTGAGATCCACAGTTCCCCGCGCCGGGCGGAAGCCATCGCGAAAAGCCGCATTAAAATTGGAATTAGGAAAAGAAGTGCCATCGGCCCTCAATGGCGGCAGATAGATAAAATTCGGGTTATAGGCCATCACGTTATAGTCAGGAGAGGCAAAACTGCGCCGGTTTCTGTTGAAACTGCGAGAGTCCGGCATCCAGGACCAGGCCATGGAGCCGGAGTCATCAAAAGTCACCGCAATCGCTGGCGGGACGCTCTGATTCAGAAACAGGGGTTCCGAGGTCAGCTCCAGCGGGCCGGCTTGCACCATGCCGCTGGCCATGACCAGACTGGCTGTTATCAATTTTATCCACATTTTCTTCATTTTTGCGCTCCTGGCAGCAAGGCCGCTCACATTTTCACCATGTAGGTAGATTGCACCACCGACAGGACATTCTGGTTGCCACTCCAGCCACGGCTGGAAATTCTGAAAATTCTGGGTTGGGCGGCTGCACCAGTGCCACCGCCATCATCAAACTCGGCGCCGCCCACTCCGGTCTGACACGACTGGTTTTGCGTGCCAGCGGCACCCACGGCTTTGGCGCACACATCCTCAATGACATAGCGTGCAGGGCGGGGGTAAATCGTGCTGTCAATCGCCACTGGTTGACCGATGCTGACCGGATCCCGGTTTTGCAGGAAATTCTGAATATCCGGTGCATTGGGCTTGTAAACCCCACCCACGCCAGAACCATCATCAGTGGCCACCAGTTGCACGCCGTTGCTGGTCTTAAAGTAGTTCCATAAAAAAGCTTCGCCATTGCGCAGGGCCGAATTGGTCGCTTCCTGGGCCTGAATGTTATTTTTCAGGCCTGCGGCCATTTTTTCCTGCAACAGGGTGGATTTCATGGCCGTCACGCTAATCAGCGTCACCACCAGCAGAATTAATAGACCAATCACCAGAGCTGCCCCGCTTTGGGAGCTCGGTGGTCGAATACGGATTAAAGGTGTCTTCATGATGGTTCTCACAAGCTGTAATTGGCAACGGGAACTGTAATCGTGAACTCCCGCCGATACATGTTTCCGGGGGTACTTAAAGGCAAATCCGCCGGCGTGCTCCAGGCCGGATTGCCGGCATATTGAAAGTTCAGTTCCGTGGCGTTATCGGAATCCAATGCGACTGAATTAACGGTATTCATCAGAGCATGAATCTCAATGGCAAAAACCGACCGCCACAAACAGCCGGGGCCATTGGTGGCACTGATGCCATTGCGTTTGAAATCCGGCGCGGCAGTGCATAAATTTGTACCGGCCGAATCAATCTGGTCGGCAGTCAAGTATGCAACCGAGCCGTCCATATTCTGGACGCCATAAAGAATATCCAAAGCATCCACCCCTTCCACCAGTTCCTGGCTATTGCCATTAACTGAACGGTATAAACCGGGGATCAGCCGTGTGGCGTCATTCGGGTCGGTTTTCAGGCCCACATAGTAGGTCACTGTCCTGAAACTATCCGGATCATTGAGGTTGTATACACGGCTGTCGTTGGCATCTGAAAACAGGTTGCCATTGCCGCCGGTAGCTGTAATAGCGCCACTGGACGCCCCTTGAACCGGCATCACTGAGGCTTCCAGACAGTTACTGACAACAGCAAAGTCACCCGCATTGAAAGTGATATCAGGGTCTGGCACCACTGGCAGGGTACTGGTGTTGCCACTGCTGCTACCATCGCCGTTCATTCTGAGCCCCCGCACAAAGTAGCGTACTGTCAACACATCAGTATTGGCCAGGCGATTGCCGGCTGAAGTTCCTACCGGTGGCACAGGTGAGGCACCACCATTGGTCAAATCCGCCCCGGCAGATGACAACGAAGGCACACAGGTACCGGAGCTGCACTCATGTCCGCGAATAAAATAGGCCGGATCCAAGGGATAGGGGTTGTCAGCGCCACCTGGCACAGGCGCACTGGTGGCCACCAGGGCTTTATCGGGCAGGCCTCCTGTCAGAGTATCTGACCAGACATTCAAGGCGCGGGTTCGATAACCAGCCCCAACGGCAGGATCAAAAGTCGTCGGGTCATATTTGATATAGGGATCCTTGATGGAAATGTTGGCACAGTACTGATTACCGGTGAGCGCAGCATCATTTTTCATCATGAGCATGGCAAACCGGCCGTTTTCCTGCAACCGGGCCAAACCGTTCTGGACACGATTCATCTTCGAGGCATTGTTGAACAGATTGAGAATGCCAATCAGCAACACCGCACCAATCAGAATCGCGATCATCAGCTCGATTAACGTAAAACCGTGACCATACCGAAATGGCCGCTGCAAGACTTTCCCCGAATTTAATTGCATGTATCGGATTGGTGGCTGAATCATCATGGTGTCACCGTCAACGTGGCTGTTTGTGTTTGTACGCCTTGTTCATTGCTTTCATTCCAAGTAATGGTGACCGCACAGGTGCCGGTATAGGACGGCACGGGCACCCAGTTACTGCCGGACGTAATCAAAAACGGCATGGGCGGCGTATTACACTGTACGGTACCTTGGGCGCCTGGTGGTAATAACTGGCCAATGCTCACGGCCCATGCAGCGGCATCCCGGCTGGCTAACTGGCTGGCATCGCAGGCGGCAGCTGTGTCATCACAGCCCAGCCCGCCCGCTGACAGCGGGCCACCGGTGACATTAATGTTGTCATAGTTATTGGTCCAAAGACCAATCTGATTGACATGCATGCGATCAACCATGCTGGAAATCAGAAAATTAGCCTGCGTCCGCAGATAACCATTGTGGTTATTGCGAATGGCCACGGACATCATGCTGGCCACGCCCAACAGGCCAATGGAAAACACAAAAATGGCAATCAGGACTTCCAGCAAGGTGAAGCCGGCTTGCCGGTTGCCTTTTCGTATCAGTGCGTTTGTTCTCATGTTTCTCATATATGGGCATCTCCTGTCACTGAGATATTGCCTGAAGACTGTACTTCCACAGTTTTATATTCCACCCCTTCTGGCTGGAGCACAATCTTGAAAGTATTCTGCGAAACAGCCTGACCAATGGCATTGAACACTACATCATTGGAACTGTCGGCATCGATCTTGAAAGCCGCTGGAAACGGGCCGGTACGGCGAATGACCTGATCGCCTGGATCTGTCACGCCATTGCCATTGGCATCGGTGACAATCTCAACGCCTTGTGACCAGTCAGTACCGCCGACTGGAGCAAAACGGGTTCGCACACCACGGTCAATTGCGGTGCTGCGCGCCAAGGCCAGATCGCCGAGAATATCATTGGCCAGGGCCACCGCTTGCTGGCGACGAACAAAGTCCCGATAAGCCGGCACGCCCCAGCTAAGCAGGATGGCACCAATCACCAAAGTGATAATCAGCTCAATTAAGGAAAATCCGCTGTGTTTTTTTGCTGTCATGGCTTTAAGGGATGCATTAATATGCTTCCATTATCTTTTTTTGCCCGTCAATAACAAGCCTTGAAATGCGCATAAAGCACCAGCGGCCGATTCGCACGGGTAAACGGTCGTTTTGATAAAATCACCGCATCCTATTGACCACCTATTTCATCAATGCAGACCATGCTGGAAACAGAAAAAAACATCGCTTTACCGGAGGTAACCTCTTTTTCCCCTCAGACAGATAAAAAATTTGAGCCGGATAAGCATTTGCCACTGCTGGTGGATTATCTGAACCAAAAGGTGTTGAATAGGCACTCCACTTGCCTGCGCGGAGGCGCCTGCGAGCCTTTCTATCGGGCACCTAAAATCCTCGCAGGCGCTCATGGCCAGGATCAATGGCTGCCAGCAATGATTGAATTTCGTGAAGATTACCCACGCAGCGCGTTACATGAGCTGGCTCACTGGTGCATTGCCGGGTCCAACCGGAGAAAACAGGATGATTATGGCTACTGGTATGTGCCGGATGGTCGCACCAAGGCCCAGCAAAAAATGTTTTTCCAGGTAGAAATCAAACCACAGGCACTGGAGCAGATTTTTTGTGAAATCCTGGGTATTCCCTTTGAGGCCAGTGTGGACAACCTGGGTGGTGAGGCGCCAACAAAAGAAGAAACAGAAGCATTTACAGCCGCCCTTCAGGCACAGCGACTCATTTGGCGGAAAACCGGCCTGCCGCGTCGCGCTCAGGCCATTTGTACAGCCCTGAATGAATTCGCCGCCTTGTACCTGAAAAGCGATAAGGCGGCACAACAGGGACCACCCTAGCCAAACTCCCGGGATAACTCCCCTGCCCGGTCATGAGCGGCCTTAACAGCGCGGCGAACGATGGCAGGCAGTTCCGCCGCCAGCATGGCCTCCAAGGCGGCCGCCGTGGTGCCACCGGGAGATGTCACCTGACGGCGCAGCTCTGTCAGGTCATGGGGGCTATGCAAAGCCAGTCCGGCTGCACCCTGTGCGGTTTGCAAGACCAACTGACGGCTGATTTCCTTTGGCAAACCAATGGCCTCACCAGCCTGCTGCAAGGCTTCCATAAAAAGAAAAAAATAGGCCGGACCACTGCCGGAAACCGCGGTCACTGCATCCAGCAGGTCTTCTTGCGGCAGCCACCAGGCCTTGCCAACAGCCGAGAGGATATTTTCGGCCAATTGCTTTTGCTGCACAGAGACATTCGGTGTCGCATACAGACCACTGGCACCTTGTCCAATCAGGGCGGGCGTATTCGGCATGCTGCGGATAACCGGGACATTGCATCGGGCCCATTTTTTGATACTGCCAGTGGTAATACCAGCCGCAATGGACAGCAACACCGGCGGATTTGCACTCCCCTGCAATACATCGGCCAACTCGGTAATGACCGATTGCATGTGCTGGGGTTTAACCGCCAGCACCACCATATCAGCGCAACCAAGCCCTTCCAGATTGCTGCTATAGGCTGTAATGCCATGTTTTTTTTGCAGCTGATCCCGCGCATGCTCATTGGGGTCACTCACACTGATTCGCTCAGGAGAAAAGCCCCGATTCAGCAAGCCGCCAATCAGCGCAGACGCCATATTGCCTGCACCCACAAAGTGAGTTTGAGACTGAAAGGGAGTATTTTTCATATCAATTCTCGTATAGAGACCAGCGGATGTGACTCAAGAACCATCCTGATAAGGAAAGCGGGTATGCCCGATACGAACCACAAAAACACTGATAGTCAAAATCAGAATCGTAATACCCAGGGACAGCACCCCCCAGGGCACCATCTCCTTGGAGTCAAGAATAATTAATCTGGCCAAGGCCACAATGGCAATATACAAGGGGTAACGAACCGGCAAACGGTTGCTGGTGTAGTAAATACCAATCATGGTGATGACTTCCAGGTAAATAAATAACAACAGCAAATCGCTCAGATGCACGTGACGCTTGTTAATCATCAACAGAATTTCCTGCCCGATGGCAACCAGTGTAGCAATCAATATGGTGAATAACCCAAGTTGCTCAATAAGCATCAGAATACGCTGAATCAGTTTCTTTTCTTCTTCGCGGTTCATGCCAACTCCTCAAAAATGAGAAGTTATTGTAACTGCCCCCAGACCCGCTCGGTACCTGATTTTATGAATTTTTCTCTTGCTGAGTTGCACAATGGATGCCCGCAGCACCCGCATCAACCTGAAAACCCTACAAAATATCGGCGTTTAATGGTACCATTCGCGTCTGTGTGCCTGGTGAGTTGGAAGCCTTGTTGTGCTTAAAAGCAGATGCCAGGAACGCAAAAGTAACGAATATCATCGCTGCATTGAAGTCATGCAGCAGAAACAGCGGCCTCAACAGCGTTTGAGGCTTTAACGCAAACAATGCCCGGTTGTGACCTGCACAGGAAGTGCCAGCAGTCATGGACTATCACACCACGCCAGGCGTTTGCATGGTAATAACCCCCAGGCTGACCATGAAATCAGCTTTGGGAGCAGAATAACCGGTTTGGCCACAATGACGGCCAAACCCGCATAAACGGGTACCAGCCCCGGGCACGCTCGTAAACAAGCGCTGCAAAGCCATCAAACCATTTCGGCAGAGGATATTGCCGACTGATAGCGATAACCATTTGGTACCCCGCAAGCAATCCGTGCATTGGCATATTTGCCATGCTGTAGGCTTTCACAAAACGCCAGTCTGAGGGCTGGCCATGTTAGCTGGATGATGATCAGGACGCATGTGTCCTGATTTATTGCACACGGATTGGTGTTCGCCTGTTCCCTGCCGATTTCAGCGCCCTTCCCCGGCGTCAGGTCAGTTCTAACACCATAGGAATACAGGTGTATGAAACGCATACTGATCAATGCAACCCAACCTGAAGAAATGCGCGTGGCCATTGCTGATGGCCAAAAACTCTACAATCTGGATATTGATATCCCCGGACACGAACGAAAAAAAGGCAATATCTACAAAGGCCGCATTACCCGTGTCGAACCCAGCCTGGAAGCCGCTTTTGTCGATTATGGCGCAGAGCGGCATGGTTTTCTGCCCTTTAAGGAAATCAGTCGCAATTACTACACAGACGAAGCCAAAAAAAGCAAGGGGCACCCCTCCATCGCCCAAGCCATAAAAGAAGGCACAGAGGTCATCGTTCAGGTGCAAAAAGAAGAGCGAGGTAAAAAAGGCGCCGCCTTGAGCACCTATGTCAGCCTGGCTGGCCGCTACCTGGTTCTGATGCCGGAAAATCCGCGTTCCGGCGGCATTTCCCGCCGCATTGAAGGCGAAGAACGCGAAGCATTGAAAAAAGCCCTTAAGGAAATGAGTGTCCCCGATGACGCTGGCGTCATCATCCGCACCGCGGGCATCGGCCGCAGCACAGAAGAGCTGGAATGGGATCTCAACTACCTGCTACAAGTCTGGAATGCCATCAAAACCGTAGCAACCCAGAAAAGCGCGCCCTTTTTTATCTATCAGGAAAGTGACCTGTTTATCCGCGCCTTGCGGGACTATCTGCGTCCGGATGTGGGAGAAATCCTCATCGACAACCGGGAAGTCTACGAAAAAGCCCGTGAATTCATGCAACAGGTCATGCCACATAACCTGAAAAAACTCACCTACTATAACGACAGCATACCGCTGTTTTCCCGTTATCAGATTGAAAGCCAGATTCAGGCCGCCTTCCAGCGTGAAGTCCGCCTGCCTTCCGGCGGCTCCCTGGTCATTGACCAGACAGAAGCCCTGCTAAGTATTGACATCAACTCCGCCAAATCCACCAAGGGCGGAGACATTGAAGCCACAGCCTTGCACACCAATCTGGAGGCGGCTGAAGAAATCGCTCGCCAGTTACGTATTCGGGATCTGGGCGGGCTGATTGTCATCGATTTTATCGACATGTACGATCATAAGAATCAGCGCAAGGTGGAACAATGCCTGCGAGAAGCCACTGAAGCCGATCGGGCACGAGTTCAGATCGGCCGCATTTCCCGCTTTGGACTTCTGGAAATGTCGCGCCAGCGCCTGCGCTCCTCCATCAATGAATCCAGCCAGATTATTTGCCCGCGTTGCAGTGGCCATGGCAGTATCCGCAGCATTGAGTCCCTGTCTGTTTCCATTATGCGATTGCTGGAAGAAGAAGCGCTGAAAAAAGACACTGGCCGGATCGTGGTTCAGGTACCCACAACGGTGGCCAATTTTTTGCTGAATGACAAACGCGATGAACTTCGCCGGATTGAAGAACAACACAAAGTCTCTGTCCTGGTAATCGCCAACCAAAACCTGGAAACGCCCCATTTCGAAATCAAGCGATTCCGGGGACAACCTGCCGATAACCTGCACAGCCAAAACATCAAACTGGTGGAAAGCGCGGAAGAAACCACCCAACAGACCAAAAATGCTCCCGAAAACAAAACCGAAAAGGCACTGGTGGGCATGGTGATTCCAAAAGAACAAGTCCCGCAACGGCAGAGTCAAGGCCTGCTCGAGCGCTTGGCAACATGGCTGAAGAAGCTTCTTTCCGGGGATGAAAAGAAAAAAACGCCTGCCCGTAAGCCGGCAAGCCACCGCGGGCGTAAAACCGGCTCCGACAAGCGTACGCGTTCCACCAGCACGCGTACCAATACAAATACAAATCGTGGCAAGAAACCCACCGGAACACAGGCAAAATCAGGCGATCAACCCAAAAATCGCAAAAGCCGGGGTGGACGCGGTCGAAAACCGCGTTCCACGAATAATGGCAGCAATGCAAAACAACAAAGCAACAACATGCAGCAAACCCGATCAAAACCGGCTGCACAAACACAGGCTAACAAAAACCGTAACCAGAACAAGCCGGTTTCGGCTGGCCACAATCAGGCACCTCCGCAAAAAAATGCGGAACAAAAAGCTGATAGCCGCGCAGCAAACACTGCACAGACCGCACAACAGGATACGACACAACGAAGTCACGCAGGCCAGCAGAAAAAAGCGACGGCCAAGCCCACTCCATCGTCATCGAACAAAACTGGTCGCAATGAAAAAAACACAAATGCACAACAGGCCAATCACACGATGAACACACCGGCAGCAGCCGGATCCGGCATGGATAAAAAAGCTGCAGAGAAAAATTCACAGGGCAGCGGCAAGGCTCATGAGTCCCCCATCAGCCCGTCCATTCTGGAGCGGCCATTAGGCAGCGTGGCCGAATACGCCGCCAAGAAAGGTGCGGCAGGACCACAAATAAAGAAAAAGTCCGAAGACAACCAAAAACAGTCGGCAAAGCGCACAGCAGAGGCTGATGCCCAAAGAAAGACCGACACAGGCACGGAAACCCATCAGCCTGCTAACGCGCCTGTCAATCAAAGTGCGGCAGCCAATAAGGAAGGAACTCAACAGTCAGATTCGCTCAACAAGCCGTCTGCTTCACCGAAAAAAAACCAATCACAGAGAACGGCAGTGCAAAAAGGACAGGCCGGATACAAAACCTATCCCAAAGCCAAAGTCCATACTCTCAGCGAGGTGCAAGCAGCGCCAGCGACGCGGCCGACTGCAAAAAATCAGCCGCCCAAGCCAGCGGAAGCACCCGGAACGCCTGCCCAGAGAGCACCTGTTCCCTTAGACAACAACAAGACCAATGCTCCGTCTGCGCTGCCGGGGGCTGACAAAAGCGCGCAAAAACCCCCGGAAAAACACAATGGGCAAGATAATTAGCCCCAAAGACTAACCGTTAAATAAAAAAGGCGCCGGGTGTTCCGGCGCCTTTTTTGGTTGAGAGGGAATGGTCGTCCTTTATTTCGACAACGGCTTTTTGCAGAAGTACCAGTCAACACATTGGTAACCGGCTTCCATGCGCTCCCGGGCTTCTTCCACCGTCGCTGGCGGCGGAACAATCACATCATCACCTGGCTGCCAGCCCTCGGGCGTGGCTACGCCTTCCGCGTCCGAAGTTTGCAAGGCAACCACCAAACGATAAATTTCATCAATTGAACGACCATTGGTCATTGGGTAATAGACCATGGCCCGCAATACGCCCTTGGGATCAATGATAAAAGTCGCGCGCACCGCAGAAGTATCGCTGGCGCCAGGCATAATCATGCCATAGCTGTGGGCCACTTTCATATCGAGATCGGCAATAATCGGAAACTGAATATCCTCGCCGAAATTATCCTTGATGTTTTTCTCCCAGGCCAGGTGGGAAAAAACACTGTCAATGGATAGACCCAGCAATTCAGTGTTAATATTCTTGAAATCGCTATAGCGGCGATTAAAAGCCAAAAACTCCGTGGTGCAAACCGGTGTAAAATCCGCCGGGTGCGAAAACAGAATCAGCCACTTGCCTTTATAATCAGCCAGTGTCTTGCGCCCATGCGTGGTCACAGCGTCAAAATAAGGTGCCGGTTCATTTAATCGCGGCAATTGTTGTGCAGTTTGTGTGTTTTCTGTCATGGTTTTTCTCCTTAGTCTGTGATTAAAAACTGAGTAAAGCTGTCTGAGGTGTAGTATGAACCGTGCCTAACTATAAGTAAAGTTTAATGTTCGGAATGAAACATCCCATAAAACAGAACACAGGTCATATTTAATGGAAAATGACTCGTCCATAACAAATGGGGGCAAGTGGTGAAATATCAATACGTGATTCTGGATGCAGACCACACCCTGTTCGACTTTGACCGTTCAGAAAAAGCCGCTTTACTCACGACCCTGCGCGACTTTGGTTTACCCGCCAATCCGAGTATTCACCGCATCTATCAGGATATCAACAAGCCCTTATGGCGACGACTTGAAGCGGGAGCCATCAGCGCAACCGAGCTGAAATACCAACGAACACAACAGCTTTTCCAGCATATTGCACAACAGCACCAGCACGAAGGGGTCGAGAAAACGCTCGCACACATTGATCTGCACGACTTTCTTGAGCATTACTTACAGGCTCTGGCCCAGGCAGTGTTTTTATTGCCTGGCGTCCGAGCGACATTGAGCCTTTTAGCCCCGCGCTGCCGCATGATGATTCTGACCAATGGCATTCACGCCATGCAAAAAAAGCGCCTGCAAAACGCTGGCCTGGAAAAACTGTTTTCCGGCCTGATTGCCTCAGATCAAATCGGTGCCGCCAAACCGGATGTGCGCATGTTTTCCGCAGCACTGGAATTACTGGGGCATCCGCCGAAACAGCAGGTCTTGATGGTGGGAGATCAACTGGCCACCGATATTGCCGGAGCTAACCAGATGGGCATCCCCAGTTGCTGGGTACACCCTGCAGCCAACCGGGCGTTAACGCACCCGATTCAACCCACATATGCCATTACCCGCTTTGACAAATTGCTGCATATTGTGCAATCGGACGCAGATCCCCAGACGCAATAGCCCCTGCCACGCAAGCCAAACGACGTCCACACTGACGTCCCTGAACGGACGCTGTGTTTGCATTCCATTAGCCACTGGATGGCGTCCTGACATGGTCAAACAGTCTTTTGTAACATCCCAATTACGATGACTATCCATTAACTGTGGTGATCAGTGAAATGGGACTACACCACAACAATATCGGAGTCCGGTGTAGCCTATGTTAGACTCTGGCTACTTTTTTGATAGCCCTTGGATTACTACGAATAGAATCCCCTTTTCACTAATGGCGAGCAACTTTTACTACACGGTTCTGTACATATAATTCATATACAACCTGTAGTGCATTTAAAAAATCCCCGACTCTCTTCAGTGGGATAGTTATGTTACATTCATCCTCTTTGCCGTTTATGTCAGTAAACATAACTGTTTCTTTCGGAACAAATGTCACTCTTGCATGGGCGACTGAGTTTCGAATATGTCTTATATAGTCAATTTTTTCAGAATCTTCTGGATATGTCGAGTGTGCTTCCGACTTAATCTGATCGACTACGCAATTTAGCTGCTGAAAAACATCATGTAATACCCCCATTTTTATCACCACCCAGAAGTGGGTTATGTGGGCATAACGCCCAACTTCTGCTTTGGAGTTATGCCGCCCAAAGCCATATTGGGCCGCTCATTATTGTATATCCATAGCCACCGGGTTGCCTGTTCTCGAACCTGTTCAAGTGTTTCAAACAGATGTTGATTCAGCCAGTCATATCGCACTGTACGGTTGTAGCGCTCCACATAGGCGTTTTGCTGTGGTTTGCCAGGCTGAATATGCGCTATCCTGATGGATTGGCGCTCGACCCAGTCAAGCAAAGTCTGACTGATATACTCTGGTCCGTTGTCACAGCGCAGTACTTCAGGTTTTCCCCGCCATTCGATGATATTCTCCAGCACGCGAATAACTCTGTGTGCAGGAAGTGAAAAGTCCACTTCTATGCCCAACCCTTCACGGTTGTAGTCATCCAAAACATTGAGCAGTCTGTATGAGCGCCCTGTGCTCAGGCTGTCATGCATGAAGTCCATGGACCAGACCTGGTTGATGGCTTGGGGAATGTGAAGAGGCGCCGGTTTGTTTCGAATGATCCGCTTTTTCGGTTTGATGCGCAGGTTCAGCTCCAGTTTCCGATAGATGCGATATACGCGCTTGTGGTTCCATTTGAAGCCTTTGACATTGCGCAAATACAAAAAGCACAGTTTGAACCCCCAATTTCGATAGGTGGTGGTCAGTCTGATCAGCCAGTCGGCAATCAGCTCATTCTCATCTGACAGTTTGGGCTGATAACGGTAGCAGTTGAGGCTGATGAACAACGCTGTACAAGCCTGGCGTATGCTGATGTTGTGCTTCCTCACCGCTGTTTTGGCCATCTCTCGCCGCTGAGATGGCCTTAGAGCTTTCCCTCAAGGGCTTCTTTGCGGATCTCGGCCATCAGGCGTTCTTCGGCGTACATCTTCTTGAGACGTCTGTTTTCTTCTTCAAGCTCTTTGAGTCGTGCCATTAAGGAGGCATCCATGCCGCCATATTTGGCTCTCCATTTGTAGAAGGTGGCACTGCTCATGCCATGTTCTCGGCATAGATCCGGAACGGGTGTACCTGCTTCTGCCTGTTTGAGAATGTTGATGATCTGATTGTCGCTGTAGCGTGATTTGCGCATGTGGAATCTCCTTCTCGGTCATTATCGGAAAATTCCACTTCTAAATGGTGCTTTTTTTCGGGGGCATTACAATCAGAGAAGTCCTTATCTAGGATTTGCTTGGGAAGAACCAGCATAACAT
>JALSHI010000026.1 GCA_026982315.1 Lysobacterales bacterium
ATACGGGATTTCTGCGGATAGCAACGCTTTTGTCAATCCCGTTTCCCGCGGCATCATAGGTTCTCAGCTTGACCTTGACTCGAGCATAGGTGAACTCGGGGGAGCCGGAGCCGGGCCAACGGCTGTTTGCACACTGGCTGTGCCAGATAGCGTGGCAAAGCCCGCAGACAAGGTAAAGTCTGAAAATTGCAGAGTATCGAATGCCGTGCATAAAGTGGGTCCCTGTGTAAGCCCAGGGGCTCTGGTGTTTTGTTTTGAGGCGATGAGCTGGGCCTTTGCTGAATAGTTGTTTTCTGATGCCTCGAGTGATTGTACTGCCTCGGCAGTTGTGGCGATTTCTACAATGTTCCCTCCCTCAGTGATGGTTGCATAAAGTCCTGGTGAGATTTCAGCATAATCAGAGAGGTTCAGTGCCAATATGGCAGGGCTGAAGAAAAGCAGGGCTAACGTTAACCGCTTGCGGAAAACACGAAAAGTGTATGACAAGATTTTCATGGCAAACTCCTTAAAAATGTGTGTGTTTGGCGAATGTCGCCATACGACACAGTACACAGAATTAAGGAGGGGCAATGAGCCGTGTTGGAGCCTGTGACATTGCCCACAAAATTCTGCCAGTATTTAGGTGGAATGCGATGAAAACGGGTTGTGGCGGATGATGTTTTCGGTGCGGTCTGGGCCGGTGGAAATGATATGTGCCGGACTGCCGGTGTACTTTTCGATGGTGTGGATAAAGGTTTTGGCATTTTCCGGCAGATCATGCCAGTGGGTGATGCCACGGGTTTGGGTTTTCCAGCCCGGTAGGCTGATATAGCGGGGCTTGACGGCTTTCCAGGCGCTGGTGCTCATGGGGAACGCCATGGGTTGTCCGGCGTCGTCGACATATTCGATGCACAGCTTGATGTCTTCAAAGGCGTCGAGAACATCCAGTTTGGTAATACACAGGCCGGTGACGCCATTGATTCGGACGGCGCGTTTGAGGGCCACCAGATCAAGCCAGCCACAACGTCGGGGGCGGCCGGTGGTGGCGCCGAATTCCACGCCGCGCTCGGCCAGCAGGCGGCCGTTGTCGTCGAACAGTTCGGTGGGAAAAGGGCCGCTGCCCACGCGGGTGGTGTAGGCTTTGGTGATGCCCAGTACGTAGTCCAGGTCGGTGGGCCCCAGCCCGGTGCCGGTGGCAGCGTTGCCGGCGGTGGTGTTGGAGCTGGTAACGTAAGGGTAGGTGCCGTGGTCGATGTCCAGCAGCGATCCCTGGGCGCCTTCCAGCAAGAGTGATTTGCCGGCATTTTGGAGTTGATGCAGCTCGCTGGTGACGTCAGTGATATTGTTTTTGAGGGCAGCACCCCAGTCCAGCGCTTGTTGGTAGGTGTTGTCGAAGTCAAGCGGCTGGTCGTGAAAGTAGTGCTGGATGACAAAGTTGTGATAGTCCATCACGGGCTTAAGCAGTTTTTTAAGCCGGCGGGCGTCGAGCAGATCGCCCATGCGCAGGCCGCGCCGGGCGACCTTGTCCTCGTAGGCCGGGCCGATGCCGCGGCCGGTGGTGCCGATGGCCTCGCCGCCACGGGCCTTTTCGCGCAATTGGTCAAGGCGGATGTGGTAGGGCATGATCACCGGCGCGGCGCGGCTGATGCGCAGGCGGTCGGCCACGGTTACTCCGGCGGCTTCCAGTTTTCTGATTTCTTCCAGTAATGAGGCTGGTTCAATCACCACGCCGTTGCCTACCAGGCATTGTACGCCCGGGCGCAATATGCCCGATGGCACCAGATGCAAAACGGTTTTTTCGCCGTTGATAATCAGTGTATGGCCGGCGTTGTGGCCGCCCTGGAAGCGCACCACGGCATCGGCGGATTCGGTGAGCAGATCGACGATTTTGCCTTTACCTTCATCGCCCCACTGGGTGCCCAGAACGATGACGTTTTTTGCATTGGTGGTCATTGTGCGGCCTTTTGATCCTTTTCGTTGGCATGTTTAAAGTAGCGGAAATACTCCGAGTCTGGCTCCAGCACGAGAATGCTGTTGCTGTCCGACAGGCTCTTGCGATAGGCTTCCAGAGATCGCAGAAATGCGTAGAACTCCGGGTCTTTGCGATGAGCTTCGGCATAAATGCGGGTGGCTTCAGCGTCGCCTTCACCTTGTAGCTGGGCGGCGGTTTTGTCGGCCTCGGCCAGCAAAATGCGGATTTTCTTGTCGGTGTTGGCGCGAATGTTGAGGGCTTCCTTGCGGCCGGTGGAGCGGTGCTCGGCGGCTTCGGCCAGACGTTCCGAGCGCATGCGCTGGTACACTGAATCGCTGACGGTGTCGGCCAGGTTGATGCGTTTAATACGCACGTCAACGATTTCGATGCCGTAATCCTCGGCGATCTGCTTGGTTTGTTCCTTGAGGTGCTGCATGATTTCTGTGCGCTGGTCGGAGATGACCTGCTGCAGGGTGCGGCGGGAAAACTCTTCCAGCAGGGCGTTCTGGATAATGTCGGTCAGCATGCGATCCACCCGGCTGGGATCCCCCTTGAACGAGGTATAGAACTTGCGTGGGTCTTTGATGCGCCATTTTACAAAGTAGTCCACCATCAGATACTCATTGTCGGTGTTAAGAACCGGTTCGGGCTTGTTGTCCAGGGTCTGGATGCGCTTGTCGTATTTGCGGATGGTGTTGACACCGGGAATGCGCCAGTGCAGCCCTGGCTGAAAGTCGGATTTGACAATCTCGCCAAAGCGGAATTTGATGGCATATTCTTTTTCGTTCACGGTAAAAGTGAACAGGCTGACAGTCAACAGCGCCAATCCGGCAGTAATCAGGAATAATTTGGCTTTCATGTTAGCGGCCTCGATTCTGGCGGGAGCGATAGTCGCGCTCGCGGGTGTTATTGGACGGGGTTCCGGTGACAGTGGTCTTGCCCAGGTTGATGACTTCGGGTGTCTTGGGTGCTTTTTTGAGCATGTCTTGCAAGGGCAGGTACATAAGGTTGTTGCCATTGCCGCTGGTGATGATTTTGGGGTTGCCCTGCAACACGGACTCCATGGTTTCCAGATAGAGTCTTTGGCGGGTGACTGTTGGCGCCTTTTCGTATTGTTGCCGGATCAGATCAAACTGTCTGGCGCGGCCTTCTGCTTCGGTGATGGTGGAGACTTTGTAAGCCTCGGCATTCTGGACGATTTGCAACGCCTGACCTTCGGCAATGGGCAGGGCCTTGCGGGCATACTGGTTGGCTTCGTTGATGTAGGTTTTCTGGTCTTCGCGGGCCTTGATAACGTCATCGAAAGCGGCCTTGACCTCCTCGGGTGGATGGACTTCGGTAATGTTGAACTTGGTCACCTTGATGCCGGACTGGTAATCGTCCAGCATTTTTTGCAGGTTTTTCATCACCGACATAATGACGTCATTACGGTTTTCGTTAATGATGTGGTCCATGGTGCTGGTGCCAGCCACCTGGCGGACGGCACTTTCTGCGGCCTGGCGCACGGTGGTTTCCGGGTCGGCCAGTCGAAACAGGTAGTTGTTGACCTCATCCTCGCGCACAATGTATTGCACGGTGTAGTCCATATTCACCAGATTTTTGTCTTCGGTGAGCATTTCGCCGCTGTGCGCCATGGAGCGGATTTTCTGAACGTCTACCTTGTAAACCGTGCTGATGGGCGCCGGCCAGGTGATGTTCAGGCCAGGCTGCATGGTTTTGTGGTATTTGCCAAACAGCAGAACCACGCCGCGCTCGCCTTCGTTAATGGTCCAGACAGAATTCCACAGGGCAATGGCGCCAGCGCCGATGAGAACCAGGGCGGCGATTAATGCCATGTTGCCATTGCCGCCATTACCGCCAAAGAAGGCGGATAGTTTTTGTCCCAGTTGTTTCAGGATTTGTTCCAGATCTTGCGGGGGCTGTTTGCGGTTCCACGGGTCATTGGGCTTGTTGGGGCCGCTGCTTTTGCCAGGTTCATTCCAGGCCATGGGTTTTCTCCAAAATGGGATTGTTGGTGCCGGTGGGCACGGTTTCAAAAGGGGTGTCTTGGTTTTTTGCCGGCAAATGGCCGGCCAGTTGTTCACCAAGCCAGGTAGCGGCAGGTGATGAACCGGCGGCCAGTTGGCGCCATTTGCCTTCGGGTAACTCTATCTGCATGCGCCAGCCGCCAGCCGGGTTGCCGGTTTCTCCGCGGACGGCATCCAGGGCGTAAAAACGCGCGCGCAATTTTCCGTATTCCGGCGGAAGATGCAAGTCCACGGTGAGGTTCTGGCCGGTAAAGTGCTGCGCTATGATGCTCAATAAATCGTCAAGGCCTTCCCCGCTGTGGGCGGAAACAAAGACACGCGGCAAGCCCTCTTCCGTGTTGTGGAACACGCCGGGGCGGTGGCCGCTAAGATCGATTTTGTTCATGACTTCCAGTGTGGGAATGTGATCGGCGCCAATTTCGCGCAACACAGCCCGGACTTGCTGGATGTGCTCCAGCCGTTCAGGGTCGTTATGGTCGATAACATGGATTAACAAATCGGCTTCCCGGGCTTCTTGCAGGGTGGCGCGAAAGGCCGCCACCAGTTCATGGGGCAAGTCGCGAACAAACCCCACCGTATCGCTGATAACCAGTTCTTTGCCCTGAACACCGCGGAGCTGGCGCACAGTGGGGTCGAGGGTGGCGAATAGCTGGTCGGCCTGATAGACAGCGGCGTCTGTCAGGCGGTTAAAGAGCGTGGATTTGCCGGCATTGGTATAGCCCACCAGGGCAATGCTGCCGGTGCCGCGCCGGTGCCGTTGCCGCCGCCCCTGCTCTCTCTGGCGCACCACGGCATCCAGCCGTTTACGCAGGGACTTGACCCGGGCCGCCAGCAACCGGCGGTCGGTTTCCAGTTGGGTTTCTCCAGGTCCGCGCAAGCCGATACCGCCTTTTTGCCGCTCCAGGTGCGTCCAGCCGCGTACCAGCCGGGTGGACAAGTGACGCAATTGCGCCAGTTCCACTTGCAGCTTGCCTTCATGTGAGCGCGCCCGTTGCGAGAAAATATCCAGAATCAAGCCGGTGCGGTCCAGCACCCGGCACTGAATTTCCCGCTCGAGATTGCGTTCCTGAATGGGGGATAGCGGGGCGTCCACCAGCACCAGGTCAGCGCCCAGCGACTGTACACGCTCGGCCAATTCTGCGGCCTTGCCCGAACCAATATAAAAGCGGGCGTCAGGGTGTTTGCGGCTGGTGGTGATAACATCCAGAACTTCGGCGCCAGCCGAGCGAGCCAGTTCGGTAAACTCCTGTAACTCCGCCGAGTCGGCCTGGCGGTCTTGCCGCGGGCACACAAGAATGGCGCGGTTGCCCCGTCGATTGCGTTCAAACACGCCGGTTCATCCTGTTTGCGAACCCGCCAGCGGCTTTTCAGTCATCGCTTTCCAGATTGTGAGTGCTGACATTGCGGGCCGGCACAATGGTGGAAATGGCATGTTTGTAAACCATTTGGTTGATGTTGTTGTTGAGTACGATGACAAACTGGTCAAAGGACTCGATGGTGCCTTGCAGCTTGATGCCGTTAACCAGAAAAATGGCCACGGGAATGCGTTCTTTTCTCAGTGTGTTCAGGAAAGGTTCCTGTAATGAGTGTGATTTTGCCATGGTGCGTTCTCGTTTGTTGTTGTTGGGACAATCCGAGACGGTTAGACGCTTTCTGAATCCATCGGTTCAGCCGGAATCCATCCTCGGGGGTTATTATAGCCTACCCGCTCATGGCTCGCTGTGTCTCAGGGTTGTTTTTGGCCAATGACAATCCAGTACTCGTGCTGTGTGCCGATGATGCGCTGATGCGCCAGCTCATGGCCAAAACGCAGACACCAGGCTTCCAGATCCAGGCCCGTATGTTCATCGGTGCTGAGAACGCGCAACACCTGGCCGGGCGCAAGGCGTTTGGCCGCCTGTTTGGTCATCAGCAGTGGCACGGGGCAATCATGCCCGCTGGCATCCACTTCCAGATTGGCGTTTAAAGGAGTCGTATGCACATTTTTCATGGAGTTATCCTATCAAAACACCGCCATCGGTGGCGGAGAAAAACTGCAGGTGCAAAAGTCAGCCAGAAGCCGGGCCCAACACGGTAAAATGCCTGGCATGAAACATTCAGAACACATTCATGTGCTGGGCATTTGTGGCACTTTTATGGGCGGGCTGGCGGCGTTGGCCCGTGAGGCCGGTTTTGTTGTCAGCGGGCAAGACCAGAATGTTTATCCGCCCATGAGCACCCAGTTACACAAGCTGGGCATCAGCATGCACCAAGGCTATGATGACACGCCTTTGCAGGAAAGTTATTACGACCAAGTTGTTGTGGGTAATGTGATGACCCGCGGCATGCCGGTGATTGAAACCCTGTTAAGCCGTAAGCTGCCTTTTACCTCAGGCCCCCAATGGTTGGGAGAGCGGATTTTACGACACCGGCAAGTGGCGGCGGTGGCTGGCACCCATGGGAAAACCAGCACGGCGGCCATGCTGGCGTGGATACTGGAGGCGAACGGGTTGCAGCCGGGTTTTCTGATTGGCGGTGTGCCCCGCAATTTTGATATTTCCGCCCGCTTGGGGCAGGGGCAGGCTTTTGTCATCGAAGCAGACGAGTATGACAGCGCCTTTTTCGACAAGCGCAGTAAATTCCTTCACTACCATGGGGATGTGGTGATTCTGAACAATCTGGAATACGACCACGCGGATATTTTCCCCGATCTGGAAGCCATCAAAACACAGTTTCATCATCTTGTACGCACCATTCCGGCCACCGGCCGCTTGGTGGTTAATGGTGAAGACGCCAATGTGAAAGATGTTCTGATGCGTGGCTGCTGGACACCGGTGACCACGTTTGGCCGCACCGCCGAGTATGATGTCTGGGCCGAAAAGGGCGATGCCGCCGGGCGGCACATTTGCTTGCATGCCGGTGCGCACAGCGCGGAATTCCAGTGGGACAACAGCGGCGATCACAATGTGATGAACGCCGCGGCCGCCGCCGCCGCTGCATTGGCCTATGGGGTTTCTTTGCCGCAATCGGCCCGGGCTTTGGCTGGTTTTGTGGGTGCTAAACGGCGCATGGAGAAAATGGGACAGGCGCAAGGCGTGTGTGTTTATGATGATTTTGCCCACCATCCCACAGCCATTGCCAGTACCTTGCAGGGGGCGAAAAACGTAGTGGGCACGCAAGGTCGCCTGTTGGCGGTGTTCGAGCCTCGCAGCAATTCCATGCGCGCTGGTGTGCATGCGGCCCAATTGCCCGCGGCGCTGGCCACTGCCGATGTGGCTTTTGTGCTGATGGATCCGCAGTTGCGTTGGCAGGAAAGCGCTCGCCAGGCTGTGCTGGACTCACCCCTGCAGGTGGCCGAATCGGTTTCAGACTTGCTGCAAGCCGTGCGTCAGACCGTGCGTCCCGGTGACACGGTGGTGTTTATGAGCAACGGCGGGTTTGACAATGCGCCACGCCGCTTTGTCGAATTGCTGACCGAAACGGATAAAGCTTCTGCATGAGTCGCTTGATAGCCTTGAACAAGCCATTTCGTGTGCTGAGCCAGTTCACCGATGCCAGTGGACGCGCCACTTTGGCGGATTTTGTGCCCGTGCCGGGGGTTTATCCGGCAGGCAGGCTTGATTATGACAGCGAGGGACTTTTGTTGCTGACCGATGACGGCCGTGTGCAGCACCATCTGGCCCATTCGAAAAACAAACTGCCCAAACACTACTGGGTGCAAGTGGAAGGGACGCCAAACAGCGAGCAACTGCGCGCCTTGCGTGAAGGCGTGATGCTCAAGGACGGCCCGGCCCGGGCCTTGTCTGTGCGGCAGTTGTCGACAGCCCCATCTGGGCTGTGGCCGCGTCAGCCGCCGGTGCGTTTTCGCAAAAGCGTGCCGGATACCTGGCTGGAATTGGTGATTGATGAAGGCCGCAATCGCCAGGTACGGCGAATGACGGCCGCTGTGGGCTTGCCGACGTTGCGTCTGATTCGTCACCGGATTGGCGATTATTCACTGGGTGGCCTGACGCCTGGGCAATGGCGGGAGGAAACATTGACGCCGGCGCTGGACAGCGCCACTCGCCGGGCGCGGACAGGAAAAAGATCAAGCCATCGCCAGCATCGTCGTGGCCCTGCTGGCTCGCGTTAGCCGGCCGGCGCTGGTGTGGTTAGCCCAGCTTTTTCAGGACATACTCAATTTCGGGCAGCATGCGGCGTACACAGGCACGGCCTTCTTCAATGGCCTCGGCGCCACGGTCAAACTCCATCAGACCAATGTGGGACAGCTTGGGGCTGAGCATGATATCCGGCGGGTCACCGGCCATGCGCGAGCGGGTGATGCGATCCTGGGCAATATTGATCGAGCCGGCAATGGTGTCAAACAGGCCGGGTTGATATTTGCGCCCGCTGAGGTTGGGGAAGAAATTGCGTGACCACTCCTTGAGGGAACTAGGCAGGAAATTGAAACGCCCCAGAAATTTTTCGCTGGCGTCGAGATTTTTAACAAAGTGCTTGCCGACAATATCGCCATTGAGGTTGACAGCAATGACAATGTCGGCATTCATGGCCCGGCACAGGGATACCGGCACCGGGTTGACCAGGCCGCCATCGACAAACCATTGGTTATTCAGGTGATAAGGCGGGAACAGTCCTGGCAAAGCGATGGAGGCAAGGATGGCGTCTATCACGCGGCCTTCCTGAAACCAGGTTTCGCGGCCGTTCTCCAGGTTGGTGGCCACGGTGGAATAAGGCTTTGGCAGGTCTTCAATAAGGTGGTCGGACTCTACGACATAGCGATCAAAAAAAGTCACCAGTTTGTCAATGTTGACAAAACCGGTGCGGGTAAAGTTGATGTCCAAAAATTTTGCCACGTCCATACGAGTGAGTGACAGCACCCACTGCTTCAGGTCATCCAGTTTGCCGGCGACATAGGAAGCGCCCACGATGGAACCGGCCGAACATCCTGAAACGGTGGCCGGCTCAATGCCCAGTGCGGCCAGCTCTTCAAGGACGCCAATATGCGCCCAGCCGCGGGATGAGCCGCTACCCAGCGCGATGCCAATGGATTTGCCGGTGGTCAGTGCTTTCAGGCTCATGGTAAATCCTTAGACTACCTGGTTAGTGATTATCTAATTGGTTAGTTAGCGTTGACAAGTACTATCCTTCGCCTGCAAGAGCTTGCAGGGCGTCCATATCAAGTATTTTCAGATGATGGCGTTTATATTCCAGAATCCCCTGATTATGCAGTTTTTTCAACAAGCGGCTGAGGGTTTCTTCCGCCATGCCGAGGAAGTTGGCCATGTCGCGCTGGGAAATGGGCAGATCGAACTCCATGGGGGAAAAGCCGCGTTCGCGAAAACGCCGGGCCAGAGACAGAAAGAATGCGGCCAGTTTGGCCGGTGCGCTGAGTTCGCCATGCTGGCGCTCGCAGGAATTGAGGTTCTTACTCATCAGACGGAATAGTTGTTTTTGCAGTTCCGGGTAGGATTGGGCGGCCTGAAGCAGGTCGCCAAATGGAATCTGGCAATAAGCGCCAGAATTTAACGCGGTGACTGTGGTCTGATACCGGGAATCGTAAATGCCGTCCAGCCCCACCACCTCTCCGGGCAGGTGAAACTGGATGATTTTTTCCTTGCCGCTTTTGTCCTCGATTGTGGATTTAAAAATGCCGGCATGCACCACATACAAGGCGTCAAAAGGATCACCGTTGCGAAACAGGGTTTGCCCTTTGTTGACGGTTTTGGATGACTGGATGATTTCAGCCAGGTGATCCAGTTCTTTTTGGTCCAGCCCTGACGGTAGGCAAATATTGTTCAGCGCGCATTTTTCGCACTGGTTTGCGGTTTTAGCCAGGGTGTTGACCAGCTTGTGGAGTTGCTGGTGTTTAAAGGGTGCTGTATTCATAGGTGATGGTCACCAGAAGGCCGTGTGAGTGGTTCAGTATCGCGGCCAGAAAATCCGTTTTCTGTTTGCCCAGAGCCAGTTGTTAATCTCAGTGTATGATAACAAAAATTGACGGGAGTCAAAGTCATTATATTAGTGGTCGCTTATAATGATCGGTCAAATGACCCAACCTGTTTGAAGAGGAAACCCGATGAATGAAGTGACTTATAACGACAAAGTTGTGCGGCAATTTGCTGTTATGACTTTGATCTGGGGAATTGTGGGCATGCTGGTGGGCGTATGGATTGCCGGCCAGTTGGCGTGGCCCTCATGGAATTTTGATGGCCTGGTGCCATGGTTGAGTTTTAATCGCTTGCGACCGCTGCATACCAACGCAGTGATTTTCGCCTTTGCCGGTTCGGCCTTGATTGGCACGTCCTTTTATGTGGTGCAGCGCACCAGTCATGTGCGATTGTTTTCGGACAAGTTGGCCGCTTTTGTGTTTTGGGGTTATCAATTGGTGATTGTCGGTGCGGTGCTGACCTTGCCTTTTGGCTACACCCAGAGCCGTGAATATGCCGAGCTGATCTGGCCGTTGGATGTTTTGCTGACCATTGTCTGGGTGGCTTATGCCGTCGTGTTTTTTGGCACCCTGGCCAAGCGCAAGGTCAAGCACATTTACGTGGCCAACTGGTTTTATGCCGCTTTTATTATTACCATCGCCATTTTGCATGTTTTCAACAACTTGCAGATCCCGGTAAACTGGCATTTGTCCTACTCAGTGTACTCTGGCGCTGTGGATGCGTTGGTGCAGTGGTGGTATGGCCATAACGCAGTGGGTTTCTTCCTGACAGCGGGTTTTCTGGGCATGATGTATTATTTTGTGCCCAAGCAGGCTGGTCGCCCAATCTATTCCTATCGTTTGTCTATCGTTCACTTTTGGGCTTTGATTTCCTCGTATATGTGGGCCGGTCCGCATCATTTGCATTACACGTCCCTGCCGGACTGGGCGCAATCTTTGGGCATGGTGTTTTCCCTGATCCTGCTGGCGCCGTCCTGGGGCGGCATGATTAACGGCATCATGACCTTGTCCGGCGCCTGGCACAAATTGCGGGACGATCCCATTATCAAGTTTCTGATTGTTTCCTTGTCTTTTTATGGCATGTCGACTTTCGAAGGCCCGATGATGGCGGTGAAGACGGTGAATGCCATGAGCCACTATACAGACTGGACCATTGGCCATGTGCATTCCGGTGCTTTGGGCTGGGTGGCCATGATGACACTGGGTTCACTGTATGTGTTGTTCCCGCGTCTGTATGGCCGCAAACAAATGTACTCCACCCAGTTGATTAATGTGCATTTCTGGGTGGCTACCCTGGGCATTGTGCTGTATATCGCCTCCATGTGGATTGCCGGGGTCATGCAGGGTCTGATGTGGCGTGATGTGAACCCCGATGGCACGTTGGTGTACTCATTCATTGAAAGTATCAAGGCCACCTATCCATACTACATTGCCCGTTTTATTGGTGGACTGATGTTCCTGACAGGCATGTTCATCATGGCTTACAACGTGTGGAAAACCATTCGTGGTGATGAGCCGGCAGACTTGCCGCTGACTTACGGAGCGAAAACCGCATGAAACTGAATCACGAAGTCGTTGAAAAAAATGTGGGCCTCATGGGCATATTGATTGCCGTGGTGGTCAGTGTTGCCGGTTTATTTGAAATTGTGCCGCTGATGTTTGATGCCAAGGCGGTCAAGCCGGTGCCCGGACTCAAGCCTTACACGGCGCTACAGCAGGCGGGGCGTGATGTATATGTGAGTGAAGGGTGTTATGTCTGCCATTCACAGCAGGTGCGCCCGTTTGTTTCCGAGGTGTTGCGCTATGGGCCTTACTCTCGGGCAGGTGAGTCGGTGTATGACCGGCCGTTCCAGTGGGGCTCCAAGCGCACCGGGCCGGATTTGGCGCGTGTGGGCGGTCTTTACTCCGACGAATGGCATGAGGTGCATTTGATGGATCCGCGCGCAGTGGTGCCTGAGTCTAATATGCCGGCGTTTCCATGGCTGGCCGAGGAAATGGTTGATCCGGTGCAAACCCAAAAAAGCCTGAAGACCCTGCAGTGGATGGGGCATCCTTACACTGACGAAGAAGTGGCCAACGCCGCCAAGGAAGTGGAAGGCAAGACCAAGCTGGAAGCCCTGATTGCCTATCTGCAGGTGTTGGGCACCGCTGTGCCCAGGAGTTTGTCCCAATGATTAGTGGAATTTTTATCATTATTCTGATGATCCTCTTTTTTGCTGTGGTGTTTTGGGCCTGGAGCGATCGTCAGCAGCCGACTTTTAACCGCATGGCACAGCTTCCGCTGGAAGATGACCTGCCCCAAACCATGAAAGGAGATGAACGATGAGCAATTCCTGGAGCATCTATATCATTATTGGGGTTATTGTTCAGATCATCGCTTATGCCTGGTTGCTGCTGGCCACCTCGAAGACAGAAGTAGAGGGTGCAGACCACGAAAATGATACCGGCCATGTGTGGGATGAGGACTTGCGGGAGCTGAATAATCCTTTGCCCAAATGGTGGCTTAACCTGTTTATTCTCACCATTGTGTTTAGCCTGCTGTATCTGGTGTTGTACCCGGGCCTGGGCAACATTAAAGGTGTGCTGGGCTGGACTCAGGAAAAACAATTCAAGGAAGAGTATGCGCTGGTGCATGAAGCCCGCAAGGAATTTTTCAGCCAGTTTGCCGGCAAGCCGATTCCTGATCTGGCCAAAGATCCGAAAGCCCTGAAGGTGGGTGGCAATATTTTTGCCAACCGTTGCGCGGTTTGTCATGGCTCTGATGCGCAAGGCGCGATAGGCTTTCCCAATCTCACCGATGAAGAATGGCTTTATGGCGGAGAGCCTCAGGATATCGTAACCTCTATCACCAACGGCCGTCACGGAGTGATGCCGCCATTTGCCCAGGTACTGGGAGAGGAAGGCATCAAGCAGGTAGCCACCTTTGTGCGCGCCACCTGGCATGGCAAGCCGGGTGACCCGGAAGCCGTGGCAGCCGGAAAGCAGAAATTTCAGAATTTTTGCGCCGCGTGTCATGGTGTGGACGGCAAGGGCAATAAAGTCATTGGCGCCCCTGACCTGACCAATGAGATTTGGCTGCATGGCACTTCTGACGCGATTATTGAGACCGTTTTGCATGAAGGGGCTTCAGGCACCATGCCGGCTCATCAAGGCGTTCTGGAGCCAGAAGCCATTCGATTGGTAGCGGCCTATGTTTATTCCCTGAGCCACAAGCAATGAGCCAGATTCAGGAATACAACCAGCGACAGCTCAAGCGGATTTTTTACCGCCGGCTGTCGCTGGCCCTGTGGATCTCCTTTTTAACTGCGGCGGTGGAGACCATGGTGTTTTTCGCGGCTTTTGACCCGGATCTGCTGGCTGATATTATGACTTGGGAAAATGATTTTTCCATCATGCAAACCTACACCATTGGCTTTTTCTTTTTTTGGGTTTTTACGGCCATTGCCGCCATCATGGCGGGCGTGGTCATGGTGTTACCGCGCACCAAACTGGCCAAACGCATAGACCGTTGAACAAGGTAGCGGCCTGACCCGGCCCAAAAAATGGCTCGGGCCAGCGCCAGCCGCGCTATTCTTGCCTGTTAACGTTCGCAGGAGCGACAACCCGAACCACACTGTTGCTGTACGCGCCGATATACAGGCGCATTCTCTTTTGATCTGACATGTGAAATCACAAGGCCATCGATATGGATAAAAATCCTCAAGCTAGCGGCGAACCGAAAAAGGTCAAGCTGGAACTGTACAAGTCCAAGGAAAAGATTCACCCCCGGGAAGTCCGTGGGCGCTTCCAGACGTTAAGAGCGCTCGCTGTTTGGGTTTTGCTGGGACTGTTTTATGTGCTGCCCTGGTTAAACTGGAATGGCCATCAGGCGGTTCTTTTTGATTTGCCGCACCGGCGGTTTTATATTTTTGGGCTGACATTCTGGCCTCAGGACTTTATTTACCTGTCCTGGTTGTTGATTATTGCGGCGTTTTCGTTGTTCTTTTTTACTGCTTTGGCGGGTCGCTTGTGGTGTGGTTATGCTTGCCCACAAACCGTCTGGACAGAGCTTTTTATCTGGATCGAGCGCTGGGTGGAAGGCGACCGCAATAAACAAATCAAGCTGGATAAAAGCCCCTGGACCCGCCAGAAAATCATCAAAAAGGCGCTTAAGCATACGCTTTGGATTGCACTGGCCTTGTGGACGGGCTATACCTTTGTGGGCTACTTTACGCCCATTCGGGAGCTGGGGCATAACCTCTTGCATGGGCAACTGGGTCCATGGGAAACCTTCTGGATTCTGTTCTATGCCCTGGCCACTTATGGCAATGCCGGTATCCTGCGGGAACAAGTGTGTCTTTATATGTGTCCTTACGCGCGCTTTCAAAGCGCCATGTTTGATCGCGACACCCTCATTATCTCTTATGATGAGAAACGGGGTGAGCCCCGCATGAAAGGCCGCAAGCGGCGGGAAGAGGCGCTGGCCCGCGGTGAGCCGGTGGGCGATTGCATTGATTGCACCATGTGTGTACAGGTGTGCCCCACCGGGATTGATATTCGCGATGGTCTGCAATACGAGTGCATTGCCTGCGCTGCCTGTATCGATGCCTGTGACGAAGTCATGATCCGCGAAGGCAAGGAGCCGGGTCTGATTCGCTATACCACAGAAAACGCCCTGGAAGGCAAACCCACCCACATTTTGCGCCCACGAATGGTGTTTTACTTTGTGGTACTGATGGGCATGGTGGGTCTGTTCGTGTATTCGCTCACCCACCGCCAGAGTGTGCAAGTGGATGTGCTGCGTGATCGTAATGCCCTGTACCGGATTGTGGACAGTCACACCGTGGAAAATGTGTATACTTTGAAAGTGGCCAACAAGGGCGACAAACCCCTGCACTTCCAGGTGAGTGCCGAAGGGATCCCCGGTATACACGTACTGATCCCTGACCAGGACAAAAACAAAGAGGCCGCACCAGGCGAGCTGATTAACCTGACAGCCAAGGTGCGGGCGCCCATGGACAAGCTCAAGCGGATTCAAACCATTCGTTTGACGGTTCAGGGCATTGAAGACCCGCAAGCCAAGGACACGGAAAAAACCAAATACTTTGGACCGAGAAAACGATGAGAAACGCTTATCCCCGTGAGGACGATAAACCCTGGTACCAACAGTTCTGGCCCTGGTTTGTGATTTCCTTGCCAGCCATTGCGGTTGTTGCCGGACTGGCGACCGTTATGATTGCCATGAAGCACAAACCGCAGGTGATCCCGCATGATGATGCCTTCAGCGGTCCGGCCCGGCATGCGCCGATGAAGGAGAAGCCGCCGACGCCATGAGCGTCACCATTGCTGACAAGGCCGCTGCCATTGACAAGGACAATCCGGCGTCCGCTTGCTTCCACTGTGGTGAGCCAATTCCCGCCGGTGTGGATATTCGTATGTCCATCAATGGCGAGCCACAAGCCTTCTGCTGCCATGGTTGCAAGGCGGTGGCCGAATTTATCAGCGCGGGAAACCACTGCGAATTCTATCAGTACCGGGGAGACGCCAAACCCGGTGAACGGGCTTTGCCTGACCCGGCGCAGTGGCGCACCTGGGATAACCCTGACACTTTCTCCCGGGTGTGTCAGCCATTGGCGGATGACTCCGATCGCTTCACCGCCTCGATTCGGATTGACGGCCTGTATTGCTCGGCGTGCGGTTGGCTGATTGACCGGCAGCTGCGGGACACGCCAGGTGTTCTGGATGTGCGATTGAACACCATCACCCGCCAGTTGCAGGTGGATTTTGATCGTCAACAGATACCCCTGAGCCAGATACTGGCAGTGATCGATCAACTGGGTTATCACCCGATTTTGACACCGGTTAACGCAGATGACTTGCCGGAGCAAGAGCGCATCGCCAGTATGAAGCGCCTGATGGTGGCCGGGCTGGGCATGATGCAGGTGATGATGTTTGCTGTGGCCTTGTATGGAGCGGACTTCCATGGCATGGACGCCACCTCCCGCCGTTTTTTTGCCCTGATCAGCATGCTGGTGGCCACCGCGGTCTATTTTTACGCCGGTTCGGTGTTTGTTAAAAACGCCCTGCGTGATGTGAAGAATCGTCACTTGGGCATGGATGTACCAGTGGCCCTGTCGATCTCCCTGGCCTACTTTTTCAGTGTCTGGCATGTGCTACAGGGTGATACCCAGGGCATTTATTTTGACTCCATGGTCATGTTTGTGTTTTTTCTGCTGGCCGGCCGTCATCTGGAAATGGGCGTGCGGCACAAGGGCATGAATGCCAGGGAGGCGCTGGCGTCCATGGTGCCGGTGGGTGTGCGCCGTTTGCAATCTGCTACCTCTGCGGCTGGACCAATGTCACAAGCAGAGCACGCATCCTGCGAAAATGTGCCGGTGGAAAATGTTTGTAAAGGCGATGTTCTGCTGGTTCGCCAGAATGAAGTCATCGCCTGCGATGGAACAGTGCTGGCCGGAGAAGCGGAAATTGACGAGTCCCTGTTGACGGGAGAGTCCACGCCGGTGGCAAAAAAAACCGGCGACACTGTGCTGGCGGGGGCGCGTATTCTCAGTGGCGAATTGCGCGTACGTTCCAGTGCCCTGGGGCGAGAAACCTTTTTGGGTACGCTCACCGATTTGCTGGAACAGGCCCAGATGCAGCGCCCCAAAAGCCTGCAACTGGTGGATCGGCTGGCCGGCTGGTTTGTGGCTGTGGTGCTGGTGCTGGCTTTGGTCACCGCTGGCTGGTATGCGCTGTACGACCCGGACAATATGCTGCCGGTGGTGCTGGCGGTATTGGTGGCCACCTGCCCGTGCGCCTTGTCCCTGGCGACGCCAGCAGCCCTGACCGCCGCCAGTGTTCGTCTGGTCAAAAATGGCGTGCTTATCAATCGGCTGGATGCTTTATCGGCCTTGCCTCAGTGCCAGGTGTGGGTTTTTGACAAGACTGGCACATTGACCGAATTTTCCATGCAAATTCAGTGTTGGTATCCAGCCAGTGAAATGCGTGAAAAAACGGCTTGTGCGCTGGTCGCTGCGTTGGAAAAAGACAACCATCACCCCATTGCCACGGCTTTTGATGGCTGCAGGGATCCGAATATCCAGGCCACAGAGGTGCATTCCGTTCCCGGGCAAGGCATAGAAGGGCTGATTGGCCAGCGCCGCTGGCGTGCTGGCAAGCGCGACTGGGTTTTGGCCTTGTTGAATGAATCCCAGCGCCATCAGGCGCTGGATAAGATACCGAATGTCTCAGGCACCACCGTATGGTTGGGAAATGACCACGCCCTTGCCGGTGTCTTTCAATTGACCAGCCGGATTCGAACCGATGCCGCGGAAACACTTGAGGCCTTGCAGCAGGCAGGTATCCATTGCCAGATTGTCAGTGGCGACACGCCGGAAATGGTGGCCGAGGTCGCCCAACAACTGGGCGTGGATGACTGGCACGGCGACTGCCGCCCCGAGCAGAAAATCAATCTGGTGCGCCACTGGCAACAGCAGGGCCAAAAAGTGGTCATGGTGGGAGACGGCATCAATGATGCGCCGGTGCTGGCGCAGGCGGATGTCTCTTTCAGCTTTAACCAGGGCGCGCATTTGGCGCGCTCGGCGGCGGATCTGGTGCTGATGGGCGGACGTTTGCGTGGACTTTTGGCGGCGCTTCAGGTCGCGAAAAAAACCGGCCGCATTATCCGTCAGAATATCTTTTGGGCCATTACTTATAACCTGGCGGTCACGCCGCTTGCAGTGATGGGGCAACTACAGCCGTGGATGGCGGCCATTGGCATGTCTGCTTCCTCGGTGCTGGTGGTGCTCAATGCCCGCCGCATCCTGCATGCTGGTCGTCGTCAACAGGTGGCTGGTTGAAAAAGACCGGGGCGCTTGTATCAGGCTTTCAGCAAGCGGGCATGGTGGGCCATGTGGTCACCCATAAAGGTGGCAATAAAGTAATAGCTGTGGTCATAGCCATCCTGCATGCGCAGGTTCACCGGCTGGCCGCGTTCTTCGCAGGCTTGCACAAACAGCTCCGGGCGTAATTGCTCACGCAAAAAATCATCGGCTGTGCCCTGGTCAATCAAAATGGGGGCATCAAAACGATGACCGGCCTTGATAAGCTCGGTGGCATCATACTTTTTCCATGTTTCCTGATCCTCACCCAGATAGCCGTGAAAAGCCTTTTGCCCCCAGGGAACCTGCGTGGGGGCCACAATGGGCGCAAATGCCGAGACGCTGCGGTATTGCCGGGGATTGCGCAACGCGGCCACCAAGGCGCCATGGCCGCCCATGGAGTGGCCGAAAATGCCGCTTCGATCGGTATCGGCCGGGAAATTGGCGGCGATGACCCGGGGCAATTCCTCTGTTACATAACTGTACATGCGGTAGCTTTCATGCCACGGCGGTTGGGTGGCATCCACATAAAAGCCGGCGCCACTGCCAAAGTCATAACTGTCATCCTCGCCGGGATAACCCTTTCCCCGCGGGCTGGTATCCGGGCAGACAACAATCAGGCCATGCTCGGCGGCATGGCGCTGAAAGCCTCCTTTGGTGGTGACATTATCCTGGGTGCATGTCAGCCCGGACAGGTAGTAAACCACGGGCAGGCGTGCGCCAGGTTGCCGATTGGGCGGCAGGTATACGCTGAACTCCATTGGCCCATCGGCGAGCCGGGAGAAGTGGCGAAAGACGCCTTGTGTGCCGCCAAATGACTTGTGTTTCTCAATGGTTTCCAGTGTGTTGGGGTCTGTGGGTGCAAGGCTCATGGTCAAAACTCGATAACAGTGCGGATGCTTTCACCGGCGTGCATCAGCTCAAAGGCTTTGTTAATGTCTTCCAGTGGCATTTTGTGGGTAATCAGGTCATCGATATTGAGTTTGCCGTTCATATACCAGTCAACAATCTTGGGCACGTCGGTGCGGCCACGGGCACCGCCAAATGCAGAGCCACGCCAAACCCGGCCGGTCACCAGCTGAAAAGGCCGGGTGCGGATTTCCTGGCCGGCGCCGGCCACGCCGATAATAACGCTTTCGCCCCAGCCTTTGTGGCAACACTCAAGCGCGGTGCGCATCACATCGACATTGCCAATGCACTCAAAGCTGTAATCGGCACCGCCATCGGTCAATTCCACGAGGTGCGCCACCAGATCGCCTGCCACTTCCTTGGGATTGACAAAGTGAGTCATGCCAAACTGCTCGGCAATTTCCTTGCGGGCCGGATTGATATCGACACCGATGATTTTATCCGCCCCAACCATTTTTGCCCCCTGGATAACGTTCAGGCCGATACCGCCGAGGCCAAATACCACCACATTGGATCCAGGTTCGACCTTGGCATCGAAAGCCACGGCGCCTACACCGGTCGTGACGCCACAGCCGATGTAGCAAATTTTGTCAAAAGGCGCTTTCGGGTTGACTTTGGCCACGGCAATTTCCGGCAGCACGGTATGGTTGGCGAAGGTTGACGTGCCCATGTAGTGGTAAACCGGTTTGCCTTGATAAGAAAACCGGGTGGTGCCGTCAGGCATTAAGCCCTGCCCCTGGGTGGCGCGAATGGCCTGGCATAAATTGGTTTTCGGGTTCAGACAGTACTCGCACTCCCGGCATTCAGGTGTGTACAGGGGAATCACATGATCGCCAGGCTTAACGGAGGTCACGCCCTCCCCCACTTCCAGTACGACCCCCGCACCTTCATGCCCCAGCACGGCGGGAAAAATACCTTCAGGATCGTCTCCTGAGAGTGTAAAAGCATCCGTATGGCACACGCCGGTGGCCTTGATTTCCACCAGCACTTCACCGGCTTTTGGGCCGTCGAGATCCAGCTCCACGATTTCCAGCGGTTTGCCCGGTTCAAATGCCACTGCGGCTTTGGTTTTCATAGCGAGTTTCCCCTTGTTGATGGTTGTTGCAAGCGATAATGGTAAGATTAGAATGAATGTTCATTTCTGTCAAGGAGCGTCCTTTAAAGAAAAGGCTTTTCATCACCTGTGCCTGGCCAGCAACACAGCAGCGTGGATTTTGGGACAGAGATGAATCCTGCAGGCGGGTTATGGCGGGGCTGGTGTGCTGTTTTTCAAGCCGTGCCACAGGCAGGCGAAAAAATCACGTTCACGACTTTGCAGCGGCTCTTTGATAACGCCATCCAGTCTTTGTTGAATCAACTGGGCGGCGCTGCCAAAAATCAGGGCGTTGGCGATGACAGGGTCCATTTTCTGCAATTCGCCCTGGGCGATGCCTGCGCAAACAATCTGTTTCATTTTGGTAAAAGCCGCGGCATCGCTGAGTGAAGCATGATCGGGCAGAAAGTCGGCATGTTTGGCATGAAAAACATAGCCGATAATGTCCGGGTGGGTTTCAGTGTGGGCAAATAGCGCCGAAATGATGCCTTCACAACGGGCAATGGCTGAAGGCTGGCGCGCCATGTGCGCGTCCACAAGTTGCTCAATCTCGCCGAGAATATGTGTATACAGCGCCTTGGCGATGCCCTCCTTGCCGCCGAAATAATTGTAGATAGAACCAATGCTGACCCGGGCTTTCTGCTGGATTTCATGCACCGAGGTGTTGTGATAACCCTTGTCCCGAAACAGCTTCAGCGCTGCAGTAAGAATGCGGCAATCCAATGGTTCAGGGTGTGGTACAACTCGGTTCAGGTATGGCATGGCCAGCGATGGACGACAGGAAAGAAGATTCTAGGACAACTGTTCAAGCAGCGCAAGGCAGCCGACTGGTTGCTAGACAACCTGGCGCTGCTGCGTGGTTTTTTTGCTGGCCAGCGTAAAGCGTGGATGCGTGGCCTGGCGTGCACCGGTGATCAGATCAGCCATGTATTCCCCCACCACCGGCCCATGCTTGAAACCATGTCCGGAGCCGCCACCGGCCAGCCAGACGCCATCCATGTGCGGGTGACGGTCCAGCAAAAAGTCCCCGTTGGAGGTGTTTTCATACTGGCAGACACGCACGCTACGCAATGGTGCTGTGGCCAGTTCGGGAAACCGTTTGTGCAAATAGGCGCGTATTTCCGCCTCGGCGGTGGCGCTCATGTGGCGATTGGCTGTGTCCGGGTTGATGGGCGGGCCGTGTTTGTCATGGGCGATTTTGAAGCCGTAACCGGAAACATCCGGTATGCCATAAAACACATCGCCGTCATTAAAGTCGGCCCATACCGGGAAATGGTTGGCCGAGTAAGGGTTCTTGCCCGGTGGAAATGCTTGACGGCTATCCAGATAAAAAACCTCTTGCCGGGTGGGCACAATACGGCGACTGAGAATATCGGGAAAAATATAAGGCAGCCAGGCACCACAGGCGTAAACCACCTGACGGGCTACGATGCTGTCGGCGCTTTTTGCCAGTGGCACACGCCACAGTTTTTGCTGGTGACGCAATACTGGTTGCGGCTGCCCGGCGTGACCATGGCGCCAGTGAACACCGGCTGCCTGGGCCTCGGCGGCCACATGCCTGACAGCCAGGCGCGCCGCCAGTGCGCCGCTGTTGTTTTCCAGAAAGCCATATTCCACACCTTGCAGATGCAGGGCCGGGAAAGCCGCGGCCAGCGTCTGGCGCCGTTCAAACAGTCGGTGAGGCACCTTTTGTTGGCGTAAATAATCCAGGCTGGTATCAAAATAACGATTGCGGTGGCCGCTCATCCATAACACGCCCAGTGGATAGAACAAGGGCGCTCCCCCGCTGGCGCGTGAGCGCTGATCCAGAGCGCGCCACTGGGGCAAAGCCTGTAGCACCCAGTCAGAATAAAGGGTATCGGGCCCGTAAGCCACGCGGATCACCCGGGTTTCGCCACCGGAGCTGGACAAGCCATTGCCCGGCTCATAAGCATCCACCAGCGCCACGCTCAGGCCGCGCCTGGCCAGATGCCAGGCAATCCAGCTGCCGAACACACCCGCGCCAATGATTGCGACATCGAATATCCGCTGGCCCGTACGCACAGACTGGCCGCCCCAAACCAGTGGACTTGCCAGCATGCCGATCAACATCGAGCGGCGGGAAATCGAAGCCCGGGATGACCCGGCAGACAGTGGTTGCTCGTCAGGCGGGAGACGCACCGGTTTAAATAAGGTGTTTTCCATATTGTGTCAACAAAGCCCGCGTTAAGGCAAAAAGGACTGATGCCTTTGCCAATGAATGATTCAGCCCGGTACCGCTCTTTTCTATCGCAAAAAGCCTTTTGTGTAAAGTCATGTGCGCTTAAGTGGTTGTTTGCGGGTAGTAGCTATGCTATACCACAATTCCGGTCATACATTTTTGTATGACTTAGTGCGTCATTTTACGCACATGGGGCAATTCAGCCCCGCTTTTACATTGTTAACCACACACAATATTTCATTGAACCAGACAAGAGGACACTCTCATGAAAAAGATTATCGCTATGGCTTTTATTATTGCTTTTACTCCCGCTGCCCAGGCAGGCTGGTTTGGCCTGAATACCGAGGACTGCCTGGCACAAAAGGTCCAGCAGGAAGGCACTGACAACAAGGTCCAGCAGGAAGGTACCGACAACAAGGTCGAACAGGAAGGTACCGACAACAAGGTCGAACAGGAAGGTACCGACAACAAGGTCGAACAGGAAGGTACCGACGATAAAAGTCTGAATTGCGGCTTTCGTTTCTCTGTAAGGGACTGGCTGGCGCTTTAAAAAAGCCTTTAACCCGCATTCCCTGTGCTTGGGGCTTCAGCTTCAGGCACAGGGATTTTTTTGTCTAAAAAAATCATTTTGGCTTGCGAGATTCCATGAATTTTGGTAATTATGAGGTATCCACAATAGCGCACAAGAGATGAACAATGAACAGAACGGCCGGTAAACTCCCCGCGAATCACGCTGCTGATGAGGTTAAGGTCCGATCTTATCAGCGGGTTGTGAGTGCTTTGGGCACCAGCATTGCCCGCTTGATGCAGGTGGCGAACAAGCCGGTGCTGGAATTTATTCCCAGCTTCAAGGCCGGGCTGATTGATGCTCTGCTGGCGGAAAACCCGCGCATGCCCATTAGCGAACTGGCCATTCGCACCGGTATCGATCGGCGTCACGTCAGTGCCTATTTGCGAAAACACCGTTTGCCAGCACGAAGAAGGCGCAATAAAATCGCGATGATTCTGAGCCACCTGGCAAGGGAAGCGCAGCATACGCCTGACGGCCTTATTGCTTGCAAGGGAGGCCCTCACAGTTTCGAAGCCATTTGCAAACGCTATGCCAGTGGTGACTATAGCCCCGGGGCGGTATTGAAAGAGCTGAAACGCCAGGGATGTGTTACCGAAGAAGCCGGGCATATTCGGTTATTGCGCCCTTATTTTCGGGCGCATGAAGACGACATGGCATTTCTTGGTTATGTGGTTTGGGTGATAAGGGAGTTGGTTAATACGGCTTTGCATAATCATCGTACCCCTGCCAAGGCGAACAGAAAGTTTCAGCGGAGTATCTATTCCTCGCAGATCCCTTTTGAAAAACGCGCCCAGGTGGAAAGGCAGTTAAAAGAATTGCTGGAGAAACAGTACGCTGAAATTTACCAGGTACTCAAGCAAAACGAAATCGATGTGGCGGTGGGAACATTTGAGCCAGTTGGGGTCAGCATGTTTCAATTCGGACCGTCAGAGTCGCTGGGGCATCACACTCAGCAAAAAGTCGACTAACATGGGCGCATGACCGGCCCTTTTTGTGGTGATGGAGAGCCGGGCATCCACCAGCTATTTGCGCCTAATACGCCCTTTAGTTTTTATTTATGGGCCGTGTGCGTTTATTGGCTACGCCAGACTTGATTTTTTTATAAAAACCCCCACAATATGCATTAACTGGAGTTGGCCAGGCAATCGCGGCAGTCTGATGACTGTCGAGGAAAGTCCGGGCTCCACAGGACAGGGTGCCAGGTAACACCTGGGGAGCGCAAGCTCACGGCCAGTGCAACAGAGAGCAGACCGCCTCACCCTTGATTTTCAGGGGTGCGGTAAGGGTGAAAGGGTGCGGTAAGAGCGCACCGCGTGACGGGCAACCGTTCACGGCAAGGTAAACCCCACCCGGAGCAAGACCAAATAGGGGAACCATGGCGTGGTCCGCGCCGTTCCCGGGTCGGTCGCTTGAGGCATGCGGCGACGCATGTCCCAGATGAATGATTGCCCCCTGCGGGCGTGAATATCCGCAGGAGACAGAACCCGGCTTATGCGCCAACTCCAGCCATTTGACTTCCCAGCATGAGACCACTCCCAGGCGATCTTCAGGAATGGTGGGCGACCCAACAAACCGCTTACCCACCAGAGCGACATCACAGCATTCAGAAAGCGCTGCGTTTGTGCCAGCCCCTTTCTACCGACCTGCCTTTTCGCCAGTTTGTTTCCCCAAACCACCTCATTCACCAGCTTGAGGTATTGACTCAATTGCACGCCGATGATGAGGTGATGACCGCGGCTTTGCTGTTTCATGCCTGGCGCCGACGTAGCAATCCCGAATCCCCTGAGGCGTTGTTTCATGGCTTTTCCGATAAGGTGCGTTTTTTGTTGCAAGAATTGCAGCGGGTCTCGGCGTTGGAGTGGCTGAATAGCGCCGAGGCCAGCCGCGGCGATGCCGAAAGCTTGCGGCGCTTGTTGTTTGCCATGATCAAAGACGTGCGTCTGGTGTTGATTTTGCTGGCGGACCAGTTGGTATTACTGCGGGCGGCCACAAATTTTGATGCGCACACCCGCCGATTACTGGGGCACACCACCATGACCTTGCATGCGCCCTTGGCCAATCGCCTGGGTGTGTGGCAAATCAAATGGGAGCTGGAAGACCTGGCGTTTCGTTATCTGGAGCCGGAAAAGTATCGGCAAATCGCCAGTTTACTGGCCGAGCGGCGCGCAGATCGAGAGGCTTTTATTGCCGAGTGCACAGCGCAACTTAAGGCCAAGCTGGACGATGTGGGCATTGCCGCGGACATTGCTGGACGGCCCAAGCATATTTACAGCATTTACAAGAAAATGCAGCGCAAGAACCTCACCTTTGAGGGTCTGTACGACATTCGCGCCATTCGCGTGCTTACCGACACAGTCACCAATTGTTACGCCATTCTTGGCTTTGTGCATGCCTTGTGGAAGCACATTCCCCGGGAGTTTGACGATTACATCGCCACGCCCAAGGGCAATATGTACCAGTCGCTGCATACGGTGGTGATAGGCCCGCAGGGAAAAACCCTGGAAGTGCAAATACGAACGCACCAAATGCATGAACACGCCGAGCTGGGGGTGGCTGCGCATTGGCGTTACAAGGACGGCAGCCGCCAGGACCCGGGGTTCGACAACAAGGTGAACTGGATGCGGCAATTATTGGCCGCCAGTGAAAGCGGGGATGACAGTCTGCTGGAGCAGTTTCAGGCGGAAACGGAAGATGAGCGCATTTATGTGTTTACACCCAGTGGGGACGTGATTGATTTGCCCGCTGGCGCCACGGTGGTGGACTTTGCCTACCATGTACATACCGAAGTTGGCCATCGGTGCCGGGGCGCCAAGGTCAACGGCCGGATTGTGCCACTGACGCACCAACTGGAAACCGGTGACCGTGTGGAAATTCTGACCGGAAAACAGGCTCAACCCAGCCGGGACTGGTTGAGTGAACAGGCCGGCTACTTGAAAAGCGGCCGCGCCCGGGCCAAGGTTCGCCACTGGTTTCGGGAACGCGACTTCGAACAAAACCTGACTGCGGGCAAGGAGATACTGGACAAGGAGCTGAAAAAATTCGCGCTGGAATCGGTGGATCTGGATGCCTTGTTGCCGCGTTTCAACCTCAAGGAACGAGACAAACTCTATGCCATGATCGCCACGGGTGATGTGTCTTTGAACCAGTTGCTGCGCCTGGCTGAAGAACAGGTGCGGCCTGCGGCAAAAAACGCGCTGAAAGTCAGCGCCAAGCCATCGTCAGACAAGCACTCGGATACCGGCGGTGATCGCTTTGTGGTGGATGGATTGGTGAATGTGCTGGCCACGCCAGCCCAGTGCTGCGCCCCGATTCCCGGTGATGCCGTGGGTGGTTTTATCACCCGTGGCCGTGGCATCAGTGTCCATCGGGCCGATTGCGAAAACTTCGTTCGTCTGATTAGCGAGCAACCAGGTCGCCATATCCCGGTTCGCTGGAACCACGATCATACCGGCGCCATTACCGTGACGCTTGCGATCACCGCCTTGGATCGCAAAAGTTTTATCAAGGATTTAAGCGCCGTATTGGCCAATCAGCAGGCCAATATTGAATATTTTCACACCGAACAGGATCCAGACTCAGGGCTTAACCACTTACAGGTGGCCATTCGTATTCGTGATTTTGATCATTTAAGCGCGATTTTGAATCGCGTGAGCAGTATTGAGCATGTGCTGGATGTGCAGCGGCTGGCCTGAGCCGGGAGACTGGATCTGTTGCGTAATAAACAGGCGGTATCACTGCTTTAGGGAGGTGTTTTTATGAAAAAAATATGGATTGTGGCCCTGCTTGCATTGTTGCTGAGCGCCTGTGCCACCTCGCCCACCGGTCGCAAACAGTTCATCATTGTTGGCGACCAACAGATGAACCAGATGGGCATTGCGTCATTTCAGCAGATGAAAACAGCCAAAAAAGTCTCGCATGATCCGAAAACCAATGCTTATGTACGATGTGTCGCCGACGCCATTATCCAGCAATTGCCCCAGAAATGGCGACAACAGCCGTGGGAAGTGGTGGTGTTTACCGATGACAGCGCCAATGCTTTCGCCTTGCCTGGAGGCAAGATCGGTGTGCATGCAGGCCTGCTGAAAGTGGCCAAAACGCCGGACCAACTGGCGGCGGTGCTGGGCCATGAAGTGGCGCATGTTTTGGCGCGCCATGGCGCAGAAAGGGTTTCCCAGACCTTGGGCACGCAGGTGGCTTTGCAGGTGGCGAATGAAATTTCCCAGCGGAAAATGGAGAATCCCGGCAAACAAAAGGTCCTTATGTCAGCCCTGGGCCTGGGCGCGCAAGTGGGAGTTTTGTTGCCCTTTAGCCGCACCCATGAAAGCGAGGCAGATGTCTATGGTCTGGATTTGATGGCCAGGGCCGGTTTCGATCCGCGCCATAGCGTAAATTTATGGAAAAACATGGAAGCGGCCAGCCGCGGGCGCCGCCCGCCGCAATTTCTTTCCACGCACCCTGAACCGGCCAATCGCATCAAGAAACTGCAACAGCACTTGCCTCAGGCGCTGGTGTTGATGCAACAGGCCCGCCAGCAAGGGCGCCAGCCACGCTGCCTGCAGCCATGAATCTGAATCAGGTGACTGTCACGGTGTCCAGCATACCGGAGGCCGTGGCGTTTTACCGAACCCTGGGCCTGCAGCAGATTGTGGATTCACCGCATTATGCGCGGTTTTTATGTACCCCGGGCGATACCACCTTTTCTGTGCATATCGGCCAGGTGGCTCCAGCCACCAATGCCGTCATTTATTTCGAAAGCGCCAGTGAACAGGCGTTATATGCCCAGGTGAGGCGTTTGCAGCAGGCGGGTGTGGTTTTCGACGAGGAGCCAGTGGCGCAGCGTTGGGGCTGGGTTGAGGCTCGTTTGCGCGATCCGGACGAAAATCGCCTGGTGTTGTACTGGGCCGGCGAGTATCGACTCAACCCGCCCTGGCGCATACCGGATGAACCGGCCGGTCAAGCGCCTGATTGAATCAGGCCGGCTTGTTGCAGTGCGTTCAGAAAAGCCAGCGTGTCTTCTGTGGCCTGGGTTTTGTCGCAGTCATATTCAGCCATAAGCTGATCGACAATGGCGGCGGGGGAGAGGCCTTGCTGTAAGCCTTGCAATATCGTCGCGCCAGTGGCGTTAACCGAAAAATACAAGCCTTTTTCACTGTTCAGCAACACCGCGCTGTCTTCCAGGTGCGCACAATGCAGCGCATTGTTCAGGCGCACAGTAGCGGGCAATGTGGTGAAGGGTTTCATGCTTAAATCCGATGATAAGTCGCTCAAGGGGTCTGTGCAAGATTGTTTTGCGCCGGGGCGGAGTTATTCGCGCCCGGGCCTGTCTCCTGCTTATTGTGGCCTTGGGAACGACTTTTTTCAAATTGCTTGCGCAATGCCTGGCGTTTTTCCGGCGGCAAGCGGTGAAACTGACGCCAGACCTTAATCAGCCGTGCGCGCTCAGCCGGGGGCAGTTGCCGAAACATGCGCCAGCGTTTTTTCAGTTGGCGGCGTTTTTCCGGCGGCAAATGCTGCCAGCGTCGCCAGTGCTTTTTTATGACCCTTTTTTGCGCCGGGCCTGACGCATGCATTTTTTGGCGGTTTTTCAGCAATCGCCAACGCTGGCGCGGCGGCAAGTGATTCCAGCGATTTTCGAACCGTTTGAGCTGCTGTTGTTGGTCAGGCGTGAGCGCTTGCCACGGCGGCGCACTGCGTTGCATGGGTTCCGGCTGGTTGCCCGGGCGCGACTGACTTTTTTCAGCCGTTTGCGCGCCACCAGCCACCAGGCTCCACAACACGAGCAGTATGGCGCAACATACCTGAGGCCACTGTCGGTTGTGATGGATGGAATGGATTTTGAATGGTTTCATGATTTTTGAAAGAGTGCTGTGGGTTGCTTACGATGATTGGGTTGTATCCAGGGTGTCCATATGCTGATCCAGCCAGCGATAGAACGCCAGGTTTTCCAGTAAATCCAACTGTTCTTCATCCGGTATTTCCATAATCGTGGTATTGGCGATGTCTACCAGCTCATCTGCCGGGGGGGGGTGGGTTTCAGTCAATGATGCCGGTGGCGGATTCTGAAAGGGTTGCTTCTGGATCAGAGTGGGTAACCACAAGGCGCACAGAATGGTTGTGGCCACGGCAGGAACCAGCCAGCGATTGTGCCGGATGCTGAAACCGGAAGTTTCCGGCATCGCACGGCGTATGGCTTGCAAGCGGCTTTCTACCAGCGATTGCTGAATGCTTGTTGGCAGATTTTCAGTGCTGACATCCAGGTAGTTCAGTACCTGTTGGACGCAATCATCAGCGGCCTTGTCCCGTGTGGTTGCCGCTGGTTCGTGCTCTGGGCTTTTGTTCATGTTGTTCATGTTTTTGCCTCTGCATCGGCTGCTTCAAAATGTGTTTTGCGGAGACCTGTCAGGCGTGCCCGTAAAGCGTGAATCGCCCGGGATGTATGTGTTTTGACGCTTCCGCCGCTGCACCCCATAACCTGGGCTGTTTCAGCCACGCTCATGCCATACCAGCATCGCAACAGAAAAGCCTGCCGTTGGCGCAGGGGCAGTTCCCTGAGGGCGTGCTCGATATGCTCGCCGAATTCCTGGTTTTCCAGCACAGCTTGGGGTTGGTAGCGGTCTTCGGCGGGCATGTTTTCGACCCTCTGCGGGTTGTTATGGTGTTTGTCTCCCCCCTCGGGACGGGAATCACGGCTAAACCAGCCAAACAGCCACGCTTGTTTTTGGTGCTGCCGGTGATAATCGATAATGCGGTGGTGCAACATGCGGTAAAACAGTTTTGGCCACTGATTTTGGGGCTTTTTTGCGTATTTTTCTATGAATTTCAGCATCACATCCTGTACGGTGTCCAGTGCCGCCTCCTGGTCTTGCAGAGATAACATGGCCATGCGAAAAGCGCGCTTTTCGTGGGCGATGAAAAAATCACTCAAAAGTTGATGCAATAGCATGGCATGAGGCTGGTCGGGGCTACCATGGACGTTTATGGTGCACCAGGGTTGTACAAGAGAATGATGTTTCATACACACTGCACAGTCAGGGAAAATGCACGCCGGCGGTGTCGGTCAATGCCCGCCGGGTTCGGGTTTTGCGCCTTCCATTATCCGGCGCAGAGTTACATACAATAACGCAACGCATGACAAACGGTTGACAGGGTCAGGAAAAACATTTGGAAGCGCCCTTAACGCCTCAAGATGTGTGACATTCTTTTACGCTTTGGGGGGGAATGGCATATTTACTCACAAGTCGAGATAAAGGGCCCTGATGAAATACCTTGGCGCTGATTTTTGCGGATTTACATGGCTTGTTTTTCTTTAAGCCATTGATTTATATGCGATTTTGTTATGTGGTTAATCATTAACCGTTTTGCAGGAACCGTTGCTATACCGGGAATTTTTCCTGGTTGCAACCGGAGTTATTAACACAGTTATCCACAGCTTGTGTGGATAACGCCATTATTTTCCAGCAAAACAAATACTTAGCGCATTTTGCCCACAAAGGTTGTTAACTCACAGGGCTAAAACGCAGGGTTTTCTCTCCACGGGGAGCGGCCAGCCCGTTGAAACAAGCGGATGCACAGTGGCCTGGATGCTTGAACTTGTAATAGAGAAAAAGCCGCTAAAGGCAGTTTTTTGTTGCGATTTTTTTGACAAATCCATATGATGAAAGGACTCGCCTGTTTGTCTTTCTGCTATGCACAAAAAACCTGCCAGAATTGGTCGTTTCTCTATCATCGACACCCTCGGTGTGGGTGGTATGGGCGTGGTCTATCTTGGCAAAGATCCAGACATCGGGCGGAAGGTGGCCATTAAGGTCTTGCACTCGGTGGGCGACCCGGTCACGCTCGATCGTTTCAAGAATGAAGCCCGTACGGTGGGTGATCTGACCCATCCCAATATCGTCACACTGCTGGAATACGGGGTGGAAAATAATCAACCGTTTTTGGTGATGGAGTATTTGCCCGGCAGTTCCCTGGAAAATTGGAAAAACAGCCCGCACACCCTGTTTGAGCATAAAAAGGTGTTGCTGGGTTTGTGTGATGCATTGGATTACGCGCATCAGAAAGGGGTGCTACACCGGGATCTAAAGCCGGGCAATGTTCAAGTCTTGCCTGGCGGGCATGCCAAGTTACTCGATTTTGGCATAGCCAGATCGGAGAATTCCGGGTTGACGGCGACAGGTTTCTTCATTGGCACGCCCAAATACCTGGCGCCAGAGTTGTTGACCGGCGAGCCCCATAGCATTTCTTCGGACAACTACTCACTGGCCTTGATGGCTTATAGTGCGCTCAGTGGTCATAATCCGTTTGACGCTGAGCAGTTTGAAGCGGTGATGACCAAAAAACTGACATTGGTGCCAACGCCATTACATCAGCTTAATTCCGCCATTCCCCAATCCTTGTCCGACACCATCTCTGCCTATTTGGCGAAAAACCCGGAAAGCCGGCCAGAAGGTGTGCAGCCGCTAAAGCATGCGCTGGAAAAACTGATAGAGGAAAAAATCCTGTCCCGGCATATTCAGCCGTTACAAAAAGACAAAGCCGAAACCTTGTCCGGCACCACGGTGCTGGAAAATACGCCGGGCCGATCCCGTACGGGACTCAGGCGCAAAACTGGCGCCATCGCCATGATAGGGCTTGTGCTGGCCGGTACGCTGTTGTGGTTTGTTACACAACAACCGTCCCAGGACAAGGTCATGGTTGACACTGGTATGAAACCGGTGGCGATTGACAGCCAGAAACGTGTTTCGGTGACAGATAAAGAGCCGGTTTTGCCTGAAAAACAAAATGACGAAGCCCTGGCTGGTGATGCATTACCACCTGAAAGCGACACCAGGGAAAATCTGGATCAGGCCAATGGGGATGACTCCGAGCGTCAGCAAACTGTTCCGGCAAATGACACCATTCGTATGGCCGACCATAAGCCTGAGGATACAGCCACCGAAAAACAGCCACCAAAGCCGGCGGGCACATCAATAAAACACCGTGCGGCAGAGCCGGTGGCAGCCACGCCGAAACCCGTGCCGTCACACCGAAAAGCAGAGACAAATAAACCTCAAGTGGCCAAAAAGGCGGCGCCATCGAACCCGCCTGTAAGCCAACAACCGGAAGCCGGTAACAACACCATCGCTGCCATTGAGGATACCTTGTTTGCCCGGAAACCACAGTCCAGGCCGAAACCCGTATTGGCAAAGCCGAATTTGCCTTCATTTTCCACGCAAAACAGTGGTTTGTTGCCGTTGCAGGCGCTCACCAGTACAGTTTTGCCGCGGGGGCGCGCCTCCCGATTGCTGCTCAAATTGCCGCAAGGCCGGCCTTTGGACGAGTTGAAGGTATTGCGTGGCCGCCGCCCTGCCGAACAAATATCCATTCTGAAGCAAAAACCATTGGCCAATGGCCGTCTACAAGTCAGCGTGTATGTGGAACCTAACGCCGTATTGGGGGAATACACCCTGGTTGGCTGGCGGGATGGCAAAAAAACCAGTCCTTTGACCCTGGAGGTTACTTTATGAATATTCGTTCGTCTGCCGTTCGCTTGATGATGTGGCTTGTCCTGCTTGCGCCTTCGGGTTTGGCGGCAGCGCAGCAAAGCGTCCAACAAAAGCTGTCCGTGCTGGAGCGGAATATCCAAGTATTGCAGCAGCAGATCGTGCAGCTGAAGCAAGAGATGGACAAAGACGCCTCTGATGAGCACACGCGTCGTCTGGCGGAACTGGAGGCCTATGCGGTGCAACTGCACGATGTGCTAACCGAATTGCGTGACAAGGTAGAAGACAACAGTGTGGAATTGTCCCGTATGGCCAAGATAGAAAGCCATAAAACCGGTATTAAGGTTTATGGAACGGTTGTCGCCGGTAAGCAACAAGGACGTAACAGCATTATCGATGGACAATCCTTTGAGCTGGTATTGAGCGGTCAGCCCCACGAGCGACTGAGTTTTTTTACTGAATTGGAATTTGAAAGGGCGGCCACTGTGGGTGGCGAGCGTGGTGGAGAGGTACTGCTGGAACAGGCCTATACCGACTTGAGTTTCACGCCCGCATTGAACTTTCGTGCAGGTGTACTGCTGATGCCATTTGGCAATATTGAACGCGATCATTTTGCGCCGTTGCGTGACGTGATTTCCACGCCATTCACCAGCTATGTATTGGCGCCTTCGGACTGGACCGATAACGGCCTGGGTTTCAATGGCCGGTTTTTACTCGGTGAGAGCTGGTTTGCCGATTATCAAACCTATGTTGTGGCGGGTTTGGGCAACGGCATGTCCACGCGTGGTTTGCGTAACACTCGCCAGGGCTTTGGAGAGGACAATAATAACAACAAGGCTTTTGTGGGCAAGGTGTCGCTGCAAAACACCAATGGCTTTACCGTTGGTTTTAGTGGCTATCATGGCGCCTGGAATGATGCGTCCGACCGCTATATCACCGGATATAACATTGACCTGGACTGGCCCATTGGCTGGTTGGAACTGGTGGCTGAGTACACGAACATGGATGTGGACAGAGAAGTGGCCGGGTCGGCGCGTATGGATGGCTATTATCTGCGCGGCATTGTCAACCTGTCACACTTTTTCATGCCCGGCTGGTTGGGCCAGTCTTTTCCCCATGCCCGGCTCAATCTGGTATGGCAGCGTGACTCGGTGACCATCGAAAACTTTTTCGACCCGGCAATCGCGGATAAGCACGAAGAGCGCTACACGTTGGGGTTTCAGTTGCGCCCCACTCCTTCCTGGGTGACCAATATCAACTATGAATCAGCCAACGGCGATGACATTGACCCCATTTTGCTGGGCAATGATTCCCGCTGGCTGTTTTCCATTGGTTACCTGTTTTAGACCCGATTTTTCACACCCACAGCCACCGGCGCTGACAGGCTGATGGCTTTGGGCGATAATGGCGCCAATGAAAACCCCGGATGCTACTGGTCCGGCCGCCGCTGTTGCCCAAGTGGCGGTGCCGGTGCCATTTGCCGATACCCTCAGTTACCGCTGTTTGCCCGGCACGTTGCCGTGCCCAGGCGCACGGGTGGCTGTGCGCGTTAACAACCGGCCGCTGGTGGGCGTGGTAACGGCGGTTTACAAGAACGCTGCTGAATGCGGCCGGGCTGTTTCGCCACAGCGACTTAAAAGCCTTGAGGCGGTGCTGGATGTGCAACCTTTCTTGCCACCGGAAAGCCTGGCATTTTTACACAAAGTAGCGCGTTATTATCTGGCTCCACTGGGGGAAGTGGTGGCCACAGCCATACCAGGCTGGTTTCGGCGCTTGCCAGCGAAGCCGCCGCCGGTTGAGCGCTGGTGGACTGTGACAAGGCCGTTAACCCGGGCGGAACAGGAGAGTCTGGCCAAGCGCGCTCCGCGCCAATGGGTGATCTGGCAGGCTGTGAATGAGGCGGGTGTGATCCTTGGCAAAGAGCTGGCCGCGACCCATCCGCAAGCTGCGAATGTGTGTCGCCAGTTAGAAAAGAAAGGCTTGTTGAAGGCTCAGGATAGCTGTGTTCTGGAAAATCAGCAGCCTCAACAGCCGGATTTTGATCTGACCTGTGGCCAGCAGACGGCCTTGGAAAAGATTCAGCAACAAGAGGCATTTGCGGTGAATTTGCTGGATGGCATTACCGGCTCGGGCAAAACCGAGGTTTATATCCGAGTCATCCAACAGCAATTGTCCCGGGGCAAAAAGGTTTTGGTGCTGGTGCCGGAAATTGGCCTGACACCACAGTTGTTTGGAGAAATCGCCCGTCGGATAAAAGGCCGGGTGGCGGTGTTACATTCGGGGCTATCCGATGGCGCCCGCGCGCGGGAATGGAACCATGCCCGTTATGGGCAGGTGGATGTGCTGGTTTCCACCCGTTCGGGAATTTTTGCCCCCATGGAAAATCTTGGCCTGATTATTGTGGACGAAGAACACGATAGCAGCTTCAAACAGCAGGACGGCCTGCGTTACAACGCGCGTGATTTGGCCGTATTGCGGGGGAAAATGGAAAATGTGCCAGTCATTCTTGGCTCGGCGACTCCCTCTCTTGAAAGCCTGCACAATGCACAGCAGGGGAAATATCATTGGCTAAAACTGCGCCAACGCACCAATAAATCGCCTTTGCCGCGTGTTCGGGTGCTGAATATGCAAAACAAAAATGTGACAGGTGGTTTGGCGCAGGATGTGCTGGATCAGATCCATCAGGAATTCACAGCCGGGAATCAGGTGCTGGTTTTTCTGAACCGGCGAGGCTGGGCGCCGGCTATATTGTGTCATGGTTGTGGCTGGGTGGCGGATTGCCGCCATTGTGATGTTAAGTTGACCTACCATAAAGGCATCCACCGGTTGCGCTGCCATCACTGCCAGCGCCATTATCCGCTGCCGGAGTTTTGTCCCCAGTGTGGTTCCCAAGCCATTCAACCCTTGGGCGAAGGCACGGAAAGGCTGGGCGATACCCTGCAAGCGGTGGTGGGTGTGGACAATGTGGTGCGGGTGGATAGAGACACGGTGCGCACCGCGGCGCAATGGAAAAAAACCTTAAGCCGCATACGCACGGGTGCGCCATGTGTCATGGTGGGCACGCAAATGCTGTCCAAAGGGCATGACTTTCCCAATTTGACGCTGGTGGTGGTGGTGAATGTGGATGCGAATTTTTATTCGTTGGACTTCCGGGCGCCGGAGAAGCTGGCTCAGTTACTGGTGCAAGTGGCCGGTCGGGCCGGTCGCAAGGATCGCCCCGGCGAGGTGGTGATACAGACCCACAGCCCGCAGCAACCCTTGTTCGCCCAACTTTTTGGCCAGGGATATGAGACTTTTGCCGCCGCCGAGCTGGAACAGCGCCGCGCCGCCGGGTTTCCCCCGGCTTCCAGTATGGCTATTGTGCGCGCCCGCAGCCGCGATGCCGAACACCTGGATGACTTTTTGCAGGCTGTGGCCGCCGCTGTGCCTGCCGATCCGGCGGTGGCCGTGATGGGGCCGGTGCCCGCGCCTGTTTTTCGCAAGGGCGACCAATACCACATGCAACTGTTGTTCAATAGCCAACAGCGGCCGGCCTTGCGGCGATTATTGCGTCAGTTATTGAGCCTTGCAGAGGTGAAAAGGCCGCCGTCCGGTATTCACTGGAGCCTGGATATTGACCCGCAGGATCTGGCCTAACCTTCAGGCCACAGAGCGGGTCAGATTATAGGCTTCATGGGTGCCGACGCGCACATTGTCTTCAATGCGAATGCCGCCATAGGGCAAAAAGTGCTCGACGGTGTTCCAGTGAATGTGTTTCCCCAGCGCATTGTCGCGGGCGGCATCCAGCAGCAAGGGAATAAAGTAAATACCCGGTTCGATGGTCAGCACATGGCCGGCTTCCAGAGTACGCAACAGGCGCAGGTAGGGATGTTTTTCCGGCTGGGGGATCGGCGTGCCGTGGGGGTCGGCCTGTTTGCCGCCCACATCATGGACCTGCAAACCGAGGAAGTGGCCCAGACCATGGGGGAAAAAGACCTGGGTCAGGCCCATTTCGGCGGCTTCCTGGCCGGGCACCTTGATAACTTCGAAATCGTGCAGAATATCGCCAATATGCACATGCGCTTCTTCATGCAGGGCAATGTAGGACTGTCCGGCCACGGCCTGGTTGACCAGTTGTTGCTGAGCGGTATCCAGTGCCTGGATCATGTCATCGAAGGGGGACTCATTCCAGGCATAGGTGCGAGTAATATCCGCTGCATACCCATGCTGACAGGCGCCTGCGTCAATCAAGAAAGAGTAACGGGCAAACTCGGGGAAAGGCTCTCTCAATAACTGCTGGTAATGCAATATTGCGCCATTGGCGTTTTGGGCAATGATGTTTCCGTAAGGCAGTTCCGCTTCGGTGTGCGCGGTGGCGCGCAGGTAATCCAGATGTGTTTCACACTCGCTTTTGCCGGCGTAAAAGGCGTCCCGGGCGGCTTGATGACCTTTCAGGGCTCGCTTGTTGGCGGCAAGAATTTGTTCAACTTCATAACCGGTTTTGTAGGAACGTCCCCAGTGCAGGGGGTTTAACACAGCCTCCGGGTTGGTCTGGTTAGCGTCCAGTGGAGAGACTTCTGGCTGGCCAATATAGGCATGGTTTTTCAGCAAAGAAAAATCCGGCAGTTCGCTGTGGTCGGCAAAAGGGCGAATGTCAAACAGACTGGCCCATTCCCCTTGGGGCGCCGTGGGTACAGAATGCCAGTAGTCCCGGGGCTGGTACAAATAAAGAACAGGCTGGCGGCCGGGCTGGTAATGCAGGAAACTACGGGGATAGTTAGCGGCTTCCGGCACCCACCAGGCAAAATGCGGATTGGGCCGGTAAGGCCATGGCATGTCATCCAGAAAATAGTTGTGGGGATGATTGGCGTAAATCAGCACGCCGTCATGGCCGCTGGCGGCCAAAGCGTTATCAGTGTGTTGCTGGACAATCTCAAGATGTTGACTGAACATGACGGTACCCTTTGAGTGGTTGGCAAAAGCCTCTGATGCAGGGGCGATTGTAACACCAGCGGCGATTGTTTCACCGTTGCCCGGGACAAGCTATAATGCCGGCCATGAGCCAACAAACAGAACAATGCCCACGGCGTAACGAATCCCCCGGACAGCGGCTTTTGCAACTGTGGCGCCAGAGCCATAACAAACCCTTCGGCAAGCGCATTTTCAGCCGCATAATAGGGCAGATGGTGCCTTATTCCGGGAGCATCAAGGCCGTGGTGGAGACACTGGAGCCCGGATACGCCAAAATTTCAGTGGCGGATCGCCGCGCGATTCGCAACCATTTGCGCAGTGTGCACGCCGTGGCACTGATTAACATTGGGGAACTGGTCAGCGGGCTGGCCATGCTGGTGGGGTTGCCTGAGGGAATTCGCGGCATTGTGACCCACCTGGAAGCCGACTATCACAAAAAAGCCCGGGGAAAACTCACAGCTGAATGCCGGACTGATATTCCAGAAGTGACTGAGCAGGCCGTGGAGTATCCGGTAGAGGCGCATATTTTTAACGCCGACGGACAACAGGTGGCCACTGTGCGTGCCGTGTGGCATTTGTCGCGGTAGCCAATCACGAACCGCTTTTACTCACATAAATAATCAATCGGGGACTCAACGCTATGAATACCTTGCAATCCTATGCCAAAGGACAGTGGTACAGTGCCAATGATGGTTTTCGGGAATGCCACAATGCCATTACCGGTGCGCCCATTGCGCGCATTTCTTCTCAAGGACTGGATTTTGCCGGTATGCTGGACTATGCCAAATCCACAGGCGGACCGGCGTTAAGGGCCATGACTTTTCATGAGCGCGCCAGCATGCTCAAGGAGCTGGCGATTGAATTGCTGGCGCATAAAAAAGAATTTTATGACTTGTCGTGGGCCACCGGCGCCACTCGCACGGATTCCTGGATTGATATCGAAGGCGGTATTGGCACTTTGTTTGTCTATGCGGGCAAGGGCCGCCGGGAAATGCCCGATCACACCCTGTACATTGACGGCAACCCCGAACACATCAGTAAAGGCGGTAGCTTCTTGGGTCAGCATATTTGTTCTTCCCTGCGGGGTGTTGGCTTGCATATCAATGCCTTCAATTTCCCGGTATGGGGCATGCTGGAAAAACTTGGCCCGACGCTGCTGGCGGGCGTTCCGGCCATTGTCAAACCGGCTTCCAATACGGCATATCTGACTGAGCGGGTGTTTCGCCGCATGGTGGAATCAGGTATTGTTCCTGAAGGGGCGCTGCAGTTGATTTGCGGTTCCACCGGTGATCTTTTTGACCACCTGGGTTGCCAGGATGTGGTGGCCTTTACCGGTTCGGCGGCCACCGGAAAAATGCTGAAAAGCCACCCCAATGTGCTGGAAAACTCCGTGCGGTTTACCATGGAGGCCGATAGCCTGAACTGCTCCATTTTGACCCCGGACGCAGTGCCGGGAACGCCGGAATTTGACCTCTACGTCAAAGAGATCGTCAATGAAATGACCACCAAGTGCGGCCAGAAATGCACCGCTATCCGGCGCGCCATTGTACCGCGTGAGTTGTTGCCCGCCGTGGCGGATGCTGTGGCGGCGCGACTGGATACAATCACCATTGGCGACCCTCAGGCGGAAGGCGTGCGCATGGGCGCCCTGGCGTCCCGGGCCCAGCGGGAAGAAGTGCGTCAACGGGTGGCGGAATTGTCCACATGCTGCGAGGTTTTGTATGGCGATCCCTACCAGGTATCGGTGACCGGGGCGGACGCCGAAGCCGGGGCCTTTATGTCGCCGATTCTGCTGGCGTGTGAACAGCCAGTGGAAAAAACCGCCGTGCATGATATTGAGGCCTTCGGCCCGGTGAGCACCCTGATGCCTTATGACAGCCTGGAACAGGCGGCCGAACTGGCCAATCAGGGTCAGGGCTCGCTGGTGGGTTCTGTTTTTGGCGCGGATGATACCCAGGTGGCCGAACTGGTCAATTTAACCGCCAGCCATCATGGCCGTCTGGTACTGATTAATCGGGATTCGGCGGCCGAGTCCACAGGCCATGGTTCGCCTTTGCCCCATTTGACCCACGGCGGCCCCGGACGCGCCGGTGGCGGGGAGGAAATGGGCGGGGTGCGCGGTGTTTTGCATTATATGCAGCGCACGGCCTTGCAGGGTTCCCCAACCACATTGACGCATATTTGTCAGAAATATCTGCCCGGCGCCAAAACTTTCCACGGCCCGGCGCATCCGTTCCGACGGCATTTTGAGGACTTGGCCATTGGCGAAACCCTGGTGGCCGGACCTCGCACGGTGACACTGGCGGATATTGAGCGGTTTGCCGATTTGAGTGGCGATCATTTCTATGCCCATATGGACGAAGAAGCCGCGGCAGCCAATCCGTTTTTCGATGGTCGCGTGGCCCATGGCTATTTTGTGGTGTCCATGGCCGCAGGTTTATTCGTTCAGCCGGATCCGGGCCCGGTGCTGGCTAACTACGGCTTGGATGATTTGCGCTTTGTGGAGCCGGTGTATCCGGGTGACGACTTGACCGTGCGTTTGACCTGCAAACAGAAATCCTACCGCCGTGGCAAGGGCTATGGCGAGGTGCGCTGGGATGTGGAAGTGACCAATCAGGACGATGAAACTGTGGCGCAATACGATATTCTGACCCTGGTGGCGTCGAAAAACGAACCAGTGGTGCCGCCGGAAAAAAAGGAAAACAAAAAACGCTTCAAAAAGCCGGCATGATGCCGAAAAACGGCGCCCGGCTTACCGTCAGGCAGCGATTGGCATGCTGGTTGCTGGATTTGTGGGGCTGGCGACTCGATGACAGCCGGCCGCCGGCGGATTCCTATGTGATTATCGCCGCGCCCCACACCAGCAACTGGGATTTTCCCGTGGGTATTCTGGCCAAGTGGGCCCTGGGGCTGGATTTCAAGTGGCTGGGCAAACACACCTTGTTCACGCCGCCTTATGGCTGGTTTTTCCGCGCGCTGGGCGGCATTCCGGTGGATCGCCGCCAGCGTGACAATCTCAGCCGGCAAATGGCCGCTTATTTCGCCAGCCACCCTGGCACTGTGTTGGCGCTGACACCAGAAGGCACACGCTCATGGACCCCTTACTGGAAAAGCGGTTTTTATCACATTGCCCGCCAGGCAGGCGTGCCGGTGGCTTTGGGGCATTTGGACTTTGGCCGCAAGCGCGTGGGTATCGGCGGATATATAGAGCTTTCGGGCGATTGCCAGCGCGATATGCAGAAAATTGCCGACTATTATGCCAGCGTAACCGGCAAGCGCCCGGAGAAACAGGGGCCGGTGCGGTTGCGGCAGAATCATGCGCCAGAGACGGTTTGCTAAATCTGCGAGTGCCGGGTTTGTCTATGATATAGTCAATGTGGGCATCAAAAAGGCCGCTGACGCGGCCTTTTGTTTGTTGAAAACGGCCCTAGGCCAGCTTTTGTCGTGTTGTTTCCAGTTCAACCCGAATTTCTTCAGGCACGCGGTCGCCATATTCAGCCAGAAAGTCATCAATATCGGCCACTTCCTGGCGCCAGCCTTCGCTATCCACAGTGAACAGGGCGGCCAGCGTGTCAGCGTCAATGTCCAGGTCGTCAGTATTCAGGTCGCCGGTTTTTGGCATAAAACCAATGGGGGTGGACTCGGCCTCCACCTGGCCTTCAATGCGTTTGATAATCCATTCCAGCACGCGCATGTTGTCGCCAAAGCCAGGCCACATAAAACGGCCGTCGGTGTCTTTGCGGAACCAGTTGACGGTAAACACCTTGGGCAGATTTTTCGCTTTCTCCTGCATGTTGACCCAGTGCTGGAAATAGTCCCCGAAGTGATAGCCGCAAAAGGGTTTCATGGCCATGGGGTCACGGCGAACCACGCCCACCTTCCCGGTGGCCGCGGCCGTGGTTTCCGAGGCCACAGTGGCGCCCATGAGCACCCCATGGTTCCAGTTGCGCGCCTCATTGACTAGTGGTACCAGGGTGGCGCGGCGGCCGCCGAAAATAATCGCGTCAATGGGCACGCCTTGCGGATCTTCGGCTTTCTCGGAATAACTGGGACAGCGTTTGAGGGCCACGGTAAAGCGGGAATTGGGGTGTGCCGCCGGGCCGTTGTCCGGGTTGTAGGGCTGGCCTTTCCAGTCTGTGACCGGCACTTGATCGTCCTTGCCTTCCCACCATGGCTGGTTGTCGGCCGTGACAGCCACATTGGTGAAAATGGCGTCTTTGTCGAGCATGGCCAGGGCATTGGGGTTGGTGGTGGCTGAAGTGCCCGGCGTCACGCCAAAAAAACCGGCTTCGGGGTTGATGGCCCAGAGCCGGCCGTCTTCACCAGGTCGCATCCAGCAAATGTCATCGCCCACAGTGGTGATTTTCCAGCCTTTGTATTCCTGGGGCGGTATCAGCATGGCCAGATTGGTTTTGCCACAGGCCGAGGGAAAGGCCGCGGCAATATGATATTGTTTGCCTTCGGGGCTTTCCAGGCCCAGAATCAGCATGTGCTCGGCCAGCCAGCCTTCATTGCGGGCCTGATGGGAGGCAATGCGTAAGGCATGGCATTTTTTTCCCAGCAAGGCATTGCCGCCATAGCCTGAGCCGTAGCTTTTTATGGTTAATTCCTCAGGAAAATGCATGATAAAGCGGCGTTCCGGGTCCAGTTCGCCGATGGAGTGCAGTCCTTTGACAAAATCGCCGTTTTCCGCCTCGATACGACGCAAAGCGGGCGTACCCATGCGTGTCATCAATCGCATGTTTTGTACCACATAAGGGCTGTCGGTGATTTCCACGCCGCAACGGGATAAAGGCGAGTCAATGGGGCCCATGCAGTAGGGAATGACATACATGGTTCGGCCCTGCATGCAGCCGTCAAACAACGCGTCCATTTTGGCGTGGGCCTCGTCTGGCGCCATCCAATGATTGTTTGGCCCGGCATCCTCTTTTTCAGGCGTGCAGATAAAGGTCAGATGCTCTACCCGCGCCACATCCTGTGGATCAGAGCGATGCAGATAGCATCCGGGGTGGGTTTCCTGGTTCAGTTCGATAAATTCGCCTTTTTCCAGCATCAGGCGCGTCAGGGCATCGGCTTCCTCAGGGCTGCCGGTGCACCAGTGAATGATATCGGGACGGGTCAGGCGGGCGACTTCATCGACCCAGCGGGCCAGCTCAGGGTGAGTGGTAGGCATATCAGGTCTCAGTGCATAAACAAAGGCAATAAAACAGGCCGCAACCTTACTCCTGCGCGATAGAAAAATCAACCCAAAACAGATTCAGGCAGGCTTTTGTGATGTTTGTTTTGGCATGAGTTGTTCAGCCACATATTGGGCGTATTTTTCAATGGCTTCGCTGTCTTGCAAGCGACCGTGGAGGGTTTTTGCCATGTGCAGGTAACCCACATAGACCGAGTAGGCCAGCAAGGCCTGTTGACGCGCTTGTTCCGGTTCATAACCCAGATCCCGGTAAGCCTGTTGCAGGTGCGCCAGCCGTTCCACGGTGATTTCTTTCAGGGTTTTGGCCACCACAGGATGTTGGCGATCAGCCAATAATGTGCTGTAAATAAGGTGTGAGCGTAAGGGCTGGGCGCTCAGATTGAACCAGGCTTTCAGGCGTTTTAACGGGTCTTCAATACTGAGAATGTCCCGCTCGATAATGGACCGGTCTGACTCCCGCCAGCGCTTCAAGGCGGCTTTGAGCAAATCCAGCCGGTTGGAAAAATGCCAGTAAAAACTGCCTTTGGTAACCCCGAGTAACTTGGCCAGCGGCTCAACGGCCACCTGGGAAATGCCCTGATGGGCAATGACATCCAGGGCGGCTTCTTCCCAGTCGGCGGTGGAAAGGGATTTTTTTTGTTTTTCTGATTTTCTGGCAGCGTTTTGGCGTTTATTCATAAGCAGGCTGTCATTATTTATCGGCTGTGACGGTCAGTATAGGGGAATTGCCCCAAAATTTCCATACGGTGGCGTATTGACTGGCTAGGGAATTTGACTATACTCTAAGCCGTACGCAACAGTATGTTGGCTAATCTGGAGAGAACTCATGAATTTTTTGTTGCTTATCGGGGCGGTGGTGCTGGTGTCATTCGTATGCGCCTACCTGAAAACTTCTTTGAAAACCTGGACCATTGCCAGTGCCGTGGTGTTATTGGTTCTGTCCTGGTATACGGATGCCGGCTGGTTTTCTATTTTGCTGGCCTGGCTGGCCTTTGCGGCGCTGGCTTTTGTTTTGTTGCACAAGCCCACGCGCCAGCAATATCTGACAAAACCTTTTCTGGTGTTTTACAAAAAATCTTTGCCAAAGCTTTCTGATACCGAGCGCGTGGCGCTGGAGACCGGTGATGTGGGCTGGGATGGTGAAATTTTCAGCGGCAAGCCCAACTTTGACAAGCTGCACCAGATACCTGCGCCCAAGCTCAGTGCAGAAGAGCAAGCCTTTATGGATGGGCCAGTGCGCGAGTTATGCGCCATGATCGATGATTGGGAAATCTGCTACGAAAAAGGCGATATGCCTCCTGAAATGTGGGACTTTATCAAAAAGAACAAGTTTTTCGGCATGATTATTCCCAAAGAATATGGCGGGCTGGAATTTTCCGCTGTGGCGCATTCGGCGGTGTTGCAGAAGCTGGCCAGTCGTTCCACTGTTGTGGCTTCTCATGTGGCCGTACCCAACTCTCTCGGCCCTGCGGAATTGCTCAAGGAGTATGGCACCGAAGAACAAAAAAATTATTACTTGCCGCGTTTGGCCGTGGGTGAAGAAATTCCCTGTTTCGCCCTGACCGCGCCCACAGCGGGATCTGATGCGACCTCCATTCCTGATACCGGCGTGGTCTGCAAGCAGACAATCGATGGTCAGGAAGTTTTAGGCATCCGGCTGAATTTTGACAAGCGTTACATTACTCTGGCGCCGGTGGCCACGGTCATTGGCCTGGCTTTTCAGCTCGAGGACCCGGATGGCTTGCTGGGGGGTGAAAAATACCTCGGCATTACCCTGGCGCTGATTCCGCGCGATACCGAGGGCCTGGAAGTGGGTAACCGGCATTTGCCGCTGGATGTGCCGTTCCAAAATGGCACCGTGCGAGGCAAGGATGTTTTCATCCCCATGGACTACTTGATTGGTGGCGAAAAAATGGTGGGCGAAGGCTGGCGCATGCTGGTGGAGCAGTTATCTGTGGGTCGTTCAATCTCCCTGCCTTCCAATGCCACAGGCGGCGCCAAAATGGCGGTTTACGCCACTGGCGCCTATGCCCGTATCCGTAAGCAGTTCAATATGCCCATTGGTCGCTTTGAAGGTGTTGAAGAAGCCCTGGCCCGTATTGTGGGCTACACGTATTCCAGTGCTGCCTTGTCCAGTATGACCGCCTTGGCGGTGGATCAGGGCATGCGTCCGGCGGTGCCTTCAGCCATCGCCAAATACCATACCACTGAAATGGGTCGGGCAGTGGCCCGTGATGCCATGGATATTCATGGTGGCAAAGGCATTCAAATGGGGCCAAAAAACTATCTGGGCCGTGGCTGGATGAGCGCGCCCATTGCCATTACCGTAGAAGGCGCCAATATCCTGACTCGCAGCATGATTATCTTTGGCCAGGGTGCGATTCGCTGTCATCCGTACGTACTCAAGGAAATGGAAGCGGCCAATATCGAAGACCCGCAGCAGCGGCTGGAAAAATTTGACGAGGTGCTGTGGCAGCATATTGGTTACAGTTACAGCAATGCCGTTCGCTCTTTCTTCCAGGGGCTGGGCACCTGGCGCCTGGAGCAGGTGCCAGGCGATGGCTTCAGCCGGCGGTTTTATGCCAAAATCACCCGCTATAGCGCGGCCTTTGGTTTGGCGGCTGATGTGGCCATGCTGACCCTTGGCGGTGCGTTGAAGAAAAAGGAAAAAACCTCGGCCCGCCTGGGCGATGTGCTGAGCCATTTGTATATGGCCTCGGCCGTGTTAAAACGTTACCGCGACCAGGGTGAGCAAAAAGCCGACCAGCCCATTGTGGCTTGGGCCTTGCATCATCATTTTTACGAAATTGAGCAGGCTTTGAAGCTGCTGAGCTGGAATTTTCCCAACAAAGCGGTGGGCTTTGTTTTGCGGCGGATTATCTTCCCGCTGGGCACCCATGAGCTGCCGCCGGGAGATCGTTTGGGGCATAAAGTCGCCTCATTGGTGTTGAACCCGAATGAAGCGCGCAAGCGATTAACCGACGGCTGTGATAAAGATGTCTCTCCGCATAACCAGGTGGCTTTCCTGAATCAGGTACTGGAGGAAGTGATTGAAACCGAGCCTTTGGAACGCCGAATTTACAAGGCGGCTAAAGCCGGTGACATTATGTCCCTGCATCCGTTGAAGCAACTGGATGAGGCGCTGGACAAAGGCGTGATCAATCCACAAGAGTATGACCAGTTGAAGCAAGTGCGAGAGCACGTCATGGAGGTTGTTGCTGTGGATGAGTTTCCCTTCGACTACTTTAACCGCGAGGCGTGTCGTCTGGCAGCCGGTGACAAGGCAGCATAAACTTTGTTGTGGCGTCTCTGTAAATCCCCGCGTCAGCGGGGATTTTTTTGCCCGGAAAATCTGGGTGGTGCTAACGGCTTTCCTGGAGCGCGAGCATGCTTTCGGCCCATACCGGCAAGGCGGCTTTGGCTCCGGTCAGCCCGGTGGGCTTGTTGTCATCACGCCCCACCCAAACGGTGAGCAGATAGCGTGGGTTGAAGCCGGCAAACCAGTTATCGCGGCCTCCATTGGTGGTGCCCGTTTTTCCGAACAGCGGGCCTTGTAATTCTGGCCATTTTTGAAGGCTGGCAGCAGTGCCTGAGAAGGTGATTTGGTGCAGGACCCGCAAAATCTGCTGCAGATGTTCAGGCTTGAGTATTGGCGGTTTGGATGGTTTCATGCGTAACAGGGGGCGGCCGTGCGTATCGGTGACCGCTCGCAAAGCCACGGTTTTGTTTTGGCTGCCCCGGGAGGCGAGCAATTGATAAAGCTGCGTCACTTCCAGCGGGCTGAGATCTATTGCCCCCAAAAACAGGGAGGGATGCACCTGCCGGGGTGTTTGCAGCCCCAGGTGCTGGAGAAAGTCGGCCAAAGGCTTTAGCCCGATTCTCAACCCCAGGTGCACCGTGGCCAGGTTCCAGGAGTGCAGTAAGGCCTCCCGGGCTGGCGCCGTGCCATGACTGCGTCTGGAAAAATTGGCTGGCCGCCAAGATGTGCCCTGGCCGGTGGAAACAGCGACCGGTTCATCCGCCAGGGGCGAATCCAGGCTGAAATCCGGCAACAGTTCCAGTCCCGCCAGATAAATAAAAGGTTTGATAAGCGAACCGATCTGGCGCCGGGCTAAAAGAGCGCGATTAAAGCCGGAGATGCGCCGCGCATCACCATCCAGCGCCAGAATTTCGCCGCTTTGGGCCTGAGTCAGCACAGCCGCTGCCTGTAATCCAGCCCCGGCTTTGGGCACCTGGCGGGCTAGGGTTTCGTTGAGCTGGTGCTGGGCCCAGGGTTCCAGAGTGGTAAAGATTCGCAGGCCGGCATTTTGCAACTGTCCGGGTCGAAAACGCTGCTGCAATCGCTGGTTGACCAACTGCAGGAAATCGCTGTAAAGACCGGTGTTTATGTGCCCGATGGCCGTAACCCCCAGGGGTTTTTTAACCGCCTTGGTGCGGGCTGACTCACTGATAATGCCCGTATCAGCCATGAGCCGTAAAACCAGGTTGCGGCGTTGTAATGCGCGCTCAGGGTGTTTCCGGGGGTTATACCAGGAAGGCCCTTTGACAAGGCCAATTAACAGGGCTTGTTCAGCCAAATCCAGTTGCTCGGGAGACGTGCCAAAGTAATACTCGACCGCTTCGGCAATACCATGAATCGCCAGTTTACCGTTTTGTCCCCAATAGGCCTCGTTAAGATAATCCTCGAGAATGGCGCCCTTGTCCAGATGTTGCTCCAGCAACACAGCCAACATGGCTTCATTGATTTTTCGGCGCCAGCTGCGTTGTGGAGTGCGCAAGCGGTTTTTGACCAGTTGCTGGGTGATGGTGCTGCCGCCTTGCACCACTTTTCCCGCTTTCAGGTTGTGCCAGGCTGCCCGTAAAATGCCAGCCAGATTGATACCGTGATGGTGTTTGAACTGCCGGTCTTCCACCGCCTGGATTCCCTGGATCAGCGTGGTAGGCAGTTGCGACAAGGTGACAGGCTGCCGTTGCTCACCAGTGGCGGAATAAAACCCGCCCAGGCGCACCGGCTCCAGGGTTAATACATTGGCGCCCTGCAGGGATTCGACCTGCCATGGGGTATCAGGTGTTGCTTTTTCCAGGCGTAAACGCACCTGTTGAGGGGCCTGCGGACCTTCGGCAAAGCGAAAGCCGCGAGTATGGATTTCCCATGCGTGACCGGTGTTTGTTCGCCAATGACGGTACTGGCCGGGTGCGTCCGGTTTGGTTTTTACAGATTGATAACCCAGTTGGCGCAAGTGATATTGCAGCCGTTCAGGGCTGAGCGTCATGCCCTGGTAGGAGTTGAGTGGTGCGGCATACACCTGGGATGGCGTTTGCCACCGGTGGTGGATGAACGCCGTTTTGACCAAATAATCGAGATAAGCCAGCCAAGGCACTCCCACACCAATGGCCACCCCGATAATAAACCATGGCCAGCGGCGCCGATGAGCGCGACGAACGGACTGGCGACGGTTTTTTTTGGCCGTTCTGGTGGTCTTCTTGCTCAATGTAGTGACTCTTTTGCCCGATTTTTTGAGTTTGTTGCGTTTATATGGGTGACACTGGCGCTCAGCGCCGGTAGTGGCCGGTCTTGTTTTTTGACCAGAGCGTATTATCAGTCAGAGGGGGTATCCAATGAAACAAAATAATTTTTCTCCGAGCGTATTATGGGCCATGGTGTTCCTGGTGTCTGGTTTCGGCTTTATGGCTCAGGCCGATACCACCCTGGAATTTAGTAGTGATGAGGGCAGTCGCCATATTTACCTGACGCCCAGGGGAGTGCGGATGGATATATCAGGAAAAGACGGCAAACCAGGTAGCATCATTTTTGACAGCGACAAAAACCAGTACATGGTGCTTGCCCATGAGGACAAGGAATATGTGGTGATGACCGAAAAGGATATTCAGGCCATTGGTCAAATGCGTGAGCAGATGATGCAGAAACTGGAAGCCCAGTTGGCACAGATGCCCCCGGCGCAGCGCGAACAAATGCGGCAAATGATGATACAAAGAATGGGAGGCGGGATGGGTGGCGAGGATGCGGACAAGCCGGTTATCCGGTATGTGGATAGCGGCAGAAAAGAGCAGGTTATGGGACATCACTGTGCAATTTACGAATTGCGGATGAACCAACGCCATGAAGGTGAAGTGTGCCTGGCTCCCATCGATGAACTGGGCATTGCGCCGGAAGACTACGCCAGCTTTGCCCGCATGATGGATTTGATGCACAAAATCGTCAAAGCCGCCGGGGTGAGCTCAGATGGCATGATGGCCGGGATGCCCAAAAACATGGCGCCGGTGCGGTATGAAAGCAATGGCACAGAAGTGACCCTGAAGGCGATTCACACCAAGTCCCTGGATCCAGCCTTGTTTGCGCCGCCTGCCGGGTATCAACGTCATAGTCTTGATATACAAAAATTGCCGCGTTAATGTCTGTGGCTCACCTTTTTTCCCTGCCGGACAGGATTGCTCTGGCAGGGGACCGGTATGGTCATTGGCGAGACAGTCGCTTGGGTGTAGAATAGGCCGTCACCAATCACGTCCTGGCCCATGACACATCCTGCGTCGCTTGACGATCAGCATACCCATATTTTTCTTTTTCATTTATCCCCGGACTGGTTGAGCAACCCTGATCGCCAGAGGTTGCTGGCCGCCTTGAATTTACCCCAGGACTGGTCCGGCCGGATAACGCCGCTGGCAGCCCCCCGGCTCACGGAGCTGGACCTGACGGTTATCCAGCAACAATTGGCGCCGGATACCCGGTTTGCGGTGTTTGTGGATGCTGAAAGTGCTTTCGGCCCCCACTGGTTGCCGCGCTTGCGCGCCGGACTGCCAGAAAACAGCCACTATGACATCAGCTCGGCGCTCACCACCGGGGTTTATGAATTATCTCCGGTGCCTGAGGGCGTGCGGTTTGGCAACGCCTTTCAGCAGTTGGACAATCTGCTGTTTTTGCATCAAAAAACCTCGCCTTATCAATCGGTTTCAGTCATCAGCCCCCATGCAATCGTGGTGCGTGTGCACAATGGTCGTCTGGCCGTCCATGATTTTTCCTGTTTGCCTGCGTCCCGGGCTTCGGCGGCCACCACGGTATTTTTGCAGCCACCAGGTCTATTGCGTTGCCAAAACGTGCCTAAAGTGGGGGATCAGCGTCCTTTGCCGGCGCATCCCATGCGAAGTTTTCACGAGTGGTTGCAGACCCGTTTGCCGGAATTGGAAGGCGACACCGGCGCCATGCCGGAATGGCCAACCGGTTTCCCCGGGCTGGATGGCAAGCCGGTGATGTTGCATATCACCATGGACTGGGGAGGCGGAGTCAACAAATGGATCAACGAGTACATTCGTCAGGAACGCGACTATCACCATCTGGTTCTGGCCAGTGAAGGTGAATTCTTCCGGCGCCGTTTTGGGGAAGCCTTGAACCTTCACTGGGGCGCGACAAATGGCTTGTCATTGCGGCGCTTTGAGCTTGGCGCGCCCATCCGGGTTATGGCGGATGACCATGTGGAATATACGGCCCTGCTTGAGTCTGTGGTTACGGCTTTTGGGGTTGAGCGGGTTTTGGTGTCCTCCGTGATTGGCCATGGGCTGGCATGTCTGCGTACCGGTCTGCCAACCATGCGCGTGTTCCATGACTATTTCCCGCACTGGCCGTTGCTGAATGCGCGCCTGAACGGGTGCCCACCCGATGAATCGGCCTGGCAAGCGGCCTGGGACGAGAGTCGCCAGGACGTGTTTGGTGGCATCACCGCTGATGCACATCAGCAGTGGCATCAGGCGCTGATCCGGGCCTACCAGGCGGACAATGTGGTCTTGCTGGCGCCTTCTGACAGTGCGATGAAAAATCTTCAGGCGCTGGGTGTGCCCGCGGCTGGCAAAGTCATTCACAAGGTGCCGCATGCCATGCCGCCGTGGCCGGACATGGCGACCGCCAGAAAGGATGACAACGAGCCTGAGGAGACAACGAATCCAGCATCAGCCTTGACAGTTCTGCTGCCTGGTCGTGTGAATGCGGTCAAGGGGCAAGAGGTTCTGGAAGCGTTACTGGATGAATGGGAGCAGCACATACCGGATGCACGGCTGATATTGCTGGGCGCTGGCCGTCAGGGACGTAAGTTCGCCCACAGACCGCAGGTGCGTGTCATTGAAGATTACCGCAATGAGGAATTGCCGGCATGGTTGCAGAAGCTGCGCCCGCATGTGGCCTTGTTGCTTTCCCAGGCCGCCGAAACATTTAGCTACACCCTGAGTGAAATGCAACAAGCCGGCATACCGGTTATTGCCACGGATATCGGCGCTTTGGGTGAACGCGTGCGGGACGGGGAAACCGGATTGCTGGTGACACCTGGGGATCCACAAAAACAGGCCAGAGAAGTGCTGATGCACCTGAAAAGCCTGCGTGACAACCCGGACCTGATACAAAAAATGCGCCATAACAGCCGTCGGCTCAGTCACATGAATTTTGCCCAGGCGCACCAGTCCTACCGGCGTTTGTGGCAAAAAATCAGCGGGCAGAAAAGCGCCAGAACCCCAGAAAACCGTGATAATGCAACGGATATCAAGATCCGTCATCAGGCGTTGCCGGTGTTCTTGTGGCCGCGTTATGGGGAGCGCCAGCTGGCCGAGCGAAGCACGCACCAGCGGCGGACAATTCAGCAATTGCAGCAACGTCTGCAAGCCAGTGAGTCGCTTACCGAGGAGCGCACCCAGTGGGCCTGGCAATTACAAAAGCACATCACCCTGCTGGAAGAAGCCATTGATGATCTCAAGAAGCACCAGGTCGAGTTGCAGCACACCATTGCCGAGCGGGAAAAACACATTGCCGCCGAACAGGCCGAGGTGGAGCATCTGAAGCAGGTCATTCATGCAGAGCAGGCCCGGCTTGGGGAAGAAATACGCCGTCTGCAAAGTGAGCTGGCGGCGGTATACAACAGCACATCCTGGCGCATCACCAAACCATTGCGATTTGTTCGTCGCGGTGTGCAAAATGGCCGGGCCCGGCTGGCCTACCGGTTGCGTCAGGCCGCCGGATTGCCGGTGCGGTTTTCCCGCAGTTTGAAAACCCGTGGCTGGCGCGGCACCATCGACATGGTTCGCCAGCGTCTGCGGGCTGATTTTCAGGGTGAACACGCACCAGGCGCAGACGCAGACGCGGTGGCGGTGATGGAAACCACTTTTTCTCCCATAGTCGTCAAGACCGCAACAGATACGCCCCCGCGGGTTTCCGTCATCATTCCGGTGTATAACCACTTTGAACACACCTGGAACTGCCTGAATTCCATCGCCGGAATAAAAACCGCCGTGCCCTTTGAAGTCATAGTCGTGGATGATGCGTCCACAGATGAAACAAAAGAAAAAATGGCGTTGATCTCTGGTGTTCGTTATCACCGCCAGCCGCATAATGGCGGCTTTATTGAGTCCTGTAACACCGGCGCGGCGCTGGCCGCTGGCGAGTACCTGCTGTTTCTCAATAATGACACCATGGTTAGGGATGACTGGCTGGATGCGTTACTGGATATTTTTCAGAGCCACCCGGATGCTGGTGTGGCAGGCAGCCAGTTATTGTACCCGGACGGTCGATTGCAAGAAGCCGGGGGAATTGTCTTCAGCGATGCCAGTGGTTGGAACTATGGCCGCAACCAGAACCCGCAGGCGCCGGAGTGTAACCATGTGCGGGCGGTGGATTATTGTTCCGGCGCCAGCATCATGATTCCCAAAGCCCTGTTTGACCACCTGGGTGGTTTCGACACCCGCTATAAACCCGCCTATTACGAAGACACGGATTTGGCCTTTGCCGTGCGCCAGGCCGGCAAGAGCGTCTATTACCAGCCGGCATCGCAGGTGGTACATTTTGAAGGTGTCTCCTCGGGCACGGACATTACCAGCGGGACCAAGCGTTTCCAGGCGATTAACCAGAAAAAATTTGCCGAAAAGTGGGCGCAGGCCCTGGCGCGGCAGCCGGCGCCAGGCAGTGATATCGAATGGGCCCGCATTCATGGCCAACCGCCGCGGGTGCTGATTGCCGATGCCACCACACCGACACCGGATCAGGATTCCGGCAGCTTGCGGATGATGAATTTAATCCGTATCTTGCGTGAACTGGGTTACCACGTGATATTCATGCCGGAGAATCTGGCGCATGCCGGGGCCTATACCCGGCAGCTACAGCACATGGGCGTGGAGTGTCTGTATCACCCCTTTGTGCGAAATCCCATGGATTATCTGCGTGACAAGGGAACATTGCTGGATGCGGTGATTCTCAGCCGCTACTACGTGGCCGAGCCCTTGTTGCCGCTGGTGCGGCATTATGCGCCCCAGGCTCAGGTGATTTTCGATACGGTGGATTTGCACTATGTGCGGGAAGCCCGCCAGGCGGAACTGGCTGATAATCCCAAGCTGGCGCGTCTGGCGGAGAAAACCCGTTTGCGGGAACAATCCTGCATCAAGCAGGCGGATGTGACCTGGGTGGTCAGCCCTTATGAGCAGCAATTACTGGAAAAGGCGCTACCGGCAGCCCGCGTTGATGTCCTGTCCAATATCCATGAAATTCCCGGATGCAGACGGCCTTTTGACCAACGGCGTGATGTGATGTTTGTGGGTGGATTCCAGCATACGCCCAATGTGGATGCGGCCTTATGGTTTGTCAAAGAGATATGGCCACGGATTCGCAAGCAACTGCCGCAGATGCGCTTTCATTTGATTGGCTCCAAGGCGCCCGACGAAATTCGTGCCTTGGGTGCGGAAGAAGGCGTGGTGTTTCACGGCTTTGTGCCGGATCTGGCGCCGTTTCTGGACGGTTGCCGTCTGGCGGTGGCGCCTTTGCGTTTTGGCGCTGGCGTCAAGGGCAAGGTCAATTTGAGCATGTCATACGGTCAGCCGGTGGTGGCCACCGGTGTGGCCACCGAAGGCATGCATACGGCGCATGAAACGGATGTGCTGAACGCGGAAACACCAGCGGATTTCGCCGCTGCCGTGGTGCGGCTGTATCAGGATCAGGCGCTGTGGGAAAAACTCTCGGCCAATGGGCTGAAAAATGTCGAGCAGTGGTTTTCCTTCGCCGCCGCGCGCCGCAGTGTGCAGCAGGCTTTGCAGAAACAGGCCGCCGGCGTGATTGACCAGCAGGCCTGATGGCGATTGTTCAGCGGTCGTTATCCGCCGGCTGTATCGACTCCACCAGATACAAGGGGCGTTGCTTGGTTTCGCTGAACATGCGGCCCAGGTATTCGCCAATCACGCCAAGGGCCATGAGCTGAATGCCGCCAAGAAACAAAATCACTGTCATCAGCGAAGGATAGCCGGGCACGTCGCTGCCATGAAGCAGGGTTTTAATGATAATAATCAGCCCGTACACAAAGGCGAACAGCGCAACGCCCAGGCCGATCCAGGTGGCAAAGCGCAAAGGCACGGTGGAAAAGGCGGTAATGCCATCCATGGCGAAGCGCCAGAGTTTGCCAAAATTCCACTTGCTGTGACCGGCGGCCCGCGGCTGGCGGTCGAACAGCACGCTGGTTTGCGGATAGCCAATCCAGGCGTATAAACCTTTCATAAAACGGTTACGTTCCCGCAGTTGCCGCAAGGCCGCCACCGCGCGGCGTGACAGCAAGCGAAAATCGCCGGTATCCCGGGGAATGGGAATTTCCCCCAGGCGATTCATCAGCCGGTAAAAACCATGGGCGGTGGCCTTTTTCAGGGCCGACTCGCCATGGCGCTCGCGGCGGGTGGCATAGACCACATCAAAGCCGTTACGCCACTGGCTCAGCATCTCGGGAATCAGCTCCGGCGGATCTTGTAAATCCACATCCATAATCACCACCGCATCCGCATCGCACAGATCCAGACCGGCGGTCATGGCGTGTTCTTTGCCGAAATTGCGGCTCAGGTTGATATAGCCCACGCGCTTGTCTTGCTGGTTCAGACGTTGTAATTGCTGCAAGGTGTCATCAGTCGAGCCGTCATTGACAAAAAGCACACTCCAGTTGATTGGCTCATGGTCCAGCACGCCATGCAGGCGCTGCATAAAAGCGGGTATGACCGCTTGCTCATTGTAGACCGGTACGATGATTTGTAATTTACCGCCGCTGGCAGGCGGGGTGGATTTGGCTGCATTCATGGCAGGCATTGTAACGTGGTTTTTACAAGAAAAAAGCGGGGTTTAGCGGCGCGGCGATTGTTGCTCGGAGAATAACCAGGTGGCCAGGCGGGTGGCCGCAACCAGCGGCAATAACCACCAGGCGGTGAGTGCGCCACTGCCATTGGCGGCAAAATCCAGCCAGTCGCCGCTGCGATAGGTGGTGAAAGACTGGGCCACTTCCAGCAGTCCGCTGATGGTTATCAGGGCGGCCAGCCAGTACAGGTGGTACGAACGGGCCAATAGCAGAAACCAGAGGCTGACTACCGCCCAGGCAAAGAAGTGAGCCAATTTGTCCGAGCCAGGGATGGCCAGCGTGTTGGCGGGCAATGGCGCCAGAGAAAGCCAAATGATGCCAGCCAGCATCGCCCAGCCCAGTGCCCATAAAATTGTACGACGCAAACTTATCATTACAGGGTGTAAAGCAAATCTGACGAAAATCCGGGGATCCGGGCGGATTCTTCGGAATCCAGGCCCGCAGATGCCCATATGACCTTGAATTTCTCGCCCATTTCCGACGGCAGCACCAGCTGTTTCAGCTCGCTGGCGCGCTGGTAGTACTGGCTGTAATGTGCTGAGTCGGCCGAACCAAGGTTGGCTTGAATGCTATTTTCCAGCAAGAAAGCGCCTTGGGTGGTAAAGCCTTCCACACCCAGATTCGCACCATCCAGCGCCTCGGCCACGGCGGTAAAGTCCACAAATGCCGTGATGTCCTGTAGACCAATCTGCTGATAGGGGTCGAAATTGGCCTGGTGGCGATGGTGACAAACCAGTGTGCCGCAAGCCCGGTCAGGGTGGTAAAAATCCCGGCGGCTGTAGCCATAGTCCACCAAAAAAACGCCGCCTTTGCGTAACTGGGCAGTGATGGCCTGGATCCAGGGCGCCAGTTGCGGCAGAAACTCCGAGCGATAACCATCATCCAGCGCCTGGCACAGTTCAGGTATCTGGGCGGCCAGGTTTTTGTCCATGGGCAGCCAGTGATCGCCAAACCCAGAGTCGGTCAGTTGGACATGCAGGCGTTCATAGCCATTGGCGCACTGGCGGTTTCGCCGAAAGACCTCAACAGGCAAGGCGTCGATGACCTCATTGGCGAAAACAATGCCTTCAAACGCTTCCTGGGGCGGTGTATCCAGCCAGTGAACACGGCGGCGCAAGTCAGCGGGCAAAGTGCTTAAGTTGTCTTTTTGCACCTGGCGCAAATGCGCGCTGGTTTCCAGAATCCAGTAGTGTTCTGGCAGTGTATCTTGCGCCTGCAGCGCCACCAGGACATCGCGCGCAAAAGCGCCGCTGCCTGCGCCCACCTCAACAATGACTGGCTGGCGCAGCATGGATAACAGCGGGGAAAAGGCATTGGCAAAGCCATTGGCGAAAAGCGGACCCAACTCCGGGGCGGTGATAAAATCGCCAGCGGCACCCAGTTTTGGCAAGCCGGCGGAATAGTAGCCCAGCGTAGGCTCGTACAGGGCCATGTGCATGAAGCGGGAAAAAGGTATGGAGCCGTCTTGGCGAATCTGGTGTTGTATCCGTTCACGCAATGCTACACTCAGGGCTTTGACATCAGCAGGAACTTCATGGGTAGTCATCATCAGATATCCGAAGGCAAGGCGCGGTCACCGGCACCGGTGGCGCTGGTGACCGGTTCGGCGCGACGTTTGGGGTCGGCCATCGCCCGCTATTTGCATGACAAAGGTTATGACGTGGTGCTGCATTATCGGCAATCGAAGGCGCAAACGCAAGCGCTGCTGGCAGCACTCAATACACAGCGGCCTGGCAGTGCCCATGCCATTCAGGCCCCTTTAAGCCTGCACACCGACTATCAGGCGCTGATGGACTCGGTCATGACAGCCGCCGGACGGCTGGATCTGCTGGTCAACAATGCCTCGGCATTTTTTCCAACGCCAGTGGGTCAAATCAGCGTTGATGATTTTCAGCAATTATTTGACAGCAATGTGGCCGGCCCCCTGTTACTTTCCCAGGCCGCTGGGGATGAACTGGCCAGACATCGTGGCAGTATTGTGAACCTGGTCGACATTCATGCGGACAAGCCGCTGAAGGGCTATCCGGTGTACTCCATGGCCAAAGCCGCCAATGCCATGATGGTCAAATCCCTGGCCAAGGAACTGGCGCCGCATGTGCGGGTCAATGGTGTGGCGCCGGGGTGTATTTTGTGGCCGGAAGAAAGCAACGCTAACACGGAATTGACAGATCAGAGCCAACAAGACATATTAAGCCGCATCGCCCTGGGCCGCACAGGCTCGCCCCAGGACATTGCCGAAGCAGTTTATTTTTTGGCCACTGCCGAGTATGTCACTGGCCATATTCTGGTTGTGGATGGCGGACGCAGCCTGAACATGTAAACAAACGGAAAGGAAAACCAGCATGGAACAGCAAGTTCAACAGGCGCGCAGTAGTAGCCGGTCATCCTCGCCACGGCTTGAAATCACTTCGACGGCGCTTACTTGTCAACGACACCCTTGCTTGTGTATACATCAGCCGGGCCCCGTAAAAGACCTGCACCAGGCGCGCCGCGCCGGACGGCAGTGGATGCGGCAACAACTGGCGCGGATCACCAGCCAGCCGATGGCGGATGACGCCATTGTGTATTCGGCCAATGGCAAACCGCAATGGTCTGGCGTGAACTGGGGCTTCTCCTATACCCATAGCCAGGGACATTTGGCGCTGCTGGTGGCGCCGGGGCAAACCGATGTGGGGCTGGATATGGAGAAAGTTCAGTCCCGTCGCCCTTTAATGAAAATCGCGCGTCGCTATTTTTCTCCGGTGGAGACAGCCGCTTTGGCAAGGCTAAGAGGTACAGACCAGACACTGGCGTTTTATGCCTTGTGGACAGCAAAGGAAGCCATGACCAAACGGCACGGTGGACGTTTGTGGTTGTCATTGCAAAAACCGGTACCCGTTGCGATCGAGGAAGCCATGGTGGAAAGCGGACCTGCAGAGACCCTGATCTGGCTCTATGAGAATAACCAGCAGTTGATGTTGTGCCTGCATCTAACCCAGGCCGTCGACAACCTGGTTGTGGTGGCGCCGCCACACTGGCGGTTGACAACATGGTACTGGCCGGTATGAATTCTCTGGCGACTCGCTACAGTCAATGGGCGACCGTGTTACTCATTGTCGTCGTGCTTTCTGCCTGTCACCAGTCACCGGCGTTTCTCAAGCGGGTGGATGAAACCATGCAGATTGCCAAAGGCGCTGACAGCAGTTGCCCGGCCGCTGATGCCAGGCGGTGCGCGCTGGATACGCCACTGGAACAGCTATGGCGCGATTACCAGTACGATGGCCGCCCGCGAGTGGTTTTGCTGGAAAAAGGCACGGATGCCTTGTTATTGCGTCTGCACCTGATTAAAGCGGCCCAGCGTCGCATTGATATCCAAACATTTATCTGGGTGGATGACGAAGCCGGTCATCTGGTGTTGCAGGAGTTGCTGGCCGCCGCCCGCCGGGGTGTCCAGGTCAATGTCATCATCGACCAGTTGTTTTCCATGGACAATACCTGGCTGTTGTCGGAGCTGGCGACACTCCATAAAAACCTTCGTATCAAGCTGTTTAACCCGGTGTTCCGGGAAGCGCATACCTCCAAGTTTGACTTTTTCAGCGCACTGGCTTGCTGCCTCTCCAGCCTTAACCGACGCATGCATAACAAGGTTTTTCTGGTGGACGGACGCTACGGCATCACCGGCGGGCGTAATTATCAGGACCGCTACTTTGACTGGGATCCGGCCTTTAATTACCGGGATCGGGATGCACTGGTGGTGGGTGCGGCGGCCGCGCAAGTGCAAGAGTCCTTTGATGAATTTTGGGCTCACCCCTACAGCGTTGCGCTGGAACATCTGGATGATGTCAGCCAGCGAATCCTGAACGGCCAGCGCAATCATTCGGAATGGAACACACCCCTGGCGCCGCATGCCCGTCAAATGGTGATTCAGACTTTTGACTATGCCCTCATCCGCCAAAAATTTGTCGATACCGCCTTGCGGGCTGATTCAGTTCGTTATTTTAGCGACTCGCCGGACAAGGTGGTTCGCAGTCGCAGTGGCAAACAGGCCAACAAGGCCCTGAGCAGGGAGATTCGCGACCTGATGCTTTCGGCACGGCAGGAAGTCATTATGCAAACCCCTTATCTGGTGCTGAGCCGCAAGGCCTACCGGGCCTTGAAAAAATTGCGCCGTCAACACCCGGATATTCGTTTGCTGGTGTCGACCAACAGTCTGGCCTCTACGGACGCCTTTTATGTGTATGCCATTTCCTTCAAACACAAGCGGCGTTATCTCAAGCGGCTGGGTTTGCTGATCTACGAGTACAAGCCCAAACCCGGCTACTGGCGTGAGATGTTCGCCTCACCGGTGGTGAATGAAAATACCCGTTTTGGCCTGCATGCGAAATCTTTTGTCATTGACAATTACCTGTCTTTGATTGGCTCGCACAATTTTGATCACCGTTCAGATACCCTGAATACGGAAGCGGGTTTGATTATCAGGTCAGCGGCCGTGGCGCAGGCGCTGAAAACCGCCATCAAACGCGATACCGATCCGGAAAACAGCTGGGTGGTGGCGCCTAAGCAACAAGTGCCGTTGTGGAGCGCCTTCAGCGGATTGATTGCCAGCCTGTCACGCGCCTTGCCGGTCTTTGATGTGTGGCCTTTTCGCTATTCCAGCAGCTACGAATTATTGTCACCTTACCCGGCGGTGGAGCCTGGACACCCGGATTTTTATCGAAACTACCGGCCAGTGGGCAGTTTTCCGGGTGTGAATTTGTCATCCAAGCAGATTCAGACCATAATTATCAGCGCTTTTGCCGGTTTTGCCGAGCCGGTCATGTAGCCTTGTCACCGGTTGAGTTGCCGTCACTCGTCGCGTGACGCCTTGTCAGCTTTTGGAGAGCGCTAGTCAGCACCATGTTAACCACCTTAAAAAAAATCTTTGCAGGCCTTATCGTTCTGGCCGTTGTCGTGTTTGCCCTGTCCCTGTGGCAGTCCAACAAGCGGGCCTCCATTCTGGTGGACAACCTGGCTGAAACGGCATCAGCCGCTGGCCAGTGGGACTGGTCGAGTATCAGCAGTGACACCGAAGGCACGGTTCACATCCGGGATGTGAGCTTTCAGCCGGCGGGTTTCCGTCAGCGTGTGGAAATCGATGACATTACCTTAAGTTTGGACCCGCTGTTTCTGTTCAAGGCCAGTCTTGATGAATTGCGTCACTATTTGCCCCGGCATATGAACATCAAGCTGGAAGGGGTGCGCCTGCAACCCCATGGGCCTCAGGATTTTCAGCAAGCCTTGATAGAGCGGGGTTACTGGCCAGCTGTGGTGGGCTATCTGGGCGCGCCTGGTTGTGGTGACAATGCGCCCTGGGCTTTTAGCCTGTCCCAATGGCAAGCCATTATGCAGGGTGAACCGGTGACTTATAACCTGAATTTTTTCTACGAACACAATGGCGATGACAGCATTGATTTTCAGGCGGATACGGAAGCGGAGAATCTGTGGATGTCCTCCTGGTCAGGGCAAATGAAATCAGCGGTGGGTCGCAACGAGTTTTCCTTTGAGGACTTTTTACTCAAGGACTTGTTTTATTATCACCAGGACAACGGTTTTAATGAACGTCGCAATCAACTGTGTGCCCAGCGCTATCAGGGCTCATTTGGCGCTTATCGGAAAAACAGCGCGCAAATCGTACAAAACCTGATACGAACCTTGGCGGGCAAGGAACTGCCAGACAAGCTGCTGAACTGGTATCAGCGCACCTTGTTGCCCAAGGCAGAGTTTTTTGCCGAGTTTCATTTGGGGAAAACCATTTATCTGGATGAACTGTTCTCCATGCCGCAAAATGTGTTCCTTGCCCAGTCGGACATTGCCGTGGGTTTGGGCGAAAGCGACCCGGAACCCGTTCACTTGCAGCCCATTTCTTACGACAAGGTGGATGCTGATGTTCTGGTTCAGGCCTATCGCGAGGATGTTCTTCGGCAGAAGCAAGCCAGACAACAGCACGCAAGCAAGGCCAAAGACAAGCATCGTTTAACGGTTAAAAAGGTGATTGGCGGCACAGTGGCGCGGTACCGCCGTGTGGATGACCTGACTGAGGCTGTAGGGCGAAAAGCCCGTCTGCGGACACGCAAGGGGCGGGTGATTAACGGTGTGGTGCGGCAGGTGACCGGTGACACGGTGATTGTGGAAGTGCATTATGTTACCGGCATGGCGGAGTTCAATCTGGCCCGTCGAGACATTACCAGTGTTGAGGTGTTAATTGCCCGGTGAAGCCCATGCTGCGTTTGGGTTTAATATTCGTTGTGCTGGTCATGCTGGTGCCTGCGGCACTGTTGTGGGGTGGAGACGGGTTTTCCCATCCGACGGTGTTATGGACCTCGAACACGAACCACACAACGGCGGCCATTATCTGGCAGTTACGCTGGCCGCGGGTGGTGACAGCCGTTAATGTGGGCGCACTGCTGGCTGTGGCCGGTGTGGTGGTGCAGAATCTTTTCAAGAATCCTCTGGCGGACCCCTATATTCTCGGAGTGTCTTCCGGGGCGGCCCTGAGCTATTTGCTGGCCAGCGCCTTGGGCTTGACGGTGCCGGTTATGCTGGCCAGCCTGGCAGGCGCTGCCCTGGCGTTGTTTGCATTGCTGGTTTTATCCTGGCGATATTTGCGGCACATTGAGCGGGTTTTGCTCAATGGTGTCATGCTTTCATTCGGATTTTCGGCGCTCATCAGTATTATCCTGGTGCTGTCAAAGCAAACATTAACGCAATCCTTGCTGTTTTGGCTGATGGGTGATTTATCACATAGCCCCCTGCGCTGGTGGCCACTGGCGCTGGTGATTCTGGTTGTGCTGGGCCTTGGCCGGGGCTGGCGCGAACTGGATGTATTGGCGCGCGGCAATCGTTTTGCAGAAAAAACCGGCGTGTCTGTGGCGGCGCTGAACCTGACTTTACTGTTCACGGCCGCCGTTCTGGTGGCCGCAGCGGTGAGTCTGTCAGGCCCCATTGGTTTTGTGGGTTTGATGGTGCCACATATTTCTCGCCAACTGGTGGGTTTTTCCCATCGCTATTTGTTGCCCGCCGTTGCCATGAATGGCGCTATTGTTGTCCTGCTGGCTGACACCCTGGCGCGCAGCATGGCAGCGCCGGTGCAATTACCGGCCGGCGCCATCACCGCCTTGCTGGGCGTGGTGTTTTTTATGCTGTTGCAACGCAGGAAAAGCGGATGGCAGCACTTCTGAAAACGCGCAAGCTGCAAGTAAAGCGTGCCCACAAGGCGCTTTTTGAGCCCTTGGACTGGCACGTGCAAACCGGCCAGTTCTGGCTTTTGGCCGGGGCCAATGGTTGTGGCAAAAGCACCCTGCTGGAAACCGTGGCCGGCTTGCATGCGGACTTTACCGGTGACCTTGAGCTGGCAGGCCGTCCTTTGAAACATTGGCGCAGCCGTGGCCGGGCGCGACAGGTGAGTTATTTGCCACAGTCCCAGGAAGCCACGCCGCCATGTAGTGTGGCTGAAGCCTTGCACATGGGCAGCTATGCCTGGGGCAGTCAGGCATCTGAGCAGTGGCAACAAATCGTGATTCAGGCTTTGGGCTTGTCCGCATGGCTCCATCGGCCTCTGGCCCATTTGTCCGGTGGCCAGCGGCGGGCGGTGGAACTGGCGACCAGCCTGATTCAGGATTCCCCTTTGTTGCTGCTGGATGAACCGTTGGGCCAGTTTGATATGGCTTTTCGCTTGCGGGTGCTGGAGTTTTTGCGCCAGCAATCGCACAAGGCCATCATCATGGCCAGCCATGACCTTGTGTTGACACCGGAATACGCCACTCACGGCTTGCTGATTTTTGCCGATAGTCACACCCGGCAAGGCAAAATTGCTGATATGATGAAGCCGGATCAATTGATGGCCTTACTTGACTGGCCGCACACGGAGACATTGAATCGATTATGGGAAAGTCGCAGGCTGTAAATCAGTGGCTGGAGTGGGCAGCACGGGAAATGTATCGTGATGGCCTGCTCAGCAAGGATGATGCGCGACAGCTGTTACGCAATGCCGCCAAACCGGCCAGTGCTTCTGTCCACCCTTATGTGTCGCTGGCCGATTACGGCATGATTAACCAGAAAACCGGAAAGCCATTGACGGTGGAAGCCATCACCCGCTGGGTGGCGGGCAAACACCGGCTCGATTACCTGAAAATCGACCCCACCAGCATTGATGTGGGCAATGTGCCTGAAGTGGTTTCCCAGGCTTATGCCAGCAAGCATAAAATCCTGCCGGTCGCCGTCGACGGCCAGCAAATTACCTTTGCCGTGGCCGATCCGGACAATGATGAATGGGTAGAGGAGTTGCAACGTTTGTTGCGAGCGGATATTCGCAGGGTACACGCCAATCCGTTGGATATTCAGCGCTATCTGTTCGAGTTTTACGGTGTCAATCGATCCATACAACATGCCAAGGCGCAACATCAAAGCCGGCGGCTGGATCCTCTTCTCAATTTGGAACAAATGGTGCAGCTGGGCGCCAGGGGCGAGCTCACGGCGGATGACCAGCATGTCATCAATATTGTGGACTGGCTGCTGCAGTATGCCTTTGAGCAACGCGCCAGCGATATTCATCTGGAGCCCAAGCGAAACGAATCCCTGGTGCGATTTCGCATTGACGGCAAGCTGCACCAGGTATACACCCTGCCAACTCCGGTGATGGCGGCGGTGGTCAGCCGCATAAAAATCCTTTCGCGCATGGATGTGACGGAAAAACGCAAACCCCAGGATGGCCGCATTAAAACCTTGTCGGGCAAAAACCGCGAAGTGGAGCTGCGGGTTTCCACCATGCCCACGGCTTTTGGTGAAAAGTGTGTGCTGCGCATATTTGATCCGGATGCGGTCTCCAAGACTTACCGCGATTTGGGCTTTGGCGAAAACGAAGAAGCGACCTGGGAGGCCATGATCAATCGCCCGCATGGCATTGTGCTGGTCACCGGCCCCACCGGTTCGGGAAAGACCACCACACTTTATGCCACCTTGCGCCGTCTGGCCACAGGCGAGGTGAATGTGTCCACGGTGGAAGACCCCATCGAGATGGTGTTTCCTGAACTTAACCAGATGCAGATAAACCCGAAAATTGGGCTGAACTTCGCGGATGGCATTCGGACTTTGATGCGGCAGGACCCGGACATTATCATGGTGGGCGAAATCCGCGACCTGGAAACCGCGCAGATGGCGGTGCAGGCGTCCCTGACCGGTCATTTGGTGCTGTCCACCCTACACACCAATTCCGCCCCCGGCGCCATTAACCGGTTGCTGGATTTAGGTGTGCCTGACTATCTGCTGCGCAGCACGCTGGCAGGCGTAGTCGCCCAGCGGCTGGCGCGCAAGCTGTGTGTGCATTGCAAGCGGGAAGAGGCCACCAATATGGCCGCCTGGCAGGCGTTGGTACAGCCCTTCGACCTGTCAGCACCGGCACGGGTGTACGAGAAAACCGGTTGTATCGAATGCCGCAATACCGGCTATCACGGGCGTTTGGGGGTGTATGAGATGATGCCGGTCACAGAATCATTACGCTCTTGTATCCAGGCCAACACGCCTTCGGAAAAAATTACCGAAATGGCCATCAAGGAAGGCATGAAACCCTTGCGGCTGGCACTGGCGGAACATATTATTGGCGGACAAGTCTCCCTAGAGGAAGCCATCAAATTAACGCCTTTGATGTATCAATGAGCACCACCCACAATCCACCCACAACTACGCACCGAATTCCCCCGGAAAAACCACTTCAAGCCGCATCAGCCCCGACTTTTATCGCCATTGTGCAAACAGGACAGCCGCCTGTGCCGGTGATGCGCCAGCATGGTGACTTCCCCCACTGGTTCGCCCGTCACCTGGGTGTGTCTGCTGACCAATTGCGGGTTATTCGGGCTTTTGCCAATGAAGCCTTGCCGCCACCGGGAGGTCCGTTGTTCGAGCATATGGCTGGCGTCATTGTGACCGGTTCGCCCGCCATGATTACTGAACAGCCAGCATGGTCCAGCGCCGTGGAACGCTGGCTACAGGTGGTGCTGGCCAAAAACATCCCTGTGCTGGGTGTCTGTTATGGCCACCAGTTGCTGGCGCAGGCCGCCGGTGGCCGGGTTGACTGGAACTCCCGTGGCCGCCAAATTGGTCGAGTCCGGTTTGCCCACACCGATGCGGCGGGTGCAGACCCGTTATTTGCGCCGCTGGTCAGGGAAAAAGGCGCTTCACTGGCCTTTTATGCCACCCATTTGCAAGCCGTGCAGGCACTTCCCCGGCATGCGCAGAAGCTGGGAGAAAGCCCTTTGGACGCCAACCACGCCTTTCGTTTGGGGGCCTGCGCCTGGGGTGTTCAGTTTCATCCGGAATTTACCGCTGATATTACCCAGGCATTTATTGCTTGCCGTGCCGCGGATATTTCTGCCGAGGGTCTGTGCCCGGAAACCTTGACGCGCGCTGTTGAGTCGGATGCCGAAGTCAATGGCCGGCGATTATTGCGCCGTTTTGCCGACTTGTGTCTGACAGGCGAGGCGATCAAGCCGCCCGAATGACCTGACGGTTGCTGTCGTCCACAAACACCAGCCGGGGCTGATGCCCGCTGGCTTCCTGGGCATCCAGGCTGCAATAGCTGCAAATAATCACCCGGTCATTGACCTGCGCCATGCGCGCGGCGGCGCCATTGAGGCAAATTTCTCCGGGTTTGCCGTAAATGACATAGGTGGTAAAACGGGCGCCATTGTTGCAGTTATAGATATCCACCTGCTCGAAAGGGATCAGGCCGGCGGCTTCGCACAGGGCCGGATCAATGGAAACAGAGCCTTCATAATCGAGATTGGCGTCAGTGACGCGAGCCCGATGAATCTTACACTTGAGCATGTTGATATGCATGGTTTCTCCTGTTGCTAGCGTGAATAACAGTTGTTTTAGAGATTCTGGTTTTTGACAAAGGCCAACCGCAAACCGGTGAGCACCAGATCAGGGACTTCATGTTCAAACAGGTTATCGTCGGCAAACAGGCGGGCCAGACCGCCGGTGCCAATGATGGTGACAGGCTGCTGGCCAAAGGCTTCCTGGTGCAAACGGTGTAACAGGCCTTTCAAGGCAAACAGGTGCCCGAAATACAGACCGCTTTGAATACTGGCGGCAGTGGTTTGGCCGAGGGCCTGCTCCGGCTTGAGTATCTCCACGGCCGACAGTTTGGCGGTGCCGGCCTGAAGGGCCTCCATGGATAATTTGAGACCAGGCAGAATCGCACCTCCCAGGTATTCGTCCCGGTCACTGATGACATCGCAGGTGGTGGCGGTGCCGAAATCCACCACCAGCCGGTTTTGTTCGGGAAAAAGCCAGGATGCGGCAATGGCGTTGGCAATGCGGTCAGCGCCCACTTCTTGCGGGTTCTTGTAGCGGATTTTCAAACCGGTTTTGACACCCGGCTGCAGCACAAAAGGAGGGTGGCCAAAGTATTTGATGCAGGCGGCCCGCAGGGAGTACAAACCGGTGGGCACCACGCTGCAAATGGCCGTATGGCGGATGGCGGCCGGGTCAATGCCGTTTTCCCGCAGTACCGCGCGTAAAAAAACGCCCAGTTGGTCGGAGCTTTCTCCGGCGGACGATTTTGCCCGAAACTGATACACCAGCGCGTCGCCCTTGAAAACACCGGCGTGAATCTGGCTGTTGCCCACATCAAGACACAAAATCATGTGTGGCCTCCGATGGGATTGAGGAATCAGTGGGCTGCCCCGGCGGCACGCAGACATTCATCAGCGTTTCCGCCAGATCTGTGACATGTCCGCACTCGGCCACAAGCGCAGTATTTTTGTCATACAGCCGGAAAACATGGTCACCGGCATCAATTTCAATCTGATCATTGTGCACCACCCAGTCGGCGCCACTGCGGCGCAGCAGTTTTTTGACAGCGGCGTGCTGTTTGGCCGGATCATGACAGGCGGTAAGCTTGAATGCCACCAATTGTGTGGCCCGGCAGCATGACCAGCCCTTGATGGCGTCCACCAGCTTGGGATTACGCTTGAGGTGGATGCTGAGCTGGCTGGCTTCGCTGTCAAGTTTGCCATGCTGCCCGGCTGGCATGGCGGACTCACCATCCACGCAGAGCGCCTGCAGGGAATAATCACTGATCGCGGCGGCATGGATGACCACGTCAAAGGCGTGCTGTTTTAGCTGCTGTTGCAGTCGGTTGTGTAAGTTGGCAAAATCCGTAAATGTGATTTCAGCCACAGGCCAGCGGGGCCTTGCGGCGGTTTGAGCGCGCAACAGCGTGACCTGATGGCCAGCGGCTGCCAAATGGTCAGCCAGGGCCGCGCCGGTCCGCCCACTGCTGCGATTCGTCAGGACGCGCACCGCGTCAATGGTTTCAGTTGTGCCACCGGCGGTAATCAGAATGCGTTTGCCGGCAGGGTTCAGATAGCGCTTTTCCACAAAGTCGAGGACATCGGCGATGGCGGGTAGGCGTCCCTCGCCGGTTTCGCCACAGGCCAGTGCGCCACTGGACGGCGGCATCACGGCGATGCCGCGTTGCTTGAGTCCATTAACAGCCGTTTGTACAGTTGGATGGTGCCACATGCGGGTATTCATGGCCGGAATAACTGCGATGGGCAGTCCGGGTTCGGCAGCCAGCAAAGCAGTTCCTACCAGGTCATCAGCACGGCCCTGATACAGGGCCGTCAGGCGATTGGCGGTGGCCGGGCACAGCACAATCACATCGGCCCAGCGTACCCAGTCGATATGGGCCATGGCCTGGCCTGATGCAAAAGTGTCATTGAGCACCGGATGGCCGCTGAGCCCTTCCAGGGTGGCCATGCCAATAAAGTTTTCCGCCGACGGCGTGGTCATGACGCGCACGGCGTGGCCGGCTTGCCGCCAGGTGGAAATCAGCTCGCAGCTTTTATAGGCGGCGATGGAGCCGGACACCATTAGTAACAGGTTTTTCTTGTTTGACCCGATCATGGGCGAGCCCCGTTGTTATCGGATGCCGGTAATACCACGTTATCGATAAGCCTTACCGGCCCCAGGCGGACAGCCGCCAGCCGCCGCCCTTGCCAATCGCGGACATAATCCACGCCATCAAAAATTTCTTGCAACTGCTTCCAGGCGGTGTCAACGGAGTCAGCACTAGACAAAATTGCGTACAGGCGGGCGGCGATTTGCCGCTGCTGCGGATTCAGCCGCCGGTTTCGTGAACTCATGGCCAGGCCATCGGCCTCTCGCACAATGGGGCAGCCGATGATTTCATATGGCAGAAAAAAAGCCTGTACCATGCCTTGAATAAGTACCAGTTGCTGGTAGTCCTTTTCGCCGAAATAGGCCCGGTGCGGCTGAACCAGATTCAGCAGTTTCATGACAACGGTCAAAACGCCATCGAAGTGCCCGGGGCGATGCTGGCCGCACAAATCGCGACTGAATACCTTTTCCCGTATCTGATAGGCATAGTCATCGGGATAAAGTTGCTCTGCGTCCGGCATGAGTACGGCGTCAACACCGGCGGCTTTCAGCAGGCGCAGGTCGTTTTCCGTATCCCGCGGGTAGTTCGCCAAATCATCCGGCGCATCAAACTGGGTGGGATTGACAAACAGACTGACGGCCACGCGCGGGTTTTCCTGCCGGGCCTTTGCGACCAGCGACAAATGCCCGGCATGCAGGGCGCCCATGGTCGGCACAAAACCAATGTTCTGGCTGTGCCACCGGCGGCGTTCATCACGCCAGTCGTTCAATGTGCGGAAAATCTTCATTGATAAGACTCTCCGGGGGCGGGGAATTTTCCGGTGTGCACATCGTCGACAAATTGGCTAACCGCCTGATTGAGCCAGTCGGCGCCATTGGCGTAATGGCGCACGAATTTGGGCGTGAAAGTGGTGTTAAAACCCAATAAATCATGCAATACCAGCACTTGTCCGCGGGTGTGTGGGCCAGCGCCAATGCCAATGGTAGGAATGCCCACCGATTCGGTAATGGTTTGTCCCAATGATGCCGGTACACACTCGATGACCAGCGCAAAACAACCGGTCTGTTGCAACTGCCGGGCTTCTTTGACGAGTCTGTTGGCAGTGTCGTTATCCCGTCCCTGAACCCGATAGCCGCCCAGAGCATGCACGGCCTGGGGCGTCAGACCAATATGGCCCATGACGGGCACGCCAGAATCCACCAGGTGGCGAATCAGTTTCCGGTTGCCCTTCACGCCTTCCAGTTTGACCGCGTGGGCACCGGCGCGCATGAGTTTTTGCACGGCCTTGACAGCCTGTGCGCGGCCTTGTCGATAAGACAAAAAAGGCAAGTCGGCAATGATAAATTTATCCGGCGCTCCGCGGCTGACCGCCCGAGTATGTAGCGCCATGATGTCTACATCAGCAGGCAGGGTGCTGTCATGGCCATGCATGACCATGGCCAGTGAATCGCCCACCAGCAACATGTCCACAGGGCTGTGGTTAAGCAATTGAGCGGACCAGTAGTCGTAGCAGGTGAGCATGGTCAATGGTTGCTCTTGGCTGTTTAGGCGATGAATGTTCATGCGCGTGTATCCATGACGGAGGGATGTGTGGCAGCGGTGTCCCCGTTTTTGTGTTTACCGGCTGCATGCAAGGCGGTGGCGGCGCGGTACACGCCAGCCAGGGCAGCCTGCAGATCGGTCCCTTGTTGCAGGTGGTGCAGGTGTTTGTTTATGGTGGGGTGGTCGCCCCGGGCCAGGGGGCCGGTGAGCGCACTGTTTGGTGCGGCCAGAAAATTGGCCAACACCTGCCGCAGGTAAGTTTCCACCGCTTGTCGGGGGACGTGCAGATCGTCAAAGGACTGCAAACAGCCTTGCCAGATCATTTGTGGAATATTGCCAGCCAGCACACACAAGGCGTGATACAGGGGGCGTATATCCGCAGATAACTGGAATACCGGATTGGGTAACGCCGGAAACAAGCGGCCGAAGCGCTCCACGTCATCGCACGCAAAGGCCATCTTCTGGTAGGTTTCCAGGGCATAAGGGCGGTGCGAAAAAGTCATGAGCGGATGGGCGCAAAAGGCCGGCGGGCTGACAACGCTGGCGGCGCAGTGAACCCATTGTACCGGCTGGCTGTTGCCATTGCATTGGCCCTGGTGTTTTTCCACAAAGGGAATAATGGCCGGATCGCTGAACAGCACCAGCGCCACATCAGCGTGCGCCAGAGTGTGCTGCAGGCGTTTTTCACCGTGTGTTATGTCAGGAAAGGTATTGGCTTTAGGGTCGCCGCAGCGCGACCAGGACACAACTGCCAGGCCGATGGCGGAAAAATAGGCTCGCAGATGCCGGGCCAGACGGCCATTGCCCAAAATGGCGTAACGCCGTGCGGATGGCGTCCGCTTGGCCGCAATGGTGCGGAAGTTGTCAGGTACTTGTCGCATGGATCAAGTCCGAAAAATGGTTAAAAACCGGCTTTCTGGTCATTGTGACAGGCATCAACGCCGCCGGTTGGGTCTCATCGGTTGATACCTCGGGAGAGGTTATCACCATGAATTCATGGCGTTGATTTTATCACGGCTTTGTGAAGTCGGTGTCGGTTAGTGGTTCGGGAGGCATTCAGAAATCTCTGTAAAGCCCTCCGGCTCAAAGCCACTGGAGCTCTTGAAAAGGATAAAACTGACCTTATCTCTGAACGGCAATAGTAGATAATCCATTTATTGATGGAATTGGACACAACTCACGTAAACGAACTGGAGGATTCCCCCATGAATTTCAAAAAACAACTCATCGCAGCCTTTGCTGCTGTTAGCCTGGTGGCTGGTCTGGCCACCGCAGGTGAAGCCGACAAGCCCACTCAGGCCCAGCAAAATGCCACTGCCAATGTGCAGTCTGGTGTGCAAGATAAAGTACAAAGCATTGCCAAGGAAAAGCGCGATACCCTGATTCAGGAAGCCGTGGATGCCCTGGCGAAAACCGCTCAGGCGCTGGCGGCTTTGGATAAAAATGGTACAGAAACAGCGCTGAAACTGCTGGCTGAAGCCACGGGCAAACTGGAAATCGTGGTTGCGGCCCACCCGGATCTGGCGGTAGCGCCGGTGGCTGTGGAAATTGAAGCCTATGACGTCTATGCTGATTTGCCGAGCATTTTTGAAGCCCGCCGGGTGGCCACGCATTACCTAGTAGATGGTCGCATCCAAAGCGCCCGTGAAACCATTGAGCCGCTGCGTAGCGAGATGATTGTTCGGGTGACAGGTATTCCTCTGGCCACTTATCCTGAAGCTATCAAGGCTGTGGTGCCGCTGATTAAGGATGGCAAGGTTGAAGAAGCCAAAGCGGCCCTGCAAACGGCTTTGAGCACTCTGGTGGTGGAAGAGACCGTGATTCCGTTGCCCATTCTGCGTGCTCAGCTGTTAATTGAACAGGCGGCAGAACTGGCTGAATCCAAGCGCAGCAAAGATGAGCAAGAACAGTTGCAGGTATTTGTGAGCGCGGCGATTTACCAGCTGGCCCTGGCGGAAGCCTTGGGTTATGGCGATCCGGCCACTTACCTGGTGTTTGCGGCGGAAATCGCCAAGGTGACAGACATGTTGAATGACCGTAAAGCCCATAAAGGCGCGTTCGACAAGCTGCAAAGTGATATGAAGGACTTTGGCACCACGCACACAAGCACAGCCAAGCCTGCCAAATAATGCTCACCACTGTTTTGCCGGCAGACACCGGCATGTAGCATGGCCCGGACTTTGTCCGGGCTTTTTTATGGGTGACACGTCTCATGGTTATTGCCTTTTTTCTTTTGCCAGTGTGGAAGGGGTGAGTACAAATACTCAGTAAAAATAGAGTAGTGATGCGCATAGACGGACCACTGGCAAGCGCATATAGTGAATTACGCGGGGAAAGGGGGCATTTCTTTCGGGCGGTTCGCTGGGAAAGTGCCAGCTTTGTCACCTGCATTTGGCAGTATTTCAGCCAAACTTGTCACACTTGAAAAGGAGATAGTGAAATGGATAGTGCAATGTTGCCTAAAAAACGCATGCTGCTGGCCGGTTTGGGCCTGGGCATGCTTGTCAGCGTGGTGGCGGCCTCGCCACCGGAACCACAGGTATTGAACAACCCGAGCGTTTCACGCTGGGTGGTGGCCGCAGGCGGTGCGGCCAGTAATGGGGGCTATGTGCTCCAGGGGGCCATTGGTCAGGCGGTGGCGGGAAATTCCAGCGCCGGTGGTTATGAAGTCAAAAGTGGTTATCACAGTGAAGATGACCTGATTTTCAGGGATGACCTGGACGGATAAATGTTAAAGGAGATCAAGATGAACACCATGAAACAGCACAATGTAAAAACAGCCATTGCCAGCCTGGTATTGCTGGTGGGCATGGGAGCGGCCCAGGCCGCCCAGGACATTACTCAGGCTGAGGCCGAGCACATTAACGCCGAGCTGGCGCCGGTGGCCAACCCGGAAGCCAATATGGAAAAAGTGGGTGCGCCACCGGAGAACCCGGCGGCGGTCGTAGGGACTCGCTTTACCTATCAGGGCACCTTGCGGCTGAATAATGATCGCGCGGATGGGCCTTATGACTTTCGCTTTCGCTTGTACAATCAAGCGGCTGGCGGGGCGCAACTCGGTGGCACAGTAACCCGCAACGACTTGCCGGTGACAGACGGGCTGTTTGCCACCGAACTGGATTTTGGCCAGACGCCCATTGACGGCGATGACATTTTTCTGCAAATCGAAGTGCGGGACGGCGCTTCGGCTGGTGCTTACACGGTTCTTTCTCCCCGTCAGCGCATTAACGCCACGCCTTATGCGGTGCGCGCCCTGCTGGGCGGGGATGCTGGTGGTGGTTCGTCCCCGTGGACAGTGTCAGGCACCACCATTTCTTATGCTGGCGGCCGGGTCAATATGGGCGCCGGTTTGCCCAATGCCTTTGTGACCATTAACGCGCCTTTGAGTGAAACAGATCTGTTCCGGGTGCGTCGTAATGGCTCAACGAAACTGAAAGTGAGTGATAACGGCGGCGTGAGCATTGGCCTAGGAGCGGGTTCAAACACGCCCCCAAATGATGGTTTGACAGTATTTGGCGCGACCCATTTGCGCGGCAACTTGTTCTTTCCGCAGGATCAGGACGGCATTGTGTTTCCTGGAACCACTGGGGCAACTCCCGGACCCAT
>JALSHI010000027.1 GCA_026982315.1 Lysobacterales bacterium
TCCCCGGTATTCCGGGTAAGTTTTTCCTTCTCCGTCATTCCGGGCGAGCGGAGCGAGACCCGGAATCCATAGCCCCAGGTGGCACGGGGTAGCCAACAGACGCATAACCACCAGCTTCCAGAGCGTCGCCAACGGGTGCCGGGGCTTCTAGCGCTTTTGTGTCACTCTTTCCCATTGTGTGGCATGGATTCCCGCTTCCGCGGGAATGACGGGGAGTAGGCGGGAATGACAGGGGGTGCGGGGATTGCGGTGTGGGAGCGGGAATGACGAGAGAGTAGGTGGGAATGATGGGAGGTGCGGGGCTGTGGAGCAGGCTCAGTCAACATGCTTTGGTGTGATGAAGGCGGTACAATAACGGGGTTTTCAATCAATCCAATAGCGGAGTTGTGTGATGAATGTATCCCCGGAAAAGGCTCGCCTGGGCGAGAAGGTCAAGGATTTTGAACTGTTACTGACAGGTAACAAACAGGCCCATCTATATGATTATTTGGGCGACCAGTGGTTGGTTTTGTACTTTTATCCCCGGGCCAGTACGCCAGGTTGTACGCAGGAAGGTTTGGATTTCAGCGCTTTGTATGCGGATTTCCGTCAGGCCGGTACGGATATTCTGGGTTGTTCCCGGGATACGCTCAAGCGGCAGGAAAACTTTAAGGCCAAATACGGTTTTCCTTTTGATCTGATTGCCGATACCGAGGAGGTTTTGTGCCGCTACTTTGATGTGATCAAGGAAAAAACCCTGTATGGAAAGAAGCATATGGGCATTGAACGCAGTACATTTCTGATTGATGCCGATGGCATATTGCGGCATGAGTGGCGCAAGGTGAAGGTCAAGGGGCATGCGCAAGACGTTCTGGACACGGTGCAGCGCTTGCAGCAGGATTAGATTTTTTAGTCGGCGCGCGCCTTGGTGCGTTGATAGTAGTCTCTGGAGAAAGCCGCCAGGCGGTTGGTTTCGATGGCCTGGCGGATATGGCGCATAAACTCCTGGTAAAAGTACAGGTTGTGAATGGTGTTCAGGCGTGCGCCGAGAATCTCATTGCAGCGATCCAGATGCCGCAGGTAGGCGCGGGAAAAATGTCGACAGGTATAGCAGCCACAGTTTTCATCCAGAGGGCGGGTGTCGTACTGGTGTTTGGCGTTGCGAATTTTGATAATGCCGTCCCAGGTAAACAAATGGCCATTACGCGCATTGCGGGTGGGCATGACGCAATCAAACATGTCCACACCTAGCTTGACGGCTTCCAGAATGTCTTCGGGTTTGCCCACGCCCATAAGGTAACGGGGCTGGTCGGCAGGTAGTTTGGGCGTGGTGGCTTTGAGCACTTGTTCACGCAGATCCTTGGGTTCGCCCACAGACAAACCGCCTATGGCGTAGCCATGAAAGCCAATTTCCAGCAAACCAGCGACGGATTCCTGCCGCAGCTCCGGATACATGCCGCCTTGCACAATGCCGAACAGGGCATTGGGATTGTCGCCGAAAGCCGCTTTGCTGCGGTGGGCCCAGCGCAATGACAGGCGCATGGATTCAGCGGCTGTTTTTTCGTCGGCCGGGTAGGGCGTGCATTCGTCAAAAATCATAACGATGTCCGAACCCAGCGCGCGCTGCACGGCCATGGATTCCTCCGGGCCCATAAAGATTTTTGATCCGTCTACAGGTGAGGCAAAGGTGACGCCGGCTTCTGTGATTTTTCGTCTTTTTGCCAGGGAAAACACCTGAAAGCCGCCTGAGTCGGTGAGAATGGGGCGGTTCCAGCCTATAAAATCATGCAGGTCGCCATGAGCGCTGATGACATCGGTGCCCGGTCGCAGCATAAGGTGAAAGGTATTTCCGAGAATAATTTCCGCGCCCAACTCGGTGAGCTCATTCGGTGTCATGGCCTTGACCGTGCCGTAGGTGCCGACAGGCATGAAGCAGGGGGTTTGAATGCTTCCGCGGGAAAATTCCAGTTGTCCGCGCCGGGCCATGCCGTCTGTGTTTTTCAGGCTAAATTTCATGCTGGTGTGTTCTTAGTTTCTGACCCGCAAGCGAAGTTCTCGGGGCAGGGCAAAAACCATGTTTTCCGGTTCGCCGTTGAGCTCTTCAACATCGCAGTCGTTGAGGTTTTTGCACAAAAAGCGAATGACTTCCTGCACCAGTTTTTCAGGTGCTGAGGCACCGGCGGTGACGCCCACTACCTGAATATTTTTAAGCCACTCCGGGCGAATGTCTTCAACGCCGTCAATCAGGTAGGCAGGCGTGCCCTGGCGTTCAGCCAGTTCACGCAAACGATTGGAGTTGGAGCTGTTGACACTGCCCACTACCAGAACCAGGTCGGATTGTTTGGCGATGTCGCGCACAGCCATTTGACGGTTCTGGGTGGCGTAGCAAATATCGTCCCGGCGAGGCCCACGAATGGCCGGGAATCTGTCTTTGAGAATGCTGATAATCTCAGCAGTGTCATCCAGTGAAAGGGTGGTTTGCGTCACGAAGGCCAAGCGGTCGGGCTGGTCAACATTCAGGGTTTTGGCGTCTTGGCTCGATTCCACCAGATAAATCCGCCCGCGGCTGTTGGCTTTGTCCCACTGGCCCAGGGTGCCTTCTACTTCCGGATGGCCGGCGTGGCCAATCAGAATCAGGTCATCACCTTTTTTGCTGTGGCGGGAAACTTCCATATGCACTTTGGTGACCAGTGGGCAGGTGGCGTCAAAAACCGTGAGCCCGCGTTCACGCGCTCGTTCGCGCACTGACCGGGAGACACCGTGGGCTGAGAAAATCACCGTTTGTCCGTCCGGGATTTGGTCCAGCTCATCCACAAAAATTGCTCCCCGTTTACGCAGGTTATCGACCACATAGCGGTTATGCACCACTTCGTGGCGCACATAAATGGGGGCGCCAAACAAGTCCAGGGCGCGGTTGACAATGTCGATGGCCCGGTCGACCCCGGCGCAAAACCCTCTTGGATTGGCCAGCAAAATCTTCATGCGCTTGTGTCCTTTTCAGCAGAAGGTTCCGGTTTGGGGCCAAACAGGGCGTCAATAACCAGGAGTATGGCCCCCAGAGTAATGGCCATGTCCGCCACATTGAAAGCCGGCCAGTACCAGGTTTTGTAGTGCCATTCGATAAAGTCCACCACATAGCCTTTATGCAGGCGGTCAATGGTGTTGCCCAGGGCGCCGCCGATAATCAGGGCCAGGCCGATATTCAGCCAGCGGAAGTGGTAGGAGGTTTGTTTGAGCCATCGCATGAGCCAAAAAATGATGAGAATGGCCAATGCGCTCAGGAACCATCGCTGCCAGCCGGGTTGGTTGGCCAGAAAGCTAAAAGCCGCGCCTTCATTATGCATCAGGGTCCAGTTGAACCAACTGGTGACCGGTTGGCCCACATACAGTTCCAAGGATTGACTTGCGATGGACTTGGTCCATTGGTCCAGCGCGACGACCAAGGCAGAAATCCAGAGCCACCACAGGCCAGAGCGACCGGTTTTTGGTGAGGCGTTGGGTGATTGGGGGGCTGGCTGAGTCATGGTGTTACGCGAAAATTCGGGTTTCTCCAGGGCCTTCGATATTGATGATGCACCGCTGGCATAATTGCGGGTGTGTATCGTTTTGACCCACATCCGGGCGGATATGCCAGCAGCGGATGCATTTTTTCCCCTGGGCGGGCTTGACGGCGATGGCCGCGGACTGTCCGGCCACCTGAATTGGGTGAGCATCCGCCGGCAGGCTGCCCAGCGGTTTCAGCTCTGCGGCCGAGGTAATCAGCACAAAGCGCAATTCATCTTCAATGGCTTTCAGTTTGTGATACAGCTCCTCTGGCAGATACAGGCTGACAGCCGCATCCAGGGATGAGCCGATTTTGCCAGCCACGCGCAATTCTTCCAGGTGTTTTTTGGTGGCTTCACGGATTTCCTCAATCAATGCCCAATGGCTGTCTGACCACAGGCCGGATTCTGCTTCCGGCAGGCTGGGAAATTCATACCAGGTGGAAAACAGGATGTGCTTTTGTTCGGTGTCGCTACCGGCTGGCATGTTACGGCGAATTTCATCGGCGGTGAACGTCAGAATGGGCGCCATCCATCGCACCAAAGCCTGTAACACGTGATACAGGGCGGTTTGCGCCGAGCGTCTGGCTGTCCCGTCGGTGCGAGCGGTATATAGCCGGTCTTTTAATACATCCAGGTAGAAAGCGCCCATTTCCTGGGAGCAAAAGTGCAGCAGCTTTTGGTAAACCTGATGAAACTGATAGCGGTTATAAGCGTCTACAAGTTCGGTTTGCAGGGCACTGGCGCGGCGAATGGCCCATTGATCCAGGTGCGTCAGCTGCTCAACCGGCATCATGGTTTGCGGAGAAAAATCACTCAAGTTGCCCAGCAGAAAGCGTGCGGTGTTACGAATGCGGCGATAAGCGTCGGCAATCCGCCGGAGAATTTCGTCGGAAATGGTCATTTCGTTGCGGTAATCCGCAGAGGCCACCCACAAGCGCAAAATATCCGCGCCCATTTTGTCAATAATCTGTTGGGGTGCAATCACATTGCCCAGGGATTTGGACATTTTCCGGCCTTTGGCGTCCACCACAAAGCCATGGGTCAGCACCTGTTTATAGGGTGCGTGCCGGTTAATGGCCGATCCGGTCAGCAGGGAGGACTGAAACCAGCCGCGGTGCTGGTCAGAGCCTTCCAGGTACAGATCCGCCGGTTCATGGAGGTTGTCGCGGCGGTTGAGAACGGCAAAATGCGACACGCCGGAGTCAAACCAGACATCCAGTACATCGGTGATTTTGTCGTAGTGTTTGGCGTCTTCACCCAGCAGCTCGGCCGGATCCAGATCAAACCAGCTGTCCATGCCGTGTGTTTCCATGCGTTGGGCCACCTTTTCCATAAGTGCGGTGGTATCGGGGTGTAATTCCCCGGTTTCCTTGTGTACAAACACGGTAATGGGAACGCCCCAGGTGCGCTGGCGTGAAATGCACCAGTCAGGGCGCCCGGCCACCATGCCATGTATCCGTTCCCTGCCCCATTCCGGAACCCACTGAACCCGCGTGATCTCTTCCAGCGCCTGTTGTCGCAGGCCGTTTTTATCCATGCTGATAAACCACTGGGGTGTGGTGCGGAAGGCGGTGGGCGTTTTGTGCCGCCAGCAATGGGGGTAACTGTGTTGAATTTTCTCGGCATGGAGCAAAGCATCGTGCTGCTTGAGGGTGTCAATGATGCTGTCGTTGGCTTTCCAGACGTGCTGTCCGGCAAATAGCGCCGTGCCCGGTACATAGACGCCGTTGCCGGCCACCGGGTTGTCCACCGGCAGGTTGTACCGGCGACCTGCCTGAAAGTCTTCCACACCATGCCCGGGTGCGGTATGGACAGCGCCGGTGCCGGAGTCGGTGGTGACATGCTGGCCCAGAATCACGGGGACCTGGCGGTCGTAAAAGGGGTGCTTCAGCATTATCCCTTCCAGCCGGTCGCCGGTGGTTTCGGCCAGAATTTCCGGGTTTTCGATGCCATACCGCTGGGTGGCCTGGCTGACCAGTTCCGAGGCGATGACCAGCGCTCCGTCAGGGTGGCCCTGTACCAGCGCATAGCTTAACTCCGGATGCAGCGCCACTGCCTGGTTGGCCGGCAGCGTCCACGGTGTGGTGGTCCAGATGGGGATGGATACCGGCGTTTGGCGGCTTTCAAGGCCAAAAGCCTGCCAGACAGCGGCTGCATCAACGGCCTTGAAGGCCACATCAATGGATGGTGAGGTTTTGTCCTGATACTCAATTTCCGCCTCAGCCAGCGCAGAGCCGCAATCGAAACACCAGTTGACCGGTTTGACGCCTTTTTCCACATGGCCGTTTTCAATGATTTTCGCCAGTGCGCGCACCATATCGGCTTCATACTGGAAGTCTTTGGTCAGGTAGGGATTGTCCCAGTCGCCAATCATTCCCAGGCGTTGAAACGCCTGTTTTTGCACACTCACCTGGCGGTCGGCATACTCACGGCATTTTTGCCGGAAGGTTTTGGCATCGACTTTTTGACCAACCTTGCCGACCTTTTTTTCCACCTGAATCTCGATGGGCAGTCCGTGGCAGTCCCAACCTGGTACATAGGGGGCCTGAAAGCCTGACAGCAGCTTGGACTTGACAATTATGTCCTTGAGCACCTTGTTAACGGCATGTCCCATGTGGATAGCGCCGTTGGCGTACGGCGGGCCGTCATGGAGCACAAAGCGGGGTCTGTCGGCGCTGTGCTGCATTAACTGCTCGTAAAGCCGCTCCTGTTGCCACTGCTTCACCCATTGGGGTTCCCTTTGAGCCAAAGCGGCTTTCATACCGAAGCGGGTTTTCGGCAAGTTCAAGGTGTCTTTATAGTTTTTCTCACTGCTGTCGGTCACCCGTGGCCTCCTGCGGCATCTGCTCAAGAATGGCCCTGGCAGCATCGGCATCGTGGTGCATCTGTGCTTTCAGGGCCGCTAAACCGTCAAATTTTACTTCATCTCTCAGCTTTTGCATAAACATTACTTCTACCGGCTGGCCATAAATATTGTCGCAAAAGTCAAACAAATGCGCTTCCAGGACATACTGGCGCTCACCGTTGTGGGCGATGGTTGGGTTGGTGCCCAGACTGGCCACGCCGGGAACCTGTGCGCCATTGGCCAGGGAAACGCGCACGGCAAACACACCCAGAACCGGCGGCTGTGGCGAGCGAACCGCCAAATTGATGGTGGGCATATCCAGTGTTCGTCCCAGCTGCCACCCGCGGCGAACGCGGCCAGTGATGGAAAAAGGGCGTCCCAGCATGGCATTGGCAGCAGGAATATCGCCGGCGCGCAGCCGTTGTCGGATCAGGGAACTGCTGACGCGCTGGCCGTGATGGGTCACGCTGGGAATGGACTCCACGGTAATTCCGCGGCCAGCGGCCATGTGTTTGAGAAATTCAAAGTTTCCCTGGCGATTTTTGCCAAAACGAAAATCATCGCCGACAACGATATGCCGGGCATTGAGGCTGTTAAATAAAATTTTCTCGGCGAAGTCAGTGGCGGAAAGCTCGGCCAGGCGACGGTTAAAGTTCAAAAAAACGCCGATATCAAGCCCCATGGCGGCCAGCAGGCGGTATTTCTGCTTGAATGGCGTCAGCAGCGTTAAGCGCTCTTTGCCGCCAAAATATTGGGCAGCCAAAGGCTGCATGGTCACAACAGCGGACGCGCATTGATGTGTGCTGGCCAATTGCCGCACCCGCTGAATTAACGCCTGATGACCAATGTGGAGGCCATCAAAATTACCAATGGTAAGAGCGGTTTTGCAATCGCTGGCCATGCCGGGCTGTGGATAACGGATCAACTTCATGGTGATTTTTGTGGCTTGGTTGTGGCGCGGCGAGGCGTGGCCGGCTGAATCACCCGGCGCAGGTTAATGCCCAGCAGCCACAAGCCGGTGGCATAGCTGGCCGCGCCAGTCGCTATCAGCAGTAACAAAGTCCCCATTTTGGCAATTGCGGATTGATTATGCCAGTTCCAACCTGTGTTGGACAGAAACCACAGAGACAACAGTAAAATCACGGCCATCAAGCCGCTGGCCAGAACAATCCGCCAGACATTATGCCAGGGAAAGAAGGGCGAGGTTACCAAGGCCTGACGGTGCAAAGCGCGGTACAGCAAGCGGGTTTGCAACCAGCCAGAAGCCGCTGACGCCAGGGCCAGGGCCACATGCAGGGCAGCAAAACCCAGCCACCACAAGACGGCGGTGAGCGTGATGTTTAGAAACATGTTGGCAAACAGGCTGGCGACGCCGATTTTTACCGGGGTGCGCGTATCCTTGCGCGAATAAAAAACCGGCAGTAGGACTTTGTTGAGGACAAATGCCGGCAGACCAAGCATATAGGCCATTAGGCTAAGGGCTGTCATCTGGCTGTTATCGGGGGTGAATCGGCCATACTCAAACAGACTGATAACCACGGGTTTTGCCAGCGTGGCCAGGCCGACAGCGGCGGGCACGGCAATGAGTAGCGCCAAGGTCACGGCCCAGCGAATGGTTTGTGCGAATTCTCCTGAGCGCCCGGAGGCATGCTGGAATGACAGGGCCGGCAGAATAACCGTGGAAATGGCAATGCCAAAAACGCCCAAAGGAAACTCCAGCAGGCGGTCGGAGTAATACAGAAAGGACACACTGCCTGCCAGGGGTAGAAAAGTGGCAATGATGGTATCCAACAGCAAATTGACCTGGGCGATAGAGGAGCCAAACAGCGTGGGCGCCATCAGGCGCATCACTTTTTTAACCTGCGGGTTGGAAAAGCCCCAGCGTGGACGCGGTAACAGACCCATGCGCCACAAAGCCGGCAACTGCGCCAGCAATTGCACGACACCGGCGATCAGGACGCCAAAGGCCAGTGCCTTGACAGGTGGATTAAAGTGATTTTTCAGCCAGAAAGCCGCGGCAATCAGTGACAAATTCAGCAACACGGGCGTGGCGGCAGGCAGGGCGAACCGCTGGTGGGAGTTGAGAATGCCGCCGGCAAAGGCCACCAGGGAAATCAGCGGCAGATAAGGCAGTGTCATGCGCAGCATGCTGATCGTCTCGCGATACACTGCCGGGTTGTCGAGATAGCCGGGCGCGAAAACCGCGATAACCGCTGGCGCAAAAATTTCCATCAGCGCAAAAACAATCAGGGTGACAGCCAGCAGACTGCCGGCGATTCGATCCACAAAATCTTTAAGCGCCTGTTGGTCGCCGTTGGCCTTGATTTCGTTCAGCACCGGAATAAAGGCCAAAGAGAAGGAGCCTTCGGCAAACAGGCGACGCATAAAATTGGGGATCTTGAATGCGACAAAAAACGCATCAGTCCACAGGGTTGCGCCAAAAAAGCGTGCCACCACCATATCGCGAACAAAACCTGTCAGGCGCGATAACAAGGTGAAGAAACTCACAATAACGGTGGATTTAAACAAATTCATGGGTGCTGGGAGGGCTTTAGCCGTTGACCTGTGGTGAATTTGATGGGAAAATTGACGGCTTGATTAGGAACCCGGGCTCGGATACATGGCCATGCGCTCGTGTTTTCAGCCTTGTTGCTGGTTCCTGGCATTATTAATTGAATGGTATTTTGGAGAAAAACCTTGGCTAATTCAGCTTCCGCTAAAAAACGCGTCCGTCAAGCGGCGAAACGACGCCAGCATAACATGAGCTTGCGTTCCAAAGCACGCACCTATATCAAAAAAGTGGTTGCGGCTATTGAAGAAGGCAACAAGGAGCTGGCCATGCAGCGGTACCGGGAAATGGTGCCGGTTGTGGACAGTATTGCCGATAAGGGTCTCTTCCACAAAAACAAAATGGCGCGCCATAAGAGTCGCCTGAATGCAAAAATCAAGAAGATGGCCTCTTGATATTGTACAAGAGTGCCTGATGTCGAAATAAAACGGTCATCAGGTTTCTGCCGTGTTCCAGAAAAAGCCGGTGCTAGCACCGGCTTTTTTGCATCCACCCAAAATGACCCCTTGCGATTGAGTTGGCTAGCAAGTACGGGGCAAAATTTGAATTACATCGCAAAAAACAGTCCTCCAGGCGCTAAACTGGCTTTATTTTGCCGGTGGCTGTGATATTATCAAACTCAGATAACCATATTTTTCTGAGAGGGGTTGACAATAAATGTCACTGGCAAAGCAAAAAATCAGCACGTCGGATTTAACCATTGGCATGTACGTGTGTCAGTTAGATCGTCCCTGGTTGGACACCCCCTTTCCTTTTCAGGGGTTTTATTTGCGCACCTGGCATGAAATCAAGGAAGTTCAGCGATTTTGTTCCTATGTGTATGTGGACGTGGAAAAAGGTGTTTCGCCTCGGCCCGTCGAAGAGAAAAAGACCGCCTCAGCCAATCGCCAGCAAGACAGGACATCGTCGATTGTTACGCGCGCAGACCTCAAGCGCATCGCCATTGATACCACGCGTTATGGCGAACCAAAGAAATCTTTTGGCCGGGAGCTGACCGAAGCAGCACCCTTGTTTTCCGAGCTGGCCAGTGTTGTCGAGGAAATTGGTTTCAATTTGCGTGTCGGCAAACGCATTGATATCAAGAAAACCAAACAAGCCGCGCGGGTGATGGTGGAAAGCGTTTTGCGTAATCCCAACGCCCTGGTGTGGCTCAGCCGCTTGAAAAACAAAGGTGAATACACCTACAACCATTCCCTGCGCAGTTCTGTGCTTGGCATTGTGGTGGGGCGTCATATCGGCCTGGATGAGCAGAGTCTGACAGAGCTGGCCACAGGCATCTTGCTGGCGGACATTGGCAAGACAAAAATCAAGCGCAGTTTGCTGGAAAAAACCGAAGCGCTGAGTGTTGATGAAAAACGCCTGCTACGCAGCCATGTGGAACTGGGAGTGGAAATCCTTGCGTCAATGCCGGAAACCGAGCACACCACTTTGGTGATTGTTGAAACACATCACGAAAGATATGACGGCAGTGGCTACCCTTATGGTCTGGCTGGTAGTGAAATCCCGTATTTTGGTCAAATTGCCGGGCTGGTGGATACCTTTGACGCCATGACCAGCAAGCGCCCCTATGCCATACAGAAAACTCCGGCACAGGTCATGGACTGGCTGTATCAACAACGGGGGCACTTGTTTGACTCGGAATTGATTGACCATTTTATTCAGGCCGTTGGGCTCTATCCGGCCGGTACGGTGGTGGAACTGACCGATGGCTCAGTGGGTTTGGTGTTGTCCCATAACCGGGAAAAGCGGTTGCGTCCGGAAATCCTGTTGCTGAAGGATAACCGGAAAAAACTGCTGGAAAACCCCAAAGTGGTGGATTTGTCACGCAAACCATTGTTTAGCAAAAAAGAACGCCCCATGGTAAACCGAGCTTTGTTGCCTGATCAGGCGGGTCTGGACGCGAATCGTGTTGCCGAACAACTGGCTGCCAGCAAAATTTTCGCCAAAGGTCTCCTGGCCAAGGTCAGTTAGCACCGCTTGACAATCTCACGCGTGGCTTTGGCGCCGGGGCATGGCCGAGCTTTTCTCTTTGTGAACCTTTATAGACAGCGCTTCTTGCTGGTGCATTCTGCCACTGCCCATCGTATAATCCCTGCTTAGCCTTATCTGCGCCGTAATGGCATGTCAATCATGCACACATATTTGACCCTTCTGCAAAAACTGCTCACCGAAGGCGCGGTCAAAGAAGATCGCACCGGAACCGGCACGCGCAGTCTTTTTGGTTATCAGATGCGTTTTGATCTGAACCAGGGCTTTCCGCTGTTGACGACCAAGAAACTACATGTGAAATCCATTATTCATGAATTGCTCTGGTTTCTGGCCGGTGATACCAATATCCGTTATTTGCAAAACAACGGCGTGCGCATATGGGATGAATGGGCCGATGAAAATGGTGAGCTGGGGCCGGTATATGGTCGCCAGTGGCGTTCCTGGCCCTGTCCGGACGGCGGCAGCATCGACCAGATTGCCCAAGTGGTGGAGCAGATAAAGGCCAACCCGGACTCACGCCGCTTGCTGGTGAGCGCCTGGAACCCCTGTGAAGTCAACGACATGGCATTGCCCCCATGCCATTGTCTGTTTCAGTTTTATGTGGCCAATGGCCGCCTGTCCTGCCAGCTTTATCAGCGCAGCGCGGACGTGTTTCTGGGGGTGCCGTTTAATATCGCCTCGTATGCCTTGCTGACCTTAATGGTGGCTCAGGTCACCGGACTGGAAGCCGGGGAATTTATACACACACTGGGTGATGCCCATTTGTACAGTAATCACCTTCAGCAGGCGCGCGAGCAACTGCAACGCCAACCACGCACGTTGCCGCGCATGCGTCTGAATCCGGCAGTGAAAAACCTGTTTGAATTCCGCTTTGAAGATTTTTGCCTGGAAGGCTATCAGCCGCATCCGCATATTAGCGCACCGGTGGCCGTCTAGTGTTTACCATCATTGCAGCCATGGACGAAAATGGTGTCATCGGGCGTAATAATGCCTTGCCCTGGCACCTGCCTGTGGATTTGCGGCACTTCAAGGCGGTGACCATGGGAAAGTCCATATTGATGGGCAGGAAAACCTGCGAGTCTTTGCCGTTCGCGCTACCCGGCCGGGAAAATCTGGTATTGACTCGCAATTCTGGCTTTGAACGACCGGGTTTTACACCTGTGGATATGTCGCAGTTACTGGCCAGAGCCGATAACGAAGACATGATGGTGATTGGCGGGGCCAGCATTTACGCCCAGTTTTTGCCACTGGCTTCCCGCATGCTGATCACCCATATTCATCACCAGTTTCCCGGCGATACCTGGTTCCCGGACTGGGACAGGCAGCAGTGGAAAGCTGTGTCCCGAGTTCAGCACAACGCTGATGCGAAAAATCCATGGGCTTGTGATATGGTGGAATACCACCGGGTGGACTCAGCGAGTCAGGCACGATGCTAACGGAAGTCATTACCCAGCCGCGTCCGGGTGAATGGCTGATTCATGTGCCTGAACTGGCGCCCCGGACGGAGTGGTTTGATCACCAGTACTGGCTGAACCAGGGACGGGTGCTGGGGGCCAACGCCGGCCGCGGTTCGGCCTGGATGGTGAAATCTTCCGATGGAAAATGGATGCTGCGGCATTATTTTCGCGGCGGCATGCCGGCCCGAATCAATCGGGACAAATATCTGTGGCAGGGGTTGGACAAGAGCCGCGCCATTGCCGAATGGCGTTTATTGCGGCGCATGCGTGCCGAAGGCTTGCCCGTGCCTGCGCCAGTGGCGGCGCGTGTCCATAAAACCGGCTGGTTTTACCAGGCGGATATTCTCATGGAATACGTGCCCCATGAGCGCACATTCAGCCGTTTTTTGACCGGGAGTACGGCATTTCTGGATGGCGCTGTCTGGCGGCAGGTGGGTGAAGCGATTGGCCTGCTGCATGGCCATGGGTACTTTCATGCCGACCTGAATGCCCATAATATTTTACTCGCACCAGAGCAAGCCTGGTTAATCGATTTTGACCGCGGACGTTATATGCAGTCATTTTCCAGCAAGACTGGCAGCAGCGCACTCACAGCGTGGCAAAAAAAGAACCTGAAGCGCTTGCGGCGGTCCATAGACAAGGTCATGTCCAATAACGCAAAACACCCATCCGGGCAGACGGACACAGCCAACACCGAGCCAGGCGCCAGGTGGCGGGACTTGATGGATGGTTATGCCTCCGGCCGCCAGCAGGCGGCCCGGCGTTTATCAGAGCAGAAAAAGGCATGAAACATTCCGGCGACGATTCACAATCGGTGCGTGACACATTGGGCCGTCCGGTGCGGGATTTGCGCATATCGGTGATGGACACCTGCAACTATCGCTGCCCGTATTGCATGCCCGCCGACAAGTTTGACGAAAACTACCAGTTTTTGCGGCCGCATGAGCGTTTGAGTTTTGATGAAATTGTCATGGTGGCCGAGGCCTTCGCCGCGCATGGCGTGAATAAACTGCGTCTGACCGGTGGAGAGCCCTTGCTGCGCAAAAATCTGCCCGAGTTGGTGCGGCGCTTGGCAAGCATAGAGGGCATTGAAGACATTGCCCTGACCACCAACGGGTTGCTACTGGAAAAGCAACTGCCGGCACTGATTGAGGCAGGATTACAGCGCGTCACCATTAGCCTGGACTCCCTGGATGCCGAACAATATCGGCGGCTTTCAGGCAACAGGGGCGAATTGGCCGTGGTGCTTGGCGCAGTTGAACAGGCGGTGAGCAGTTCGCTGAAAGCGGTCAAGATAAACTGTGTGGTGCAGCGGGGGGTTAACGAGGACCAAATTATCCCGTTGCTGCAGCGGTTCCGGCACACACCGGTGGTGGTGCGTTTTATCGAATACATGGATGTGGGTAACAAAAACGACTGGCAACCCGGGCAGGTGCTGAGCGCAGCAGACATTCTTGACAGGATTCAGCGCCACTGGCCCGTTCAGGCGCTAAAGCCTAATTACCGGGGTGAAGTGGCGGCGCGTTACGCCTATACCGACGGGGCTGGTGAAATCGGCTTTATCACCAGCATCAGCCAGCCATTTTGCGGCGATTGTTCGCGGGCCCGACTATCGGCGGACGGCCGGGTTTACACATGCCTGTTTTCCGAGCATGGCCATGACGTTCGCCCACTACTGCGTGCGGATATTCCGGTCGAAGAACGCCGCACTCAACTGCAGCACATCATTGCCGACATTTGGCGCCAGCGGAGCGACCGCTATAGTGAAAAGCGGGATGCTTTGCGGAAGCAGCGGGACAAAAAAATTGAAATGTACGTCATCGGCGGATAAGGCCGCCTAGACAATCTTTGATCGCATCTAACAGTCATTCAGGTATGCTTATGAGCCAACTTACCCATGTGGATAAAGACAATCGGCCAGCCATGGTGGATGTGAGCGCCAAGGCCGTAACCCGGCGCAGCGCCACAGCGCAAAGCGTGGTGTTTCTGCCGCCTGCCGTGCGTAAGGCACTGGTCGATGGCGAGCTGATGACAGCCAAAGGGCCAGTGTTTCATACCGCCATCATCGCCGGGGTTATGGCCGCCAAGAAAACCCATCACCTGATTCCCTTTTGTCATCCCCTGGGCATTGAAAACTGTAAAATCGCCATTGAACTGGATGACGAAGACAATGCCCGCATTACCTGTACAGTGACAGTAACCCATAAAACCGGCGTGGAAATGGAAGCCCTCACCGGCGCCAGCGTCGCGGCCCTGACCATCTATGACATGTGCAAGGCCCTGTCGCACGACATGGTCATTGGCCAGACCCGCTTGCTGGAAAAAACCGGAGGGAAAAGTGACATTCATCAGCAGGTGGAAGAAAGCGAGAAATGAAAACCATTACCGTGGAATTATTTGGCCGGCTCAAGGATCAACTGGGATTTGTTCAGCGTCGTTACCAAACCGAATCGGCCACTGTGGCGGATTTGTGGCAGGAAATCGTCAGCCAGTCAGCGGTAAACGGCAAACTGGAGCAACACAGCATCCGGCCAGCGGTCAATGACGAGTTCGCCCGTTGGGATCAGCCAGTCAGCGAAGGTGACAGAATCGCCTTTTTGCCGCCGTCTGCAGGAGGATAGCCATGTTTGAGCTCAGTGAACAAGCAATTGACATTGCGGGTTTGCGGCACCGGCTGCAAGACCCGCGTGCCGGAGGTTTTGTCAGCTTTGAAGGTTGGGTGCGCGATCACAACCAGGGCAAAACCGTCATCGCGCTGGCCTATGAAGCCTATCCGGCGCTGGCGCGCCGCGAAGGCGCAAAAATCATTGATGAAGCCAAACAGCGGTTTGATATTCTGCATGCGGTCTGTGTGCATCGCGTGGGTCAATTGGCCATTGGCGACATGGCAGTTTGGGTGGGCGTATCCGCGGCGCACCGGGATGCGGCCTTTGCGGCCTGCCGCTATATTCTGGATGAAGTGAAATCACGCGTACCTATCTGGAAAAATGAAAGCTGGAGCGATGGCCAGTCGGGTTGGGTTGAATAGGAATAAAACCATGGCCGAGGCAGAAGCGTTTGACGGCAAGGCTTACGCTCGGTCACTGCCTCAACTGCCCGGTATCTACCAAATGCTCGATGGCCAGGGCGCGGTGATTTATATTGGCAAGGCGCGCAATCTGAAAAAGCGTGTCAGCAGCTACTTCAGCGGCAAAGCCAAAGACACCAAAACCATGCAGATGCTCCGCCAGGTGGCGGCCATGCGCCACAGCATCACCCGCACCGAGGCAGAAGCCCTGTTGCTGGAAAACCAGCTCATCAAGAAACACACGCCCCGCTACAACATTCTGCTCAAGGATGGCAAAAGCTATCCCTATATTTACCTGTCGGTGCACGAAGACGAATATCCGCGGCTGGAATTCCGCCGGGGCGCCAAAACCGGCAAAGGGCGCTATTATGGCCCTTATCCCAACGCCCAGGCGGTGCGCCATACTCTCAACCATTTGCAAAAGTTGTTCCGCGTCCGCCAGTGCAATAACCAGACTTTCCGTAACCGTTCACGGCCCTGCTTGCAGTACCAGATTGGCCGCTGCTCAGCGCCCTGTGTGGGCCTGATTACACCGGCTGCCTACCAACAACAAATCGATTATACCGAGCAGTTTCTGCAGGGCAAAAGCCCGCGCATTATCCAGCAACTGGTGGCGGAAATGGAAAGCCATGCCGAACAGTTGCGCTTTGAACAAGCCGCCTGCGTGCGCGATCAAATTCGCGAGCTCAAACAAATGCAGTCGCAACAGCTTATGGAGGATCATCGATCGGTTAATCTCGATATCTTTTGCCTGTTGCAGGATTGCGGCATGACAGTGGTTACTCTGGGTTCGATTCGTCATGGCCAGATGTTGGGACACCGGAGTTTTTTCCCCACGGCGCCGGCCGGCAGTCCGCCAGCAGCCATTTTGCAGGCATTTTTAAGCCAGTATTATCTCGACAAACCCGTGCCTGAAACCCTGGTCAGCAATATCGCCGTCACAGAACCGGCGCTATTAAGCGAAATGCTGTCCCAGATGGCAGGGCGCAAAGTCAGCCTGGTGCACAAACCGCGGGGGCAGCGCCGACGCTGGCTGGAGCTGACCGAAACCAATGCCCGCAATGCCTTGCAGCAGCGGCTGAGCAAAGTGGCCAACTGGCAGCAAAAATGGCAAACCTGGGAAAACCAACTGGGTCTTTCCGGGCCGGTGCAGCGGGTGGAATGTTTCGATATCAGCCATTCCCATGGGGAACAAACGCGGGCTTCCTGTGTGGTTTTTGACGTGAATGGGGCCAACAAAAAACAATATCGCACCTACAAAATTAGCGGCATCACAGCCGGTGATGACTATGCGGCCATGCGGCAGGTGTTGCAAAAACGCCTGGACTCCCTGCACAAGCACGGCCTGGACTTACCCGATGTGTGGTTAATCGACGGTGGCAAGGGCCAGGCTAACCAGGCACAACAGGTACTGCAGGAAAATGGAGTTAATGGTATTGAAGTCATTGGCATCGCCAAGGACGAAAACCGCACAGCCGGCGAGGAAAGACTGTTTGTGCTCAGCCAGAACCGGGTGGTCAAGCCCGACGCCCACTCTCTGCTCTCCCACATGGTGCAGTTTATTCGTGACGAGGCCCACCGCTGCGCCATTGGCAGTCACCGCAAGGCCCTGACCCGGAAACGGGCTACCTCACCCTTGGAAGGCATTGCTGGTGTGGGTGAAAAACGGCGCTTGCGCCTGCTCAAGCACTTTGGCGGCATGCAAGGGCTGGAACAAGCCGGCATTGAAGACATTGCCGCCATTCCCGGCATCAGCGCCACACTGGCTGAAAAAATTTACCAGCATTTGCATCGCGGCGGTTGATTTTATGGGGCCAAATGGCTACTCTGCGCCTAATTTATTCCATACCCGACCATGACCAAGCACTTGCCCAATACTCTGACCATTTTGCGGATAGCGCTTATACCGGTCATGATGGTGTTTTTTTACCTGCCGGTTCCCTGGGGACGACACGCCGCCACAGTGGTATTTGTGATCGCCAGCCTGACCGATTTTCTCGATGGCTATTTTGCGCGCAAGCACAAAACCTTTTCCCGTTTTGGGGCTTTTCTGGACCCGGTGGCCGATAAGCTCACCGTCTCCACGGCGTTGATTATGCTGTTGCAAAGTCATCCGACCATTTTGATGATGATTGCCACCCAGGTCATTATTGGCCGGGAAATCACCGTATCGGCCTTGCGGGAATGGATGGCGGAACTGGGAGAACGCGCCGCGGTGAATGTGGCCACGGTGGGCAAGATAAAAACCGGTTTTCAAATGACCGCCATTGCGTTTTTGATGTACAAAACACCCCTGCTGGGTTTGCCGGTGTTTCGCCTGGGGCTGGTGCTGCTTTACGTGGCTGCCGGGTTGACCTTGTGGTCCATGTTTGTGTATCTGAAAGCCGCTTGGCCCATGATGCGGGCCAGCCATGCAGACGACGCAGACAAGGCCAGCATCGAAAAAAAACCGGATAATTTGGGTTGACAAAACCCGATTGCACGATAAAATGTGCGTCCTCAAAGCGGGAATAGCTCAGTTGGTAGAGCACAACCTTGCCAAGGTTGGGGTCGCGAGTTCGAGTCTCGTTTCCCGCTCCAGAATTCAGCTAAAAGGCCAGTCCCGCGACTGGCCTTTGTTTTTTCACCTGGATCTGGCCGGTAATAAAAAAGACTTGTTTTTATCGGCCAATGTAGGGAAAATTGCAGCCTCAAAGCAAAACAGGGCTGGATGGTAGAGTGGTTATACAGCGGCCTGCAAAGCCGTGTACGCCGGTTCGATTCCGGCTCCAGCCTCCAATCTTTTCGCTTCACCACCCCGCCCGGGTGGCGAAATTGGTAGACGCAAGGGACTTAAAATCCCTCGGTGGAAACACCGTGCCGGTTCGATTCCGGCCCCGGGCACCATTGCTTTCATCTTTTCCGTTCACAGTCTTCCTTATCCATGTATTCCCGCAGGCCCGTCACAGCGGAAAATCACCGTTGTGTTTGCCGTGGGTCAATGGGATCATAAGCGTCTGCAGCCATATCTGCCATATAAAAGACAGGCAGCCAATGTCTGTGCGCCCCATGTGAAGCCGTCACGGTGAACCGCGGCGGTTTTCCGGGTGGGTCTGAGGTTATTTTTTCAGGGGTTTATACTTGATCCGGGTGGGTTGGGGTTCACTGCCGTGACGGCGTTTGTAGTCGGCCTCATAATCACTATAGTTGCCTTCGATAAATTCTACGTGGGAGTCGCCCTCAAAGGCCAGGATATGGGTGGCGATGCGGTCCAGGAACCAGCGGTCATGGGAAATGACCATGGCCGACCCGGCAAAATTCAGCAGGGCTTCTTCCAGCGCGCGCAGGGTTTCCACGTCCAGATCGTTGGTAGGCTCGTCCAGCAATAGCACATTGCCGCCTTGTTTGAGTACCTTGGCCAGTTGCAGGCGGTTGCGCTCGCCGCCGGAGAGGTGCTTGACCAGTTTTTGCTGGTCTGAGCCCTTGAAATTGAACTTGCTCAGCCAGGCGCGGGTGGGGATGGTGAAATTTCCGACTTTGATGACTTCCTCGCCGTCCGCCACTTCTTGCCAGAGCTGTTTTTCTCCATGCAAATCTTCGCGGCTTTGGCTGACATGGGCCAGTTTGACGGTGGGGCCAATAATCACTTCGCCACTGTCTGGCTGTTCGTCGCCGGTAATCATTTTGAACAGAGTGGTTTTGCCCGCCCCGTTGGGGCCGATAATGCCGACAATGGCCCCTGGAGGCATTTTGAAACTTAAATCGTCGATAAGCAGCCGGTCTTCGAAGGCCTTGCTGACATTTTTGAATTCAATGACCGTATCGCCCAGCCGGGGGCCTGGCGGGATGTAGATCTGCTGGGTTTCGTTGCGTTTTTGGAACTCTTTGGATTGCAGTTCCTCAAAAGCGGCCAGCCGGGCCTTGCTTTTGGCGCGCCGGCCCTTGGGGTTGGAACGCACCCATTCCAGCTCCTGCTTAATGGTGCGCATATGGGCCTGTTCGGCGCGTTTTTCCTGCTCCAGGCGTTTTTCCTTCTGCTCCAGCCAGGAGGAGTAATTGCCTTTCCAGGGAATGCCGTGGCCGCGATCCAGTTCCAGTATCCATTCGGCGGCATTGTCGAGAAAATAACGGTCGTGGGTGACGGCGACAATGGTGCCGGGAAAGTCTTTCAGATAACGCTCCAGCCAGGCCACGGTCTCGGCGTCCAGGTGGTTGGTGGGCTCGTCCAGCAGCAGCATGTCGGGGTTAGACAGCAGCAGCTTGCACAAGGCCACGCGGCGCTTTTCGCCGCCGGAAAGGTGTTTGACCGTGGCCTCCCACGGTGGCAGGCGCAGGGCTTCGGCGGCCATTTTCAGGGTGTGGTCCAGGTTCCAGCCGTTGGCCGCGTCGATTTTTTCCTGCAGTTCGGCCTGTTTGGCCAGCAGCTCATTCATTTCGTCATCGCCCATGGGTTCAGCGAAACGGTTGCTGATTTCGTCAAACTCGCGCAGCCATTGTTTGACTTCGCCCATGCCTTGTTCCACGTTTTCGCGAACCGTTTTGTCCTCGTCCAGTTCCGGTTCCTGGGGCAGGTAGCCGATTTTGATGCCCGGTTGCGGGCGCGCTTCGCCAGAATATTCCTTGTCCACGCCCGCCATAATGCGCAGCACGGTGGACTTGCCCGCGCCATTGAGACCCAGCAGGCCTATTTTTGCGCCGGGGAAAAACGACAGGGAAATATCTTTGATGATTTCGCGATTGGGGGGAACGGTCTTGCTGACGCCGTTCATGGTGTAAATGAATTGGGCCATGATTTTTTCAGGTTGCAAACAAAGGCGTAATGATACCAAGAGTTTTCAGACTTGGGGGAGAAAGCGATGGCCTTTGCTGTCAGGTTTTTCGGGTTAGCCAGCGGTAAATGGCCCTGGCGTCGCCATTGTGGTGGGCCGCGGCCAGTTTGGCGGCTTTTTTTGGCGGTAGCTCTCCGGCAAGCAGGGCAGCCAGCTTTTGCTGTTCTGCGGTAATGCCTTGCGGGCTGGATGACGGGTTGCCAGCCACGGCAATGACAAATTCACCCTTGTGCTGATTGGTGTCAGCCGCGACAAAGTCCCGCAATTGCGCCAGGGTGCCGTGGTACACGGTTTCAAAGGTTTTTGTCAGCTCGCGCCCCAAGGTGGCCAGCCTGTCTGCGCCCAGTACTTCCACCAGGCTGTGCAGGCTGTCGCCAATGCGATGTGCAGACTCATAAAACACCAGTGTGGAGGGCGATTCCTTTAGTGCCGCCAGGCGTTTTTTGCGTTGTGAGGGTTTGGCCGGGAGAAAACCAACAAAGCGGAAATCATCTGTGGGCAGACCGCTGACACTGAGCAGAGCCGTGGCGGCCGATGGCCCGGGTATGGGGGAAACGGGAATTTTTTCCGCATGCGCCTGTCTGACCAGCGTGAACCCCGGATCGCTAATCAGCGGGGTGCCAGCATCAGAGACAATGGCGATATTGGCGCCGGTATGCAGTTGGCGAATCAGCTCCGGGGCGGACTGATGCTCATTGTGCTGGTGGTGGCTGACCAGTGGCGTGTCAATGCCATAAGCCTGTAATAACCGGCGGCTGTGGCGGGTGTCTTCGCAGGCGATGACATCCACCTTTTTCAGTGTCTCGATGGCGCGGGCGGATATGTCGCCCAGATTGCCAATGGGCGTGGCCACCACATACAGGGTGCCCGGGCTGTCAGGCTTTTTATTTTGCGCATTCATGGCAAACAGACTATCATTATTGCTTCTGGAACGAAACCCGAACGCGCACTTGTTTCCAGCATGGAAGCGATGTGCAGGAGAAGATACGCCCTCATGGAAAGACATTGCGCCTTGACTGATCGTTATTCGCCGTTTTCCCCACGCAGGGTATCCCTGGCCTTTCCTCCTGGCCGGTGGCTGCGCTGGTGCTTTTTGATAGTCTGGCTATTGCTGTTGACAGCCTGTGGCAGCGGTCCTGTGCGCCCGGGCAGTCATTCCCTGGAGCGGCAGGCGAGTGCCGCCTGGGAAAGCGGTGACTACTACCAGGCAGCGGCGTTGTACCGCCAGATTTTCCGGCAAACGGCTCGCCCGGCGGATGCCCTGATGGCTGCCCGGGCAATGCTGGCCGCCGGTGAATATCCGGCGGCGCTAGCCTGGCTGACAGAGACCAGGCAGCCGGTTTCCGATATCGTCAGTGGCAGTGAGGCGGCGCAATGGAATCTGCTCCAGGCCGAAGCGCTGGCTGGTGTGGGGCGTTACCCTGAAGCCCTGGAGCTGTTGACGGATTCTCCGGAAAATCTGCCAGATGAGGCGATGCGCCAGCAGGTTTACCGTCTGAAGAGCCAGTTGCAGCGAAAAACCGGTCAGTTATTACCAGCAGCATTGACTCAGATGAAATGGCTGGATTGGCTGCAGCAGCAGGGTGTGGAGGATGTCCGCTGGCAGGAAGTGGCCGACGAGTTGGTGGCGATTTTGTTCGCCATCCCTGAAGATGAGATAAAGGCCGCATTGGAAGATGAACCCCTGAACCCGACGCAACGGGGCTGGCTGGAAGCAGCGTATATTGGTTTTGGGATGAACCATGACGAAGCCGGCCAGTGGATGCAGTACTGGCCGGAGCATCCGGCCCGACGCTATTTTCTTGGTGTTGCGGATAGTGTTCCCCGGCGCATTGCTGTGCTGCTGCCTTTAACTGGCCGTTATGCGGCCATTGCTCGCAGTATCCAGCAGGGGATGATCGCCGCTGCCTACGCTGGCCCGGCTAACCGCCAGTTGCGGTTTTTTGATACCGGCGACAAGGGTAAAGCCGTGGCCGATGCCTATTTTTCGGCCTTGGAAAGCGCACCGGATTTTATTGTTGGTCCCTTGAGCCGCACGGCTGTGCAGCAATTGGCGGCCATGCCTGCCCCCACCGCACCGGTGTTGGCATTGAATGAATTGCCCGAAAACACCCTCGGCAGCGGTTTTTACCAGTTTCCGCTCAGCGCCCGGGATGAGGCCGACGATGCCGCTTTAAGGATGCTGGCAGAAAAACACCACAAGGCCATTGTGGTGGTGCCGGAAACCGCTTGGGGGCAACGGGTGGGCAGAGCCTTTGCGGAAAACTATGCATTTAACGCCGGACGTGTCCTGGATACGGTGTTCTACGATGAAAAATCCAATGACCACAGTGCGCGCTTGCGCCGAGGATTGGGGCTGGATGCAAGCCGCGACAGGGCCCGTCAATTGCAAAGGCTCATCGGCCAGAAACTGGAAAGCGCGGAGCGCGTTGACCCGCGTATCGAGGCGATTTTTCTGGCGGCGCGTCCCCGTCAGGCGCGCATGATAGTGCCGCAACTCAAATTTTTGCATGCCGGTCATGTGCCTGTTTATTCCACCTCGCACATTTACAGCGGCGTCAAAAACCCCGGTCAGGACAAAGACCTGGAAGGTGTCCGCTTTGCCGATGCACCCATTGTGGTGCATCCGCAGGCAGTGCAGGAACAAACGGGTCTGGACGTAAATGCTCTGGGCGCAGGCAAGCGTTATTTTGCTTTTGGCTATGATGCGCTGACGGTTCTTGACCGTTTGCAGTGGATGGACACATTTGGCACAGGCCGTATTCGCGGGCTCAGTGGTGATTTGTCTTTACAGGGGAACCGGATTGGCCGGCGTCTGGATTGGGCCCGGTTTCATCGTGGGGTGCCTGAGCCCTTGCCGGATATCGCTTATGACGCCACATTGCTGTTTGATGAGCCCAAGCCGGCCGTTGAAAACGCGGTCCGGAGTCAACCGGTCACACCGGACTAAAACCAGACAGCATGCGCCGCCGGGGCAGTTATTGGGAAAAACAGGCCATGAAGTACTTGCGCCGTCAGGGTCTGAAGCTGATTTGCCGCAATTACCTGTGCCCATTGGGGGAGGTGGATCTGATTATGCGGCATCATGACACGCTGGTTTTCGTTGAAGTGCGTTTTCGTGCCGCATCCGGCTGGGTGAGCGCCGCCGAGTCGGTGACGCTTGCCAAACAGCGCAAGGTGATTCGGGCCGCGGCGCATTATTTGCAGCGCCACCAACGTTATGCGAATATGCCATGCCGGTTTGACGTATTGGCCATTAGTCAATCGGCTGCGGGAACGGACAAGCCTGCTTTTGACTGGATACCGGCCGCTTTTGACGCTTCTTTTTATGATTGAGGCAATTTCGATCTCTCTTGAGGACTCATCGTATGCGTAACAAATATCTTTTTGCCGTGTTTATGGTGCCTTTCTGGTTAAATGCCTGCACGCCATTGGTTGTGGGCGGGGCGGTGGTGACTGCCATTACCGTGGCCCATGACCGGCGCTCTCCAGGCCGGGTGGTGGACGATAAAATTATTCAGGCCAAGTCTCAGAAGGCGATTCACGACACCCTGAAGGATAGCAAGCATGTCAAGGTGGATGTTTATAATGGCGTGGTGCTGTTAACCGGCGAAGTGCTAACGGCCGAAGACCGGCGTCGCGCCGAGGATGCCGCCGCCAGTGTGGCGGGGGTGCGCAAAGTGGTCAATGAGCTGCGTATCGGCTACCCTACCCGGGTGAACCAGCGCCTCAAGGATGCGGCCGTGACCAGCCGCGTTAAAACCGCTCTGTTGAAAGTGGATTTACCGGACTTTGACCCCACGCGAGTCAAAGTGACCACCGTGAATGGTACGGTTTATCTAATGGGGTTGGTGACACGTAAAGAGGCCGCCAAAGTCACGCAGCGGGTACGACGGATCAAAGGGGTGAAGAAAGTGGTCACGGTATTTGAGTACCTGGATTAGCCGTGACACCAGACCGACTTGAAAAACGGCTGGCGGAGATTTTGCCGCCGGACGCTTTTAGCACCGATGTGGCTGAGTGCCTGGCCTATGGCGTGGATAATTCCAAGCGTTCTGGTCAGGCCGCGGCGGTGGTGTTCCCGCGCAACACCGAAGACGTGGTGCAGGTGGTGCGATTGTGCAATCGGCACAATATTGCCCTGATTCCCAGAGGCCGGGGGACAGGCACGGCCGCGGCGGTGGTGCCTCAGGGCGGTGAAATCGTCTTGTGCACCTCGCGCATGAACCGCATCGTCAGCATCGACACCGCCAACCGGTTGGTGGTGTGTCAACCGGGCGTGCTCAACCAACAGTTACAGGATGCCTTGGCGGAACATGGCTTTTTTTGGCCGCCGGACCCCACTTCGGCCGCCATTTGCAGTATTGGCGGTAATCTTGCGGTTAATTCCGCCGGACCGCGGGCGGTCAAATACGGTACGCCCCGGGAAAATACACTGGGGTTAACGGCTGTGACTGGAGCCGGAGAAATCATTCACACTGGTACGCGCACCACCAAAGGTGTGGTCGGTTATGATCTGACGCGTTTGCTCATTGGTTCCGAGGGCACTTTGGCGATCATTACCGAGGCTACATTGAAACTCACGCCCAAGCCTGAGGCGGTGATGACTTTTCGAGCTTTATATCGCAGCGAGGCCGCCGCCACTGAAGCCATCGTCGCCGTGATGCAGCATGCCGAAATCCCGTCGGCGCTGGAATTTATGGATGCCCGGGCTGTTCAATTGGCCAACGAATATGGCGCATTGGGTTTGCCTGCGGATACCCAGGCCATGCTCATGGTGGAATTTGATGGCTCTGGCACGGTGCTGGACGCCTTGCAGCCATTGCTTTCCGGTCGATTCCCGGTGGATGGCTTGCTTGACTTGCAAGTGGCCAAGACCGGGGTAGAAAAGCACAAATTATGGGCAGCCCGCAAAGCGCTATCCCCTTGTTTGCGTAGTCTGGCGCCAGGAAAAATCAATGAAGACGTGGTGGTACCGGTGTCACGCTTGCCGGAATTGCTGGCGGCACTACGGGCCATCAGTCAGCGCTTTGATATCCCCATTGTAAATTTTGGCCATGCAGGCAACGGCAATATCCATGTCAATATTCTTTACCATCCAGAAAACCCGGCGCATGCCAGTGTGATTGATGACTGTTTGGCGGCCATGTTTGATGCCGTTTTGCAACTGGGTGGCACGTTGTCTGGTGAGCATGGCATTGGTTTGGTCAAGCGTGATTTTTTGCCGCTGGAACTCAGCCCGGTGGTGCTGGGATTGATGCGAAAGATCAAGCAGCAGTTTGACCCCAAGAATATCCTGAACCCCGGAAAGGCCATTCCCCCGGAATTCGTTGGCGGCTAAACCAGCCCAGGAAAGAGTCGGCTTGCAGGGTGCGGCGAAGGCATGTGGCCGCCTGATGCACGCTCCTTTGCATAATGCGCGACATGGATTCCCGCGTTCTCGGGAATGACGGGGAAGTGGTGGGAATGACGGGGAATATGGGAATAACAGGCAGGATGCGGAATGGCGGGATGGCTGGTGAGTGTGGATTCCCACGTTCGCGGGAATGACAGAGGTAGGCCGTCATTCTGGCCGGTTTGCCTTTGCCCGTCATTCCGGGCGAGCTCCCCCCGTCATTCCGGGCGAGCGGAGCGAGACCCGGAATCCATGGCTCTGGTGGCTCGGAGCAGCCAACAGGCGTAAAACCGCAGGCTTTCAGCGTGCCGCCAAAAAGTACTGAGCCTCCGAAGTCCTTGGGTTTTGTGTCACTCTTTCCCTGTGTGTTGTATGGATTCCCGCTTTCGCGGGAATGACGGGGCACTGTCATTCCGGGCGAGCGGAACGAGACCCGGAATCCATTATATCGGCGGTACGGCATGGCCAAGGGTGTTGCTGGTTATGGAAACCCGGAAAATCAGCTTGTCTTCCATTTCAATGGCAGGGGCTTTCCTGTCTCTGTTTGCAGGTCTTGGCACAAGTTTGATAGCAGTGGCACAAAAGCTGCTGCCGGAAAGGTTGTCGATCAGCTTTTTCCCAGACGGATCTTGACCCGCTGGCGCAAGGGTGAATTTTTGGGAAAGTGGTTCAGCAAAAACTCCATTTGGTCAGCGATGATATGCCGGCCCTGAAGATAAATGTATTCCGCGTAATTGGGCACAAAGGGAATGGCCAGCAATTTCATGTTGGCTTCTTCCGGGGTGCGGTCGGCCTTGTGGTTGTTGCACCGCTTGCAGGCGGTGACCACGTTTTTCCAGTGGTCGCGCCCACCCTGGGACAAAGGACGAACATGATCGCGTGACAGTTGTTGTTTGGGATATTGTTTGCCACAGTAAAGGCACAGATTTTCGTCGCGCCGGAACAAGGTATTATTGCTGAGCGGCGGGATAAACCGTCCCTTGTCATATTCGCGGTTGCGGCCACGGGTGACCAGAATAGCGTTGATATCGAGAGTGCTTTGTTGCTGGCTGAAGGCGTTAATGCCGCCATGAAGCCGGGTGACAATACGGCCAAAGGCGTATTGAACCATATCCAGGGAAATCAGCCGGGCGGCTTCTTGATGGCCAATCCATTCCAGCGGTATGCCGGTGGAGTCAGTACGGAGAATTTGTGGTATCAGTTCAGGCACATTACTCACGTCTTCGGGTTTGTGCAAACATAACACGATTTAACAGAAATGCAAAGGTGCAAAAGGGCGCGTGAGGAGCATTTATCCAAAGATGGCGGCTGGGTGGTGATTATCCATCCGGAGGGCATGACAGGATTAGAAGAGCTCCCACCTTTGTCATTCCGGGCGAGCGGAGCGAGACCCGGAATCCAGAAGCTTCGGGAGTGGGTGTGGCATGGATTCCCGCTTTCGCGGGAATGACGGAGGTAAGCCGTCATTCCGGGCGGTCTTCCTTTCTCCGTCATTCCGGGCGAGCAGAGCGAGACCCGGAATCCATCGTCCGCAGGCTAAGAAATAAATGGCTATGATTGCATGACACAAAAAAGGGCGCGGAATCGCGCCCTGCCTAAAGGGTTGAGGGTGGTTACTATTGGGCTTTATCGCCAATATTTTCGTCAAGGAATTTCAGTGCGGCGCTGTAAAAGTCGGTACGGTTTTTGGGGTTGTGATAGCCGTGGCCTTCATCCCGGGTCATGACAAAATAGTCCTTGCCTTCAACTTTTCCGGATTTTTTCAACCCCTTGACCATTTGCTTGAGCTGGCACATGGGGACACGGACATCGTCCTCGCCATGGGCCAGAAATACCTTGGCTTTGATGCGGTCGGCATTTTTCGCCGGTGAGTTGGCTTTCAGTTCGTCGGCATCTTTCCCAATCACCCTGTTGAGGAATGCTTTTCCATAGTGGCCACGGGTGGCGATATCACCACAGGATCGCAGGGTTTCCAGGTCGTAGACACCCACATAGCCTATGCCGCATTTGTACAAATCGGGTTCTCGTACCAGTCCCTGCAAGGTGGCATAACCGCCATAGGACCCGCCATACAGGCAAATGCGGTTTTTATCGGCAATGCCTTGCTCTACGGCCCACAAGGTGGTGTCTGTGACGTCGTCCTGCATCTCCCGGCCCCATTTGCGATAACCGGCTTGCTGGAAATCCCGCCCATAGCCGCCAGAACCGCGGAAATTGACCTGGAGCACGGCATAGCCGCGATTGGCCAGCAGTTGGGTTTCCGGATTGAACTGCCAGTAATCACGAGGACCGTGGGGGCCGCCATGGGGGTTGACCAGCAGCGGCAGGTTTTTGGGTTCTTTGCCTGGTGGCAGCGTGAGGTAGCCATGCAGCTCCAGGCCATCGCGGGCTTTCAGGGTGATGGGCTTGACTTCAGCAAGTTGTTCGGGCTTGAGCCAGCCGCGGGCGGAAACCAGTTTGGCGACTTTGTTGTTGTGCAGGTTGAGCAGATAGAAGTCTCCCGGATATTTGTCGCCATTGGCCAGGAACACCAGTTTTTTGCCATCGTTGGTGTGGTTGTAGATGACAATGTTGCGCCCAGGTAAGGCCTGCATAAGTCCCTGATAGGTGACAGCGATGGGGTCCTTGGGCTCCACCCAGAACACCTGCGGGTAATCGGGGTTCAAGCGAAAGCCGATGACTTCTTTGTTGAGATTGAAAATAGGCTGTTCTACGTCCACACGGGGGTTCCGGTAGATTTTCTTGAGCTCCCCGGTACGTAGATTGAGTGAGAAAACGCCGATGGTGGAGGCATCGTGGTTGGATAATAAATAAACAGTGTCCGGTTGGGTGGAGGAGCCGGCAAAAGTGGTTGTGACTTCACTTTTGCCTTGAGAAAGGTCCAGTTTTTTCCACTCGGTATTGGGGGCATCAGGCAGTTTGTAGTACAGGTAACTGGAAGCAGTTTTGGGATTGTATGCCAGGCTGACAACGGCTTTTTTGTTTTTGTCCAGTCTGGGCACGCCAGCATACTGATCGGCTGGTTTGCCGAATTTTCTCTCCGTCCCGGTGCGCAGGTTGTATTTAACCAGGCGTGGCAGGTTAGCCCCAGAATTGGATGTCACGACAATGGCGTGTCGGGGATCTTCCGGTAAGGTATCGACAATATAGGCCCCATTGGAATTGCCGCGGTTAAAAAGCTCTTTTTTATTTTTGCCCTTGGCGTCCATGTAGAACATGGCTTCCCATTTGCCCTTGCGGTCCAGAAAGCCGACGGTTTTATTGATATCCAGCAGCAGGTGATTGTTGTCGTTCCAGCCATAGGTGGCGATTTTCCGGTTCTCACCAAAGGCGATGGCTGACAGGGGCTTCATTTTTTTCAGGTCAATCACGGCGATTTTATGGCTGCCGTTTTCGTCCACAATGCCCGCCAGTTTGTCCCCGTCGGGGGAAATTTTGACCGAAACGAACTCAGCGGTCTTGATAAAGTCCTGCAGGGGTATGGTGTGGCTGTCAGTGGTTTTTGCTTGTAGATGCGCCGTAAAAAGCAATGCGGCGAGTAGAACAAGTTTTTTCATGGATGGCTCCTTGGGATAGGCCTGTAACGGATTGGATTATATAGCACTTTCAGGAGGCCGCATACCTCCTGAAAGTCACGGTTTAAAGCGATTTTGATCGTGGCTAACCCAATAACATGCCAGCAATGGTGGCCGAGAGCAGACTGGCCAGAGTGCCGCCAATCAATGCCTTGATGCCCAGTTCCGACAGGGTGGTGCGCTGATTTGGAGCCAGAGAACCAATGCCGCCAACCTGAATGCCGATAGAGGCGAAATTGGCAAAGCCACAGAGCATGTAGGTAGCCATGATGACGGACTTGGCGTGGTGCAGATGCAAGGGGTTTTGTGGGTTTTTGAAATCCGCCAGCAAATCATAGGCGACAAATTCACTGGCGATCAACTTAACCCCCAGCAGTTGTCCCATGAGAACAATATCGTCCCTGATAACACCGATTAGCCACATGAGTGGCGCAAAGGTGTAGCCCAGCAAAAAGCCCAGGGAGAGTTTGTCGTAAATGGTATGGGCCTGAATCCACTCGTTCAGGTGAGTGATGCCGCCAATCCAGCCAAGAATATGGTCAAACATGGCAATAAAGGCGAAAAACACCAACAGCATCGCCCCCACATTCATGGCCAGTTTCAACCCCTCGGTGGTGCCGGTGGCAATGGAGTCAATCACGTTGATGCCCACTTCCTGTTTGCTGACATCAGTGTTGCTGTTGATGGGTTCGGTTTGTGGCATCAGGATTTTTGCCACCACGATGGCGCCAGGGGCGGCCATCACCGATGCGGCCAGCAGGTGTTTGGCGAAAAAGAGCCGTTGAGTCGGATCGTCACCGCCGAGAAACGCCACATAGGCGGCCAGTACACCACCGGCCACAGTGGCCATGCCGCCGACCATGACCAGAAAGATTTCCGATCGATTCATTTTTTTTAGATATTTTTTAATCATCAGCGGGGCTTCAGTCTGGCCCAGAAAAATATTACCAGCCACAGCCAAGGCTTCCGCACCGGATATGCCCAGGGACTTGGTTAACAGCCAGGCCAACCCTTTGACTATCTTTTGAATAATCCCAAGAAAGAAAAGCACCGAGGTGAGTGCTGAAAAGAATACGATGGTGGGCAAAATCATGATGGCGAAATTCACCATTGGCGGTTCCAACTTACCGCTGACAAAAGACCGGAATAAAAATTCCACTCCCGCTTTGGTGAAGTCCATGATTTTGACAAAAATACCGCCGACGAACTCAAAGAAATGTTGCACGAACGGTACGTAGAGCACGCCGATGGCCAGAATAATTTGCATGGTGATGCCAACCATGACGACCCGCCATTGTATGTCTTTTCTATCAGCGCTTAAGGTCCAGGCAATAGCAGTTAACACCAGCATGCCAAGCAGGCCGCGGAAAAGGGATTCCAGGGAAAAGCCCTGATGGGTGAGGAGCGTGTCCATGAAGAAAATCCTGGTGATAAAAGACCGCTGGGATTATAGGGGGCGCTCTCGACCCAGTCAAACCAGAGGCTGATAGCGCGACACAGGGCGGAAGGTTTTTCTGCTGATGCATGCCGGATATGGGTTGGCGGTTTTTTGTCTTGATGGCAAAGCCGGATGCAGTTATGCTTTCTGGCGCATTTGTGAAAAACTGTGGAGTATAGCTGGCGCGGGGTTCTGTTTTTGTAAGAGCGCTGAGGCGGGAATGCTTGCTCCATAGTTTTTCACTTTTTGGCACCACACCACACTGAAACAAGGCAACAAGGGAGAAAATCATGAAACCACGACAGAAACGTTTAAGCCTGTTGATTTCTGCCGTATTGGGAACGGCCCTGGCCGGCTGGCCACTGGCCTCCATGGCGCAAAAGCAGGAAGACAGTACTGAAAACTCGGTCAATCTGGACAAGGTGCAGGTCACCGGATCGCGCATCAAGCAGGCCGGCATTGAAGGCATTCAGCCACTGCAGGTACTGGATCGTGAAGACATTGAGCGCACAGGATTGACCTCGGTGGGCGATATTCTGCAGCAACTGACCTTGTCCGGTTCGGCTATCAATACCCGCTTTAACAGCTCTGGCAATTTTGGTTTTCCTCCCAATGGTGGTGGCATCGGCGCTGGCGCTACACGGGTGGATATGCGCCATTTGGGTTCCGGCCGCGTGCTGGTGCTGGTGGACGGCTTGCGCTGGGTTCCCGGCAGTTCGGGCAGTGGCGTTAGCAATGCGGTAGACATGAATACAATACCCGTGGGGATTATTGAGCGGATTGAAATCCTGAAAGACGGAGCTTCTGCCATTTATGGTGCTGATGCCATTGCCGGTGTCATTAACATCATCACTAAGAAGGACTTTACCGGTGGTGAGGGCATGGTCTATGGCGGCATGTTCGATGCGGGAGATGGCGAGACCGGGCAGGTGGATCTGACGTTTGGCCAGTCCAGCGACCGCATGAACGTGGTTTTGAATATCGGTTACACCAATCAGGAGCCTGTGAGTGCGGCGGATCGAAAATTATCCGCTTTTCCCAAGCCTTACACCGGTGTTACTCGGGGTTCCTCGGGAACGCCCCAAGGCCGTTTTTTGTTTAATACGCCTGGTGGTACAACGGTCAACTGCACCATCAATAATGGGGTGACAGGCATTCCGTCTTTTGACCCGAATAATCCGTGTTCCGGTGATGACTTTCATCCGTTCACGAATGATGATCGCTTCAATTATGCCAGCTACAACCTGTATGTGACTCCGTCGGAGCGCATGAACATTTATGGAGCGGTCACCATGCAACTGACAGACAAGCTGAGCTGGCATACCAAAGTCCTGTATAACAATCGCCAGTCCACCAATCAGGCAGCGCCTGAGCCGATTTTTATCGGGCCGTTTGCCGAGGCCGGGCAAATTGCCGACAACATTATCGTTTCCGCCAATAATCCCTACAATCCCTTTGGACAGGATTTATTCACAGACGGGTTTGGTTTTATCGGTCGGCGGCCATTGGAGGCTGGCCCACGGGTTTTTAATCAGGATGTGGATACCATTTATGCGGCCAGCCAGCTCCAGGGCGCATTTGATGGCATGAATCACACCTGGTACTGGGAACTGGCTGGCGCCTATGGTCGTAACCGGGCGGACCAGTTAAAAGATGGCGCTTTGAATATCCGCCATATCGCTGATGCCTTAGGCGACCCGGATGCCTGTGCAGCCTTGCCCGGCTGTGTTCCCTTGAATCTGTTTGGCGGTCAGGGTGACGGCAGTGGCACCATCACCCAGGAAATGCTGGACTATATTTCTTTTGTCCAGCATGACACCAGTCAGCAAGAGTTGACCACGTTCAATGCCAATATCAGCAGCGACTTGTTTGAATTGCCCGCCGGCCCGCTGGGGTTTGCCGCCGGCTATGAATACCGCAAGCACCGGGGCTTTTTCCAGCCCGATGCGGTGGTGGTGGCCGGAGAGTCCAATGGTGTTCCGGCCAGCCCCACCAAGGGCGAATATGATGTCAATGCTTTTTACGCGGAAGCCGTGCTCCCCATCCTGGCCGATCAGCCCGGTGCCGATTTGCTGGATGTGTCTCTGGCGGTTCGCTCTGAGGATTACAGCACTTCAGGCTCGGCCACCACCGGCAAATTTGGTGTTCGTTACATGCCGAATGAAGAGCTGCTGATCCGAGCCACTTATGCCGAGGGTCTGAGAGCGCCCAGTATTGGCGAATTGTTTGGGAATCAGGCCCGTTTTGATGCGGTGCTGGATGACCCTTGCAATTCCATTGATACCGATAATGACGGTGTGCCGGATACCACGCCGGATTTGCCGGGATGTGCCGGAGTTCCTGACGGCTATCAACAAACCAACCCGCAAATTCCGCTGGTGACAGGGGGCAACCCCAACTTGCAGCCGGAGGAGTCCACCAGCTATACCGCCGGTGTGGTATATAGCCCCAACTGGGCGGAAAACCTGAGCTGGGCGCCCCGGCTGGATTTTGAATGGACTTACTATGACATTTCTCTGGAAAAAGCCATTCAGGCGGTGGATGCCGCCACCATTCTGGAAACCTGTGCAGTGAATCCGGCAGAGGCGGTGTGTGACTCATTTTCTCGTGACGCCTTTGGCAATATTGAGCGCTTTGAAAATACGCTCACCAATATTGGCGGAATCGATACTTCTGGCTGGGATCTGAATGTGCACTGGACTTCGCCTGACACCGACTGGGGACAATTCGCCGTCTCCTGGTATAACTCGGTGGTCAAAGACTATGTGGAAATCAATCCGTCTTCATCCAGCCCCACAGGCTTTGTCGAGCGGCATCTGGAAGGGCTGGAACAAAGTGATTCCGCTATTCCGCGCTGGAAATCCAATTTGGTCACGACCTGGGGCATTAACCAGTGGAAAGTGACCTGGAGCATGCGATTTGTCAGTCGGGTGACGGAGAAATGTAGTGACTTCCTGGATGGCACACCTAACAGCTTGACGCAGCTGGGTTTGTGTTCTGATCCCAATTTTGACGACGAGTCAAAAAGCCTGAACTCGCTGGGGGGAACCACTTATCATGACTTGCAGGTGAGTTTGCCGAACTGGCACAAGCTGGAAATTCAACTTGGTGTTAATAACATCTTTGACCGCGATCCGCCGGCTTGCTTCAGTTGCTCGCTCAATGGCTATGATCCTTCCACTTATGACCCTGAAGGCCGTTTTCTCTATGGCCGGGTTAAATTCCGTTTTTGATTTTAAAGTGGATTCGACATAAGTTTGAAAAAGGCCCCGTGTTTCAGGGGCTTTTTTTGTTCCACTGAGTCGGCATTGTCAGTCATGATGGAGCATAAAGGCTGTAAACAGGGAAAAAGCCTGTTTTTTGAAAAAAGCCTTTTGCTTCCGCTGTGGAGTTGTTTATCATATAAGGTTTTAAGGCGTCTCCATCATGGTAGAAGTGCAACGGAACGGAGTTATTCAGCATGTACTGATTCACCCTAATCAGTCGCTGACACCGGTTCAGTTCTGGCTGGCTTTTGCGGCCTTGGCTTTTATCACTCTGATGTTGGCTGTGCTTCTGGCTTTTCTCGGCTTTTGGCTGGTGGTGCCTGTGGCGCTTTTACACTTGGGAATCGTTTGGTCCGGTTTTTACCTGGCCTGGAAGCGCAGTGAAAGAATAGAGTTTGTGCGCTTTGAGGAAGGGCGGGTGATTGTAGGTAACTCGCAAGCCGGCCCTCAGGCTGAATTTAACCGCCATTGGCTGCGGGTTGTGGAGAGATCCGGTACAACCATGGAGTCTGTGCGTGTTTTTCTGGGGTCGCATGGCCGCCAGCTGGAAATCGGGCGGGATATCAATGCTGAAGAACGGCGCGGACTAAAACAGATTCTACAAACTTTTTTGCATGCGGAAACGGCGTCAGAGGCGGAGGTTCCCGCAGCAGATAGCACAACAATAACAAACACAATTCGACAAGGGTAATACTATGACAACACACCGAATTCGATCGGCCTTTTACTTCCTGATTTTTCTCATGGCGGTATGGCTGCCAGCGGCCCAGGCGGAGCTGGCATTGAATTTATCTGAGGGCGTGACAGAATTCAGCCGCGATGTTTATCAGTTACACATGATCGTGTTATGGATTTGTGTCGCCATTGGGGTGGTGGTTTTTGGCGCCATGATTTATTCCATTGCCAAACATCGCAAGTCCAAGGGCAACAAACCGGCTCAGTTCAGTCACAGCACCAAGGCCGAGGTTATCTGGACGATAATCCCCATTATCATTTTGATCGTGATGGCGTTTCCCGCGACCCGGGTGCTGATCAAAATGGAAGATCCCAAAGACATGGACATGACCATCAAGATTACCGGCTATCAATGGAAATGGCGGTATGATTACCTGGATGAAGGCTTTGGATTTTTGAGCACACTGGATCGCAAAAGCAATCTGGCCCGTCAGCCGGATAGCGGCATTGACCCAGAAACAGTGCCCAATTATTTGCTGGATGTGGATAACCCGCTGGTTGTGCCGGTGAACACCAAAATTCGTTTTCTATTGACAGCCGACGATGTGATCCATTCCTGGTGGGTGCCAGCATTGGGCTGGAAGCGGGATGCCATCCCCGGTTTTATCAATCAGGCCTGGACGGAAATTCTGAAGCCGGGGGTTTATCGTGGCCAGTGCGCGGAGTTATGTGGTAAAGACCACGGATTCATGCCAGTGGTGGTCAAGGCGGTGAGCAAGGAAGAATACCGGCAATGGGTCGCCCAGATGAAAGGTGAGCAGGTTCAGCAGGCAAAAATGGACCAGAAGACCTGGTCAAAAGCGGACTTGATGGCCAAGGGCCAGGAAATTTTTGAAACCCAGTGCGCCAGTTGCCACCAGAAAAATGGTCAGGGCATGCCGCCGGCTTTTCCGTCGCTGGTGGATAGTGCCACGGTTAAAGGCTCGCTTGAGGGTTTGATCCATACGGTTAAGTTTGGTCGACCGGGAACGGCCATGAGCGCTTTTGGTAACATTTTGACAGACAGTGATCTGGCGGCTGTTGTGACTTATGTGCGCAACGCATTCGGGCAGCGGGATGATACCGTTCAGCCACAAGATGTTGCCGCAGTGACACAATCATAAAACCATTCGCTCGGAATGTATTTGACGTATTGATAAAGGAACGGGAGCATAACCATGAGCCATGCAACAACACATGAACACGACCACCACGACGAAAAACCCAAGGGTTTCGTCAAGCGCTGGTTGTTGACAACCAACCATAAAGATATTGGCACGCTGTACCTGATATTTGCCCTGATTATGTTTTTTATCGGGGGCGCCATGGCGCTGATCATCCGTCTGGAGCTATTTCAGCCCGGCTTGCAATTTGTGCAACCGGATTTTTTTAATCAGCTGACAACGGTTCATGCCCTGGCCATGATTTTTGGTGCGGTGATGCCGGCTTTTGTGGGCCTGGCCAACTGGATGATTCCCATGATGATTGGCGCTCCGGATATGGCTTTGCCGCGTATGAACAACTGGAGCTTCTGGATTATGCCATTTGCCTTTGCGATTCTGCTATCCACCTTCTTTATGGATGGTGGTGCGCCGGCGGCGGGGTGGACCATGTATCCACCGCTGGTTTTGCAAGGCGGCAAAAATGTGGCTTTCATGGTGTTCGCCATCCATTTGATGGGTATTTCCTCCATTATGGGGGCCATCAATATTATTGCCACGGTTTTGAATATGCGCGCGCCGGGCATGGATTTTCTGAAAATGCCACTGTTCGTCTGGACCTGGCTGATTACCGCCTTTTTGCTGATTGCTGTCATGCCTGTTTTGGCAGGTGCGGTCACCATGATTCTGACCGATCATTATTTTGGCACCAGCTTCTTTAACGCCGCCGGTGGTGGTGACCCGGTGCTGTATCAGCATATCTTCTGGTTTTTTGGCCACCCCGAGGTTTATATCCTGATTTTGCCGGCCTTTGGCGTGATTTCGGAAATTATTCCCGCTTTTGCCCGTAAGCCTTTGTTTGGCTATACGGCCATGGTGTATGCCACCGCTTCCATTGCGTTTCTTTCCTTTATTGTGTGGGCGCACCACATGTTTACAGTCGGCATGCCCCTGGGTGGTGAGTTGTTCTTTATGTATGCCACCATGCTGATTGCCATTCCTACCGGCGTCAAAATCTTTAACTGGGTATCCACTATGTGGCAAGGCGCCATGACTTTTGAAGCGCCCATGCTGTGGGCGATTGCTTTTGTGGTGCTGTTTACCATTGGTGGTTTTTCCGGAATCATGCTGGCCATTGCTCCGGCAGACTTCCAGTACCACGACACCTACTTTGTGGTCGCGCATTTCCACTATGTGCTGGTCACCGGTGCGGTATTCGCCATTATTGCGGCGGTTTACTACTGGCTGCCTAAGTGGACAGGCCACATGTACGATGAAAAGCTGGCCAAATGGCACTTCTGGTTGTCAGTCATTTCTGTCAATGTGTTGTTTTTTCCGCAGCATTTTCTCGGTTTGGCAGGGATGCCCCGGCGAATCCCGGATTACGCCACCCAGTTTGTTGAGTTCAATATGATTTCCAGTATTGGCGCTTTTGTGTTTGGCTTCTCACAACTGCTGTTTGTCTACCTGGTGTGGAAAACCGCCAAAGGCGGCGAAAAAGCCAGCAGCCGTGTATGGAAAGGCGCCAAGGGGCTGGAATGGACTGTGCCATCTCCGGCGCCGCATCACACTTTCCAGGACAACGCACCGGTTAATGATGCCGACTTGGCTCATGGCAGTGCTCACTAGAGGGTGACCAAAACGGTGGATAAAAAGCAGTACAAGGCAGTCCGGCGCACCGCCGCTGGACTGTTCTTGCTGGCCTTTTTGGTGTTTGCCGGCTTTATTGCGGCTAATGTTGTGGCCAGCTATCGCTAAATGCAGGTGTGGTGATGAGTCAGCGTCATGTCGATAAAAAAGCCCGAAAGACAATAGGCGTCACCCTGGGTGTGACGGTTTTGATGTTTGGCTTTGCCTTTGCGCTGGTGCCGCTGTATAACGTCTTTTGTGAAATCACCGGTATTAACGGGAAAACAGGGCGGGTGTCTGCCAGTGAAGTCAATCAACGAGACTTTGACCCCAACCGGACTGTGGTGGTGCAATTTGATGGCACGGTCAACAGTGCGCTACCGTGGCAGTTTCATCCTCGTCAAGTGTCCATGGAAGTGGTGCCTGGTAAACTTTACACCACAGAGTTTTTTGCCAAGAACCTGGCTGATCGGCCAGTCGTTGGGCAGGCAGTGCCCAGTGTGGCGCCAGGGGAGGCTTCTCTCTACTTTAACAAAACTGAATGTTTTTGTTTTACGGAGCAAACGCTGCAACCACATGAAGAAGTGTGGATGCCGGTCACGTTTCGAGTGAGCCCGGATTTGCCGGAAGACGTCCATGTCATGACCTTGTCCTATACCTTTTTTAATAAAGGTGGGCTGACTCCGGCGCAAGAAAAGGCCGGACAAGGTAGCCATGCAACAGGCAGATAGTTAAACAATGCACTGATGTGCAGGCGATCAGCGATTCGCGATGTTGTAAACATAAGAGCTTAAGGGGTCCGGTGAATCTCACCGGAAAACACAACAATAACGAGGCAATACAATGTCCCAAGCAACTGAAAGTACATATTATGTCCCGCATTTGGCCAAGTGGCCCATTGTGGGGAGTGTGGGTTTGACCTTGGCGGCCGTGGGTGGCGCCCTTTACCTTAATGGTGATACCGGTCCATGGCTGCTGTATGCCGGACTGGCTGTTATTGTTTATATGATGTTTGGCTGGTTTGGGGAAGTCATCGCCGAAAGTGAAGGCGGCATGTATAACCAGCGGGTGGACACTTCTTTCCGCATGGGGATGATCTGGTTTATTTTTTCCGAGGTGATGTTTTTTGCCGTATTTTTCGGCGCCCTGTTTTATGCCCGTATGTTTTCTGTTCCCTGGCTGGGAGGTGAAGGCACCGGCTATGCCACCGGCGCCTTGCTGTGGCAGGGTTACGAAGGTGTCTGGCCCACAAATGGCCCGGCCAATCTGGGTGGAGAATTTGAAACCATCCCGGCTTTTGGTTTGCCCTTGATCAACACCTTGATCCTGTTGACATCGGGTTTGACCGTGACTTTGGCGCACCATGCCTTGAAAAAAAGTAACCGGCGGGCGCTGGTTGGCTGGTTACTGGCCACGGTGGTATTGGGCTTTACTTTTGTTTATCTGCAAGCCACGGAATATATTGAGGCGTACCATGAGTTGAATCTGACCCTGGGCAGTGGCATTTATGGCTCCACTTTCTTCATGTTGACCGGGTTTCATGGTCTACACGTGACTTTGGGCGCTATTATGTTGCTGGTCATCGCCATTCGCGCCATGCGTGGGCACTTTACACCGGAACATCACTTTGCTTTTGAGGCGGTGGCCTGGTATTGGCATTTTGTGGACGTGGTATGGTTGGCGTTGTTTATCTTTGTCTACATTCTGTAAGAACCCCGCCTTGCATAAAGCGCCCCGTTTTCGGGGCGTTTTTTATGCCTGATGAATAAATGTCTGTGGCTGGAGTAAAATAGGGGTCAATGTGATCGCCATTAAGAATACATGAATGACCGTATGCCGGAAGCAGGTTACCGCCAGGCATTGTCTTTGCTGCGGCAAGGACAATGGGATGCAGCCCGGGAGACCCTTCTGCACGTTGCTGGAACCGGGTTCACGCCTGCCATCAAGGAGCTTGGCATACTGGAACTGCATGGAATTGGCTGCCAGGCCGATGTCGGTAGCGCTGTTAGTCGCTTTCAACAATCACTGGACGAACCGGAGTCCCAGTTTGAATTAAGCCGCTGCCTGTATTTTGGTTATGGCCTTGGCCGTGATCAGAGCGCGGCTTTGCACTGGCTAAAACAGGCCGCCAAACAGGGGTTTGCCGAGGCTTTGCGGGTCATGGCCATGTTGGCTGAATATGTGGACAAGGAAAAAGCGCACACCTCTGCTGCGGACAATCATGCCCAGCGACTCATGTGGAAAGCGGCACAGGCCGGTGACAATTTTGCGCGCTATCTGTATAAAAGTGGCTTGGTATCAGCCATTAAGATCAGTCCTGAAGACATGGACACCTTCATTGACGCGATGATATGGCCGCGACACACGGTGCGAACCGGTATGCCATTGCACCAGCAGCCGGGGGTGACCTTGTTTGATGGCGCACTAAGCCGCTGGCAATGTGAATATATTCGTTTCCGCGGCGCACCGCATTTGCGGCCCTCCATGGTGCTGGATCCAGCCACGGGAAAACGCATCCAGGACCCGGTGCGAAAAAGTGATTCTGCCGGATTTGACTGGTTTCTTGAAGACATTGTGGTGCGCCAGATTATGCAGGCAGCGACGGCTTTGGTGGGTATTGATGTGGCACGCAGTGAACCGTTGCACCTGCTTCGTTACGGTGTTGGCCAGGAATACAAACCCCATTATGATTTTGTTGGCGGCCTTGAATATACCGGACGGTTTGCGGATCAACAACGAACAGATACGTTATGCCTGTATCTGAACGATGTTCCTGCAGGTGGAGAAACCGCTTTCCCCCGCCTGAACCTGTCAATCCCGCCCAAAGCCGGACAAATGCTTCACTTTCAGAATGTCGATGCAATGGGACGGCCTTTTGTTGACTCGCTGCATTGCGGCAAACCGGTCCATCGTGGAGAAAAATGGTTGGCAACTTTGTGGATACGAAAAACCAATACGGGTAGAGGTTTGACGAATGAATGATACAGAAAAACGGTTAACACCCACGCGTAGCGCCCAGGTAGATGGCCGGCCAGTGTATGTGTTTGATGATCTGGTGGATAAAAAAGTGATTGACGAAATCTACCACGCTCTGACCAAGGCGCCGTTCACACGGACGGAAATGGCGCGCCCGGAAACCGCCGCCCACCGCCATTGGGCCTATAACATGCCGCTGGATAAAGCGTGTTTGCTGCCCATTGCCCGGATGGCGCAAAAGGCCATAGACAGCTTGTTTGAGGAACGCTACCGCATGTACCGTTGCTATTGCAACGTGGCCAGTTTCGGCGACATGCTGTTCACGCACACAGACTGCCAGCCCAATGCCCGGGAAATGACAGCCTTGTGGTTTGTACAGAAAGACTGGAACCACGAATGGGGTGGGGAAACACTGTTCTATAACCAGAACAAGGACGCCGAGTTCGTGGTTTCACCCAAACCGGGGCGGTTAGCGATTTTTGATGGCGCGATTTTGCATGCAGGCCGCCCGCCCAACAAAATCTGCACTGAGCCGCGTTACACATTCGCCATGAAATTTGAAAAGTACTAAGGCCCTTGCCGCCAGTCATCGGCTAGACTGGCCTTCAGGGTTTGATGGGCTGCATAAAGATGCCGTGGGGTTGTATCCAGCCCATTTTGATGGCGACCATAATCAGGGCAAAAAGAAACAGGCTGACAATAATGCGGACGGTCAAAAATCGTACTGTGTTGATGCCTTGACCTTTTTCGCGGATAAGATGATACATGGCCAGGCCCAGTGAATAAATGATAAACAGCAGGATAAGCAGGATGAGTATTTTCATGTGGGCAATCCAGAAAAACGGGTGGCTATTGTATCGTGCCCAACCGGATGGGGGCACTGCCGGAAGCATAAAAAATCTGAATGAGTTTTTTCGGGGCAGGCAGGCTTGCCCATGAGTGCTGGAGAAAAACCACTCAAGACTGGCGCTGGTGTCACCTCCATCCCTGGCTGGCCACTGGCTTTGGTGCTGTTTTTTACCGGGGTCATGGTGTGGCTGGGTTTTTGGCAGTTGCAGCGCGCCGAAGAAAAACGCCAGTTGCTGGCTTTGCTGGCCAGCGGTCAGAACATGACGGTGGCCAGTGCTGAGGGATTGCAGTCCGTGCCCCGCTATGCCTATGTGCAGGTGACCGGCCGGTTTTTGGATAGTCCACAGTTTGTGCTGGAAAATAAGGTGCGCCACAAGCGTTTGGGCTATGCCATTTTTACCCCGCTGGTGATTCCGCAATGGCGTGCCACGATCATGGTAAATCGCGGCTGGATAGATGCGCGGGAATTTGACATGGCGGCATTGCAGCCGGATACTCGCTTACGGTCCTGGCGCTTGCGAATTGACAAACCACCCAAAACCGGTGTTGAGCTGGGAGAGGTTCAGCTGGAACCAGAGGCGCCGGTGCAGAAAATGGTTTATTACACACCGGAGAAAATTTCCGCGGTTATCAGGTATCAGCGCCCAGATGCGCCTCCAGTGCTGGAAGAGCGGGTATTCTTGCTTGAAGCAGACCAGCCTGCGGGTTTTGATCGGCAGTGGAAACCTGTTATCATTCCGCCTTCGCGCCATATTGGCTACGCAGTTCAATGGTTTGGGCTGACACTGACATTATGGATTCTGTTCATCTTTTGGCTAAGAAAACAACGTGACTGACTCTCGCCGAAACAAACTGATTCTGTTGGCCTTGTTCGCCCTGTTTTTTATACCTGTGTTAGTGGCCTATCTGATGAATGCGGGTGTGATTCATTATCGGGCGACGCCTTCCAAAAATCACGGTGATCTGGTAACCCCGCCGGTGGAAATGCGCCGCTATACCCGTCACGCGGCGCTGGCGCAAGCCGATGACCGCTGGAAACTGGTGTATGTGACAGCGAAACAGGACTGTGATGAGGATTGTCAAAAGATGCTGGATGCGATTTATCGCATCTATCTGGCCAGCGGACGTCATCAGCCCAAGGTTCAGCCAGTGGTGGTCGGGCTTTCCGGCGCTGTTGAACTGACTGCACAGCTGGCGCCTGTTTTTCAGTCGGTTTCTTTACAGGGGGAACCCTCGGCGCGTGAACTGTTTTTCAAGTTAAGCCAGCAATCCATGGGCGGAAAAGCGGGCACTGGCGAAGGGTTTTACATTATCGCCCCGGAGGGTTTTTTAATGATGTCTTATCCGCAAGGGTTTAATCCTTCAGGCACAATCAAAGACATGAATATCTTGCTCAGACGTAAGGACGGGTAGTGCTATGAAATATCACCAGGTGGCCTGGCTGGCCGTTTGTTTGGCGCTTGGGGTGGTTGTCCTGGGGGCTTTTGTGCGTCTGTCTGATGCGGGTTTGGGTTGTCCGGACTGGCCCGGCTGCTATGGTCATATGGATTGGCCCGTCCATGAAACCGAAATACAGCAAGCCAATGCCCGTTTCCCCGATCGGCCGGTGGAACCGCACAAGGCCTGGCGCGAGATGGTTCACCGCTATTTTGCCGGTACGCTGGGCTTGCTGGTGTTGGCGCTGTTTGTCTGGGCGTGGCGCCGCCGTAACACGGACATCAGTGGACAGGATTCGCCAGTGGGGTTGGCGTCTTTCTTGCTGCTGGTCATTATTGCCCAGGCTGCTTTGGGCATGTGGACGGTGACGCTAAAGCTAAAACCGGTGATTGTCATGCTGCACCTGCTTGGCGGCCTGACCACACTGGCGCTATTGCTCTGGCTGGCCTTACGTACCACGCCGGGTTTACAGCCTTACCGGTATGCCGGGCATATTCGGCCTTGGATGGTGGGTTTGGGCTTGGCGTTGCTGGTGGGACAAATTGCTTTGGGAGGTTGGACCAGTGCCAATTATGCTGCCTTGGCGTGTCCTGATTTCCCCACCTGCCAGGGTAGCTGGTGGCCGAAGATGGATTTTTCCGAGGCCTTTATCTTGTGGCGTGGCATCGGCCCCAATTATGAGTTTGGCGTGTTGGACATGCCTGCGCGCACAGCCATTCACCTGATGCATCGTATCGGTTTTCTGCTACTCAGCCTGTATCTGATTTGGCTGGCCACCCGTTTGATGAAAAATCGTGAGTTATTGCCCTGGGGACTGGGGTTGCTGGGGCTGTTGATTTTGCAAATCGGCTTGGGAATTTCCAATGTGCTGTTTTCCTTGCCCTTGCCGGTAGCCACTTTGCATAACATGGGGGCGGCCCTGCTGCTCTTGTTTATGGTGGCTTTGTTGTATAAAACCCGTTCTTCCCGGCGTAACGGGGGCAGTGGATAGTCATGATGGGGAAAAGCAGCGAACAGGCAGTCGTAGCTCGTGAGGAAAACAGCGGGGTTGTGCGCTGTTTTAACTCGTATCTGGAACTGTGCAAACCACGCGTGGTGTTGCTGATTGTATTCACCGCTTTGGTGGGCATGCTGCTTGCGGTGCCCGGCTTGCCGCCGGTGGACAAACTGGTTTACGGCTTGCTGGGCATTGGTCTGGCAGCCGCTGCGGCAGCGGCCATTAACCACTGGGCAGACCAAAAGGCAGATGCCATTATGCTGCGTACCCGTCACCGTCCCTTGCCCAGCGGGGAGTTAAAAGATTATCAGGTCCTGCTGTTTGCTTTGGTGATGACGGTGATTGCGATGGCGACACTGGTCTGGAAGGTAAATACCTTGACCGCCATTCTGACTTTTGCCTCATTGATTGGTTATGCCTTCATTTACACCTTTTTTCTCAAACGCATCACGCCACAGAATATTGTCATTGGCGGTGCAGCCGGGGCCGCTCCGCCGGTTTTGGGGTGGGCCGCGGTGACCGGGCAGGTCACACCCGAATCCTTACTGCTGTTCCTGATTATTTTCGCCTGGACACCACCGCACTTCTGGGCGCTGGCGATTCACCGCAAGGAGGATTACGCCAAAGCCGGAATCCCCATGCTGCCGGTCACCCATGGCGTCAAGGTAACCCAGCTGCATATTCTGCTGTATACCATCATCCTGTTTCTGGTGAGCCTGCTGCCATATCTGATTGGTCTAAGCGGCCTGATTTATCTGGCTGGCGCCGTGATTCTGGGCCTGTGGTTTCTGGCTTATGCTGTGCGCTTGCCGCGTTCCCAAGACCCGATGTTGCCATGGAAAATGTTCAAGTTTTCCATCTGGTACTTGATGCTGCTGTTTGCTGTGCTGTTGATCGATCACTATGCGCCGGGTCATCATCTCAACCCCAGGGTGCCGCAGACGCCGATTTTGAGTGGGGCTGATGGCATATAGTCCATGTCGTTGTATTTATCGTACTCGTCTAAACTATTAGCCATTGCATGATTGACTCGCATATCCACCTGGATGATCCACGTTTTGACGGGCAGCGTCAGCGTGTTGTGCAGCAAGCCCGTGATGTGGGCGTGGATCAGTTTGTGGTGCCAGCCACCACCAGCGCCGGTTTCGATAAGGTTGCCAGCCTGCCCCAGCAATTTGCGGGTGTCTATGTGGCGTATGGCCTGCATCCGTATTTTATTGACCAGCATACCGATGAAGACTTGCAGGCTGTGGCGGCCAGATTGAAAACCCGTCATTGCGTGGCGGTGGGAGAGTGCGGGTTGGACTTTTACGTGCCAGCATTGAAACAGCAGCGCCAGCGGCAGGAAACACTTTTTTTAGCTCAAATCGAGCTGGCCAAACAATATGACATGCCCCTGATTATTCATGCCCGCAAGGCGGTTGGCCGGGTGTTGGCCTGTTTGCAGGAAGTGGGTTATTGGCAGGGGGTGATTCATTCTTATCATGCTTCCCTGGAACAGACCCGGCAGGTGCTGGACAAAGGGCTGCGGGTTGGCTTTGGCGGCGCGGCGACTCGGCCCAATGCACACAAATTGCGACAGGTGGTGGCCTATGTGCCGGATACGGCTTTGTTGCTGGAAACAGATGCGCCAGATCAACCGCCCTGGTCACACCGGGGCGAAATTAACAAACCGGCGTATTTGTCGGAGATTGCCGAGTGTATTGCGGCGATTCGCCAGCAGCCGGTCGTCACGCTGGTCAAACAGACCGACGCCAACGCCAGAGCATTATTTGCCTTGCCCCCGGCAGGCGGGTAAAATCACCAGCCCACTGCATTCTGACTGATCGTTTATGCCCAAAAAAACAGCTTCACCATCAGCCAGCCAGACCGGCTCCGATCTGGTGGCCGGGGAGTCTTGTCAGCCTGTCAAGCACCGCTTTGGCGGTGTGCAACGCCTGTATGGCGATGAGGGGTTTGCGCGTGTGCGTGCAGCACATGTTTGTGTGGTTGGTATTGGTGGCGTGGGCTCCTGGGCGGCTGAAGCCCTGGCGCGCAGCGGTGTTGGGCGGATCACTCTGATTGATGCGGACGATATTTGTGAAACCAATATCAATCGCCAGTGTCACGCACTCAGTAGCACCATTGGCCTACCCAAGGTCGAAGCCATGGCGCGCCGGATTGCGGAAATCAACCCGGCGGCGCAGGTGCGGGCCGAGGCGCGCTTCCTGCTGGCGGGCAACGTTGCCGAGTTGTTGGCCGACAAACCGGATTTTGTTATTGACGCCATTGATACAGTCAAGAACAAATGTGTGTTGATCGCCCATTGTCGGGATCACGATATCCCCGTGATTACGGTTGGGGCCGCAGGCGGCAAGACCGACCCGGGGCACGTGACCATTGCTGACCTGGGACGCGCCCATGGCGACCGCTTGCTGGCCAAGCTGCGTGTTAACCTGCGTCGGCACTGGGGGTTTCCGCGCTATGAAGGGCGCAAATTTCACGTGGCCTGTGTGTATTCTCCACAACCGGCCCGCTTGCCCCAGGCAGGAGAGCCCGGCTATGGACTCAGACTCGATTGCGCCAGTGGTTTTGGTACGGTATGCCATATGACTTCGGTATTTGGCATGCAGGCCGCCGGCCATGTGCTCAATGCCCTTGCTTCACAGACATAACAAACCGCACCTGTTGCAGGCAAAAAGCCTCTCTGACCGGTGACAATATTTGACGGTTTTAACAGCCGTTGACCAAATCTTTTGCTGCCAAAGCCAAAACTTTCTGTAAAAGCGCGGAATGTCTTGCCATTGGGTAATGTTTGGCTTTAATCTGAAGAATAACCTAGACAGTTGTGGGTAAAAAGTGGTGGTAAAGGCTAAAAAATGAAAGAAAAATGGGTGTTTTCTGCCTTCTGGTGCGTTGCGGCCCTTCTGCTGTCGAGTATGGCCATCGGCGGCGGGCACCTGTTGCCCGTCAAAGCCTATGGTAATGCGTCTCCAACCTCTTTTGGCGGCTATACCGTCTCTGCCGCCGGGCTTAACCAATACTATGTTATTGGCATAGAAGTCCCACCAGGGGCCAGCCAGTTAGTGATTGACATTTTCGATGCGGACCTGGGCGCAGGGGGCGCGGCGGACATCAGTGGCGACCGAGATAATCAAAGCGGCGGGGCATGGGACTCCTATTATCTCTACATACTATACGACGAACAGCTGAATTTGGTGCCGGTTGCGAACTACAATTATTTTTATGGTAGCGCCACCTTACCGGCTGGCAGTGATAATGCCTGGACCACTTTTTACAGCACCGCCAACCCGGCGCCGGGTCACTGGGTCATGGTGGTTTATCCTTATCCTTCCACCGCTGCCGGCGGCGGTGGTGCCTCGGATGACCTGAATGCGTTCGGGGTGCGCGCCCACGATGGCGACCCAGGCCCCGGGGGGGTCGAATTCAACACCTATATGATCTCCCCCATTCCCATTGGCACCAATGGCATTCCCGGTCCCACCCAAAGCTCAGCGCGGTATCAGGTATACCCCTATGTGACTTCGGGTTGCCAGCTGAATACCCATGATTTTGACTCTGATGTGCCTAATCTGCCAGCCGGAACACCGCCGCTGGAAACGCAAATACAGCTTGCCAACCGGACTGGCGCTTATTCCCATACCGTGACCCAGGCGACCATGAGCGGCCAGGACACATGGGTCAATAATACCATTGGCCCGGTGGCCGGAGTCGAACCATCAGGCACCGATTATTTCCGTGATGGCATGGGAATCTGGAACGCCTTGCTGGTTGTGAATGAACAAGGCACTGGTGGCGCCACAGCCGGGGCCAATTACAATGAAGTGATTATCGCCAATTTCAATAACCCCACGCCAGTGCCAACCAATGCCATTGAAGCAGATACTTTTCGCTGGTACTTGCCCACCGATGCCGGTGGCGCGCCGGTAAAAACCTATATGACCCAGCGGGTTAACTTCTGGAGCGGGCCCAATCCACCTGTGGTGGGGCAGGCCACGGAAGTGGAAGTGGAAATCACCGTTTACAATCCCACGGCAAGTCCTGTCACATTTTCAGCGGCAAACAATGATCTGGTTCGAAGTGCCATACCCGCGGTGCCGGAACTGGCGTTTGTGGCAGGTTCTGTCAATGTGACCCAGGGCACAGCACCAGGTGTGGCTGGTTTGGCGATTCCACCTGCCGGTGGCACCGGTTCCCTGGAATGGGATCCGGGGATTATTGCACCGGGTTCCAGCGCGCAGCTTTCCTACCGCATGACGGTCACCCCATCTGCCGCCGGCCAGCGTATTGTGGTGACCGGCACGCCTGCCAGTGTGGGCACCACAGCCGACTATGTGGATCATACCGGTAATCCCAATTCGCCATTTGCCAATGTGACATTTGGTCCCTTGTGCGAATTGGCTGTCACCGAGGCCCAACCGGTTCCCACACCGGTTTATCTCAGTTATGTGCGGCTTGAAGGCCAGCCCGGTAACTATCATTTGCGGTGGCACACCGCCTTTGAGGCTGGCAATGTGGCCTTTCGTGTCTTTGATGCGCGCGAGGATTCGCCTGAGCACCGTTTGGCGGAGGTGCCGGTGACCAAAGCCGGCCACCTGGGCGAGGCCAGTTATTCAGTGGATTTGCCAGTGGCGCATTTGCAATCCGTCTGGATACAGGATGTGGCCCTGGATGGAAGCACAAGCTGGCATGGGCCGTTTCACCTGAATCAGACTTTTGGCGTAGCGGGTGTTGAACGCGTGCGGCGTGCGTCCCGGAGTAACCCGGAGATTATCGATGATTTTGCCCGCCGGGCGCAGTGGCAACGCCAGCAAAGGGTTCCCGAGCTGGACCTGATGACAAATGACGCCGGAGTTTACCGGGTGAGCTTCGATGCCTTGTCCGCACAGGGCTATGATTTTATCGGGCTTTCCTCCGATGAAGTGCGCTTGCTGCAAGATGGTCACGGGATTCCGGTGATTTACAATCCGGAACACACGGGCATTATTCAGCCGGGAGACTATTTCGAGTTTATCGCCAGTGAGCGAAAAACCTTGTATGGCACGCGCAATGCCTACCGGTTAACGGCCGGCCGGCCGCTGAAGGGCCAGGATTGGGAGAGTGTGCCGGTGTCAGCCATGCCGACAGGGTCTGGAGATTTTGCCGCCTGGCGGCGAATGGATTTTGAGCAACAAGCGGCTTACTCCTTTTCCTCGCCGGATGCCGACAACGACCCCTGGTACTGGCAATCCTATCTGGTTCGCAATACGCCCTTGGCCGCTTCCGTGCCTTTTTCTATGGACAGTGTGGATGCCGGTCAGGCGTACACGCTGCATGTGGGATTGTGGACCATGACAGACTGGCCTGGCGTGGTTAACGATCATCATGTCAAATTGGCGGTTAACGGGGTGCCCGTGGGGGACTTTTTAGCTGCCGGACAGGGGCAGCAAAACCTGTTGGCGCATATTCCCCCAGGCGTGCTGCAATCCGGCGAAAATACTTTGGAACTGACCTTTCCGGCGGACACGGGTGTGGCTTACGAGCTGAACTATCTGGATGACTTTGGTATCAGCGGATTTTTCCGGGCCAGCGGCCGTGCAAACGCCCAACTGCATTATCCGCGCAATACCCGCCATGACAGCCAGCCCCTGGTCAATGATGTAATTCTGCGACATTCTTTCGATAACGCCCAGCACCATGTGTGCCAGATTGGCCCGTGTGCGACTTTGACTGTGGATGCGAACACGCCGGTTTGGGCTTATCAACGCAGTGGAGACCAGCTATGGCGGATACAGGCGGTGGCCGAAGGCGCTGCGCAAACGCTCACAGTGGTTCCGCAAAGTCTGGTGGACACTTGGGTTGTCTTTGGCGACACGCGCTTATCGCCTGATATTCAGCCGGCGGCTACCGGAAATGTGCAATTGTCGGCCAATACCGACCTGTTGGTGATAGCACCGGCGGCCTGGGTGCCCACCTTACAACCCTGGATCAGCGCCCGGGAAAAACAGGGTCATGTGGTCAGCGTGGTTGCCGCCGAGGATGTTTACCATCACTTCAGTCATGGATTGATGGATGGACAGGCGCTGGCGGATTTTATTGCTCAGGCCAGTCAAGTGCAGCCGTCACTGGCGAATGTGCTGCTGGTGGGTGCAGGCAGCTATGACTATCTTGATTATCTTGGCAGCGGCCAAACGGCGGTTCTGCCGGGCCTGTATGCCCCCACAGGCCCTTATGTGCGGTATGCGCCGGTGGATGCCGCCATGGGTGATGTGGATGCCGACGGTGTGCCGGATATCGCCATTGGTCGCTGGCCAGCGCAAGATATCACCGAACTACAAACATTGGTGAACAAAACCCTGGCTTTTGAGCAGAAAATGTCCCAAAAGCCAGCCGCGGAGGCTGTTATGTTGTTGGATGCGGATGATGGTTCCGTGCGTTTTTCTGATCTGCTGGCGCAGCAATCACCATCGGTTTTCCCCAGCATGTGGAATGAAACCATTGTGGATGGCAACCAACCCGGGGCGAAGCAGCTGTTTTTGCAGCAATTGACAAGTAATCCTTTTCTGATTGAGTATCTGGGGCACTCCAGCCCCACACAATGGTCGGCCAGTGCCCTGTTGACCAGTTCCGATGCCCTGGCATTGGGTAACGACGGCCTGGCCATGTGGTTCCAGTGGGGTTGCTGGAATAACTATGCCGTGTCGCCGACGTTTGTGTCTTTGTCCGAGGCATTGCTTGCGTCCGATCATCGGGGCGCGGTCTTGACCCTGGGCGCCACGGCCATTGCCGATGCCAGCGTCGAGCTGGCGTTGCGGCGTCACTTTTTGCCCTTGTTAATGAAGGGACGCACGGTGGGCGAGGCATTGGTGGAAGCCAAGGCCGCCGTATTGCGGGAATCCGGCAAAGACGCGCAACACTTGCAAGATGTGCTGGCGGGCATTACCATCCTTGGAGACCCGAGCCTGCGTCTGGTGTATTAAGCCCGGCAGCCACGGCTGGTTACTGAATATCACTGGAGCGTCCATGACAGCCTTTTCTGAAAGCGCCGATCCACATCGGCAGCACGAGCGTTGTGTGACCATTGATTTGGGATCGCGCAGTTACCCGGTGATTCTTTCTGATGCCTGGGATAGCGGGCAGCCCCAAAACCTCTTGCAGCAGCATGTGAAGGACCGGCCAGTGGCCATTGTCAGCAACGACACCGTCTGGCCCCTGTATGGCGAAACGCTTTTGCAGGCTGTGAAAAAAGCCGGTCCGTCGCACTGTTCCTGGCATGTGTTGCCGGATGGAGAGAACCATAAAACGCCGGCGCAATGGCTGGCGATTTTAGATCATCTGGCGAACAATGGCCTGACCCGGGACGGTGTCTTGCTGGCGCTTGGCGGCGGTGTGGTCTGTGATATGACCGGCTTTGCCGCGGCCAGTTGGATGCGTGGTATTCCGTTTATTCAGGTACCCACCACGTTACTGGCGCAAGTGGACGCATCGGTGGGCGGAAAAACCGGCATCAACCATCTAGCGGGGAAAAACCTCATTGGCGCCTTTCATCAGCCTGTGGCCGTGCTGGTGAATACCCGGGTGTTAACCACCTTGCCTGAACGCGAATTTCGTAGTGGATTGGCCGAGGCGGTCAAATATGGTTTGATTCAGTCCGCGCCGTTTGTGGACTGGATGCTGCGCAACCGGCGCAATCTTTTGCATCGGGAGCCGGGTGTCCTGAATCAATTGGTGCAGCAATGTTGTCAGTTCAAGGCGCATATTGTGCGTGAAGATGAAACCGAGCAAGGCCGGCGTGCGGTGCTTAATCTGGGCCACACCTTTGGTCATGCCATTGAAAACCTGGGGCATTACCGGACACTGCTGCATGGCGAAGCTGTGGCCATTGGCATGGTGATGGCGGCGACCTTGTCCGAACATTTGGGCCTTGCCCGGCCCGGCCTTGGGAAAAAGGTGGCTGGTATCATGCAGGCGCTGGGCTTGCCGAGTGACTTTTCATCGCTGCCTGCTGGCATTGATATCGAGGCAGACGAATATACACCGGAGGCCCTCATCCAACGCATGCGTTTGGACAAAAAAGTCAGCCACGGGCGGCATCGGCTGATATTGCTCAAGGAATTAGGGCAAGCGGATATGGTCGATGGCGTAACGGAAGCGGATCTGCGGACGGTCTTGCAAGCATTCTGCGCCTAGTCGCTGTCTGCTTACTTCTCGTTATTCCGGGTTCCGCTCGGGCGGTTGCCATGTGGCCAGAAAGGATTGCAGTTGCCGGTAGACTGTGCGTGCCATGTGATAAGGGTTGTCTTGCCCTGTGGGGACGGTGAGGTCGCTCATGGCGTCATACAGTGGATTGCGTACAGCCGCCATGTCGTGCAAGCGTTGTTCCCGGTCTGGCACTTGCAGCAGCGGCCGGCGCTTGTCGTGACTTAAACGTTCCAGTTGTCGTTCCACCGTGGTTTTCAGATACACCACAACAGTGTTGGCCTGTTGTAATTGTTGGCGATTTTCCTCGTTGACCACGATGCCTGCACCAGTGGCGATCACCGCAGCGGGGCCAGCGAGCAGTTGGGCCAGCATCCGGCTTTCACGAAGCCGGAAGCCGGCTTCCTTTTCAATTTCAAAAATCAGATTAACGCTGACGCCGGTGGCGGCTTCCAGCGACTCGTCCACATCGTAAAAGGGCATGCGGAGAAACCCAGCCAGCCGCCGTCCCACAGTGGTTTTGCCGGCGCCGGTGGGGCCAATAAGCACCACATGCGGGTGCTTGTTGGCTGGCCGGTGCTGGTGGCTTTGTGTGTTCTCTGAGTGTTTCACGTTTCAATTCACGGTGATGTGCGCTGAATCTTAACAAACTGGTCTTTTTTTCCCAGTCCCATGTGAAAAACCTTCGGAAGGTTGACAAAAATTGTCAGCCCTGAAGGTGAATAGGGGGGTGTTAGGCCTGTCAATCACGATTCGCGGACCGTTCAACCGCCCAAATGGGCTTTTTATGGCCAAGTTAACATTTAGTGACAACTTCTGTTTGCATCTGGCAATACCCCCGGCTATTCTTGTCAGCAATGGAAGGTTGCTTACGGATGAGCGCCCCAGAAACCGATTTTTTTTAAACAGAGGTAATTTCACATGACCATGCAAAGAAAACAACAAGGCTTTACTTTGATCGAACTGATGATCGTTATCGCGATTATCGCCATTCTGATGAGCTTCGCGATTCCGGCTTATCGTGACTACACCATTCGTACCAAAGTGGGCGAAGGCATTCAGCTGGCCGCCGCTGCCAAGCAGGCTGTTACTGAAACCTACATGAGCTCCAACACCTGGCCTGGCACCAACTCTGCTGCGGGTCTGAACTCCACGATTTCCGGCGAATACACTTCTGCCGTTACCGTTGGCGCTAATGGTGTGATCACAATTTCTTACAAGTCCACTGTTGGCGTGAGCGGTAATGTACAATTGCAGCCGAACGACGCCACTGGCAGCGTGGAATGGGCTTGCACATCAACCATTGCTGACAAATATGTGCCTTCTGAGTGCCGTTAATCGCGCATAAAGAAACCGCATAAACTGATTTATCAGGAAAAGGCCATTGCTCGCAATGGCCTTTTTTAATGGCTTTGAATAATCCAGTGTTGTCAATGAACATGAAACACATACCGGACATGAATTGCCGTCAGCCATGGTTGCGATGGGGGTTGGCCATGGTGTTGGCCGCGGCGGTCATCATGGCGCTTGTGCACGGGGTGTACCCGGCCGGCATTATGGCTTATATGCACCTTAACCTGCCCACAAACTACCCCATGACCTATAGCTACTGGTTTGAAATAGCCAGTTGGTACCTGTTGTGGATGCTATTGTTTTTTCTATCAAAACGGTTCTGGTTTTCTTTGGCGGTGGTGTTGCTGTTGTTTGTGGGGTTTGTGTTGGGCAATATGGAAAAAATGCGATTGCTGCATGCCCCGCTGATGCTGTCAGACTTTGCAGCCATTAAGGAACTGGCCTTGCAGAAAAACATGTTTTTCAAGTATTTGGGCTATGTGGCGGGTTTTTTTGTGCTGCTGGCGGTGGTGGGTTTTTTCCTGTGGCGCAAGTCTTTCGCATGCAAAGTGGTGTCCCGGCATCAGGGCACTTTTATTTTGCTATGGACCCTGGTGCTGGTGCTGGTGCTGGCGAATCGCTATGCCATCAGCGACTATTTGCGAAAGCGGGATTTGTTCTTTAACAAGGTTAATCCCGTTTTGTCCGTATTCCAGTATGGGGGCTTAACGACTTTGTTGCAAGCGGCCTTGTTTACGCCGCCATACAAGGAATTGACCAATTATAACAAGCAGGCTGTGGCGGATGTGATTCGGCGCTATGGGCTGGCGAGCCCGGCCACTGTTGATGCGCCGGATGATCCGGTCAATGTGGTGCTTGTGTTAACAGAAGCCTTTACTGACCCACAGGAAATGGGCTGGGAAACCACGACTGATGCTGTGCCAACATTTCATGCAGCGCGGCAGGCGCAAAGCGGCCGCTTGCTGTCGCCGGTGCTGGGTGGACGCTCAGCCAATGCGGAGTTCGAGCTATTGACTGGATTTTCCTTGCGGTTCGCTCCGGCCAATTCCATTCCTTACACGGATCTGATCAAACGGGAAATTCCTTCTCTGGCCCGGTTTCTTAACCAGGCCGGTTACTTGACCATGGCCATTCATGTGGCCAGCCTGGATTTTTTCAACTACAAGGATGTCTACAAAAAACTTGGATTTGGCATGTTTACCACCTTGTGGGACAAGGCGCCGAAGGCCGACCCCATGGGCATGCATGCCTCCAGGCAGGACTTTTTTTCCCTGCTGGCCAAAGCCAGTGAGTTCCATAAACCGTTTTTTATCTTTACGTTTCCCAACTATACGCATGGCGACTGGCGATATGATAGCTTTAATGATTCCACGCTGGATGTGATTGATCCGGACGGCCTGCTCCAGGGGGAAGAAAAAAAACGGGTCAAAACCTATATCAACGCCCTCAACTATACCGATAAACTGTTTCAGGATCTGATTGCCTATTTCTCCCGTCAACCCGATAAAACCATGGTGGTGATGCTGGGCGACCATCAGCCGTTTCTGGAAGGCTATCGACAAAAAGTGTGGCAGCAGGCTGTGGCCAAATATGGCAAGAACGAATTGGCCAAGGTTCAGGCAAATTACTGGGTGCCGGTGGCCATTTGGCGAAACTATACCCCGGCCCGGCCACCGGAAGACTTCGAATTCAGCATGAACTTCATGCCCAGTTATCTGATTCAGCAGTTGGGTTTGCAGCCCACGGGTTTTTATCGGTTTAATCAGATTCTGCGCGACAAAATCGGTGTGCTGTCCTGGATTATCAAAGGGCCTGATGGCGATTACAGTTTTCAGGTGCCACCGGCGTACCGGCAGTACATCAAGGACTATGAATTGATTCAGTATGATGTGCTTCAGGGAAAAAACTATTTTGGGCAGCTATTGCAGCCGAAACACTAGCCAGGCGCGGTTTGTCAAAAAGCTGTCAAAAAATGTCACATCAGGTCACTAACGGCATGCAAATGCCGGAAAAATGCTGGTAAGTTCACGTTTTAGCGCAAAGATTATGCCAATGGCTTCCCTAGCCTTGTGAGTGAGCCGGATTCCACTATGCTTAATACAGGTTTTGGATTTTAGCCGGGTTAATCGGCAGGTAGTTTCGCATGAAAATGAATGAGTCAGTTTTATGACAGCGTCTTTTCGTTCAAATCAGTCAGGCTTTACCCTGATTGAGTTAATGATTGTCATTGCCATTATTGCGATTCTGATGTCTTTTGCGATTCCCGCCTATCAGAACTATGTGGCCCGAACCAAAGCCGCCGAAGGCGTCTCCCTGGCCAGCAGTTTACGCCAATATGTTTCGCAGGCCTGGGTGAACAGCGAAGATATCAGCACCCTGAATAATGGCAGTAATGGCATTGGCGCGGCCAGTGACTATCAGGGGGAATGGGTGCAAGGCATTCAGGTCACCGGTGGGGTCTTGCAGGTGAATTTCAACAATAAATCACCTCTGCTGGCAGGTAACTCAGTGACGTTAACGCCAATTGAGCCAGGTTCCGGCGGCAATACCGGCAGCAGCCTTTTGTGGTCATGCTCCACGACGTTGCCGGCGCAACTGGACCCCTGTCCCAAGTAACAGGCATCATTATCTAGCCCTGCAGGGGCGTGACTCTTGTTTCTCCTGGCTCAAGCAAACAATCTTTGGGCCAGCGCATGCAGTTTTTTTGCGGATATTTTTTGAAAGGGTTTGATGCCCGGGGCAAAAACGGTCAAGCGATAGTCTTCAATGGCGCTGTGATAGGTTTGTACGGTTTCGGCTTTATCAGCGCAATGCCAGTGTGCGGCCAGTATTTCCACGTGTTCCGTGACTAATTGTTGCTTTTCCATGTCTTTGCCTGGGTTGTGTTGCGCTTGTTGCAGACGAAAATCCAGGCCTTTCAGCCAGCGTGGATAACAGCGCAATTTTTCCAGGGAGATTTCTGGCAGAAAACCCGGGTAAATCAGGTAATCCAGTTGGGCAATCATGTCCGTATAGGTAGTTTCCGTCAACTGGTCGGCGGACTGTTCAATGGTTTGCCAGCTGTGGTACCAGTGACTGAGAGCTTTGTCGGCAACCACGGCATATTCTGAAACGCGCCGGAATAACCCGGAGCGAACTTGAGCGAGCAGATCGTTAAAGGCTTTTTCATTGCGTGGCGGCGCTGCCTTGATGAAAGCATCGAGGCCAGCGTCCACAATGGCGGCGTTGAGACTGGCGTTTTCGTCCAGCGCTTTCCAAGCCGCTTCGGCTGCCAGGCTGATGGGCAGTTTGCGTTGGGTCTGGCGCAAGAATCCGCATAGCTGCATCTGGAGCAAGCGCTTTAATCCTTGATGATGGTTGCAGATGGCCTCATGCGGGTTATCAAAAAAGCGCAATCCCACGGCGGTTTTCTGGTCCACCAGCCCGGGCCATGCGGGCAGGCCGTTGGGCAGGGTGATTTTTTCCGGCAGGTCGCCGAATACCCATGTTGTGGCGCCGTTGATGTGGCGCATACTTTCGCTATGCTGGCGAAAATGGCGCCGGGCGCGCTGGCTGAACCGGGATTTGAGTGCTTCGAGGTCCCGGCCGGTGGCTATTATCTGCTGATTGTCGCCCTGGATCACAAAGCGGAACCGCAGATGATCCGGCAAGGCGATGTTGTGCCATTGTTCCGGGTCAATGTGCAAACCACTCATACGGGACACATGCTGGCTGAGTGTTGCATAAAAACGGCACTCGGGATCTTGTTGGCGGTCGTCCAGCATGGCCTCGGCCAGGGCTTGGGCGTACTCGGCGGCGGGAATGAGCAAGCGGCGCTTGGGCTTGGGCAGGCCGCGAATCAGGTGTTCGATTTTCTCGGCCAGCAAACCGGGCACCAACCATTCGAATGTATCCGCGACAAGCGCGTTGAGCCAGGGTAGTTCCAGTTGGGCGGTGACGCCATCATTTTCAGCCCCGGGATCGAAGTGATACTGCAGAGGAATGTGTAGCCCGTGAATATCCAGATGCTCGGGAAACTGTTCGGCTTCGGGTCGGCAGGCGCCATCCCGAAGCAGTTCCTCACGGCTTAGACACAGGGTTTCATCCGGTTGCTGCCGCAGCCAGTCGCGCAAGGTTTTCTCACTGTACACGCCTTCAGGCACACGCTGCTGGTACCATGTTTCCAGCCGCTGGGGATCAATAATCAAGTCCTGACGGCGGGCCCGGTGTTCTTCGGCTTCCAGCTCCCGGAAAATTCTTTCATTGTGGGCATAGAAGCGCGCACGCGTCGCCAGTTGGCGGCCAGCCAGGGCATCGCGGATAAATATCTCGCGCGCTTGTACCGGGTCTTGAGTGCCAAAATGCACCGGACGTTTGTTGACCACAGGCAAGCCAAACAGGGCCAAGCGCTCATAAGCCATGACAGCGCCGCGTTTTTTCGACCAGAAGGGATCGAATATCTGGCGCTTGAGCAGGCTTGGGGCCACTGCTTCAATCCATTCCGGTTCAATCCGGGCCACAGTTCGGGCGAATACCCGCGAGGTTTGCACAATGGCGGCGGCCACCACCCAACGCGGCGGCGTTTTGCGGCGAGCCAGGGCAGAGCCGGGGAATAAATGGAATGTCCGGTTACGCGCGCCAGTGTATTCTCCATTTTCCTTGTGTACGCCCACATGCGAGATGAAGCCGGATAATATGGCTTTATGCAGACCAGCATAGTCGATCTTGTCTTCGTCGGGGACGGTTATATCAGGGCACTTGAGCAACTGCTTCAACTGCCGGTGAATGTCTTGCCATTCCTGAATCCGCCGCCAGGAAAGAAAATGCGCCTTGCACCAGCGGCGGAATGGATTGCGCCCCAGCTGTTTTTGTTTTTCTTCAATGGTTCGCCACAAATTGATAAAGGCGATAAAATCCGAGTCAGGGTGAGCAAAGGCTTTATGGGCCGCATCTGCGGCGGCGGCTTTTTCCAGTGGCCGCTCCCGGGGGTCTTGCACGGACAAGGCCGAGGCAACCACCAGCGCCTCGGGCAGGCAGGCGTATTTTTCCGCCGCCAGCAGAATGCGCGCCAGTTGCACGTCGATGGGCAGATGCGCCATGCGCCGGCCGATGGCCGTCAGGTGTTTTTTATCATCAATGGCGCCCAGTTCCCTTAATTGCTGGTAGCCGTCGGCAATCTGGCGCTGATCGGGCGGGTCGATAAAGGGAAAGTCATCCACATGACCCAGACGCAGGTTTTCTGTTTGCAGAATGACCGCAGCCAGGGATGTGCGGCGGATTTCCGGGTCGGTGTGTCGGGGGCGGGCGAGGAAGTCGTCTTCTGCATACAGTCGGACGCACATGCCTGGCCCCAGTCGGCCGCAACGGCCTGCGCGTTGGTTGGCGCTGGCCTGGGAGATCGGTTCAGTCAGAAGGCCCTGGATTTTGCTGCGGGGATTGTAACGGCTGATGCGCGCCAGACCGGAGTCGATCACATAACCAATGCGAGGGACAGTTAATGAAGTTTCGGCGATATTGGTGGCCAGAATCACCCGGCGTTGCCGCCCGGGGTGAAAGATTTTTTGTTGCTGTGGCCCGGTCAGGCGGGCATAAAGCGGTAGAATTTCGGTGTTGGGCCATTTTTTTTTCTGCAAAAAATCCAGCGCATCATGAATTTCGCGCTCTCCAGGTAAAAAAACCAGAATGTCATTGCCTGCCGGCTTGAGCGGTTGCCGGAATATTTCTTCCAGGGCGTGGCTGATGCCGGTATTCAGATCGGGGTCATCGTCTTCTGCCAGCTGGTACTCGATATCCACCGGGTAACTGCGGCCTTCCACGGTGATGACTGGCGCATTTTCAAAGTGGGTGGAGAATCGTTCGGTATCAATGGTGGCCGAGGTGATAATGATTTTCAGATCGGGACGCTTGGCGCTGAGTTGCTTCAAATACCCTAGCAGAAAATCGATATTCAGACTGCGTTCGTGGGCTTCATCAATAATGATGGCGTCATAGGCGTTCAGCCAGCGGTCGGTACGCATTTCCTGCAGCAGCAGTCCGTCGGTCATGAATCGGATCCAGCCGTTATGATGGCTGCGGTCATCAAAACGCACGGCGTACCCCACTGACTGGCCCAAAGGTTCGCCCAATTCCTCAGCCACCCGGGCGGCCATGGAAATGGCGGCCAGTCGGCGTGGCTGGGTGCAGGCGATCAGACCGGTGTCACCCAGCCCGGCCTGCAAACAAATTTTTGGCAACTGGGTGGTTTTGCCCGATCCGGTTTCACCCGCTACGATGACCACCGGGTTATCACGAATGGCCTGGGCAATGGTGTCGGCATGCCGGCTGACCGGCAGGGATTCGGGAAAACGCACCTGTGGTCGGCTTTGTTGCCGGGCGTTAAATCGCTGCCGGGCTTGCTGCAAACGCTGCGCCAGCGTACGGGATTTATCCGGCGGTTGCGCCTGACGCCGAACCGAACGCAGCAAAGCGTAAAAGTCTTGCCGCATCAGGGTGTTTTTTGCGGCCAGAATGTCCCTGCGGCCTGGTGGTGTGAACGGATTTTTTTTCTCAGGCACGATTTTCAGGGTTTGTGGCTGTCGATGGTGGTATTGGCCATGGTGGGAATGCCCGGGGTTGTTGGCATTTCCTTGATATAAATGTCACGTTTGGCATAGGGGATCTCAATGCCTTCGGCACCAAAGCGCTTATAAATATTCATGTACAGGCTGTGCAGGATACGTCCGCGCAGCACCGGCTCGCTAATCCAGCCCAATAACTCGAAGTCCAGACTGGACTCGCCAAAGCCACGCATACGCACCCGGGGCTCGGGGCTTTCACAAATCCCGTCAGTATGATGGGCAATGTCCAGCAGTACCTCACAGACCTGATCCACATCCGAGCCATAGGCCACGCCGACTTTGGCGCGGATGCGCTCTTTTTCCCAGCGGCCGCCGTTTTCATTGATGATTTTGGAGTTGGCCATAATGGCATTGGGCACGGTGATTTCAATGTCATCGCGTGACAAAATGCGCGTGGAGCGCAGACCGATTTGGGTCACCATGCCGCGCTCGCCACTGCCCAGCTGGACAAAATCACCCACTTTGTAAGGCGCATCCGCAATCACGAAAATGCCGCCAAACAGGTTGGCCAGGGAATCCTTGGCGGCAAAGCCCACGGCCATGCCGATGATTCCGGCCGAGGCCAGCCAGGCCGTGGGGTTAATCCCCCACACCAGCATCAATGCATAGGCGCTGACAGCCACGACAATGATTTTGCCCACCAGTTCGAACAAGGGCAGCGTTTTCCGGGTAATGATGCGATATTTGTGGCGGTAACGGCTCAGGGTTTCCAGCAGGATATGCAGCAGACCAAAGGCGGCGCCGGTCCAGATAAGAATGACCAGACTGAGCAGAATTTTCAGGACTATCTGCTCTGCGGAATCGGGCATGTTCAGGCTTTTGCTGGCCAGCGCCGCAAAAAACAGGAAGACGCTGGAAAAAATCGGCCTTTTAAGGATGGCGATAATTTTGTCGTCCACCTGGGTGCGGGTATGGCGGGTCAGGCTGCCCAAAGAGCGGCTCACCAGCCATTGGGTCAATATGGCAAAGAGCCAGCCGATGCCTACAAGCAATAATGGTGCCAGCCCGGGAATGGACTGAATGGCGTCCCACCAGCCCTGCCAGTTTTCCGGCAGCCAGTCGCGGGCGTGACTCATCCAGTTCCACTCGGTGAGCATTGACAGGGCCTGCTGGTTTTTTTCGGTTTGAAGGAAAAAGGTGGGTGTTGGCAGGTTCATGGGCGGACTCCTATCGGGTTTACTCCGGGGCGGTGTTTTTTAGCCGGGAGGCGATCTGCGCCACGCGTTTTCCCAGTGCCAGACACAAGGATTTTTCACCATGGTCAATGGCACGCCCGGAGTCGTTGCCTGACCAGTGGCTGGGGCCGTACGGCGTACCTCCGCTGGCGGTATCCAGCAAGGCAGGCTCACTATAAGGCAGGCCGACAATCAGCATGCCATGGTGAAGCAGTGGCAGCATCATGGTCAACAAGGTGGTCTCCTGGCCGCCATGGAGGCTGGAGCTGGACGTAAAAACAGCGGCAGGTTTGCCACTCAAGGTGCCGGAAAACCATTCGGCGCCGGTGTCATCGATAAATGTTTTCAACGGCGCGGCCATATTGCCAAAGCGGGCCGGGCTGCCAATAATCAGGCCGTCGCAGTTCTGTAAGTCACTCCGCTGGACGGCAAGGTCGGGCAGGTGATTGTCATCTCCGTTATCCGGCACGCAGCGGATGACAGCTTCGCTGCCTGTTACGGATTCCACGCCACGCCCAATTAACCGCGCCATTTTGGCGGTGTTGCCATGTTTGCTGTGGTACAGAATGAGAATTTTGGTCATGAGACAGGCAGAATGTTTAGCACATTTTCCGGTGGACGGCCGATGGCGGCCCGGCCGGCGGCCAGGACAATCGGACGCTCTATCAGTTTGGGGTGTTCAACCATGGCGGTGATGAGCTGTTCATCAGTCAGTTCGGGGTTGTCCAGCCCCAGGGTTTTGTATTCGGCTTCCTTGGTTCGCATGAGTTGTCGGGGTGTCATATCCAGCTTGGCGAGTATATCCTTAAGCGTTTGGACATCAGGCGGTGTTTCCAGATATTTGACGATTTCCGGTTCAATGCCTCGCTCTGTAAGCAGCGCCAGCGTGGCGCGGGATTTTGAGCATCGCGGATTGTGGTAGAGAATAACCTCAGACATGATGGCTCCTTGGTTTGTTATGGATTTCTGCCCTATTTTAATCCACCTGAGCCGGGTAACGGCAGTGGATTCCCGTATAATGACGCTGCGTCAAACAAAACACCCAATTTTCTCAAGGAATCTGTTCATGAAAGTATTGATTGTATCCATGCTGGTTTTGAGTCTTGTGGCCTGTCAAAAAGATTCGGCCAATCCGGCGACCCCGGCACAAACCGGTGAAGTCATTGCGATCGTCAATGACGAGCCGGTGACCTCCGATTTGCTCAAGGCCTATTTGCAGGCCAATGGCATTACCCAAACGAATGAGGTGACGCTTAACAAGGCTTTGGAAGGGCTGATTGCCGAAATGGCCATGGCGCGTGAGGCCCAAAAGAAAAAATTGCCCTTGACGCCCGAACAGCTGAATACGCTGCAATATCTGCACGTGCGAGCCATGGCCGCCAATGCCATGAGTGATTATCTCAAGTCCCATCCGCTGGAGGAGAAGGACTTGCGGGCCGAGTACAACAAAATCGTTAAAAATACCGGCGGTCAGGAATATCATGTACACCATCTATTGTTTGCCGATGAAGTCGAAGCGCAGAAACTGGCGGCTGATATCAAGTCTGGGGACATCACTTTTGCCGAAGCGGAAAAGCGTTATCTGGCAGAAAATAGCAACCGCCGCAATGTGGGCGATCTGGGGTGGGTGAACCTCAGCCAGTTGCCAAAAAGTTTCCGGAAAATCCTGCCAAGCATGAAACCTGGAGAAGTGTATCCACAAGCCGTGGCCAGCAAATATGGCGCCCATGTGGTTTTTCTGGAGGACACCCGAAAGCTGACCGCACCGCCTTTTGACGAAGTCAAGGCTGGAATCGAGCGCAGTTTGCGGCAAAAGCAACTGGACAAATATCGACAACTGGCCCGGGCCAAGGCGCGTGTGGCGATCAAAGAATAGCAGCGATGGATTTTTTGCGCCAATGGTTCGGCCAGCCCGTGGACTGGTGGCATCTGGGCTTGTGGCTGACAGTGATTTCCTACGGGCTTGGCCTGGTTTTGATGTATGTGGTGATTATCTGGCTGCCTGAAGACTATCTCTGTGATGAATCGCGCTGGTATCAGCGCTTGCGGCGCCATCATCCGCTGGTTTACTGGCTGATTTTTCTGCTGAAAAACGCTCTGGGGCTGATGCTGGTCGCCGCTGGCGTGGTGATGTTGTTTTTGCCAGGTCAGGGTGTTTTGACGCTGACTTTGGGCATTTTATTGCTAGATTTTCCTGGCAAGCATGCCGTGGTGTCACGGATGCTGTCGCGCCCAAGTGTGCTCAGATTGATTAACCGCATTCGCCAGTGGGCCGGCAGGCCGCCTTTGAGGCTGCCGCAGAGAAAATAAGGCGCATATGACGTGCGTAGCCATGAGCGAAAATAAAACGGAGCCTGCTGACGCTCCGTTTTATTTTCTGGTTATGTGGCTGCAGACTACGCGTCGCTCAGGGCTTTCTCCAGTGCCTGGGCGAAATGCGCCAGATCTTCGTCGGTTTTGGTCTCGGTAGCACATAGTAGCAGGGCGTTGCCCAGTTCCTGGTGGCTGTGGCTGATGTCAACGCCGCCGACAATGTTTTCTTTGGCCAGTTTTTTCAGAACGGGCGCCACCGGCTGGCTCAGACGCACAACAAATTCGTGAAAGCCCGGCGTCTCAAAAACGCTTTCCACGCCAGGTATTTGCAGCAATTTTTCACGCAGTCGCGCAGCGGTATCCATGCTGGCCAGCGCCACGTTTTTCAGCCCCTGGGGGCCGAGCAATGCCATATAGATTATGGCGGCAGAGACCATCAAGCCCTGGTTGGTACAAATATTGGATGTGGCTTTGGCCCGGCGTATGTGCTGCTCGCGGGCTTGAAAAGTCAAGGTGTAGCCGATATTCCCGTCCATATCCGAGGTCTGGCCGACAATGCGGCCAGGCATTTGGCGGATAAACTGCTTGCGGGTGGTCATGAATCCGAAATAAGGGCCGCCTGAAGACAGGGGGATGCCCAGGGGCTGGCCTTCGCCAACACAAATATCCGCGCCTGTTTTTCCCCACTGCCCCGGGGCTTCCAGCACGGCCAAGGCCGTGGGGTTGACCACAGCAATGGCCAGGGCATTGTGCGCATGGGCCCAGTCGGTGAGGGTGTGGACGTCTTCAAACTGGCCAAAGTAGTTCGGCTGAGGGATAACCAGTGCTGTGATGTCCTGGTCTTCAAAGGCCGCCAGTTGCGCCGGGTTGACTGTGCCGGTTTGCAGGTCGTAGTCCACATCCTTTATGGTGATGTCTTGGTTGTGGACAATATTGTGCAGCACTTCCCGATAAGCCGGATTCAGGCTGCGTGGCACCAGAATGGTGCGGGAGCGGCTTTTGCGATTGCTGCGCACGGCCATCAGGGCGGCTTCCGCCAGGGCGCTGGCGCCGTCATACAGGGACGCATTACTGACTTCCATGCCGGTGAGTTTCGCCATCATGGTTTGAAACTCGTAAATCATTTGCAGTGTTCCCTGGGACACTTCGGCCTGATAGGGCGTGTAGGCGGTGTAGTACTCGCCACGGGTGACGATTTGCCAGATGGCCGCCGGAATATGGTGTTCATAGGCACCGGCACCGGCGAAGCACATGGGGGTGCCGTCTTTGGCCGCTTTTTGCTTAATCAGGCGGCTGACTTCCATTTCGCTGCGCCGGGGTGGCACAATGGCGAGTGTGTCATTGCGCAGTTCGGCGGGGATCTCATCAAATAAATCGTCAATGCTGTTAACACCAATGGCATCCAGCATGGCCTGAATGTCGGCCTCGGTGTGAGGGATAAATGGCATGGCAATGTCGCTCGGGTGAGAGAAGGGGCGAGTCGCGTTATTCGTCAGCCAGTAACGCGCGATATTCGTCGGCGCTCAGCAGATTGTCATATTCGGCGTCATTTTCGGCTTGCAATTCGAAAATCCAGCCGTCATCGTAGGGTGACTCGTTGATGAGCTCCGGTGTTTCTTCCAGGGCTTCATTGACAGCCACCACGGTTCCACTCAGCGGGGCATAGATGTCAGATGCGGTTTTGACGGATTCAACCACGCCCGCCTCATCGCCTTCGGCATAGCTGGCGTCGGTTTCCGGCAGTTCGACAAAAACGATATCGCCCAGTTGTTCCTGGGCATGTTCTGTGATGCCTACGCGGTAGGTGCCATTGTCGGTTTTCTGTACCCACTCGTGGCTGCTGGTGTATTTCAGTTCGTCCGGGACATAGCTCATGATGTGCTCCTGTTAGATGTGGCCGCAGGCCGGATGTTTAAAGTTGGGTGATGATTTTTCCATGGCGGACAAAGGGCAGTTTAACCACTGTGACCGGCAGTTCCCGGTTGCGGATTTTAACATGAATGGGGGCGGAAAAATCACGCGGCACGCGCGCCATGCCGATGGCTTTTTCCATGGTGGGTGAGTAGCTGCCGCTGGTGACCAATCCTTCATGGCCCTGAGCGTCGACAAGAACCTGCCCGGGGCGCAAAACACCCCGGCCTTCCAGCACAAGTCCAATCAATTTATGCGGAACGCCCGCTGCCCGTTGCGCTTCCAGGGCCTGTCCGCCGGTAAAGTCATGGTCGCTTTTTCGCACCGTCCAGGCCAGGCCGCACTCCAGTGGTGTCACAGTGTCATCCATGTCCTGGCCATACAGGTGCATGCCGGCTTCCAGGCGCAAGGTGTCGCGTGCGCCCAAGCCGCACGGAGCCACACCGGCGGCCAGCAGCTGGTTCCAGAAATGTTCTGCCTGATCTTCAGGCAGCATGACTTCTATGCCGTCCTCGCCGGTATAGCCGGTGCGCCCCACGAACCATTCGCCATCCCAGACGGCATGAAAAGGCTGAAGGTCATTCAGTTGCGCGGCCAGGGTTTGAGGCAGTGCGGCTTTGGCCTTGTCAATGGCTTGTGGCCCCTGTATGGCCAGCATGGCCAGGTGCGGGCGCTCCATTAACTCCACGTCAAAACCGCGTGACTGTTCTTGCATCCAGGCCAGATCCTTGTCGCGGGTGGCGGCGTTGACCACGATGCGGAATTGTTCGGGACCAAGGCGGTAGACGATAAGGTCGTCAACAATGCCGCCGCTTTCATTGAGCATCGTGCTGTACAGCGCCTGGCCATCATCGAGCTTGCGGATATCATTGGCCAGCAGCTTGAGTAAATAGGCCTGACTGTCTGGGCCGCTCACATCCACTACGGTCATATGGGAAACGTCAAACACACCGGCATCGCGGCGGACGGCATGGTGTTCTTCGATCTGGGAGCCGTAATTGATGGGCATTTCCCAGCCGCCAAAATCCACCATTTTGGCGCCGGCCTGGCGATGGGCCTGGTTGAGTGCGGTTTTTTTCATGGTTGCTCCACGTCTCTTGCTCGTTATTAACACCTGTGTGGTGCCGGGGCAAATGATGCGCGCACTATAACGCCAAGCGAAGGGGATTTCCACTATTTTGCGCGCCATTCTCCGGGTGATGAAGAACATGCGCCATGGCAAGAGCAGGCAAAAAACGGGTAGGTTCTGACATCAAGTGGATTGCCTGCCCAATAAATCATTGGGTACACTGGTGGGTTCAGAAAACAGGACAACAAACAGGAAGCGGCGATGGGTTATCGGATTAGCAAGGTGTATACCCGCACAGGAGATGATGGCCAAACGGGTTTGGCTGATGGCCGGCGGGTGGGCAAAACGCACCCGCTGGTGCAGGCGATGGGGGCTGTGGATGAATTAAATGCTCACTTGGGTGTACTCAAGGCCCTGCTTGCACAGGGCCACAACCCGGGTCTGAAGCAGGTGCTGGAAAATATCCAGCAGCACTTGTTCAACCTGGGCGGGGATTTGGCCCTGCCTGGGGGGCGCTTGCTCGATACGGGCGCGGTGGCAGCGCTGGAAGCTCAAATTGACAGCTGGAATGAAACCTTGCCACCTTTGGAAAACTTTATCCTTCCCGGTGGTTCGCAGGCCAATGCCCAGGCGCATTTGGCCAGGGCGGTGGCCCGGCGGGCGGAACGGCAGGTGCAGGCGGTATTTGCGGCCGGTGAAAAGCCTGTCAACCCGCTGACGCGGGTTTATCTGAATCGGCTGGGAGACTGGCTATTTGTGTTGGCACGGGTGCTGGATGAATCTCCGGAAGTGCTGTGGCAACAGCCGCATTCCAAAGGGCGTTAGCCTGACTCCAGGGCTTCACTGGTCTCAAGCCAGTGTTCTTCGCAGTGGTTTAGTGCGGCGCTGAGCGCCTTTTCTTCGGCCACTTTTTTGTTCAGCAGCTCGGCATTTTCGGGTTGGTAGAGTTGGGTGTCTGCCAGTTGTAACCGGCAGTCTGCGAGTTTTTTCTCCAGTTGCGCCATTTCCCGCTCCAGTTTCTGGATCCGGTTTTGCAATTGTTTGCGGAATTTACGACTGTGCGAGTTGCTGGCGTTTTTTTCTGTGTGTGCTGCTGGCGCATCCGTTTGAAGCTCGCGACGATGATTGTGCAGCCAGTGCTGATAATCGTCCAGATCTCCGTCGAATGGTTGCAGTTGCTGGTTGCACATCAGGGCAAAGCGATCAGTGACGGTGTTCAATAAATGCCGATCATGCGAAACCACCACCAGCGCGCCAGCAAAGTCTTGCAAGGCCACAGACAGCGCGTGGCGCATGGTCAGATCCAGGTGGTTGGTGGGTTCATCCAGTAATAGCAGATTCGGTTTTTGCCATACCAGCAAAGCCAGAGCCAGCCGGGCTTTCTCGCCGCCGGAAAAGTGTCGGCAGGCGGCCGTGGCCGTATCCCCGCGAAAATTGAACCCGGCCAGAAAATCCAGCATATCCTGTTCACGTGCGTTGGGGGACAGTGCCTGCACATGGTGCAGTGGCGACTGTTCCGGCTGCAGTTGTTCCAGTTGGTGTTGGGCAAAATAGCCAATACGCAATTGTTTGGCTGGGCGGCGTTCGCCTTTGACCGGCGGCAGTAGGCCGCCCAGGGCTTTGATAAGGGTGGATTTGCCGGCGCCATTAGGCCCCAGCAGGCCCAAACGGGTGCCTGCGCTTAATGTCAGGTTGATGTTTTTGGCAATGATGGTGTTGTCATAGCCGAAGCTGCATTTTTCCAGGCTGAGTAAGGTTTGCGGGGTATTTTCTGGCGTCTGGAACCGGAAAGAAAAGGGAGAATCGACCTCGGCTGCGGCGATGATTTCCATTCGTTGCAAGGCTTTCAGACGGCTTTGTGCCTGCCTGGCCTTGCTGGCTTTGTAGCGAAATCGCTCAATATATTTTTGCATGTGGGCGATTTCCCGTTGTTGTTTTTCATGGCGGCTTTGTTGTTGGGCCAGCCGTTCGGCGCGTTGGGTTTCAAAAGCGCTGTAATTGCCCGTGTAAAAGGTGAGTTGTTGCTGTTCCAGGTGGGCAATGTGGGTGCAGACATTGTCAAGAAATTCCCGGTCATGGGAAACCAGCAGAGCTGTGCCCCGATACCGTTGCAGCCAGCGCTCCAACCAGAGGATCGCTTCCAGGTCCAGGTGATTGGTGGGTTCGTCCAATAGCAGCAGGTCACTGCGGCACATAAGCGCCTGGGCCAGATTAAGGCGCATCCGCCAGCCGCCGGAAAAATGACTCACAGGTTGATGGATGCTTTTTGCAGCAAAACCTAACCCATGCAGCAGGCGTGCCGCGCGTGCTGTGGCTTCATGCCCGCCAATGGCTTGCAGTTGTTCATATAAATCGGGCAGATTGTCCTGATTGCTGTTTTCTGCCTGGGCGATGGCCGCTTCCAATTGTCGGAATTCCCCGTCGCCGTCAATTACATAATCCAGTGCGCTGCGGTCGCTGGCTGGGGTATCCTGGGCCACATGGGCGATAACAGCATCAGAAGGCAGGTGAAAATCACCACTGTCGGCCGCCAGCTCACCGCGTAACACGGCAAACAGGCTGGACTTGCCGCTGCCGTTGGCGCCAACAATGCCCATGCGCCAGCCTGTGTGGATGGTGCCTTGGATATCCTTTAGTAAAAGACGTGGGCCTCGCCGAAGTGACAGGTGGTTGAATCGCAGCATCAATCAGAGCCCGCGCTGTGTGAATGACGGTTTTATGTCTTTGCCTTGCCTTGGCTGGCCACGGCATGGATGGCTTTGGCAATGGCTTGCTGGTCTCCCAGATAATAGTGTTTAACAGGTTTGAGATTGTCGTCCAGCTCATAAATGAGCGGGATGCCGGTGGGAATGTTCAATTGCAGAATATCCTCATCGGAAATGTTATCCAGATGTTTGACCAGTGCGCGCAAAGAGTTTCCGTGGGCGGCAATGATGAGTTGTTTGCCGGCGGCCAGGTCGGGAACAATGTTTTCGTTCCAGTATGGAATCACCCGCCGCACTGTGTCAGCCAGGCATTCGCCCAGGGGAATGTCGGACTCGGGCAAGTCTTTGTATTTGCGCTCAAACTTGGCATTGCGGGGGTCGTTTGGCTCCAGCAATGGCGGGGGGGTGGCATAGCTCCGTCGCCAGATCAGAACCTGCTCATCACCGTATTTGGCGGCGGTTTCGGCCTTGTTTAGCCCTTGCAAGGCGCCATAGTGGCGTTCGTTGAGTTTCCAAGACCGCTCTACCGGAATCCACATTTGATCCATTTCATCCAGCGCAATCCACAAGGTGCGAATGGCGCGTTTGAGTACAGAGGTATAGGCCTTGTCAAAGGCAAAGCCTTCAGCGGCCAGCAATTCACCAGCCTTGCGCGCCTGGCGAATGCCTTTCAGGGTGAGATCCACATCGGTCCAGCCGGTGAATTTGTTGGCCAGATTCCATTCGCTTTCGCCGTGTCGAAGCAGTACCAGTTTTATCATGATTGTGCCGTTGTCGCGGGTATGAAAAGAAGGCGATTATAGCAGATTCGGCTGTTCTGGCCGCAGATGACAAAGTTGTCAGCTTTTTCCTACACAGTCATCCGCGCTCTGCCATTTAAGTGAGCGTCAGCGTTGTTTACACTTGTTGACAATCAGTGAGGAGGGGGCTCGATGATGAATTCAAAAGCAGTTAATAATTCCGTGGCGCATGTCCATGAGTTACAGCGCCGTATCCGGTTTTTGCAACGCAGCATTGTGCAACTGGCAGGGCAGCCCCAAGTGCACCGCAAACATTTGCTGCAAAGCCTGTATGCGAGCTTGCACAAGGCGCGGCAGGAGCTGCACAAATTACCGCACAAAAACACGCAGAAACCACAGGTGGCGGCGTGAAAAGCTCGGATATCGACCGGTTGCTGGCGGAAATCAGCGCCATTGTTGCCCTGATCGGCTCTTATGATGAAGGCAGTGGCCAGTTGACTCTGGAGGGGCGACGGCGATTGCATCGGCTGTTTGAGCTCAAAATGCAACTGGCCAGCGCCATGTGTGAAAAGCAGGACCATCGCCTGGTGGGTGAACAGGGTGCCGCTGTGAAAAAGGCCGGTTGATATGTTTGCTGCGCTGGCTGTCAGGCAGATTTGTGAAGGGTGTAGATCAAATCGTGACTGTGATGGCCCAGACGTTG
>JALSHI010000028.1 GCA_026982315.1 Lysobacterales bacterium
GAATGGTCACATGGGCATGCTGGCCATACTTTTCTTCCAGTTCCGGAATCAGCTCATCATCCAGTTCCACCAGGTGTACGGTTCCCGCACGTTTGACCAACTCGTCAGTAATCGCGCCATGGCCCGGGCCGATTTCATAAAAGGTGTCGCTTTTTCCGGGATTGGCCACGTGAAGAATTTTGCCAATGATATTGGGATCATGCAAAAAATTCTGGCCCAGTCGTTTCTTGGCTTTCATGGACTGTGATTCCGTTGGAGCCGGTTAGCTGCCAGTTGCCGTGCCAGCGACACAGCTTGCAACAAGCTGCCAGTATCGGCCTGCCCACGCCCGGCAATATCCAGTGCCGTGCCGTGGTCAACGCTGGTACGGATAAACGGCAGTCCCAAAGTGAGATTGACTGACCCACCAAAGCCAGCATATTTCAGCGGCGCCAACCCCTGGTCGTGGTACATGGCCAGAACCGCATCTACAGCCTGCAGCCGTGGTGGTGTAAACAAGGTATCCGCTGGCACCGGGCCACTGACCGCATGGCCCTGGCGCTGAAATTCGGTAATCACCGGGGCAATCACTTCGATTTCTTCTCTGCCCAGAACGCCGTCCTCGCCTGCATGTGGGTTCAGGCCACAAACAGCAATGCGGGGCGCGTCAATATTAAAACGGTTCCGCATGTCATGCAACAGAATCTGTAATATCTGCTGTAATTTATCGCGTGTGATGGCGTCAGCCACTGCCCGCAAGGGCAGATGTGTGGTGGCCAGAGCCACCCGCATATGCCGGTTCAGCAGCATCATCACCACCTGGGAAGTCTGGCTGATTTGTGCCAGATACTCAGTGTGACCGGTAAAGGGGATGCCCGCCTGATTGATGACGCCCTTGTGCAACGGCGTGGTCACCATGGCAGAGAATCGCCCGGACAGACAGCCTGCGGCGGCAGTTTCCAGGATTTTCAGCACGTAAGGGGCATTCGCCGGATTGAGCCTTCCACAATAAACCGGTTGTGGGCATTTTGCCGGCAGGCAGGCAATGCCAGCAAAGCCTGGCGGCAGCTCATTCACACCATCCAGGGAGAGCGTGCGAATGGGAACGGCAAGACCCAGTTCCGCGGCCTGTTGGGCCAACACTTCCGGATCGGCGATCACCACAGCGGAGCCCAGTTGACCCGCTGCGGCCAGGCGCACAATCAGCTCCGGCCCGATGCCGGCGGGTTCACCGCCGGTAATGGCGATGGGTCGCATCGTCTCTGCCACAGGCTCCGCCATTAAAGGCGAATGTCAACAAATGCTTCGCCCCGAATTTGGCGTAACCAGGCTTCGCGTTCCTCGGCAATTTTACGCTCCAGTAATGCCTGTCGTGCCTGCTGACGCTTGAATTCTTCAGTGACATCGCTTTGACGATTACCATTGAGTTTCACGATATGCCAACCAGCCCGGGTCTGGAACGGCTTGGAAAACTCGCCCACGGACAAGGCTTCCAATGCCTGGGCAAACCGCTCTCCATATTGCCGCGGCTGAATCCAGCCCATGTCACCACCCAGTGGAGCCGAGGCATGGTCATCGGAATGTTTTTCCGCCAGCTTGGCAAAGTCTTCGCCGTTTTTCAGTTTCTCGTATATCTCATTAATGGTGCGCATGCCATCTTCGAGCGTCACCAGTTCCGAGGTGCCAATCATGATGTGCTGGGCTTTGACCTCGTCAACCATTTTTTGCTGGCTGTCACGCTTGCCTTCCAGCTTGATAATATGAAAACCGCTGGGGCTGCGAACCGGATGGGTGATTTCACCCACTTGCATGGATTGAATCTGGTCGGCGAATAGCTGTGGCAGTTGGTTGGCCGGCCGCCACCCCAGATCACCACCCTCCAGCGCTTTCTGACCGGCGGAAACCCGTGTCGCCAAACTGGCAAAATCAGCACCATCGACAAGTTTCTGATAGGTTTCTTCCGCTTTTTTTCGCGCCGCTTCCACCTGTTCGGCGCTGGCGTTGGCCGGCACGGGGATCAGGATATGACGCAATTTGACTTCCCCCTGATTCAAGTGATTGGATGCCAAAAATAAATCTATGTCTTCCTCGGAAACTTTTGCCTGGCTTTCAGCCCAGCCCCGGCTCACGCGCTCACTGAGCATTTCACGACGAATATCCTCACGAAAATCCGCAAAACGCTGTCCTTCCCGCTCAATCGCAGCCCGCAGTTGGGGCACGGAAAGACCATTTTGGCTGGCAATACGCTCAATGGCCGCATCCAGCTCCGCATCGGAAACACGCACACCAGCCTGCATGGCTTTTTGTACCTGCAAATCTTGCAAGATCAATCGTTCCAGAACCTGCCGCTCCAACACGGAACGTGGCGGTAACTGAATACCCCGGGCATTGAATTGTTTAATGATATTGGCCATCGTGCGGTCCAAATCGCTACGAAGAATCACGTCTTCATCCACAACCGCCACAATCTCATCCAGCAGTTGTTCCTCCGCCGGACTGGACTGGGGCAGCCACAAGCCGTTGGCAAAGGCCAATAACACGATTAGTTTTTTCATGAATCAATATTCCTCGCTATAGCCCGGAATGGACTGTTTCAACAAGCGCCGCGGATTACGGCCCAATGAGCCCAGTCCGTTGAACTGGATTTCTGCATAAATGCCGTTTTTGGCATCTCCGTCTTCGTTGTAAATAAAGCGCCGCGCCACCAGACGAAAAGCCCAGCAACAACTGCGATGTTCAATCCCCGCCAACGCTTCAATGGTCTTGTTGGCGCCCAGAGAGTAGTTCCAGCGTAGCAGCAGCCGGTTTTGGCGACTGATGGGGTAGACCACGGAGCTGTCCACTTGTTCGATTTTACCTTGCCGGTACCGATAGGCGAAATTCAGCAACTGCCCCGAACCACTGCGGCGCTGCAAACGCACCAGGGCGCGTTCGGTTTCGCTGGTTTCCGGATCCCAGTGCATGCTGAGAGTGCCATTCCACAAGTGCCCCGGGCGAAAATTGAACTCCGCAATTAACGGTGAAACCGACCGGTTTTGCACCGTATCTGATAATTGCACCCGTTGCTGGTCAAAATAGACAATCTGGCCGACTGTTGCGTTCCATTTTTCCCGCCCCAGGGCATCAAATGCCCGATGAGTCACCGCCAGCGAAGCCTGATTGGCGTCCATTTGCCGGTCGGCGCCGGAAAACCGGTTGGTTTGAAACAACAAGGCCGAGCCAAAAGTCAGCTCATGCGTATCAAAAAGCGGGATATCGTTCTGATTCCGATAAGGCGCAAACACATAAAACAGCCGGGGTTCCAGTGTCTTAAAACTGCCATCGGGAAAATTTTTCTCCAGCCGCAAACCACTGTCGAGAGAAAAAATCGGCAACGAGCGATCGGGGCTGGCATTGCCCTGAGCCTGTTTCAAGTCATACTCGGTCAGGCGATAATCCAGACGCGGCGCCAGCCACCCCCAGGCTTTCTGCCAGCGCTTTTCCACATAGGGCCGCCAATCCAGCCGCCAGCCGGTGACAGAGTCTTGCCGATAAAAATTAACCGCCTGCGCCTTGAGTCCATATTGCAGACCCTGTGACAAACGGTGATTCTGCCACCAGTAGTTCAGCGTAGGCAAGCGTTGATATGGCTTCTGCGCGGGCAAAATGGTGCTACTCAGTAACTGGTAATCATCCGCCTGCGCCCGGAATAGCCAGTGCTCTCCAGATCCTTTTATTTGTAGATAGCTGTGCAAATAAGGGCGTGAAGCGGTATACACGTTATCACTGAAATCTTCAAAATAGCGCGGATCAGAGACCCGTTGGTAAGTGCCATTAAAACGCCAATCCGCGTTAATGCGCTTGCGATGGGTTAAATTCAAAAAATAGCGGTCAATATGCCGTACGGCATCGTTGGGCAAATATTCGGCTTCCAATTGACCGCGGTAAGTGGCCCCCAGATAGCGGAACTCGCTTTTCAACATAAAGCCATTTTGCTGGATATAACGTGGCGTCAAGGTTAAATCCCGATTGGGCGCCAGATTAAAATAATAAGGAACCGCAATATCCCACCCATTGACCGAGGAATATCCAACACCCGGAACCAGAAAACCGCTGCGCCGCTCATCATTCAGCGGCAACCGCGCCCAGGGCAAATACAAAATCGGGGTGTTTTTGAAGCGCAAAGACAAATGATGGAATGTGCCTTCCTGCTTGTCCAGATCCAGCCGAGCGCGCCGGGCGCGGATTTCCCAGCTAACATGCTCTGGGGGGCAAGTGGTGTAGCTGATGTTTTCCAGTACACTCTGATTTTTATTTTGCTGCAAACTTGTTGCCCGTCCATTGACGTTGGAGTTCAGAATATGAAAAGTGATGTCCGTCAACTGGGCCGTATCCTGCTGTAGAAAAAGGGTGGCTTCACGGGCGTTGACCGTCTGCTTGCCATCGACATAACGCAATGGCGTCTGAATGTCCACGCGATTGGCAGCCCGATCCAGGAGCAAGGACTGAGTGGCGATCACTTTATCTTCCTGACGGGCACACACGTCACCACTCAGCTGCACGCGATCATCATTCAGCCGTTGAATTTTAACCGCATCCAGGTGCAGTTTTCCGTCTTTCCGGGGGGCGCTACAGCGAATAACCGACGGTTCTGGCTTCACGGCACACTCATCAGCAATGGCATCTTCCGGCTTGACATCGGCCCGACTTACGCCGGAGTGCCAGCAAAAACTAACCATCACCAGAAAAGGCCATAACACAAAGACGCGATGCGGGCGGATTGACTTAAAAGTGGTTAACAAATCTGTCAAACGATTATCCTGCAGGTCATTCGGTGAGAAGTCGCCGATGGTACTGACACGGCGTTCCAATTCCACTGGGCCAGTATTATGCATTATGTTTACAAAATGTGCGCTGTATTTTAATATGGCCAGGGGCCAATGTCTTTGACTATCTTGCCCACGGTCCCGGGCTCACCGACTAATCAGCAATGAGCCAGACCAAAGCAATCACAACATCATTCATTAAAGATCAAGAGGGAGTCATCATGGCAGGAAAATTTGTAGTTAGCACCGGCAAAGACGGTAAACGGTACTTTGTCCTGAAAGCAGGAAATGGCGAAGTGATATTGCAAAGTCAGGGTTACAAAACAGAATCCGGCTGCATGAACGGCATTGAGTCAGTACGCACCAACGCCGTTATTCCCGAGCGTTTTGAATGCCGGGAGGCCAAAGACGGCCGAACCTACTTCGTCCTCAAAGCCAGCAATGGCCAGGAAATCGGCCGCAGTCAAATGTACAAAACCAATAGCGGCTGCAACAACGGCATGGCGTCAGTCAGCAAAAATGCCCCGGAAGCGCCTGTGGAAGTGATTGAGGACTAACCCGCATCCGGCCTTATTGGCAGCAGCCCCACACCCAATAATAACCCCCGCTACAAACGCACTGTCTGTCAACAAGTCACAGGCAGTGCGTCTCTGTACGGTGACTAGAGCTACACAACCATGACATTACGCTGGTTTGACAACGATGCGTTTTGGCAAACCTTCTATTCCACCATGTTTGGTGCCGACAGCTTTGCCCAAGCCCGCAAAGAATGTCCGCAACTATTGGCGCTGGCTGGCATTGATACGCCCAAAATTCTGGATTTGGCCTGCGGCCCGGGCCGCCATGCCGTGCCCTTGGCGGCCATGGGTCTGGATGTTACTGGCGTGGATCTGAGCCGGTTTCTTTTGCAGCGCGCCAAGGCATATGCCAAAAACATGGGTGTGGATGTGGACTGGCGGCACGAAGACATGCGCCACCATCAACGACAAGGACATTACGACCTGATTCTCAACCTGTTTTCCTCTTTCGGGTACTTTGACGACTGGAACGATAACCAAATGGTTCTCGACCAGGCCTGCACCAATCTGGCAGACAATGGCGTCTTGATCCTGGATGTGCGCGGCAAGGAACAAATTCTGCGTGATCTGGCGCCAGTGCATGCCCAGGAGTTCGAAGAAGATCCCCTACTCGGCTACGTCCTCTATCAAAGACCAACACTCATCTATGACTTGTCACGATTACACAACGAATGGACTTTGGTGGCCCCGGATGACAGCATTTACCGACACACATACAGCCACGACATTTATACTGCCCAAGAACTGAAAATGATGCTCAGGCACGCCGGTTTTACCGAAGTGGACGCCTATGGCGACCTCAATGGTTCGCCTTATGACCTGGATGCAGAACGACTGATTCTGGTCGCGCGCCGATAGGCTGATAAACATTGCCATCTGGTCAGTGCAAACCGCAGAAAAACAAAAACAGAAGGAATCTTGCAGGAGAAAGATGGTGCCGGCGCACGGAGTCGAACCGCGGACCTACTGATTACAAGTCAGTTGCTCTACCAGCTGAGCTACGCCGGCACACTTTTTATGTCTGAAACCACCTGCTGAACAAGGACGTTTGATAAGCACAAGCGGCATCAGCCAAGGCCGTGCAGTATAGCCAAAACCCCAAAAGTCATCAAGCCCTTTTGGGCGGATTTTTCCTGCCAAAACACTTTTTTCCCAGCAAAAAGCCCGCGGCAATCACCGCGGGCTGACGGCTCGAGACCAAGGCCCGAGCAAACATCACGTTGATGCTATTGCTATGACTATTGCCGACTCAGATCCGCTTGTGAAAAATCAGCAGCATCAGGCACCACCATGAGGGTTATGCCCTCGGTCACAGTCTGGACCGGCACCAGGCGGCTTTGATCCAGCAATTTAACCTGACGGATTTCCACCGGCGGCTTCAGGCCGGAATCAGCCAGTAAGCCACGGTCAATGGGCAATGCCACAGCGTGTTTTCCGGCAGGTAGCCAGGCCGCGGACATAGTGACAGCAAAAGGCTTGAGCTGAGCATTGGCGTCGTGGGCAAATAACACGCCGCGCACCTCAAAGCGGCCTTCAACGGCCACATCCACGCCCACATTCACCTGCGGCTGGCCGGCCTTGTTCTGCGACCAGCTCAACGCGCCATTGAATGCCGCCACCGGCATATTCACGGCAAAGGCAGTTTGGGCATCGCGCATCACTTTGTCATTACTGGCAAATACATGAACTTGCCAAAGCCCGTTGGCCAGGCCGGTGAGTTCAGATACCGGCAACACCGCCTGATAACGGCCATCCGCCATGGGGCTAAATTTCAATTCACCGGCCAAGCGGCCATCCGGCAGGCTGATGTAACCCTGCCAATTGGCAGCCTGGGGATTGCCTCCATCGCGCAGCACCGCCACAACCTGAACCGGCTCATTGGCGCCAAATGTGGCTTTAACAGTGCTCAGCTCCAACACCTGAGTGGATTCCGGCTCGAATACATGCACCACCACCGGCATATCCGGGCGCAACCCGGTGACTTTCAAGGTGGCTCTCCCCTCAGGCAAACGGCTCTTGAACGCCACGGTGTTTTCTGTAAAAGGCACGCCGGTTTTTTGCAAACTTTCAGCATCGGCAAACACATCCAGCGGCATGGTTTTGCCTTCGGCCAGTAAAGCCACCTGCCCTGCAGACAAACTGCCTGCCTTGTTTACATCCAGTGGGCTGATGCGAATCACTGTGTCTCCGCCTGTCACCGGCAAAGACACACCCGCGGCCAGTTTCTCACCGGTGGTATCCAGCCAGTACTGCCGGCTTTTTTCAGTATGAACCGGCGCGGTAAAATCCAGCGCTTGAGCACTGTCAATGGCATAGGTAAAGGCCACCGGATCACGGCTCGTATTCACTAACGGCCCTTTGACGGATATATTTTTCTGCAAGGCATTCGCCGAAGCAGCCACTGGCACATTCCACTGCAGCGCCGGTTGTGCAGCCAGAGCGGACGCAGATGCAACCATACCCAACGCCAGCGCAATCATTCGTTTTTTGTTGAAGATAATAGTCATGATGATGGCTCCTTAAATGTCGTTACGCAGGATCACGTCGAGTCCAAAGCACTGGCGCCGGCTTTGGTTATGGCTCAGCGGCTCACCGCCTGCCATGCGCGTTTTGTCCCGGAACCAGGTGGTTCCCGCGCCTTCTTGCGAGGAACAGTCCAGAAAGCCGTCCGAACAACTGCTCAACCAGGCCTGGGTCACTTCCAGCCCCACATTCAAGGTATAACCGCCACAATAGCTGTCACTGTCCCATACTGCAGTTTCCACATCGGTACCAACCACATTCCAAAACCCCTTGGGCAACGATGGACGGCCAGATGTGCCATACAGGTAGTTGGCATTGTAATACGCCATCCAGGAGGTTTGCTGCATGCGAACAGCGTCAGACTTGTATCCCAATAGCCAGCCCAGCGATTGCTCAAACACATTGCCTTGCATAACGGCATTGGCCAGCGGCGTGCCTTTGGATGAAGGCGCCAGCGCATTCACCCAGCGGATTTTGCTGATGATATTGGGGTAGCGGCTGTCCCAGGTGGGGTTGGACATAATCCAGCGCATGACATTGCCGCCATTGGAATGGGTAATCACCACCAGGTCTGTAATATTCTTGTTATTGATAAAGCTGGTGAGTTGCCCGGCCAGACAACCGGCGGCCTGGGAATCCCACATGTACTTTTCAAAGTTGCAATTGATCACCACATAATTGCTTTGATTAGGCAACCCCTGGCGAATGGAGTTAACCATCCCCCATTGCCAATAATCCGCAGCGGCATTGGTCTGATGGCCGGTGCCATGCACCAGGGCCACTCCGGTGGCGGCATGCGCACCGGAAAACAGGAAACAGGCGGCAAATAATGCCAGGCGAGAAAACTTCATCAAATCGACCTCCCTACTATTGGACAGTAAAAAACAAGCATAAAAAATGGCAACGATTTATTTTTTCGTTATCCCGTTGCCGGCCCATATTGTGACGTGCTCATGTGCGGGATTCTGAGACGCGCGCCACACTTTAACCAATATTTAATCTTTTTTCAAACAAACGTTTGGAGCATATACTCCAAAAAAGACCAACTCGTATCACAGCCAGTAATCCGGGGCGAGCACTCACATTCAGCACGGATTAAAGAGAAACGCTACGGCAATGACAAGTCGACAGGAAGGCGAAAAGAAACAGACAATAGACAAAAACTAACTGGAGTCCATCACTCCGTGGCTCATGGCCAACCGGGTGAGCTCCACCACATTATCCACTGCCAACTTTTCCAGGATGCGGTATTTGTAAGTGGCCACGGTCTTGGGGCTAATGGACAAGACCTCACCGATTTCTTTCATGCTTTTGCCCTGAACCACCATAAGCATAACCTCCATCTCACGGGTGGACAATGTATCAAAAGGCGAGCTGTCACCCCCTGGTAACATGGACAAAGCCATTTGCTGGGCGATATCCGCGCCAATATATTTGCCGCCACGGGACACCGTGCGAATGGCCTTGATAAGCTCATCGGAGTCACAACCCTTGGTCAGATAACCACTGGCGCCAGCTTCCAATAATTGGGCGGGAAAGGGGTTTTGTGCGTGGATGGTCAGAATGATAACGCCGATTCCGGGAAATCGCTCGGCAATCCGGCGGGTGGCTTCCAGGCCGCTCATGCGCGGCATGTTGACGTCCATTAACACCACATCCGGCTGATGCTGACGCACCGCCTGGAGCGCCTGATCGCCATCGTCGCATTCAGCCACGATTTCCATACCAGGCGTGTTTTCCAGAATCATGCGCAAACCAGTGCGAACAATCTCGTGGTCATCAACCAGAACCAGTCGGGTCATGCCAACCTCTTTTTTTGATGAATCTCAAGAGATTTAAGCCGATGCCTGGAGCAAATGCAAGGCGACTATTTGAAGTTTATACATATTTTTGTCAAATCCATCTCCAACCAGCCCTGGTTGACAGCCCTGTTAAGGCGGTTAACGGGGATGGGAAAGCGGCCACTCAACACCCGTTCACACACCCGAACAATGGCTACATGTTGGCATAGTTTGGCCCGCCACCGCCTTCTGGAGCGCTCCAGTGGATGTTTTGCGAAGGGTCTTTGATATCGCAGGTCTTGCAATGCACGCAATTCTGGAAGTTGATACGGAACACGGTTTCACCATTTTCTTCCACCACTTCGTAGACGGCGGCCGGACAATAACGCTGTGCCGGCTCGTCCCACTTGGGTACATTGACCTCTATGGGAATAGCCGGATCCTTGAGTTTTAAATGACAAGGCTGGTCTTCTTCGTGGTTGGTGCTGGAAAGAAACACCGAGGACAACCGGTCAAAGGTAATGACATTATCCGGCTTGGGGTAGTGAATTTTTTGTGCCTGTGCAGCGGGCTTTAGTGTGGCGTAATCCGGTGTGCGGTTATGCCAGGTAAAAGGCAGCTTGCCCTGAAAAATATTCTGATCCAGAAAGGTAAAGGCTGCGCCCAGAAAAGTCCCCAGCTTGTTTAATGCCGGCTCAAAATTGCGGCCGCGGTGCAATTCTTCGTGCACCCAGGATTGTTTCACCCGCTGCGGATAGTCGTTTAATTCGTCCTGTTGCCTGCCTGCCTGCAAGGCAGCCGCCAGACTTTCGGCGGCCAGCATGCCGGTTTTCAGTGCTGTATGACTGCCCTTGATTTTGGCCGGGTTGAGAAAGCCCGCATCATCCCCCACCAGCAGCGCACCGGGAGCCACCAGCTTCGGCAAGGATTGCAAGCCACCCTTGTGCATGGCGCGCGCGCCATAGCCAACGCGCTTGCCGCCTGCCAGGGTGGATTTGATCACCGGATGCGTTTTCCAACGCTGAAATTCTTCAAACGGGCTCAGGTAAGGGTTATCGTAATTCAATGCCACAATATATCCCAGGGCCACCACACCTTCATCCAGATGATACAAAAAGCCGCCGCCTTCCGTGTGGTTATCCAGCGGCCACCCCAAGGTATGCACTACTGTGCCCGGTTGTGATTTGTCCTTCTCAATGTGCCATATTTCCTTCAGTCCAATACCGTAATGGGGCGGATCGGACTCAGCATCCAACGCAAATTTTTCAATCAATTCCTTGCCCAGATGCCCGCGACAGCCTTCGGCAAACACGGTGTACTTCCCCAACAGCCGATAGCCAGGCTCAAAATTGGCTTTGGGCGTGCCGTCGGCGGCCACGCCCATGTCCTTGGTCACAATGCCTTGTACCTGGTCATTCTCGCCATAAACAATGTGGTCCGCGGGAAAACCCGGGAAAATATTCACTCCCAGATTCTCGGCCTGCTCTCCCAGCCAGCGGGTCAGGTTAGCCAGCGAAATCACATAATTGCCATGATTGCGCATGGGTTTGGGAATGAACATAACGGGCACTTTAATGGCCTTTCCGCCTGGGCGAAGGTAATGGAACTCATCGGTGGTGACCGCCGTTTTCACCGGCGCGCCCTGCTCGCGCCACTGCGGGAACAGCTCATCCAACGGGCGAGGGTCAAACACCGCGCCGGACAAGATATGTGCACCAATTTCCGAACCTTTTTCCACCACCGCGATTTGCCAATCCTGACCGTGCTCCTGAGACAATTGCGCCAAACGGCACGCCGTGGCCAGACCCGCAGGCCCGCCTCCGACGATAACCACATCAAATTCCATGGACTCGCGCTCAATATCCGCCAGCGGATTGTTTTTGGGGTGATTGGATGGGGTGTTCATGCGTGCTGTACCGATTGGTTTTAAACGCCCGTATTATAACCGTCCCTGGCCGCATTTTTGCTAAAATGCGAATTTTGGCTTGACTTAAACCGGGGACAAGTATGCCAACAACCATGATGGATGCGCCGCTGTGGCGGCCTCAGCCACAGCGAGCCGAACACGCCACAATGACCGCCTTTAACCGCTGGATCAACCAGCGTCATGACTTATCCCTGAAAGGGTACGACGAACTGCATCACTGGTCCGTGGAGAACCCTGAAACTTTCTGGGCCGACGCCGCCGCTTTTCTGGGTGTGCGGCTGCACACGCCAGCGCAGGCGACATTCGAACAAGGCGACCATGCCGTAAACACGCGCTGGTTTCCCGGCGCATCCCTTAATTTTGCCGAGCACCTGTTGCATCGCACAGGCGATGACGTGGCCATCGAATGTGAAAAAGAAAACGGCCAACGAAGCCAGTGGTCTCACAACCAGTTGCGCCAGGCGGTTTCCCAACTGGCCCAGGCCTTTCGAGCCATGGGAATCAAAAAAGGCGATCGCATCGCGGCCTTTTTACCCAATTGCCCTGAAGCCATTATTGGCATGCTGGCGGCGGCCAGTCTCGGCGCTATCTGGTCTTCCACCTCGCCGGACTTTGGCTTTCAGGGCGTGTTGGACCGCTTTGGGCAAATTGCGCCCCGGGTATTACTGGCCGCTGACGGTTATTTCTACAATGGCAAGCGCCATGACAGCCTGGACAAAGTCAAAGCCATCGCCCGATCCATTCCGTCACTGGAAAAAGTCGTGATTTTGCCCTTCAGCCAGCCCGTCGACATGGTGGCTGCGGAAATAAAAACACTGTCCAGTGGCGTTTTGTGGCCGGATTTTGTCTCCCGGTTTGATCCCCATGTGGATATTGCATATGAGATTGTTCCTTTTGACCACCCCTTGTACATTCTTTATTCATCCGGCACCACCGGCAAGCCCAAGTGCATTGTCCACAGCACCGGCCGAATCTTGCTGCAACACCTCAAGGAGTTGAAACTGCATACCGACCTGCAAGCCGGCGACAAACTGTTTTACTACACCACCTGTGGCTGGATGATGTGGAACTGGATGGCCTCGGCCCTGGCCACCGATGCCACCTTGGTGCTGTACGATGGCTCGCCTTTTTACCCCGATGGCAATCGCTTGTTCGATCTCATCGACCACTACGACATCACCCATTTCGGCACCTCGGCCAAATGGATACAGGCAGTGGAAAAGAACAGCCTGAAACCACGTAACTCCCACTCGCTGGCCAGTTTGAAAACCATTTTATCCACCGGTTCACCCTTGATGCCGGAAAATTTTAAGTTTGTCTATGACCACATAAAAACCGATATCTGCCTGTCATCCATTTCCGGCGGCACCGATATTTGCTCCTGTTTTGCTCTGGGCAATCCAACGCTGCCGGTCTATGCCGGTGAACTTCAATGCCCCGGGCTGGGTATGGACGTCAAAGTCCTCGATGAAAACGGCCAGGCTGTCACCGACCAGCCTGGCGAACTGGCCTGCACGGTGCCTTTTGTGGCCATGCCGGTGTCTTTCTGGAACGATCCGGAATACAGGCGATACAAAAAGGCTTATTTCAACCGGTTTCAAGACAAATGGCAACCAAATGGCATCTGGTGCCACGGCGACCGGGCCGAAATCACCCCTCATGGCGGCCTGGTTATCTATGGCCGCTCCGATGCCACGCTCAACCCCGGCGGGGTCCGTATCGGCACCGCCGAAATCTACCGGCAGGTGGAAAAACTACCGGAAATCACCGAAAGCATTGCCGTGGGGCAACGCTGGCACGGCGATGAACGCATCATCCTGTTCGTTGTCACTGCCCCGGGCGTGGCGCTGGATGATGCCCTGCGGGACAAAATTCGCCGGCAAATCCGGCAAAACACCACGCCCCGGCATGTACCGGCAAAAATCCTGGCCGTGCCGGAAATACCCCGCACCATTAGCGGCAAAATTGTCGAGTTGGCGGTGCGCGACATCATCCACGGAAAAACCGTGGATAACCTGGACGCCCTGGCCAACCCCCAGGCCCTGAAACACTTTGAAAACCGTCCGGAGCTGGCCACATGAACAAACACCAACGCCTGTACCGGTTTCACGAACTGCTAAAAAACGCCCGCTACCCAGTGTCGCGGGAAAAGCTAATGGAAGAGCTCAAATGCTCACGGTCCACCCTGTACCGCCTCAAAAGCGCGTTGGAATTTTATGGCGCGCCAGTGGAAAGTAACAAACACGGCTTTTACTACGACAAAGACTATAATTTTGAGTTGCCCGGACTTATCCTGAGCAGCGAGGAAATCCGCGGCCTGCTCATGGTCGACCATCTGCTCCAAGATATTCAGGGAGAAAGTCTGAAAGGACCATTGCAACGGCTCCTCACTCTCATCGAAGACTTACTGGAAACCAGCGGCTACCGCCCCCGCAGCGTGCAGATTATTCGCGCGCTGGCGCGACCCGTGCCAGACCAGACCTTCCACACGGTTTTCGAAGCCATTCAGAAACAAAAACAGCTGCGATTCAATTACCACGCCAGAAGCACCGGAAAAACCAGTCAACGGCGGGTTTCCCCCCAGCGGCTTACCAGCTACCGGAACGCCTGGTATCTGGACGCCTGGTGCCATCAAGCCCGGGATTTTCGCAGCTTCGCCCTGGAGCAAATGGAGAATATTGAAAAGCATCCTGAACCAGCCACACTGTTTGATGAAGAAAAACTCAATGCCCATTTTTCCGGCGCCTATGGCATTTTTGCCGGGGAGCCTGACAAAACCGCCGTGCTGGCCTTTTCCGAGCGCGTCAAACCCTGGGTGGAAAAAGAACGCTGGCATTCCCGCCAAAAACTCAAAGAAACCCCCAACGGCGGCATTGAACTGCACCTGCCCTATCATCATGACACAGAGTTGCTTATGGATATCTTGCGTTATGGCGCCGATGTAGTGGTAAAAAGTCCACCGGAACTACGGCAACGGCATCAAGACGAACTGCGCCGGGCGCTGGCTCACTATACCGGCACCAAGTAATCCCGATGCAGTTATTTATCCTCCCGGTTTCACACTTTTTTAACCATATGATGCCTTAAAATATAGCGCCGTACTAATCCGGGCAAACCACACAAAACTTTATGCCCGGCCCAGGCAAAAATGCCCACAGGCCCTCACCTGCCACAAACCATGGCTCACAAAAAAATCACACACCACCCACTATTTTTCTTTTTTACGCTTTTAATCCTGCTGATGCTGCCCGTGGGATATGCCCATGTCTGGCAAAAGTCCGACTGGACACTCATGGGGCACCTAACCCTGGCTTCTACCGCCTTGCTGGTCATTGTATTGTTGGCAGGACGAATTGGCAGTCGCATACTGCCAAAAACCGGCGCCGCCATGGTTGCGCTTATTCTCATCATTTTGTTGGTACTGCGGTTTTTCCATGCGCTACTCCTGGACTTTTCCGGCCAAGGCTTCACCAGCGAAGTCTTTATCCATGCGGAAAAGGAAGCCCTAAGAATCGGCGCCCATGACTATGCCGTGGCCCTGCTTGGCCTGGCTGCGGTCATTGTGATGGTATTCGTGTGGATATACCGTCATCCCTTCTGGCACCCGGAAACACTTGCTCATGCCCGTGCAAATGAGTTGAAAAAAATTCCTGGATGGCTTGGGCTGGTAATAGCCAGCACAGCGGCTGTGACACTGCTGTGGGGATATGGCCGGACATTACCCGTTTCACAACTGGTGCGCGCCTATGATGATTTCACTTCACCACCTCCCAGCACAGCCATTTTCAACGCCAACACCGCTGACGAAGCCATTGAAAAAGCCAGAAAATGGCTCGTCCCCATCCGTGGGAACCGTCCTCTGCCAACGCAAAAAAAATCACTGCAAGCCAGCGCCAGTCCAGACAGCCCTAATCTGATACTGGTTTATCTGGAATCCTTCAACCAGATGTTTACCGAAAATCCCCGCTACCCCGGACTAACACCCCATATTGACGCTCTGAAAAAACGCTTCACCGTGCTGGAAAACAATTATTCTTCCGGGTATGTCACCATTGAGGGCATCGCCAATTCCCAATGCGGCACCCTGATGAACATGCAATTCGCCAATAACTCTCTGACCACGCCTAATGGGCGGTTGCCGAAAATGGCCTGCCTGGGCGATATTCTGCACAAGGCCGGCTACCGGCAAACATTTCTGGGTGGCGCGCGAGCTGAATTCTCCGGCAAGGGAGAGTTTTTTACCGACCACGGTTACGACACGGCGCTTGGCTGGACCGAATGGGCTAAACAGGGATTCGAAAACTATGGCTGGTGGGGATTGGCTGATGCAGACCTGTTCGAGCAGGCCCTGAAAATCATCGAAGATCACCGGCAAGACAAACACCCCTACAATGTCACCTTACTGACCTTGGGAACCCACCTGCCGGGCTTCACATACCGTAACTGCCCCAAGTATAAAAACGATCCCGAAGACCCTTACCTGAACGCGATTCATTGTACTGATTATCTGCTGGGCCGCTTCGTCGAACAGCTGGAAAAAAAGGGCATACTGGAAGACACAGTGCTCTACATTCAGGGAGACCATGGTGTGTTCTACGTCCCTGATCCAAGTATTCGCCTGTTTGGTCGAAGCAATGTCGAAGATCAGCGGGTGCTGACTCTGGTCTCTACGCCGGAAGCCTACACAAGCGATCAACCACCCTCACCGGTGCGGGCACCAACCAGCACTTACGACACTGTAGCCAATATCCTGGACTGGCTCAATGTCTCACACAATGCCCATTTTCTGCTGGCAGAAAGGCTGCAGAACGTACATGCCGACCGCTATCTTGTCAGCCGCTATAACGACTATTACAAAGGCCGGAAGTATCACGCCGCTACCAGCGACTGCCCACCAAAAGCCACGAAGGACCAGCCCGGCCTGCCGCTGTCTTACTGCGACAAGCGCATCACCATGCAGGCCATTTATGCGATTAACAACCTCTATACACAACCGGACATCCCCCTGCAACAGCGCTGTGACAATGGCCTGAGCATCATCAAAAATGGGCGCACATCTTTCGTCCAGGTGGCATGGGGAGGCAGGGACATTTCCAGGGATTTTTCCCAGAACGGGTTCCCCGTATCCAGCACCCAGCCCGGCGCTCTTATGCTGGTGATGGACCACAATGGCAACCTGATAAACCAGCTGCATTTTGATCTTGAAAACCAGAATCACATCAGAAACCTGAAGCGATACCTCGAGGCCCTTCAGACCGGACAAACCGCAGTGGTGACGCGGACCACCAAGCCCGAACGAATTCCGGCTGAAATTCGCGCCCAGTGGCCGGAACTTGTTAAAACTTATACTTTCTTTGTGGCCCGCGCACGCACAACGAATGATGCCAATACGCAGAATGACCTGGATATCCTGTTGACGGATACCAGAAACCGATTCGGCTACCGGATTTTTCCAGAAATATGCGGCAAACCCGTGGAAAGAAATGTAACCATAAAAAGCACACCCGAGGTTGAATTGTGCCCCATTACCCGCTGGGGACCCCAAAAGACCCAACTGGGCCAAGGGTTTAATGTGCAAGCCGATAGCCGTTCGGCATTCTGGTTCAAAACCACCTGCACATCCAGGGAGGTGACTCTCTATCTGGATGGCGTTGCGGTGAAAACCGTTGTCCGTCCCCCCGACCTGATCACAGCCGCACTACCAGGTGAACAGGTCATCAACAAACCCGGCGAGCATATACTGGAACTGGTTAACCTTTATACCGGCGAACCACTATGGCAAGATGTTTTTCACGTGGTGGACCCTGCACACAGTCCAGCAACAACGAATACACAAAAAATAAAACCAACCCCACCCGAAGAAAAAAGACAACTGCTTCAAAAAAAGAAAGGGGCCACGCCTTCCGGTAAAGACTTCTGCGCTGTAAAAAAATGGGGGCCGAAGAAAATCACCGCCGGAAAACCATTCAATATCCAGGGCAACGGTGACTCGGCTTTTTGGGTTTTCACCGATTGCGCCCCTGACAATGCCGTCATTTCCCTTGACGGCAAACCGTTGAAGACCGTAGGCGGCCCGCCGCAGTTCACCGCCTTGATGCCAGCCAGTGAAATACCCGCACAAGCCGGACGCTATACACTGGCTCTGGAAGACCCACAACATCGCCGCAAGCTGATTATTGGCCATGTTACAGTCAAGAAGGGCGGTTATAATTGAGCCTTCATTGATAAAACTTCTATGCTATGAAACATATCTTTTCCCGCCAGCCTGAGATAAACACACCTATCCGCACCGCTCATCCCAATGGCCATTTCTATTCCCCTGTGGTAAACCCGGCAGAACTTGTAAAACAAGCCGATACGCTGTGGCCAACCTCCCCCCCCCCCGAATTTGGGGCATGGATTTTAATCCGGCCTACCACCAGAAGGTTTTAACCGACTTTTTTCCACGCTATCTGCCCGCTTACGATTACCCGGAAAACCCGCAGCCTCACCACGCGACCCATCAGTTTTATACCCAAAATACTCAATTCAGCTGGCTGGATGCCCGCAGCCTGTTTGTTCTTTTACAAGCCTGGCGTCCAACCCGCATGTGTGAAGTCGGCAGTGGCTTCTCCTCGCTGCTGGCGGCCGATGTCAATCACCGCTTTTTGAATAATGCCATGGAGCTCATCTGCATCGAGCCTTATCCACGCGATTTTTTCCAGCATCCTGTCCCGGGACTGTCGGGCCTTATAGAGAAGAAAGTTCAAGATGTTCCCCTTGAGCTTTTTACGCAACTGGATCGGGGAGATACTCTGTTTATTGACTCCTCTCACGTCAGCAAAACAGGCAGTGACGTCAATTACTTGGTTTTTGAGGTACTGCCACGCTTACGCCCCGGGGTCAGAATTCATTTTCATGACATTTTTCTTCCCCTCGAGTATCCCCGCGAGTGGGTGCTGGAGGAAAACCGGAGCTGGAATGAACAGTATCTGTTACGTGCCTTGCTGATGTACTCCACGGCGTTCAAAGTGCTATTTGGCTGCAAATACGCAGAAACCCATTGCCCTGACCAGGTGCGCACGGCTTTGAACCTGCCTGGAGGGCGTATCTTTGGCGGTGGCAGCTTCTGGATTGAAAAATGCGCCTGACAGGGCCTCAGAAACCAGCGGCAGACCGCACAGTATAAAAAAGCAGGCAAAACCCAGCCGCCTGGGCAACAACGAAACGCGTGCTTGCAAACCGGTCCTTGCTATAATCCGGGGTTTTCTTTGGAGTTTCCATGAAAACAGGATGGATTATCACCATTGTGGTGGCTGTACTGGCCGCCAAGGCCTGGTTATTACACCGTTTTATCAAGCAGAAAATTGCCGCCAGCGCCCCACTACCTGAAAAAAAGACTTCGGCAATGGCGAGCTACACCCCGGATCACGCAGCCAAACAGAACGACCATGCCAGTCAATAGCCCATTTGGCCACATCGCACTGCTGCGGCTGTCTGCCATTGGCGATGTCACCCATGTGTTACCTGTTGTTGAAACCCTCAAGGCATCCTTCCCAGAAAAGCGCCTGACCTGGGTGGTGGGCGCACTGGAACACCGCCTGGTAGCCGGATTGCCCGGAGTTAACCTGATCACTTTCAACAAAAAAAACGGCTGGCGGGAGTTGCGGCACCTGCGGCACAAACTAAACGCGGCAACGCACGGAAAGGGCTATGATATCTTGCTGCACATGCAGGTGAGCTTGCGCGCTAATCTGGTTGGACGGGCGATCCCCGCCCGCCGCCGAGTGGGTTTTGATACAGCCCGATCGCGGGATTTTCACCGTTTTTTTGTCAACGAAACCATACCCGCCACCAAGTGTCAGCATGTCCTGGACGGATTTATGGAGTTTGCCAGGGTATTGGGCGCCAAAAAACCGGTTTACCGCTGGCCTGTGGTCTTGTCGGACAGTGATCACGCCTATGCCCGATCGGTATTGGCGCACTTGAACAAGCGGACCGGGCCAGTAGTGGCCATCAGCCCCTGCTCCAGTCACCCGCTGCGTAACTGGTCGGTGGCCAACTACGCCTGGCTGGCCGATTATCTACACGAACATTTCCACGCCCACGTGCTGCTTTGTGGCGGGCCCAGTGAATATGAAAAAAACACCGCCACGGCCATTGAGCAGGCC
>JALSHI010000029.1 GCA_026982315.1 Lysobacterales bacterium
GTCAGGGCATGGGAAATTGGCAGACTCAGTACTTCGCGGGCCAGTTTTTCGGCCACGGGAAAGCGGGCCCTGGGCATGGCCGGAGCATAGGTGCCGGATTGGTGGCAGGCCACCGGGTAGTGGATCAGGGTGCCGATGCCGCAGTCGGCAAGATATGCCTGCAGGGCGTCCCGGTGGCGGCTGCGGATCACGAACTGGTGCCACACCGGTTCGGCCCCGTCAATGGTTTCCGGCAGTGCAATGGCGTTGTGGTGAATGTGTTTCAGATAGCGCGCGGCAATGGTTTTTTTGCGGCGGTTATGGGCATCCAGGTGTTTGAGCTTGACGCGTAGCACTGCGGCCTGGATTTCGTCCAGCCGGGAGTTTACCCCTGGCATTTCGTGGTGGTATTTCCTGGCAGAACCGTAATTGGCCAGTGTGCGTATACGTTCGGCCAGTTGGGGGTCATTGGTGGTGACGGCGCCGGCATCACCCAGCGCCCCCAGATTTTTGGCCGGATAAAAGCTGAAGGCGGCGGCATCGGCCAATGAGCCGGCAGGACACCCGTGCAGGCGCGCGCCTTGAGCCTGGGCTGCGTCTTCGATAACTTTGAGGCCGTATTTTCTGGCAATGTGATTGATGGCTGGCATGTCCGCGGGCTGTCCGTACAGGTGCACGGCGATGATGGCTTTTGTTTTTGCACCAATGGCCTGTTCCAGCAGTTCCGTATTGAGGTTGCCGGTGCCCTCGTGACAGTCCACCGGCACCGGTGTGGCGCCGGTGTGGGTGGCTGCCAGCCAGGTGGCGATAAACGTGTGGGCCGGGACGATGACCTCATCGCCCGGGCCAATGTCCAAAGCCCGCAAAATCAAAAAGAGCGCGTCCAGGCCGTTACCCACACCCACCGCATGGTCGGTGGCGCAATAGCGGGCAAACTCACGCTCAAAAGCTGCCACCTCGGGGCCATGGATATATTGGCCAGAGTCCACCACGCGGCCAATAGCCGCCTTGATTTCATCGGCCAGCGGCCTGTTTTCACGGCGCAGGTCCTGAAAAGGAATGGGCAAAGAGCTCATGAGCTTTGGTTGTTGATGGCGGCCTGGAAACTGGCGTAGTCCCGGTAGTAGTCAGACTCATCATAATGGTGGGAAGCGAGTACCAGCAGGACGCAGCCGGAGGAGAAATTATCGATTTCCCGCCAGATCATATTGGGGACATACAGGCCGATATGCGGGCGGTTCATGTGCCAGGTGCGCTTTTGGCGGCCGTCATCCAGGGTGATGTCGAAACTGCCCGAGGCGGCGATAATGAGTTGCTGCAGGGCCTTGTGAGCGTGGCCGCCGCGCTCGGCGCCACTGGGTACATCATACAAATAGTACACACGCTGGATCGAAAAGGGAATGTGATCATCACCCTCGATAAAAGTCAGGTTGCCTTTTGGGTTGGTGATCTTGGGCAGTGTAATCAGGCGGCAGTCATTCAGGCTCATGGCGGCGGTCTTGTTGCAGCAGGTTTTCTATTGCGGCCAGTTGGCGGCGCAGATAGTGGCTTTGGTCATAGGTTTTCTGGACCCGTTGCCGGGCGTTTTCGGCCATAAATGCGGCCAGCTGGGGTTGAGTATAGAGGATTTCCAGCTTGTTTGTCAGGGCCGGGATATCACCCGGCGGGTAGAGCAGGCCGGTTTTTCCCGGTGTAATCACCTCCCGGCAGCCGCGGATGGCGGTGGCCACCACGGGCAGCTGGCAGCTCATGGCCTCGAGCATGGCGCGGGACAGGCCCTCCCGGTACGAGGGTAAAACATAGGCGTCGCTGGCGGCCAGATAGTCTTCGACATTATCCACCAGCCCGGTGATGGTAATGGCCTGTTGCAAACCGGCCTGTTCGATTTGCTGCCGGATGTGGGCGGCGAAGGGCTCAATGTCCTGGGCGATATTGCCGCCGATAATGACCAGGTGGGTGTTGCTGTGGCGCGCATGCAGGGCGCCGAAGGCGGCAATCAAGTCCTGAAAGCCCTTGCCGCGCACCAGACGGCCAACAGCGCTGACCAGCCAGGTGTTTTCGGGTAGGTTCAAACGCCGTCGCAGCACGGTTTGGCTTGTACCACGCTCCCGGGCCGGTACAAACCGCGAGGTGTCGATGCCATTGCCGATCCAGGTGATCTGGCTTTCTCGCAGATAGCCGCGGGCCAGCATGATTTGCATGTCTTCCCGGGACTGGCTCAGGGTATGGGTGGTGATTGTCGCCAGAGCGCGTTCCAGTTGTAGCGTCAGGCTTTTGGCCAGGGGCTTTTGCGCGTCGTGAAAGTAATAGCCATGGGCGGTGTACAGGTTTATCGGTACGCCACAGCGCCAGGCGGCAATACGGGCGGCCAGACTGGCGTTGCGGTTGTGGCTGTTGACCATATCATAGTTTTCCTGGCGAATAATGCGCGACAATGCGGTAATGGCCTTAAAAAAACCCCAAGGCGAGGCCGACGCCGGGAATTGCACCGGAAAATGACGGATTCGGCGATCGTCAATGGCGTTAAAGTCTGCGGTGGTATGGCAGGACGTATGGACAATGTGTCCGTTGTTTACCAGTGCGGCAACCAATGGTTGAAGAAAGCGGTTGAGATAGAAACCGGTGTTGCAGACTTGCAGGATTTTGGCCATGGCAAAGCGGGTTGGGAGTCATGGAAGGTTTGTGCTGTTGTGACAGTCGTTCACGCAGTGACGTGTAAAGCTGTGAGAGATTTTAGCGGCTCTGGCGAGAAAAGCCATTACAATAGTGAGTCGTTTTCTGATTTTTACATTTTGTGTGAGTGGCTTTCGCCACCTGTAATGAGTGGGCAGCCGGGTGTCGGCTGTTGGTGGAATGGGAGACTCTGGCAACATGTTATGAAACAGGCCATTCGTGTGGTGCATGTGATTGAAACCCTGGGGCATGGTGGTGCCGAATATGCCTTGCTGGCGTTATTGCCTGCCTTGCGGCAGCAGGGTGTTGAGTCTCAACTGCTGGTTTTGGACGGCTCTGATAACAGCCGTCGGGCCTTGTTGCCGGACTTTCAGCGTGCCGGTATCCCGGTTGGTTTTCTGCCTGCCGCCACATTGGCAGGCAAGGCGCGGGAGCTTCAGGCACAGTTACGCAAGCAAGCCGTGGACATTGTGCATGCGCATCTGACCCGCTCGGTACTGGTGGCCGGTTGGCCGGGCGCGCCAGCGATGCGCGATCCGCCGATGCTGATTGGCAGTTTACATAATATGGGATATGACAAGTCGGTGCCGGGACGTTTGTGGCTGCGCCACTGGGTGAAAAAACGCCTGGCCGCCCGCGTTGCCCGCAGTTTTGACCTGTGGCTGGCGGTGTCTTCGGCCGTACAGGCGCATTATCAGCGTCACTGGCGATTGAAGCCGGAACGCATGATGGTGGTTCCCAACCCTGTGGTGGTGGCTTCGCAGCCGACGCATACGCTGGGCAAGACACCGGATCCTTATCCGCCTCTGATAGTGTTGCCTGGCCGTCTGGTGCCGGAGAAGGGCCATGATTTTGCCCTTGAGCTGGCCAGCCGGTTTCAGCAAGAGAATATACCGCTGCAATGGCTGTTTGCCGGTGGCGGGCCGTTGCTGAATGACCTGCAGGCACAGATTGATGCGCGGGGGTTAAGGGATATTGTGCAAATCACCGGCGCTTTGTCACAATGCGAACTGCATCAGCGTATGGCTGAGGCGACGGTGGTCATTCAGCCTTCATGGCAGGAGGGTTTTGGCATGGCCGCCGCCGAGGCCATGGCGCTGGGCAAGGCGGTGGTGGCCAGTGATGCTGGCGGTTTGCCGGAAACCGTGGGCGATGCCGGGTGCATTGTGCCTGCGGGCGATTATCAGGCCTGGCAGGTGGCGTTGCGTTATCTGCTGGACTCGCCGGTGGCGCGCGCCACGCTGGGCCAGGCCGCGCAGGGCAGGGTGGCGCGATATTTTTCCGTGGAATCCGTGAGCCAGCAACATGTGCAGGCTTATCAGCGGCTATTGGCCAATGGCCGGTTAACCGGAGCGGGTGTGTGAGAATCCTGTTTTTGACCAAATACCCGGCCACAGGCGCCAGCAGCCGTTACCGGGTCTATCAATATCTGCCTTACTTGCGCGCCCGTGGCGTTGATTGCGCGGTGTCGCCGTTTTATTCGGAGTCGGCCTATGCCCTGATTTATCGTCGCGGGCGTTTGCCGGCCAAAATGCTGGCGGTGGCGGCCGGTTGGTGGCGCCGTCTGCGCGACGCCTGGCGGCTGCGCCACTATGATGTGATTTTCTGTCAGCGGGAAGCCCTGCCTTTTGGCCCCTTGTGGTTTGAAAAGCGGGTGCGGCGTTTGGGCTTGCCGCTGGTTTTTGACTACGATGACGCCTTGTTTATTTTCAAGCCCAGCACCAGCACGCCGGTGGCCGACAAGTTGAAAAATCCGGCGCGTATTCCCCGCATCATGGACATAAGTCACGCGGTTTTTGCCGGTAATGATTATTTGCGTCAGCAGGCCGCCGGCTATTGCGCGGACGCCCGCACGGTTCTGGTGGCCGAAGACAGCGATCGTTTTCCGCCCCCTGAACCGCACGAAAACCGCTCCGTTGTGGTGGCTGGCTGGCTGGGCTCGCCGTCGACGGAAAAATATCTGCAGATTATCCGCCGCCCGCTGGAGCAGCTGGCCCGGCGTCTGGCGGCCGAAGGCCGCCGCCTGGAGCTGCAGATCATGGGGGGCGGGCATTTTTCGTCGTCGGTTTTCAGTGTCCGCCATTTGCCCTGGTCGCTGGAGAACGAGGTGGCGCAATTGCCCCGATGGGACATGGGGTTAATGCCCTTGCCGGATGAGGAGTGGTCGCGGGGAAAGTCCGGTGGCAAGGCGCGCACCTATATGGCGGCAGGCGTTCCGGCGGTGGTGGCGGATGTGGGATTCAACCGGCAGTTGATCGCGCACGGGCGCACGGGTTTTTTGTGCGCCACTGAGGAGCAGTGGCTAGCGGCCATGGAGCGGTTGGCCAGCAGCGCCGAATTACGAACGCGTCTGGCTCGGGCCGCACGGGCTGAAGTGGAGTCAAAACACAGCCTGAAAGTGCTGGCGCCGGTGTTTCTGTCACATTTGGCGGATGTGCACAGGCGGTACGCCCGCCGCCCGGAGGCAAAGGCTTGAAGTCGCAGGTGCTGTATCTTTCCTGGAACAGCATTGAATCGCCACTGGTTCAGTCCCAGGTGTTGGCCTATCTGCGTGGATTGGCAGCCAAAGGTTGGGGGTTCAGGCTGGTGACACTGGAAACCGGTCGTTCGCAAGGCTGGCTGGCTGCCCGGGCGCAGGAATTGGTGCAATCACTTGAATCGACCCCGGCCGCCGGAAAAATCCAGTGGCATCCGGTGGTGGTGCCTGCACAACTGGCCCGCCTGGGCACGGTGACGCGGTTATGGGCCATGCGGCGTCATGTGCGCGCCATTCTTCAGCGGCATCCGTTGGCGCTGGTACATGCCCGCAGCTATCTGCCGGGTTGGGTGGCTGCTAAAGTCTGTTCGCCTGCGGGTGTGCCCTGGCTGTTCGATACCCGCGGTTTCTGGGTGGATGAAAAAGTTGACAAAGGCGGGCTGAAGGCCGGTGGGCCTGTGTATTCTATACTCAAGCGCATGGAAAGAAAACTTTACAGGCAAGCCGATGCGGTGGTGATGCTGGCCGAAGCTGGCGTGCAGGCGGCGAAAAAACACACATTGCTGCCTGAGTATACGCCGGTGCGGGTGATTCCCACTTGTGTGGACATAAACCGCTTTCGGCCTGCCCCGGGAGACCCGAAAAAACGCTTGCTGTGTGTTGGCTCGGTGGGCCCGGGGTATCTGGGGAAAGAGGTCTTTCGGCTGTTTGCCCTCATGCAGCGGCTGTTTCCCGAATATGATTGCGAGCTGTGTACCCGCAGTGACCGGCGTCTGATTGAGCGACTGCAGCGGGAGTCCGGGGTGGACGTGCGGCGCTTGCGTGTGTTTTCGCGTCCCCATGCCGGAATGAGTGAGTTGCTGTCGGCTGGCGGCATTGGTGTGTCCCTGATCGAACCGCATGCCAGTAAGCAGGCGTCCTGCCCCACCAAGGTGGGGGAGTATCTGGCCTGTGGCATGCCGGTGATTTATAACCCGGGTATCGGGGATATGGATACGGTTTTGGACGCTGGGCAGGTGGCGGTGCGCTGTAGTGATTTTTCTCAGGCGGGGCTTGAGAACACCGTGCGGCAAGCGGTGGCCTTGTTTGAATCGCCACACACACAGCGCCAATGCCGACAATTGGCGCAGGACTATTTTAGTCTCGACCGTGGTGTGGACAGCTACGATGGACTTTACCGGTTGCTGACAGAAACGCAATCGTCCGGGTTTTCGGGCAAGGCTCGGTTTGTTTCTGCGGATTTCAGGGAGCGTTTGCCATGATGCTGGCGCTGGCATTGTCGATTGTCGCCCTGTTGCTGGCTGTGTTTTTGTACGTCAGCGGCCACACTGCCGTGGTTCCATCCGGACACGGGCCTGAGGAGCCGCCCCGGATTCCCATGACAGCCATGCAAGTGGATCCATGGGCGGCTGAGAAACGCTGGCTGGTGCAATTGTTTGCGGCCGCCTGGCTGGTGCGGCTGGCAGTGGTGGTTGTGATAAACAGCACCGGCGCCATTCAAAAGCTGGGCTTGTCATCGGACTCCCTGCACTACACCCGCATTGGTAAAATGCTGGCGGTGCAAATGCAGATGGGGCACTGGGACTGGTCGGAATGGATAGATAATGGCTGGTATCAGTTCAACGGACTGGTGTTCTATCTGTTTGGCCCGCATCCGGTGCTGATTCAGCTCTTTAACATTACCGTGGCGTCTGTGGTGCCGGTGATTTTTTACTTCGCGGTGAAAAAAGCGCTCAAGAATGTGCAGGTGGCGCGTTGGACAGCGGTGATGATTGCGTTTTTTCCGTCCTTTATTTACTGGTCGGCGCTCATGCTGAAAGATCCGGTGTCGTGGCTGGCCGTGGCTTTGCTGGCGTATGGCACGGTGAGTCTCAAACAGCGTCTGTCCCTGTGGGGGCTGGTGAGCATTCTGGCCGGTCTGGTGATTTTTCTGGGCGTGCGCGAATACATGTTCTATATCTCCATCATACTGGTTATCGCCAGCATGTTTCCGCTTAAAAATGCCTCACTGGGTTTGGCCTGGCGCTGGCTGGCGGTGATTATGATTCTGGGCTTTGCCGCCCAGGCGGCCGGTTTTGGCTTTCTGGCCATCGATAAAATCCAGAGCTCCATGTATTTTGATCTGGACTATCTCAACCATGCGCGGGTCAAGCTTTCCATGAAAGGCTCCGGGCGTTTTTTTGATAACCCCGAGGAGTTTGTCTGGGGTAAGGATACCTGGAATGACATCAAGGCGGCCGCCTTGGCGGCTTATTATTCGCTGGTGTCTCTGGATTTGACCAATATTGGCTCGGTGCGGCAGTTAATGGCTTTGCCGGAAGTCCTGTTGTTTTTGTACTTATTGCCAAAACTGTGGGTGGGCCTTGTGGGTATTTGGCGTGACCACCGCAATCTGGCCTTGCCGCTATTGGGGTTCGGGTTTGGCATTTTGGTGGTATATGCCTCGGCCACCACCAACAAGGGCGCTCTGTTTCGCTGGCGCATGCAGGCGCTGCCATTTTTACTGGCGTTTATTGCCTATGGTCTGGCGATGCGCCGCCAGGGCTGGTTTTACCGTTTCATGCGTAAGGTGGCCGGATAATGTCAGCCGATGTGTTGTCAACACCGGTTCTGGTTCTAGGCGCTTCGCCCACGGCGCTGGCGGTGGTACGGGAGCTGGCCGCTGAAGGCTTCAGACGGGTTTATCTGGCCAGTGATGGCGTGGGTTGCGCCGGGGCGTCCCGGCATGTGCGGGGTGTTTTTCGTGCGCCTGATGTTGACGCATTGGCGATTGCGCTGAAGGCGTTGCAGACACGGTATCAACAACCTGTCTGGTTGTTGCCCACCAGTGATGACAATATCCTGCGGGTCGAGAACTTGTTGCAATCCCGTCCTGTGTTGCCGGTTAAAGTCTTTTCTGCTTATGCCAACGGGCTGGCCGCCCGTTTTCTGGACAAGGCGGCATTTGCGCAGTTGATGGCTGAACATGGCGATTTTCCACAGCCACAAACGGTGAATGGCGCCGGTGACATGACATCGGCGCCACCGCCATTGCCCTGGCCGTTTTTCTGTAAACCCCGTTTTATTCATGAACTGCGGCAACAATTGCCGGGCCGTAAGGGTGTGATTGTACGCAATCAGTTCCAGTGGGCGCAGTGGCAGGCCCGATTCGGACAGGAATCCGATCAATGGCTGTTTCAGGAAATTATTCCCGGTGCGGAAGACAATATCGTCCTGTACGCCGGGGCAATAGCGGCGGGCGGCCGCGTGTTGGGGACGTTGACAGCCCGCAAGTTGCGACAATACCCGCCGGGGTTTGGGTCGGCCAGTTTGGTCATCAGTGAGTCTTTGCCGGATGTGGCCCGGCGGGCGGGTGAGTTTTTGCGCAATAGCGGGTTTTTAGGCGTATGTTGTGGTGAATTCAAGTGGTGCCCCCGCCGCCAGGACTGGGTGGTGATTGAATTTAATCCGCGGCCATCATTGTGGTATGCCCTGGCAATGGCTTGCGGCGTGCCATTGGTGTCCCGAATGTTGAAAATGGCCATTTTGGCCGATGAACCTGTGTCTGCTGACAATAACGGCCAGCAATCCACAGAACCTGATAGCGAATGGCCCAGAGTGTTGTGGCGTTATGGCGTGAAAGACATGGCCTCTGCCTGGTTTTATCGCCGTCATGGGCGGGGCTTCGTGCTGCCGCCGCCTGCGCCTGATCGCCATGGTGGTCTTTCTGCGGACAAAAAGGTGTACGCGGTGTTTTCCTGGTCTGACCCATTGCCACTGGCGGTCGAGTTGCTGACTTACGCGCGTAAGGGCGGGCAGCGGCTGATATCCAGGTTTCTGGCTAGCGGTCCGTGGACATCATGAGGAAAACAGTGATGAAACAGGGCACTAAACATACCTCGCGGCCATTGTCGTTGATTATCAATGCGGATGACTATGGTTTGCACCCGTCGGTCGATGACGCCATTCTCCAGTGTTATGCCGCGGGTGTGCTCAGTAGCGCCTCTTTGATGGTGAACCAGCCCCACTGGCAGGCGGCGGCAAACAAGGCGCAGGCGGCGGGTTTGCCGCTGGGTTTGCACTTTAATCTGACGCTGGGGCGGCCCTTGAGCCATCCGGCGCAGGTGCCGGGGCTGGTGGATGCCGATGGCTGTTTTGTGCCGCGCCGGCGACTGATTGCGCGATTACTTGCGGGCCAGACGCGATTTGCCGAGGTGCGTCGGGAGTTGAAAGCCCAGTGCCGGGCTTTTGAGCAGGCGGGGTTGGCGATGGATCATCTGGATAGTCACCAGCATGTGCATGCGCATCCAAGGGTGCTCCAGACAGTGGCGGAATATGCGCAAGCGCAGAATGTGCCACTGCGTTTTCTCCAGGCATTGCCGTTGGTGTCTTCGTCTGTGGTTGTTCGTCTGCCGTTAATAAAGCGGCTCAAACAGTGGCTCATGGCCCATCAGGGGCAACGCCAGGCGCGGCGGTGGCAAAAAAATGTCAGGCACAACGATTTTTTGGTGAGTGTGTTTGACCTGATGCGGCCACCGATGCCGGAATGGCGGGATTATTCGTCCATTTTTGCATCTTTGCGCCAGTTGAGAGAGAAACCCGTGTCAGAATGTGTGCATGAGGACTGTGTTGTGGAATGGATGGTGCATCCGGTGGCCGATGCCCGGGCTGTCGCTGGTTTGACACGCATTGGCCAGGTGTCGCAAAAAGAATATGAGATTTTGCTGTCGCCAGCATTCAGCCGGGCCTTGCAGGCGTCCGGTGTTCGATTGATGCGGTTTGCCGATATTCCGCCTGTCGGGTGAACGGAACGGTCCGGTTTCAAGAAAGACGAGGTAAAGGCGGAAAACATATCTGGCTCTAGGCTGTACAGGACAATATAAAAATGAATGTCTCACTCACTTCGTTGCCTTTCGGTGTTGCGCTGGCGGCCACAATCGTTTTGATGCTGTGGGTGGTATGGCTGTTGTCTGCGGTGGCGCCTCGCCTGGGTTTAATGGATTACCCTTCGGCGCGGAAAATTCATGCAGAGCCGGTGCCGGTGGTCGGAGGCGTGGCGCTGTTTCTGGTGTTGGCGCTCGTGTCCGCGATTCAGGTCAACGCAATACCCCTGTTTGTATGGCCGTTGCTGGCTTCATCTGTGGTATTGGTGGGGGTGGGCCTGCTGGACGACCGCCATGACTTGTCACCCTTGTGGCGATTTGTGGCCCAGGGTGTGGCCATTGCTTTGGTTATCGGCTTGACTGGCGTGCGCATTGACAGCTTCGGTTTTTTGCTGAGTGACCAATGGCCTGTGCAATTGGGCTGGCTGGCGGTGTCTGTTACCCTGTTTGGTGTCATCGGCATCATCAACGCCATCAATATGGCCGATGGTATTGACGGCCTGGCGGCTGCGCTGGTGCTGGTGCCATTGTTTTTTTTATGGATGCTGGTGCCGGAGGCTGAATGGAAACAGTGGCTTTCTTTGTTAATGGTGGCCCTGGGCGTGTTTGTGATTTTCAATCTTTTTGGCGGCCGCAAACGGATTTTTTTGGGAGATGCCGGTAGTCTGTTCCTGGGGTTTGTGCTGGGCTGGCTGGTGGTGTATTTTTCCCAGGGAAACCACCGGGTGATTTATCCGGTTACTGCCTTGTGGCTGCTGGCCTTGCCGGTGTTCGACACGATTTTTGTCATGACCCGGCGGATACAGGCGGGCCGATCACCATTTTCGCCTGATCAGCGGCATCTGCACCATTTTTTAATGCGCCAGGGCCATTCGGCGCGCAAAACATTGGCAATTATTGTGGTATATGCGCTGATTCTGGCGCAAGTCGGCATATTGATGTTGCACTATGCTGTGCCTGAGCATTGGCAGTTTTATGCCTTTGTGGCCTTGTCAGGTGTCTATTATTTTGCCCTTTGGTACGGCTGGCAGCAGGTGGATGCGCGCCAGTCAAGCCCGGATACGCATGGTGTGAATAGAGGAAAAGGTCAATCTGGAGACAGCCAATGAGTGTAACCAGTCGACATGCCAGCCTAAAAAAACATACAACCGGGTTCGTCGTGAAACGGCGATGGGCACGATGGCGCATGCTGCTGCGCGAGCGCGTTGTGTTTGTTTTGACGCTGCTGCTGGTTTTTCTCTTGCCTTTTCCCCTTGGCAGTAACCGGATTTGGGCCTGGGGTGCCGAGGCTGTGGTGGCAGGGACGTTACTGCTGGCATACCTTGCACTGTGCGATGCGGCATGCTGGCAGCGTTTGCGTCACCGGCTTCGCTCAATACGATTGCTGTTGTGGTTAATGCTGGGCTGGCTGTTGTGGAATGGGCTTTTTGTGCTCTCCTTGCCGTCTGAGTGGGTGGCAGTGCTGGCGCCGGCTGTGGCCCGGCAAGCGGCGGAAAGCGGCGTGGCTGCGACGGGCTTGTCGTTGGATCGTTACGCCAGCCTGGTGTACTGGCTGCAAAGCATTTTTTACATTACTTTTTTTGTCCTGGTTTTTGTGCAGATACATTCATTCCGGCGGGTGCAGGCATTGGTGTGGACCATTTTTTTGGCCGCGCTGGTGCAGGCGATCTATGGTTTATGGCTGGTAAGTATTGGCTCCAGGGGGCTGGTATACGGATTTTACGAGGTGTCGGCGCATAATTTGGCCGCCTCGTTTGTGAATCGTAATCACGCGGTGGCCTACCTTGCTCTGGGGTTGTTATCCGGCGTCGCGGTGCGTATTTGGTGGGCTGCTGTTGTCAAGTTGTCTCGACCGGTCGCAACGCCATGGCGTCAACGGCAAAACCTGCTATTGCGCGCCATTCGTTTTTTCGCACAGCCTAAGCGGGTTGTGGATTTGGCTTTGTTGGTGTTGCTGGCCGGGCTGGCCGCAACCCATTCTCGGGCTGGTGTGGGCAGTGCGCTGGTGTCCATCGCGGTATTGTTGGCATGCCGGTTTGTGCGTCCCAGAAGACAGGCGGCCCGCATAATGCCTGATAACAACCGGCAAGCAAAATCCATGACCACGGAAACGCCTCAACCGTTATTCCGGTGGAGAAAATGGCTTATCATTGGCCTGATAGCGGGCCTTTTCGCCGGCTCCGAGTTGCGGGAAACAGGTCAGCGCCTCATGACTCCGGAAGGTTCGCCCCTGGCTGGAGAGCGGTGGCTGGCATTACAGCAGGGCCGGGAGTACCTGGATCGTTACTTGCCCTGGGGAGTGGGTGGTGGCGCTTATGCGAACTTTTTTGTTATGCACCGTCAGGCAGGGCAAACGCATTTTTTCGATCATGCGCATAATGATTATCTGGAATTTTTGGTGGAAAATGGTCTGGGCGTCCTGTTTGTTTTAGGCATGCTCATCTGGATTGGGTCGCGAGCCTGGCGGGCATGCCGCAGCGAGTCGCCCTCTGTGTATGCCGCAGGCGCACTAGTGCTGGCCGTTATGGTGTATTTTCTGCTTCATGGTCTATGGGATTTTAATGCCCGCATACCCGCCAATGTGTTGACAGGCATTGCGCTGGTGGCGGCTTTTCTGGGCATAAGATCGACAGCACCGCCCTTTAAGGATACCAAGGAGGCTGGTCAAAGTGTCACAAAATGATACAGCATGGGCCCGTGGCGCCCAGCGGGTTTATTCTCTGATGGCCTTGTGTCACAATAAAACCGGGATTGTGTGGGTGGGAACCTTGATGAATTATTTAACCAAAGGCCTGTTGGGTCTGTTTTTATGCTGTGTGGTGGTGTTTGAAGCCGGCGCTGATGAATCCGGTCTGGCCCTGGGCGGGTTTGTTTTGTTGCCAACCATGGGCGTTTCCCTGGGATATACGGATAATGTTTTTCGTTCGAAAACAGACGCGCTGGGGTCGCTGTATCTCAGCTTGGCCCCGGGGCTGCGCCTGGAAAAAACCGGGGAGCAGGTGGATGTGGCGGTGCAGTATGATTATGAACGCACCAATTTTATTGACTCACCTCGTGATAATTATGACAGTCACCATGCGCTGGCCAGCCTGGGCTATCAACCCAGCCGGCGTGCGCGTTTCAAGGCCAGTGTCGAATACTACAACGCCAGTGACCGTCGGGGCACGGGCAATCAGCAGGGTGACTTGCTGCCATTGGGGCTGGAACCTGACCAGTGGCACTCACTGGGTGTGGGCGCAGGTGTCCACTATGGGGCGGTTGGGGCTCGTGGCTATGTGGATGCCGACTTTGGCCGGATTCGGCGTCAGTATGATAACAACCGCGAGTTCACTCGCGGGCGGGATCGGGCCACGAATTATCTGGGGTTGACCTATGGCCACCGTATCCGGCCGAAAACCGCCCTGCTGATTCAGGCGCGCCACACGGTGATTGATTATGACACGGCTTCTCTGGATAACACGGAAAACCGGCTGATGCTTGGCATAGACTGGCAAGCCACCGGCAAAACCACATTGCGGGCGCTGGCTGGTTATTTGGCCAAGTCTTTTGATGACCCTGCCCGGGAGGATTATTCAGGCGCTGGCTGGGAGTTGGGCGCCACCTGGCATGTTCGCAGTTACTCGGTGCTTGATTTGTCCGCTTCTCGCGAAACGGATGAAACCGATGGCAATGGCGCTTTTGTTTTGCGGCACAATGTGGATCTGGGCTGGAATCATCACTGGACACGGCGTTTTTCCACGGGGGTTGACTTGGGTGTCGGCCGTTATGACTATCGCCAAAGCGCGCGTGCCGATGACTTGTTTTCTGGTGGAATTTCTCTGAACTATCAGTGGCGGCCCAAAGTCTTGTTGGGAATGGCGTTTAAGCGCTACCACCGGACATCCAGTGAGTCTTTTTTCGAATTCGATGAAAACACCTGGTTGTTGACTCTGGAAGGTTACTTATGATGGGTGTACGTGCTGTATCGGCTTGGCCGTGTCAAATTGTCTCTTTTGGCCGAGGCAATTTATCAGGCTGGGGTCGGTTGTGTTGTCTCGCTATACTGCTGTTGGCAGTCGGCATGCCGCTGGCACAGGCGGAAACCGCCGCTTCGCCTGAAGAATACCGGATCAACAGTGGAGATGTTCTGCACATGGAGGTTTTTGGAGAGCCGGAGCTGAATCTGGATGTCACGGTTGATGCCGCGGGGTTTGTGGAATACCCCTTTGCCGGTAAAGTCAAGGCGGCCGGCCGTACGGTGGCGGCTTTGCAAAAGGACATCGTGGCTCGACTCAAGGATGGCTATTTTGTGGATCCGCAGTTTTTGGTCACCGTACGGAAATACAAGCCGATTTTTATTCAAGGCGAGGTCAACAGTGCTGGGGCGTACGATTTTCAGCCGGGGTTGACGGTGCGCAAGGCCATTGCCCTGGCTGGCGGCTTCACCGAGCGGGCCTCGCGCAAGAAAATCTTTCGGGTCAAGCAACAGGATGGAAACGAGCAAAGGTTGCGCGTCAAGCTGGATGACGCGGTATTCCCTGGTGATGTGATCGAGGTCAAGCAAAGCTTTTTCTGATCGGCAGAGCCATCCGGTATCGTTTCTCCGTATCCAGCGCCTGCCAAATCTGTTTGTGACGTACTTGCCTGTGGAAAACCGGGCAGGGGGCGATACTTGGGGTATTATAGAGAACATGCCGATTGCGCCAGCGGAATTTGCCGCAAGACAGTGGCCTAATGTTGCTGACAATCTGGTCGCATTCATTTTGATGGGCGGAAAATTTTGAACACAAACGAGCCACTTTCTTCAGTCCTTGAAGCGGAGACACGCACAGAAGCGGTGCCAGCTGGTCTGGATATCAAAGCACTGTGGCAACTATTGCGCAAGCATGCGCTGTTGATCGCAACGTTGGCTGGCCTGGGCCTGTTGCTGGCGGTGTTTCTGGCGGTGCGCGCCACACCGGTTTACAAAGCCAGTGCGCGCCTGATTATTGAGCGCCCGGGACAATCCGCGGGGCTGGACTCTCTCTATGGGGTCATGGGGGTGGGTTGGGAGTTTTACCCCAACCAGGTGGCGATTATGCGCTCCAAACCTGTGGCCGAACGCGTGGTCAAAAAACTGCATCTGGATGCGGTGCCGCCATCCCCTGGAGAAACTACGCCCTGGTATATGGCCTGGTTGCCGGATGCCTGGAAAACGCCTGAACAAGCCACCAGCCCGGAAAAAGTCCATCAAGCGGCCGTTAATCAGATTCGTCGGTCGGTTCTGATCGCACAGGAACCCGGTACCAGTGTTTTTACCATTGGTTTTCATGACAGCAACCCGAAAATGGCCGCGGCCAAAGCCAATGCCCTGGCGGAATCCTATCTGGAAGAAGTGGTGGAATCGCGCCTGAAAAGCAAACAGCGGGATATGAAGCTGCTGGCTGCCCAGTTGCCGGAGCTGGAGGCCAAGGTCAAACGCGCTGAACAAGCCTTGCGTGATTTTCAGAAACGCCAAAAACTCTTATTGGTGGACGGAGCCGATGAGCTGTACTCCAGCAGTCTTGCCAGCGCTTCCAGCCGTTTGGCGGAATTGCGGCGCAAGGAAGCGGCAATGGCGCCTTTGTATCAGCGTGTTCAGGCCGCACGGGAAGAAGTGGATAAACTGGCGCGCATTCCGGCCTTGTTGGACAAGCCAGTCGTCGGCCAGGCTCGCGAGCAGTGGCAACGCAGTCAGGAAAAGATTAAAGAGCTTGGACGTACTTATGGGCCCAAGCATCCAAAAATGATTCAGGCCAAAGCCGCGGAAGCGGCATCCCGGGCTGTCTTTCACGATCAGTTGCTGGCGGCGGCTGATGCGGTGGCCTCCGAGTACCGCATGTTGCAGGACGAAATCGCGCATATGGAGGCTGAGGTGAGTCATAGCCAGAATCAGCTCAAGCAAAAAAACGAACAGGATTTTGAGTTGGCGGCCCTCAAGCGCGATTATGAGTTCAGCCAGCAGGTTTACTCGGATTTTCTGAAAAAATTCAAGCAAACCGATGCGGTAAGTGACGAGGGTATTCAGGCCATTAACGCCCGGGTAATGGATTACGCCGATGTACCGGAAACCCCGTATAAACCCAACCGCAAGGCCATTATATTGACAGGGCTGGTGGTGGGCGCTTTATTAGGGTTGGCGTTGGCGTTTTTGCTCGAATACCTGGACAACACTTTCCGCTCCACTGAGGAGGTTGAACACAAGTTGAAACTTCCGGTAATAGGTACATTGCCGGAATTAACAGCCGATGAGTTGAAAAAGGCTGCGCCAGCGTTGTATTTCTCCCGGCAGGGGCGGTCGGTGTTTGCTGAAGCGGTGCGGACGTTGCGGACCGGGGTTTTGCTGTCACGGCCGGATGCTGACAAGCTGAGCATACTGGTGACCTCGTCCGTACCCGGCGAAGGCAAAACCACCACGGCCATCAATTTGGCCACGGCCCTTTCTCATTTGGCCCCCACTGTGTTGGTGGAGGCGGATTTGCGGCGTCCGGCCATTCGCCAGGCGCTGCAGGCGTCTGGGCAGGGCTGGCAGCAGGCCGACGGGCTAACCACCTGTATTCTTGGTCAGAAAAAACTCTCACAATGTTTGCACAAACTGGACGGTGAAAACCTGTATTTATTGCCTTCCGGCCCGACTTCGGCCAATCCGCTGGAGATTCTCTCATCGCAAAAATTTCAGACCCTGCTCGATGGCCTGAAGCGTAAATTCCAGTATGTGGTGCTTGATTGCTCGCCTGTATTGGCCGTCAGTGATGCCCTGGTGCTTGGTCGCCAGGTGGACGGCGCCCTGTTCGTTCTGCGGGCTGATAGTGTGCCCAGGCAGGTGGCGGTCAATGCGGTGAACCGCCTGACCCGCGTGGGTGTGCCGGTTTTTGGTGTCAGTATCAACCGCATGCTGGCTCGCAGCGGAAAATACGGTAAATACTCACCTTATGATGGCGCCTACTATACGCATTATGATTATCATGCCGCCAGTTAACGGGGCTGGTATATGGGAATAAAAAGGGAAAAGTGGTTGCTTGTCGCGGTATTGCTTGCGGTGATAACCGCCTTTGCCATGTTGTTGCGCGAACAATTGGGGTTGGATCTGTGGCACAAAGCCTGGCGCCATGAAAAAAAACTGCCGGCCATATCATTGCCCTTGCAGTGGCAGGACCCCAACGCCCTGGAATTGACAGTCAGTGAGGCCATTGCCCGGGTCAGGCGGGGTGAGCCTGTCAGGTCAGAAAATATTGAAAAGGCGATGCGGCGGCTTAAGCAGCTGAGACCAGGCTGGCCTTATTACTTGCTGCTGGAGCAACAGTGGCGGTTGGCTCAAGGCCGGTTGGACCCCCAGGGTTGGCTTTTAGCCTTGCAAAAAGGCGCGCATGAGCCAGCTGTCGTCTATGCTGCCGGGGCCACATTGTTCCAGAATTGGGCCACATTTCCTCCAGCTGTTCGTAGCGTCATGCTGGGACTATTGTGGCACAGTGGAAAACGGCATCAGCCTTATTTGATTAATTCCGCATTTTTGTCATCAAGGCTTTTCGCTTACTGTGATTATGGGTATAATACCGCGCTCGATGTGCCACCAGACTGTCGAAAAGCAGGCTGGGAGCCGTTGCAGGAACCGCATCAAACAGGCCGGTAGCTGGTTTTTCAGCAGAGTGCCAAAGGCGGTTTTCTGGGAAGTGATAGGGGCATCTGTTAACTGGCTATTGACATTAGTCATTAGTTACGCGACAATGTTCTGCTTTGCTCAGGCTGGAGGGATACCCAAGCGGCCAAAGGGGGCAGACTGTAAATCTGCTGGTTCTACCTTCGGAGGTTCGAATCCTCCTCCCTCCACCACTTTTTGGGCAAATTTCGAGCGATTGGTGCTAGATGAGCCGAGTTATCGGCGGAATTCCGGATTCGCGGGTGTAGTTCAATGGTAGAACTTCAGCCTTCCAAGCTGAATACGTGGGTTCGATTCCCATCACCCGCTCCAATTAACAAGTCATGTGCCCATATAGCTCAGTCGGTAGAGCACTTTCTTGGTAAGGAAGAGGTCACTGGTTCGATTCCAGTTATGGGCACCATTTTTATTGAGCAAATATTTGCCAGTTAACTTTTTGGCTGTGGAGCACGACAATGTCAAAAGAAAAATTTGAACGCACGAAACCCCATGTCAACGTAGGCACGATTGGTCACGTTGACCACGGAAAGACCACATTGACAGCGGCTTTGACCAAGGTGTCGGCTGAAAAGCAAGGTGGCGAATTCAAGGATTACTCCCAAATTGACAACGCGCCTGAAGAGCGCGCGCGTGGTATTACCATTGCGACAGCGCACGTAGAGTACGAAACAGAAGGGCGTCACTACGCGCACGTGGACTGCCCGGGTCACGCTGACTACGTCAAGAACATGATTACCGGCGCGGCGCAAATGGACGGCGCGATTCTGGTGGTTTCTGCAGCCGATGGCCCCATGCCGCAAACCCGCGAGCACATCTTGCTGTCTCGCCAGGTTGGCGTACCTTATATTGTTGTGTTCCTGAACAAGGCCGACATGGTTGACGACGAAGAGCTTCTGGAACTGGTGGAAATGGAAGTTCGTGAACTGCTGAGCGACTACGACTTCCCGGGTGATGACACCCCGGTGGTGATTGGTTCGGCGCTGAAAGCCCTGGAAGGCGACACCAGCGAGATTGGCGTACCGGCTATTGAAAAGCTGCTGGAAGAAATGGACAACTACATTCCTGAGCCGGAACGTGACATGGACAAGCCGTTTTTGATGCCGATTGAAGACGTGTTCTCCATTTCTGGCCGTGGTACGGTTGTGACCGGCCGGATTGAGCGTGGTGTGATTCATCCGGGCGATGAAATCGAAATTGTTGGCATCAAGGACACCGCCAAGACCACCTGTACTGGTGTTGAGATGTTCCGCAAGCTGCTGGACGAAGGCCGCGCTGGTGACAACGTTGGCGTCCTGCTTCGCGGCACCAAGCGCGACGAGGTTGAGCGTGGCCAGGTACTGGCCCAGCCTGGCACCATTACCCCGCACACCAAGTTTGAGGCGGAAGTTTACATTCTGTCCAAGGACGAAGGCGGTCGTCACACACCTTTCTTCAAGGGTTACCGTCCGCAGTTTTATTTCCGGACCACTGACGTGACCGGAGCGGTTGAGCTGCCTGAAGGCGTTGAGATGGTAATGCCTGGCGACAACGTCAAAATGAACGTTGAGCTGATTGCTCCGATTGCCATGGAAGAAGGTTTGCGTTTTGCGATTCGTGAAGGCGGTCGCACCGTGGGTGCCGGTGTGGTATCCAAAATCATCGAATAAG
>JALSHI010000030.1 GCA_026982315.1 Lysobacterales bacterium
CTTGCAAGGCATAAAAGTTCGGGCCGTGATTCATTTCCCGCACATGGCATAGCTCATGCACGATGACATAGTCCAAACAGGCGGGCGGCACTTGAATCAGGTGCGTGTTTAAGGTGATGTGTCCCCTGGCGGTGCAGCTTCCCCAGCGGCTGCGCATGCGGCGTAATCTCCACACCGGCATTTCTGTCAGCCAGTCAATGCGTGTGACCCAGTGCCGCAGGCGCTGGTCAAAAACTTTCAGGGCGTGCTGGCGATACCAGCGCTGCACAGCCTGTTGGACGCGGTTTTCCCGGTATTCAGATGGCATGGATGCGGGGACTTTCACGTCAAGCCGGGGTGGCTGCCCCTGAATGCTGAGGCGTTTGCAATGAGTTTCTTGCCAATGCAGTCTTACAGGCTGGCCCTGAAAGGGATGCAGGCTGTTGTGTCCATAATGGTTTGACCAGGGCGAAGCATTGGCGGCCAAACGGTCCAGTTGTTTCCGAAGCCACGGTTGGCGGCTGGATAAAAAGGTGAGTACCGCCGGTTTGGTGTAATGCGCGGGCGCGTTTACACGCAGTGATTGCCGGTTTATGACGCGTACGGCAATGGAGCGGCGTCTGCGGGGTGAGTATCGCACCTGGCACTGCACGGTGGATTCGCCCACCTGGTAACTGAATTCTTCCTGCCGCATGGCTGCTGGTTGAATCACGACATGTTATTGTGCCGGTGCGGGCGTTTTGACGCGCCGCAGCAATGGCGACCATGCCGGTTCCCGCACGCTGCCATGGGGAATAAACAATTCATTTTTGGTTTGACCATCGGCTGAGGTGGCCATGAGTACGCCTTTACCGTCGCGGGTTTTGGCTGCATATAAAATCATGCTGCCATTGGGTGCATAACTGGGTGATTCGTCCAGATGGCCGTCGGACACGGTTTGCATGGCGCCGGATTTCAGGTGCAGCACGCCAATCCGGTAATCGTTTTTGTTGCCGTGTACCGTGGCCAGATATTGCCCGTCGGGAGACAGTTTGGCCCGGGCGTTGTAATCGCCCTCGAACGAGACGCGTTTGGGGGTGCCGCCGCTGCTGGCGACCTGGTAAATTTGCGGGCGTCCGCCACGGTCAGAGGTGAAGTAAAGGGTTTCGCCATCCGGGCTCCAGGCCGGTTCGGTGTCAATGGCCCAGTGGCGCGTGATCTGTTGCAGGCGGCCGGTTACCAGGTCTTTGATGTAAATATCCGGGTTGCCGTTTTTAGACAGCGTCATGGCCAGTTTGCGGCCATCCGGTGAAAAGGCCGGTGCGCCGTTGATGCCCTTGAATCCGGAGACCAGTTGGCGTTCTCCGGTGGCGATGTTTTGAATATAAATGGCGGAGTTGCCTTTTTCAAATGATACATAAGCCAGACGTCGGCCATCGGATGACCATGCCGGCGACAGCAAAGGCTCGCGTGATTTCACCAGGGGCTGGGGGTTGTAGCCGTCAGAGTCGGCAACCATCAGCCGGTAAGTGAGCGCGCCGTTTTCGGGAATGGCGGTGACGTAGGCAATGCGGGTGGAAAAAGCGCCGGGAACGCCCAGAACAGCCTGATAAATGCGGTCGGCCAGATAATGCGCTCCGGCGCGTAATTCCGTTTTATGAACCGGCAGGCGAAAAGCCAGGACGCGTTTTTGGTTAGTGATGTCGAACAGACGAAAATCCAGGTAATAGTATTCCTCGTCCACGGCCTTGATATCGCCAAACGCCAGGTAGTCGGCCTTGACCATGCGCCAGTCGCCAAACTTGACTTCGTTATCTTTGCGCGGATAGGCGGGCAGTTCGTCATCGGGCAAAGGCTTGAACTGGCCGGTTCGGGCCAGATCACTGCGAATCACGGCGGTCATGTCCACAGGCATGGATTCGTTGCCGGGCAAGGGCACGATGGCGATGGGCACGGCACTGGCCGAACCGCCTGAGATAACGATTTCCAGCTCCGCTGTTGCGCAGTTCCATATGAATGTGAGCAGGGTAATCAGAATGATTCGTTTCATGGCATGTTCCGTGGGTGGTATTGGCTATATGGTGTTGTGGCGTTTGACTCTGGTTGGTGTTCAGGACTCCCCATCATACGTGAAAGTAAAGCTTAACGAGCGCTCGAATACATCCTCAAAGCCGGTATAGGGCAGAGGGTCGGAGCGTTTGACGGCATTGATAATGGATTTTTGCACCAGGGCATCGCCATTGCACGGGCTGGCAATGGTGACATCGATCACGTTGCCGCCGGGGATTTGTTTGACTTTAACCCGGCAGCGTAGATTCTTGGGTGTGGTGGGTGGACGGGCCCAGTTTCTGGCCACCCGGGTTTTTATGCTTTCCACGTAACGGGCCAACAGGACGTTTTTGGCTTTTTCCACGCCCTTTTCCGTGCCAGCGGCCGTGGCTGTCTGGGGTGGTGTCTGTTTCGTGGATTTGTTTTTGGCTTCCAGCTGTTTTAATCGCTCGGTTTCCAGTTTCCGTTGCCGCTCGGCTTCCAGCCGTTGTTGCCGGATGGCTTCCAGTTTGCGTCGGCGTTCAGCGTCTTTTTGGCGTTGCAGATCCCGCGCCCGGGTATTGACTGCCGGCTTGGGTTTGACGGCTTTTTTCGGGGTGGTTTTTTTTCGGGTAACCACTGGTTTTGCCGGTGGTTTTTTGGGCGCGACCTTTTTTTTGGCCGGTTGTGGCTTTGGCTTTGTGGCCTTGGGCTGGCGATGTGTTTTTGGGCTTTTTTTGGGTTGCGGCGCTTTTTTTGGGCTCGCTGTCCACTGCGAAAGGTCAACCAGCTCGGCGCTAATGCCGCCATGACCCTTGGGTGGGGGCACCACCAGGCGAAACCCGCTAAACAGCAGCATGGCCAGCAAGGCCGCATGCAGGGCAATGGTAAACAGGGCGGCTTGTTGGTGTTCTTTGCGCATTTCAGACAAACGACATCCAAAGCATGGGGTTATTTGGCCGCCGGTAACGGCTCACTGATAAGACCGACTTTTTTGGCGCCGGCTTGTTGCGCCACCACCATGGCCTGGTAGACGCGCCCGTATTCCACGCCCTGGTCGGCGCCAATGACAATGGGCACTTTGGGGTTGGCTTTCACAAAAGCGCTGATTTTTTTCTTGAGTGTGGCCGCATCAATCGGCTCGAATTCCCCGCCAATACTCAGAAAAAAGCGGCCGCTTTTGTCCACATTAATGACCACCGGCTCTTCCTTGATGGTGACGGTGTTGGCCTCGGATTCTGGCAAATCCACATCCACCCCAAGGTTCAAAAGCGGTGTGGTAATCATGAAGATAATCAAAAGCACCAGTGTGACATCAATATAGGGCACCACATTGATTTCGGCCATGGCCTTGCGTTTTCGTCTCATGCTGCGTGCCTCTAGTTGCCGGTTTGCCGGTGCAAAATGGCGGAGAACTCCTCCTTGAACGTGTCGTACTGGGTATAGAGCCGTTCCACATCGGTGTTAAAACGGTTGTAGAAAACCACGGCGGGAATGGCCGCAAATAACCCCATGGCGGTGGCGATCAGGGCCTCGGAGATGCCCGGCGCCACCATGGCGATGGTGGCCTGGGTGACGCTGGACAAGGCATGAAAAGCGATCATGATGCCAATGACGGTGCCAAACAGGCCAATGTATGGGCTGATGGAACCAACCGTGGCCAGAAATGGCAGGCCGCGCTCCAGCCGGTCGATTTCGCGGTTGAGGGCAATGCGCATGGCCCGGTCAGCATTATCCACCGACTTTTCGTCATTACCAGCCATTTTTCGGGTACGCAGAAACTCTTTGAAGCCGGCGTCAAAAATCCGCGCCATGCCTGTGGGTTTGCGTTTGTTTTGACTAATGCTTTCGTGCAAACGGCTCAGCTCCATGCCAGACCAGAAAGTTTCTTCAAACTTGCGGGCGCGGCGCTGCTCGATTTTGAGGGTTTTCCACTTAATGAAAATCACATACCAGGAAGCCAGAGAGGCCAGAATCAACAGGGCCATGACGGCTTTGACCGGTACGCTGGCATTAAGTATGAGTGCAAGAAAATCAAATTCCTGTGTGGTGTTTTCCACGGGCAAGGTTCTCCTTATTTCAATATTCAGGTGACAGCGCCGATGATGCGACCGGCCTGTTGGCTTTTGTCAAATTGTGCTAGGCAGAGTTCCGCCTGGATGGTAACAAGGGGGCCAGCGGGGTGTTTTTCAGGGCCTGAGGCCTGAAATCGCTGGCGCGCACGCAAGCGGCTTTAATGTCTGCCCTGGCCAGCAGGTTACCGTTTTCATGCCGCATGGTTTGTCGAAAAACCAGGCTGGCAAAGCCGGTTGACAGAAGCTCGCAAGTCACCATCAGCTTATCGTCCAGACGTGCCGGCTGAATAAAGTCCACCTGCGCGCGCCGCACGGCAAAAACCACATTGTGTTGCCGGGCTATGGCGTTTTGTTCAAGGCCCAGGGTGCGTAACCAGTCAGTGCGTGCGCGTTCAAAAAAGTTCAGATAGCGGCTGTGATACATGACGCCGCCGGCGTCGGTGTCTTCGTAATACACCCGGTAGCGCCCGGTAAAGCCAGGTTTATGTGCTGTTTCTGCGTGGTTTTTTTCAGGCCGGGTCATGGTCTCAGGAGTTGTTTTCAAACAAGTCACCAGAGGGCGATGCAGGTGGCTTCAAGCCCAGCCAGTGCCAGGTTTTGGCAGTGGCCATGCGGCCGCGGGCCGTGCGCGTGATATAGCCTTGCTGAATCAGGTAGGGTTCCACTACGTCTTCTATGGTGCCGCGTTCCTCACTCAATGAGGCAGCCAGGGAGTTAACGCCCACAGGCCCGCCCTGAAAATGTTTCACCAGCGTTTGCAGGAATCGCCGGTCCATTTCATCCAGGCCGTTGTTGTCCACTTGCAGTAATTCCATGGCCTGGTCGGCAAGGGGGGCGGTAATAACGCCATCGCCACGGATTTCGGCAAAATCGCGAACCCGGCGCAACAAGCGATTGGCGATGCGTGGCGTGCCGCGGGAGCGGCGGGCGATTTCCAGACAGCCGGCATCATCGGTGGCGATGCCGAGAATGCCCGCGGAGCGTTTGACGATGCTGGCCAGTTCTGCCGGTGTATAAAACTCCAGCCGTTGAACAATGCCGAAGCGGTCGCGCAGTGGCGAGGTGAGCAAACCGGCACGGGTGGTGGCGCCCACCAGGGTAAAGGGTGGTAAATCCAGTTTGATGGAGCGGGCCGCCGGGCCTTCGCCAATCATGATGTCGATTTGAAAATCTTCCAGCGCCGGGTACAGAACCTCCTCAACCACGGGTGAGAGGCGGTGGATTTCGTCGATAAACAGGACGTCATGGGGTTGTAAATTGGTGAGCAAGGCCGCCAAATCGCCCGCTTTTTCCAGCACTGGTCCGGAAGTCTGGCGCAGATTCACCCCCATTTCATTGGCGATCACATGCGCCAGGGTGGTTTTGCCCAGACCCGGCGGGCCGAAAATCAGGACGTGGTCCAGGCTTTCCCCGCGCCGACGCGCCGCTTCGATGAACAGGGTCATTTGGTCTTTAACGGCGGCCTGCCCCAGGTATTCCTGCAGGTTGGCAGGGCGAATGGAGGCTTCAATCAGCGCCTCATTGCGGGACTGCTGGTGGCTGTCAATATGGCGATCGAATTCCTGCATTATTTTCTGCCCTGGTTTTGCAAGGCCAGGCGGATCAGCTCTTCTGCGGTCTGATTGCCGGTAGAAATCTGTTTGACCATTTTTTCCGCTTCGGCCGGTTTAAACCCCAGAGCTTGTAGGGCGCCGCTGGCTTCGGCTTCGGCCGAGCGGGCCGGGGCGCTCAGGCTGGGCTCTGCGGCAGGAGCCAGGCTCTTGAGGCGGTCACGCATTTCAACAATCAGGCGTTCGGCGGTTTTTTTGCCAATACCGGGGATTTTGACCAGCCCGGCCACATCGCCATGATGAATGGCTGTGGCGAATTCCCCGGCGGTCATGACCGATAAAATGGCCAGGGCGGACTTGGCGCCGATGCCGGAAACCTTTAATAAATCCCGAAACAGTTGCCGGTGCGACTCCTTGGTGAAGCCATACAGAATTTGTGCATCTTCGCGCACCAGGTGGTGTGTAATCAAGGTGACAGCCTCGCCGGTTTTCGGCAGGTTATAAAATACCGACAAAGGGGCTTCGATCTCATAGCCGACGCCGCCCACATCCACCAGAATAACCGGCGGCTCCGTGTGCAATAAAATACCACTGATGCGTCCAATCATGGCAGTTTCCTCAACGGCGGCGCGTGCCAGCGCGGTTGTGACGATAATAGCTGGAGCCCAGGTTCAATTGTGACACTGCCCAGCGGGTATTGGCATGGCACAGGGCCACCGCCAGGGCGTCAGCGCTGTCTTCCTGAATATTGCCTTTTATGCCCAATAGCAATCCAACCATAAACTGAACCTGGCTTTTAGCCGCCCCGCCCTTGCCTACCACCGCTTGCTTGATGGCCTTGGGTGCGTATTCATACACGGGCAAGTGGTGCGCCACGGCCGCGCAAATGGCAGCGCCGCGGGCTTGTCCCAGCTTCAGGGCCGATGCGGCATTGGTGGCCATAAACACATTTTCAATGGCGAACTCGTCAGGGCGATGCTGGCCAATGAGCTCACTGACGGTTTCAAAAATGACCTTCAGGCGCTCAGGCAAATCGCCGGTGCCGCAGCGCACAGGCTGGTAATGCACCACGGTCGATTGCTGTTGAGTGGCGTCGATAATGGCCACGCCGGTGGTACGCGACCCCGGATCAATACCCATGATGCGCGCATTGCCAGCCATGTTTACAGACCCTGCCGGTGGGCTAAAAAAGCCATCTGGCGCATTTATTCGTAAGCCTCGGCGGGAATGGCCGCGTTGTGAAAGACATTCTGGGTGTCGTCTAGGTCTTCCAGCACTTCCAGAAACTTGAGGATTTTTTGCGCCGACTCCACATCCAGATCCACTTCCAGGCTGGCGCGCATGGTCACTTCTGATTCAGCCGGTTCCAGCCCCGCGGCTTGTAGCGCTTCCACCACGGTGACAAAATCCTGGGGTGTGGTGATGACTTCTATGGAGCCGTCATCTTCGGTGACCACATCTTCTGCACCGGCTTCCAATGCGGCCTCCATCACGGTATCCTCGTCAGTGCCGGGCGCAAATGAAATCACTCCTATTTTGTTGAACAAATAGCTGACTGAGCCGTCTGTACCCAGGTTCCCGCCATGCTTCGAGAAGGCGTGACGCACTTCGGAAACGGTGCGGTTTTTATTGTCGGTGACACAGTCCACCAGCACCGCTACGCCGCCGGGAGCATAGCCTTCATAGGTGATTTCTTCATAATTGACGCCTTCGAGTTCACCGGTGGCTTTTTTTATGGCGCGCTCGACCGTGTCTTTGGGCATGTTGGCGCTGGCGGCCTTGTCCAGCGCCAACCGCAAACGCGGATTGGCTTCCGGGTCGCCGCCGCCTTGTCTGGCAGCCACGGTTATCTCGCGAATCAGCCGCGTAAAAATCTTGCCGCGTTTGGCGTCCTGCGCTTTTTTGCGGTGTTGAATATTGGCCCACTTGCTGTGTCCAGCCATTTCACAATCTCCCAAATCAAACGAAGGCTTTTATTGTAACTGAAAACCAGCGGGCGATTGGTTTTTGCCGACAAGGCTTTCCTTGAATGACTGTTGTGTGGATAAAACAGTCTGCATTTTTTATCTGTGTACGGCATAATTCAAAGTATTTCCAAATGCGAACCAAACCCATGCAAATTACGCCACAAGTACATGCCCTGCAGCACATACTGCAAACGCTCAGACAAACCCGGGAAAGTGGCGAAAAGGCCAGCCGGGACTGGGACAAGCTGCCCGGTATCTTAGCGGCGGCTTATGAAGACCTGTTTATTAAAAGCTATTTGCATGACACCCTCGGCGCCTTGTTGTCCGAACATCAAGCCAATCCGGAAGGCAGTCTGCGCCAGTGGCGTTTGCTGGATGCGGCATTGCAACGACTCGAGTATTTGCCCTGCTGGGATGACCACGACAACATGACGATTGACGCCATTCGCAGCGGAAAAATCCCGTTTGACGCCATTAAGCCTTTTGTGCGGCATCCCTGGGAAACCTATGAAAAGGTGTATCAGGACGAAAACGAAAAATGCCGCCGGTTTCTGGCTGAAAACATGGATCGAATCCGCCAGAATGTAGAAAAAAACAAGGACAGGACATGCTTGCCCTTTGAGTACCGACCAGGCAAGGAGGCCGTTCAGCATTGGGTACGGAAAAACCAGGCGGTGGGCAATGTGCAATGGTTGATGGCGCTATTGCACTCGGTATTACCCGAAGAAGCCCGGCTGTGGATTGATGTGGGTTGCGGTGTTGGCAGAATTCCCAATGCGGTGGATATTAGTCTGGGGCCGTTGCAACAATGGCGAATCATCGGCTGCGATTTGCAGGCAGACCGCATTCGCCGCGCCAACCTGATGGCGACGCGCAACCGGAAATTCTTCCCCATGCGCGTGGAAGACATTATTCAGCAAGGGGTGATGGGCGCATCGTCCCCGGGTTTGGTGTCCATGTTCGAATTTATCGAACACCTGGAAGACCCTTTGCGAATTATTCAATCGATGGCTCAGCTTGGCTGTGCAGCGCTGTTGATTGGCACGCCGCTGGAACAAAAATGGCGCGGGGAGGAAGCTGGCGACCCCGACCCCATTCACTTGTGGGGCTTTGGCCGGCAAGCTGTGGAAACCATGATGCAATACGCCGGCTTGGCGTTGTTTTTTAGCAATGAAAGCCGTGTGGGTGCTTATGCACAAGGGCTGGACTGGCTTTCGGTATGTGCTGTTTCTCCATCTGTACGGCGGTGTATCAACGAAACGCAGCGGCTTTAATGATCGATCGAACGGGCATGTTCCATAAAGTGATAGTAATACTGCTTGCCATGTAACAGGTCATACTGAAGCATGCGGTAGTCAGCCAGTAGTGATTTTTGTTTTTCGGGCACTTTATTTGTAAATGTACGGCCATCAAAGAAAATCTGACTGGAAAAAGGTGCTTCTTTTTGAACTTTTGCCACCAGTTTCATGAAGCCCTGAGGAGGCACCCCCATGGCTTTGAGAGCCAGTGCGGGCAGCATATTCATGCTGCCGGCCAACCCGGTCTGTTTACCAGTGTTTTCCTGCCGCCGGTTTTTCCATAGCAGATAAGGCACCACGTGTTTGCCTAGATATTCGGCGGTTTCCGGGGTGATACCCTGAGATGCCAGACTTTGTTGTCGCCACTTCGCATAATGGAGAATGGCGGGTTGGTGATCGCCCACAATGAGCAAAGTAACAGGTTGAGATGTGTTTTCCAGGTGTTTTATCAGCTCTCCCAGAGCCTGATCAAATTTTTGCAGTGCCTGGGCGTAGTTTTCTATGGTGTGGACTTGATGCTGTGTGAGACCTTCGGGGTTTAGCAGGTGGACAGGTTGCCCTGCGCGTTGATGCCAAGGAGCGTGGGTGGCATTGGGAAAGGCGTGGATATAAAATGGTTTATTTGCCTCAAGGCCTTTAATCAGACTGATAATCTTGGCAAACAGGTATTGTGAGGTGGGCATGCCATTAGGCGCCCGTGGCGCGTGCTTGTCATCCACGCTGCTGGTCTTTTGGAAACCCAGAATACCGAACACCCGGGAAAAAAAGATCTTGATGTTGACTGCCTGAATACCGATGATCGGGCGCCAGCCGCGGTGTTTGAGAAAATCCGGCAAGGCAGGAATACCGGATGTGGGCAAAAAAGCGCGATACGGCTTGGCTTCAGCCGGCATAAAAGCCAATGACATGCCTGTAAGCAACTCGAACTCGGCATTGACCGACTTGCCACCATAAACCGGTGAGAGAACAAACCCGCTTGTGCCGCTGGCCTGCAGCCGGTGAAGATTGGGGATTGGGTCAATGTCAAACTGCCAACCCATCTCTTGGGGATCTGTAAGCGACTCAACAATCAGTGTTATTAAACTGGTTGGCGCGTTATTGGGCACAGGGCCAGCCTGGTCAAGGCCATATTTGTCAATAATCGCCCGAATGCGATCAACAGAATATCCAGGGGGTGTGATGATGGCGTTGTTAGTCCACAGCAAATGCAAAAAATGATTGACAAAACCATGCATGACGCTTTGTTTGAGGCTGTTGTGTATATTCGGCTCAAAGCGGGCGGTGATTAGCGTTTTGTACCAGCCTGAGCCCCAAAGCCCCAGCCAAACCATTAATACTAAAGCACTTGGCCATCGCACAGCCGGGTGGCGTTCAGATGTGCGCCAGGCCAGGCGGAAAGCCAGTATGAGCGCAATGGTCATCAGAACAAGCGGCGGAATAAAGGTTTTGAAAACCACAAAGCCTTCGTTGAAAATCAGCTCGTGGACTTCCGAGAAGTCTGCCGGCACCAGCGTGCTGCCCAGATATGTGTTTTTGATGAGCCCGGTGGATGTCCAGACCACAAACAGCACAAGGGCTGTGATGGCGGAAAACAACGGTCTGGCGGTGATAAGGGATAAAAACAGAAAGACGGGCAGATAAACAAAAACAATTTCCAGTAATACATCGAACGCATTGACGCGTCCGTAGTAGCCGGTTATATAAGGCAGCGGGCCAAGCACAAAAAAAGCCAGCAAAGCAGCTAAAACGCCACCCCAAATCAGCAACGGCATTGCCGGGTGGATAACAAACCGTGCTTTCATACTAATCAAATCTTCTTAACGGGCAATCCAGCACTGGTGAAAACGGCAGCCTTGCTTTCAGCCAGGAGAAGGCCGGTTGCGCCTTTTCATCATCGTCAAAAACATAATCGAGAAAATCAGGGTGCTGGAACCACTTGTGGTAATGGACGTGCGACTGCTTCTCAAGACTGATGGCGCGGTTGTGTTTTTTCAAAAAAGGGTGGAATGGAATCGGATAATTGATATTGTCCGGCAATGGCTTGAGCAAATAAGGCTCTCGGGCCAAAGTGATGGAGAGGGAAAACTGCTCGAAAAAGCCAAAATTGGTCCCGTCCCGGCCGATGAATGCCGGTCGAATGTGGCTGTCCATGAGGCGATCGAAGTCTGCCAGCCATCGTGTGTAAAACCCGGGAACATCAATGGCCGCGGTGAACCCGGAGTTGAAATAAGGCCGGATGCGTTGCTGCCGAATACTGGTGGTAACAAAAAAATCTGGCAGTGGCAGTTTGAAGTAAGCAAATACCGATTGCCAAAAAGACTCGTTGGGGTCATGGGGGCCCTCAGTGCCAACACCCTTGTTATCCACGGGCCGTACATAGACGCCAGAAGCATCAAAACTGTCCGGGTCTGGCGGCTTGGTAAATACGGTGTCCGTGTCTATAAGAAAGATATCACCGTATTCCGGGTGGTTTTGTTCAAAAAAAGCTGCGGCATAGAGTGTATTGGCCAGGGGGAAGCTGGCATGTTTTTGATTCAGGTCTTCGAAAAAGCAATGGGTTACCAGCTCGGACAGGCGGCTGATGGTCTGCTGCGCCGGTTGATACCCCTTGCGTGGAGAAAACGAAAACACATCAACCCAGGGGCAGTGCAGTGCACTTGATTCGGCAAGCATAACCGCTTGTTGCTCAAGCGTTCCTGCTTCGGTGATGAATAAAAAAGCCGTCTTTTTCATGGCGCTCCCTGGCGCATCGTGCAAAACCCGTCTATTGTAGTGCGAATGCCATCGGCAAAGGAAGTTGTTGGCCGCCAGTCGGGTATGGAAGGGGGCGAGATGAGGCTTTTCGGGGAAAAAGACCGGCCAGGCAGTGTTGACGAGCGATAGATAACAGGCGCCAGGGGGAGTTGTTTTTCTTTCAGCGCCTCGCTGGTTAGGGTGATGATCTCGTTGATGGACAAGGTTTCTTGGCCCAGTAGGGAAAAATTACCGGCTTGCCTGTTTTTTATCAGGGAGGCGACACCCCGGCACAAATCCGACACATACAGCCACATGCGCTGTTCATGACCATCACCGTAGATATGAATGGGCTCTTCTTGCAGACTGCATATGATAATTTGCGGAATGAGTTTGTCATTTGATTGATGAGGGCCGTAAATGTTGGAGCAGAAAACATTGGCCGTTTTTAACCCGTAGGTTCTGTACCAGGCCGAAACAAGATGCGAGGCGGCAGCTTTTGTGGCGCTGTAGGGCGTGCTGGCATCAATTTTGTATTTGCCTGAGTCCGGAGGCGACTCTCCATGGTGTGTGGCAAGCGCCTCATAGGAAGACAGGTGAACAAAAAAAGGAGACAGGTTCGTATGCAGGCAGGCCTGTAAGAGATTGAAGGTGCCAGTGATATTTGTGCGAATGTAATCGGCGTCACGGCAACCCTGGTTGACAGACGGATTGGCTGAGGCCAGATGGATGATGGTCGAGGGCCTGACCTCTTGTAAAACCTCCATGAGCCTGTTCTGGTCGGAAATGTCACAGGAAAAGTGCTTGTCGGAGACATATGTATTTCCGGGACGGCGGGACAAGGCATAAACGGCATGGGAATCACTGAGGTGAGCCACAAGATTTGAGCCCAAAAAACCTGATGCGCCTGTGATCAGTATTCGGGAAGCGTGGTTCTGGGCTGATCGTTGACTCATGGGAACATGTTATAGTTTAGGCCTTGGTTTTTGCGGATGAAGTGCGCCAGCGAGCTCATATTAGTTTTTCAGTTTTTACCGGGGAATGCAATCTTACCGGCAATCATCATTGCTCTGTTGTTTTCGGTCAGAATAATGCTGGTTTTATTCAAAAAAGTGACCGGCTCGCAAAAAACAACCGTCGTTAAATAACACAGTCAAAATGTACCGGCTTGGAATGTAGCCTTAACTTGGAGGAATGTTGTAATGAGAATTTTATTCAAAACCTTGGCCTTGTGCGCCTTGCTTGGTATCTCAATGAGTGCCAGTGCCCAATGTACCAATGCCAACCTGAGCGCATGGGATGCAACCAATGCAGCAAATGGCGCCACCTTGAATGTCCAGGCTGGTGGTGTGGCAGGAACGGCTTGTAAGTTGGCTGTGACTCAAGGCCCTAACAAAAATGGTGTCGCCACGGTTCGTGATGACATGGCAACGCCTGAAGTGCGTTATCGGGCCCGCTTTTATATCGACGCGACCAACATGATGGCAACAGCCACTGGCGGCGCACATCGATTCAAGGCATTTGTTGCCGGTAATTTGGATAACCCAGTGCCGACAACCATTGACACAAAGGCCAGACCTGCCCTGCTGCAAATGTTTGTGGTTGGTTTAGGAAGCAATCAGGCTCGCCTGGGTGGTTTTTGCCGGGATCTGAACTCAAACGGAAACCGTGCCCGTTTTGGCAGTGGTGCTAACCCGGGAAATGTGTCCTTACAAACGGGTTGGAACTCTGTTGAGGTTGAAATCGTTGTGGGTGCAGGTACAGGGGCTTGCCGCATCTGGGTCAACAACAACACGGAAGGCACTCCGGATTGGGAGCAGACAGGCATAGACAATGCGTTGCTTGTTGGTGTCAAGCGGGCAAATATCGGCTCGGTGGGCGCGACACAGGCTTACGCAGATGTGGTTGGTTCTCAGGAAGTATATTTTGACGAGTTTGAGTCTCGCCGTCAGACTTTTATTGGACAGCTGTAATCTAGTTGAAGACAATTGAGGCTTGAAAAGGTGTAAAGACCGAAACAGCCTGGTTGGAAAATGCCCGTAAAGTTCCTTTACGGGCATTTTCTTTGGTGCTGTTAATGCAGAAGCCATTAAATATGCTTAAAAACACGATTAGCATCCCATGAGGCCAGTCAAAAAAGTTGCTTTGTTTGTGGGAGGAGTGCAAAAAGCAGGGACCCGTTCACTCGGGGCTTTTTTTCGCAACCATCCTGAAGTCAGGGTCCAAAAAAACAAGGAAGGGCATTTTTTTGACCGGCCTGAAAACTTTGTTTCAGAACAACCGTATCAAGAATCTCTGGCTCGCTATCACGCTGGTTTTGAGGGAGGGGCAAGTCGGCAACATCTGTGGTGTGATATTACGCCTGACTACATTTTCCGTCAGGGCGCTATTGAGAGAATCTTTCGTTATAATCCAGATGCCAAGTGGATCATTTTACTAAGACACCCTATTGACAGGGCTTATTCAGCATGGAACATGGAGGTCAACCGCGGGGCCGAGTGGCTTCCTTTTGATAGAGCTATTGAAAGGGAGCTCAGTGGAAAAACTTCTCCTGACAGAGCGCATGATCGGTTTTGCTATGTGGGGAGGAGCCGGTATCAGGAGCAGTTGAATCGGTTATGGCGCTATTTTCCCGAGCACCAGTGTTGCATTTTACCTGCGGAGAATGTTTGGAAAAACCCAGGCAAGCACCTTGAAAAGGTCTGTGACTTTGCAGGTATTCCTCCTGGAGAATTTACCAATTACCGGCAATTGCACCAAGGGAAATACGAGCAGCCGATGGCGTCCCAAACGAGAGATTGGCTAACTCGTTTGTTGCATTGGGAGATTTTTTCGTTGCCTCAGCGAGTGGGATGGCAAGAAAATCCCTGGCTGCAGTAGGTTTTTCTTCAAGGGGCTGGCTGGGTATTTGCGAGGTGGCTTGGGGTGTTGGATACCGGGTGACAACTGTGCTAACGACCAGCCCAAGGCGCTGTCTACCCAGAAAAAGTGATGTGAATTGAATGATTTTGACGGAGAACTCTTTTGATTAAAAAAGATTTGCAGAAGTACTTCCTCCACGGTAAGCATAGAAGAATCAGTAAGTGGATGCACTACTTTCCAGTATATGAAACATTTTTCAGAAGCTACAGAGACCGGCCAATCAAATTGCTTGAATATGGAATCGGCCATGGTGGTTCCTTGCAAATGTGGAAATGGTACTTTCACCGAAAGTCCCAAATTGTCGGGGTGGATATCAAAGAACGTTGCAAGCAACTTGAGGAGGATCGGATTCATATTCGCATCGGCGATCAGGGCCTCAAGGAGACCCATGACAAGATCCATGAAGAATTCGGGCCGTTTGATATTATCATTGATGATGGTGGCCACCATATGCATGAGCAGATAGTGACATTTGAGTGCATGTTTCCACGCTTAAAAGACGGCGGCCTTTACATTGTTGAGGATTTACATACCAGTTACTCGGACAAGCATGGGGGCGGGCTGGACAAGCCAGATACCTTTGTGGAATACAGTAAGAAGTGGATTGATGAGCTGCATGGATGGCACAAGCGGTTTAATGAGAATTTGGCCCCAAGTTACATTACTGAAAACCTGGCGGGTTTACATTATTACGACAGCATCGTTGTTCTGGAAAAAAGGAAAAGGGAAAAGCCAGTTACCCAACGTATTGGCCCAGATAGCTTTTAGTCGTTTATTGATGGCCGGATAACTTTCTCCAGATTTACCTTGATATGAGTAAGGCGTTTTTCAAGTTCAGCATCTTCACTTTCATAGGCAGGCGGTGGGCGACTACTCTTGAGGTTAATAATGGTTTGTAAGGCGTAGTCTGCGATCAACTGCTTGGTTCTTAGGACATGTGGATGCCGCTTTTGGTGTTTCTGGTAATAATGGAGAAGCGCCTCCTTGCCAGGGCCTTGTTCAAAAATAAATGCTGTTTCCGGGGCGGCGGTTTTGCCAGCCAAGCGTTTGGAAATAGCGCCGGACAAACCGCCAAGGTGACATACTTTTTCTGCTTCCACGTGGACAATGCTTTTATGGGAAAGGTAAAAAGCCAGGGACAGCGCCTTGCACGTATCAATTAAAAAAGGTTCTTTTAGTGCCTTAATATCGGGGAATTGTCTGAATTCAAGGGGGAGCTGGCTTTTGCGAAAGTATTGTTCAAACCCGACTTTGTATTTATGGCTAACAGCCGCTACGGCATCCCGTCGAAAGGCCGAAAAAAAAGACGTTATCAAAGGAATTCCAGAAGCCGTCTGGGTCGCAGATGCTGCAAATCCTTTGTAATTCACCATATTTTCTGGCCTGTTGCCGAGACAAACGGCGGCATTGTTTTTGAGGCCTGAAGCTATATCCTCAATAACAGGCGCAATGGGGAAAATGTCGTGATCGGCAAAGCAAAAGATTTCCTCTGAGCCAAGTCTGAAGGCGTAATTCAAGGCTTCGCCGTGACTCAGAATCCTTTTTGTGGGTAAATCCAGTATTCGAATACAGGGATTCTTGTTGGCGAAGTCATCAAGGGCTTTTATTTGATCCAGATTAAAACCATTGGCCACCAGGGTGATGGTTTGGAAGCCAAACCGCTGAAAAGCGAGAGAAAGATCGAGTAGAAAGGGGAATGTATGAGGCAGATGAACAATGTGAATATTCATACCCAACCCTCTTTATGGTGGTAATTCTGCAAGGCCTTTTCAATCACCTTTAATGCATTGACGAGATTTTTGTCGCTTAAATCGTAGCTTGGCTTGCTTGTCCCGTCCACATAGTGGGAAATCAGTTGAAAACAATACCGCGCGGCGGCAAGGCGCTGTTGCCTTCTAAGCAGAAAACTGGATAAATCCTCATCAAGCTCGCTTTTGGGGTTGTAGAGCCAGGAACCCTTAGGGGCCAATGTATACAGCTCCTTATCAGTTAAGTGATACTGGGAGTAAACCAGCCTCTTGTCTCCATTTAAAATCCAGGAGCTCAGCCCCCCAATATGGAGCAAACTGGGGATTACCCGGTGGGCATAATTGAAGTTTTCCACCTCCATGGCCGCAGTGAGCGCTTTGCCGGTGTCAAGTTTTGTGGTGGCGGCAAAGTTGACGCCTTTTCTTTTTAACAAGGCCCGCACGGGCAAGGACTGGATATCTTCAGGATGAATGTTCTCAAAGCCGAGCTGGTGTTTTTGCTGAAGTGTTTTCAGGGTTTGGGTTTCGTAAATGCAGAAGAAGGAAGACAAATGCTGACTCCCATCCGGCCATTGGTTGCATCGTCCCAGTACGCCTTTTGTGGGCTTGTTATCCCAGAACATGGCCTCACAGGACGAAAGGGCCGTCAGATCGCTGGAAAAAGGGATATCGTTGGCTGTCGGAGTGGTTGAAACAATATCCGCGTCACAAAAACAAAACCAGGATTGCTGATGTTGTTCCAGTAGCATATTTAATGCTTCCCCATGCCTCACGACCCTGTTTGTTGGCAATTGCAGCAAAGGAGCGTCTATTTGTTTGCAAAAAGCGTGGAGGTCTTCCACCTCCTTTTTCTCCAGCCCGTTGGAAACCAGAGACAGGCTCATATCCGTTCTTCTGGACAGGCTCCAGACGGCAAACTTGAGGTATCTGGTTGAGCCAGGTGTCATAATAATGTAGAACGGAAACACAGTCATGGTGCGAGCTGTACAGTTAATAATGACTTGAATACCGGCGCAATCATGGCAACACGCAGAGTGACCCTGTTGGCTCCAGCGCTAGCCATGGCAGAAGGCGAGACGTTTCAGTTTGGTCCAGATTTCACCAGTTTGCGCCCGGATTTTGTTTTGGCTTTGACGCTCCAGGGGTGGAAACTCCTGGTTTTCTTTTAATCCGCTCAAGTCATAAATATCGTGCTTTCTCATTTCAACATTCTTGGAAAGGAGCCGACTGCCTTTTTCGTATTCATCATCAAAACACTTCAGGGCAGGGAATTCCATACTGAGATGGCTGACCCCCAAAGGCGATAAAATCTTTAACAAATTATGGTTAGGGTATTGGCACAGATCTGAATATTCCACCATGCTATCAAGCAAGTGGTTATGAGACAGAATTTCCCCATTGACCGCGTTCCACTGATTTATCGTTCTTTCAAGGAGGTTTTTTGAAGCAAGGTCTTTCCAGCCCTTGGGTTTGATACCCCACCAGTCAAGGGCATTTTTGTTGCCGGCAATAGCGGATTCGTAATGGACTTTCTTCAGTAATGAGTAGATATTAGAAACAGGATTCCGAACCACCGCAACAATATGGCACTGGGGGAACACTTTTTTTAGCCAAGGCACCCTGACAGAATTATTGGGGTTTTTGTTCATGAGAATGTGTGTAGAAACTCCGGCCTGCCTGATTCTTTCCTCGAGCAGTCTGGCATGTTCTTCCCGGTAGTCTGTTGCATCCAGGTGATGACCGTGGTTCCCATGATGCATTTGAAAGAGTTCCCCGCACGGTGCGGATACTGGTTCGTCAGGTGGATTATCGCCCCAAAAGAAGCGCCCCTCCGGCAAAAAGGGGTTGGACACAAAATCCTGTTTCATTAACAACCTATTGAGTAATGAGGTGCCAGATTTCTGCAATCCGATGACAAAGAGTAACTGCATGCAGTGTTATCCTGGTTGGCTCTTAAGGTTGTGCTGATGTGAAGGGAGTATTTTTTTATCGGGCTGTCTCACGTCAGGTGGTGGGCCATGTAAAAAGCGTCTTGGAGAAAATTATTGTACCCCAAACCCGTTTCGTTAACCCAGAAAAGGTTGTTTTCATCTTTTTGGTGTTAACAGTACACAGAAAGTATTGGTTACCGTGTTTTTCAGGGAGAAGGGGCAGAGAGTTTATGTCCAATCTGGGTTGAACCGTAAGTTTGAATACGGTTAAGGCCTGATGAAAATCAGGTATTGTACGACGACTGCCCAGTCCAGCCCGCCGGAATAGAAAGAATAAATTGGCTTGAGACCATAGCACGGCACTGGGCAGATATCCTCCCATCGTTCCCGTGACGATTGCCTTGGTGTGACTTCAAGGCAATCGTCACGAGTAGTACCAGAGTTAAAAGACTAGAGAGAGATTAAGGGACTGATAACCCGAATAGTTGCTGTGTCGTAACAGTCATTTGAAGAAGGGCCGAATCCTGACATATCGTCCGCATCAGGGTTGTCCACCACAAACTCTGACTTGGTTACCCAATTTATAAATGTGGCGCCAGCTGTGGCTATATTCGTATTTGCCTCCACAAAAGCGTAACAGCTGTTGTTGGGGGAGATGGGGTTGGTGGTGGGGCAACCGTTTGTGCCTGCCAATACGGGGTTTCTGCGGATAGCAACGCTTTTGTCAATCCCGTTTCCCGCGGCATCATAGGTTCTCAGCTTGACCTTGACTCGAGCATAGGTGAACTCGGGGGGAGCCGGAGCCGGGCCAACGGCTGTTTGC
>JALSHI010000031.1 GCA_026982315.1 Lysobacterales bacterium
ACCGAGGCAGCAGCTGGTAGCACTCAATGAAGTTGTGCCTGTTGGCTGTGCCGTGCCACTTGAGGGATGGACTCCGGGTCTCGCTCACGCTCGCCCGGAATGACGAAGGTTGGGAGACTCGCCGGGAATGACTGAGGAAAGGAAGCTTCCCGGTATGACGGAAAAAAACCGGGAGTGACAAAAGGGGCACCTGACATGACGAAGAAAGAAAAACCACCCGGAATGACAAAAAGGCACCCGAATGGCGAAAATGGGAAACCGCCGCCTTTGTTCCCGTCATTCCCCACCCGCTCCTCGTCATTCCCGCCTCCCCGCCATCTCCAGTTCCCCCGCCATTCCCAACACCCTGTCATTCCCGCGAAAGCGGGAATCCACGCCACAGGATGCCAAAGACTGGTTTCTGGAGTCCGTCTTTGGCATGCATCACAGGGCTATAAATTCAGGAAAGCCGCGCCCACCCGCCCTGATGCCAACCACCATTGGCCGCTGAAGGTAAAAAGGGCCAGGGCTAACACGGCATGGGAAATGGCCAGGGGCAGTAGTAATCGGTATTTGAGCCACAGCCAGGCCCATATGCTGCCAGCGATGATGGTTGCTAACATTAACATGGGGTTGGGGAAATGCAAAAGCGCAAAGACCAGACCGGCCAGCGCGGCAGATTCAATCACTGACAAACGACAACGCTGGTGAAGACGCTGGGCCAGTACAGGGCCAATCACAATTTGCTGAAAAATGGCCCAGGAAAAATATGCCACAAAGGCGGTGGCTCTAATGGTTTGGTGGTGGCTGCTGAGCAATAGAAAGCCAATGAGACCACTGCCCAGCAGGATAAGAACCGCAGCCGCTCCGGCCTTTGTCGGGGCGGATATGAGTTGCTTGAAATCATTGAATAGCGCCCAGACGAATAATGACAGGCCAATAATGGCGGAGGCGGCTAAACCTGTCGCTCGGGGCAGGCTGCCAAGCCGATCAAAAGCACCGGTAAGCACATAGGTGCCAGCCAGCAAAAGAAAGACCAACCCCAGCCACAGTATTTGTGATGAGTGGGCGATCGGGCCGGTAACTTTCTGTGCTGAGCGACAAAACCAGATCATGGCCATGACAACCCCAGCAAAAAGCATGAGTGCGAGGAAGTGCCCAAAGGGCCAGGGCGGCAGTATGGCTGTATGGGGAATCAGCAGGTGGCCAGCTTGTGTGCGAATCTGCTTTTCCAGCCACAGAATGCTTTCAGGCAGTGCGCACGGCTTGCTTAGCTGATGTACTACCAGTTCAGGCACAGCATTTTCCGGCTGTGCCATGCCGTTGGTGGCGGGAAAGGGGCTGAGGTGGCATTCCAGCGGTTGTTTTCTGATATGCAGTGGTGTTGATTTGTCGCTGGGTTGCTGGTTGTGTGTGGTTTGTTCGGGGGCGGCGTGACGGGGCACCTCTTTTGGCCAGGGAAAGGAAATCGAGTGCACGGTGATCTGTGGCCGCTGTGCCTTGGAAATTGCTTGAGAGCCCTTGGCAGGATGAAAATACAGCAGGAGACTGCGCGTTTGTTTTGGCGGCGTATTCCTGTGATTTTTTTCGGGTGTTTTTTTGCTGTCAGGCTGATTTGCAAGCGGCGGCGGTATGACGTGCCAGTTCAGGGTGCTCAGAGTGACGCCGATGGTTTGCTTATTGCCACCAGGCAATAAAATTTCACTGGAATAATATTCCGGCGCATTATCGTTTGGGCGGACATGTATCCGCATTTGCCATGGCCTGGTGGCGCTATAATGCAGACTCAGGCGGGGAAATACCTGAAAATCCAGTGTGCTCCCACCCATGGGTAGTGAGATGACTGGCTTGTCAATAGTGTTGACTAGGCCGTTATTGGCTGTTTGCCAGTGAACAGCATAAGGGCCCACAATTTCTTGCGGGTGTTGTAAAGACCACGAAAACCACGGCTGCTGTTGATACGCCTTGCTCAATAAGGCCTGATTGCGTTCAGCGATAGCGCCAACCACCAAAGCCCGAGCCAGCCACCAGGCCAGGGCCAGCGTAAGCAATACATAAAGAAAGACAAGAAATCGAGGGGCCTTGTGGGCGCTGGACATGATGGTGGTCAAACTGCTGGATTAAGGGGCGTAGTATAATTCATCTCCGGTCATTCCCTAAATCATGGAGACACTCAACGCATGAGCAAAAAATACCATATTCACTGGTTGAATAAACTGACCTTTGTGGCCAAAGATGAAGAAGGCCATGCCACCTTAATGGATGCCTGGCACAAGCCGGGAGACCCAACGCCACGCTGTGCGCCTTCCCCCATGGAGCTGGTGGCCATGGGTCTGGGCGGCTGTACCAGCACGGATGTATTGATTATTCTGAAAAAGGCCAGGCAGAAAGTCACTGACTGTGAAGTGGTGGTGGAGGCCCAGCGCAGTGACGGCATACCCAAGGTTTACACAAAAATCCATGTGCATTTTATTGTGACCGGCCATAATGTGGATGAAAAGCATGTGGAAAGAGCGGTTAAGTTGTCTGCAGAAAAGTATTGCTCGGTTTCCCGCATGCTGGAAAAGACGGCAGAAATCACCCATAGCTATGAGGTGCGCGAAGAGTCTGCTTGCGTGGATGAGTGACGGCTAAACTAGAAGCCTGTCCCCAGACGCAAATAAAAGCGAAAGTCGCCATCACTGGTATAGCCATTGCCGAGGAACATGACCGTGTTGGCGACATCCAGAGACACGCCCGCCAGATAGCCATATAACAGATTCTCAAACTTGATATGGTGGTTCCATACCTGTCCGGCGTGCAGTAGGCCAATGAGGCGTGGTGAGCCGAATACAGGCAGCTTGATTTTTGTCAATGTGGTGTAACCGCCCATGTTTATCACAAATGCGTTTTGGCCAATCAGGGCATCCTGCGGGTAGCCGGCAAAATCATCCAGCCCACCCCAGAAAACGAAGGCCTCATCGGCGCTTACCTGGTCGGAAAAAGCGCCCTTGGAACCCAGGTGCAGTGCTGAGTGCTGCCCCACGGGGTAACGTTGGCTCCAGTCATAACGCCACCAGCGCACCTTGTCGAACAGCCCGATCTCGGTGGAAAAGTCCATCCCCTGGCGGGCAAACAGGGCATGGTCATAGGTGTCGCGTCCATAACGCAGCCGCAGACCAATGGTTTTATTGATGGCGGTGGGGAATTCTTTGTTGTTGATAACAGGCACGATGTTTTGATCCATGTACCACAGGCCGCCACGCAGCTCGCTGGCTTCGTCCAGATTGAAGCCAACGTCAAAACCACTGGCAAATTCCTTGAAATCGTAGAGCCCCACCGGGCTGCCGTTTTCATAAAAACGCTGGCTGGTTTTGGATGCCTGAACGTGCACGGCGGCAAAACGATGGTTGTCATAATCCAGCGGTTGGTAGAGTTGTGATTTCCAGTAAATCTGATTGCCGACGCTGAAGTCATTAATCCATTCGCCGCCCAGACGGTTGATGTTATAGCGGTGATGCCGGGCCAGTACGGAAATGCGTGTATCGGAGTCAAAATCATCCGCCACCTTCAGGCCAAATTTCAAATAATCCGGCCCCCAGTTTTTTTCCTTGACCACAAACTCCACGCCCTTGTTGCCAGCCTCGTCAGTCACCACTTTATAGGTGACCGTCTGAATGTCATTATAAGCCGCCAGGGCGTCAGCCATGTCCTGGATATCCGTGGCGTTAAAGGACCGTCCTTCCAGGACTTTTGCTTTACTGTAGAGTCGCTCAGTGGCTGTGCGCTTATTGCCGCTAAAGCGGACAAAATGGATGGTCTTTGGGACTTTCTGCATGAGAAAATTGCGCGACTCCAAGTGTGCCAGGTACCGTTCAGGCGGCACGGCCAGGGGCGACAAAACCAGCTTTTTGGCATGAACCGCTTGTTCCCCATGGCGTATGAATTCCGGCCCTTTGTCGAAATCGGTCGCGGTGAGTTTTTCCAGTTCCGGCGCAATCACAATATCCGCCTTTTGCAGAGACTCAAGGGTGTTCTGAATCAAGGCCACGTCAACACTTTGATAAGTCGCGGCAAGAATAGAGGCGTTTTCATCCAGCACATTCAGGGGAGAGGACACATTCACCGCAATGACAATGTCAGCGCCCATGTCCCGCACCACATCCACCGGCAGATTGTTGAGAATACCGCCGTCGGCCAGCATGCGTCCCTGATATTTAACTGGCCCGAAAACCAGCGGGACAGCCATAGAGGCGCGCATGGCCATGGCCAGATCGCCGTGGTCAATCACATAGGGCATAGCCGCATTCAGGTCAGTGGCCACAGCCCGGTAGGGAATGGGGAATTCATCAAAGTTTTCAATACTCAATGACCCCACCAACCGCTGCAACTCAAGCATCAGCTGCTGTCCACCGGCAAACCCTTTGCTACTGGCCGGCCCGCTTTTGGACAGTCCGATTTCCAAATCCACAAAGTAGTTTTTTTCTTCTTGTCTTTGCTGGTAGTTTTTTTGGCGCCGTTCCAGTGAGGGGCGAAAAATTCTGTCCCAGTTAACACTTTCCATCACCCACTCAAGGTCCTCCGGCGTATAGCCAATGGCATACAGCCCGCCAATGATGCTGCCCATGGAGGTACCGGCAATATAATCAATGGGAATGTGATTCTTTTCCAGCGTCTTGATAACACCAATATGAGCCAGACCCCGGGCGCCTCCACCAGAGAGCGCCAGCCCGATTTTGGGCCGTTTGCCGTTGGCAGTGCCGGTTTTGATAATGCGAATGTCTGGTGATATGGGCGAGTCACCACGGACTGTGAGTGGACTTTGGTTGTGTACTGACGCAGTTTTCACGCTGGCGGCGATGGCATTGTGCCATGTGGCCACAAGCAAAAACAGCCCTACAACCAACCTGGTCAAACCACAGGAAAGGCCTGCGAAACAGGGTCTGCCTCGGGTAAACTGTGTCCCTGAAGTGCGGGACGGGTATTGAGAAAAAACATCGAGCATGTCAATTGCACCTTGGCAAATGCCAGTCAGGGCTGTCATGCGGCGTTCAGTATGCCGCTGCGTTTAAATCCCCAGTGAATAGCCAACCCGCGAACAATAAAAAAGCCCCAAAACGCCAGCCAGAGACCATGGTTTCCCAAGGGGCGCAACGCCATCCACAATGGCAAAAAACACAGCACCGTGGCCATGACCATGGAGTTGCGCATAATGCGGGTTTGCAATGTTGCGACACACAAACCATCATAAACAAAGCTGGCCACCGCTACCACCGGCAGAAAAACCACCCAGTATAGATAGTCAATGGACGCAAGTCGCACGGCAGGCAGGTCAGTCAGCCAGGCAATCATCCAGTCCCCTCCGGCCCAGTATATGACACTTAACCCCAGGGCCACCAGCCAGGAAATGGTGAAAACATCCCGCACCACCTGCCGCAAAGCCTGTTTGTTGTCTTGTCCGTAATAGCGTCCGGCCAGAGACTCCACCGCATGGGCAAAACCGTCCAGGCCATAGGAGGCCAGGTAAAAGAAGTTCATTAACACGGCATTGGCCGCCAGAATAATCTCACCCTGTTTGGCGCTTTGCCGGGTAAAAAAGGCAAACACAAACATCAGGCATAAAGTTCGGATAAAAATATCCCGGTTAAACGCCAGCAATTGACCCAGGGCATGGCCATGGCTCCGCCACGATGGCCAAAAACCCGATGGTAGAGCGCGCAAGATGCCATTGTGACGCATGTGCCAAAAACCCAGCATAACGGCCAGATATTCAGAAATGACCGAGCCGGCGGCCACTCCGGTGATTTTCCAGTGCCAGTGAACCACAAAAAAATAATCCAGCGCCATATTGCCGACTTGAGACACCAGCATGAGCCGAAGCACCACTGTGGCTTGTCCAATGGCCAAAAAATAGGCCATGATGACAAACAGCCACAGGCTGGCCGGTAAAGACCAGACTCGCCAGCGTAAATAAGTGCCAGCCAAAGCGCGAATCTCGGCCTGCTCCCTGGCAAACCAGTGAACCAGAGACTCAATCCATAGTGGTGAAAGCAGTATCAAGGCAGCAGCCAGCCCGGTGGCCAGCAGCAGTGCCAGGGCCACGTGCCGCGCCACGGCTTGTTGATCTTGACGTCCCCAGTCCTGGGCAACCAGCCCGGTGGTGCTCATGCGCAAGAAGCCCAGGCTCCACAGAAACAGGTTGAAAGTGGTAACGCCAACATTCACCGCCCCCAGATACAAAGGCGACTCCAGATGACCCAGAATTGCCGTATCCACCACGCCCAGCAAGGGAATGCTGAGGGCCGAAGCGATCATGGGCAGGGCGATGGTCAGAATTTCCCGGTAATGGTGTCTGATGTGTGTTTGTGGCATAGAGAAATGAGAAATGTGGAGAGCCGCGTATTGAATCTGGCGGTTTAGGTCATCCGGCACATGCGCCAGAGCGGGTTCTGGCCTACAATTATGACATTGAGACCACTGTAAAGGATAGTGCCATGGCAACAGAAAAAATGCCTTCAGACAATCACGAACAACGGCTTGGCGACGAACCCAGAAAGCCGGCTGCCACAACGCCTGATGATCGCTATCAGGACAAAAAAGGCCGCAAACGCTGGTATCGCCACCCTTATGTGGCGGCAGCGCTGGTTTTTGCCCTGATCCAGCTGGGACTGATGTTTTATTATGATGCCGAGCCGGCTTTGTTCGATGTTCAACAGAATGCCGAGCACCGCGCGGCCAGCCACGGCCATGAAATGGCCACCGGCTACACCACCGGCGCCACATTCATGCAAGTGGCCTCCACACTGCTCAACAAGCGGGGCGGGTATTTAAGCAATGATATGACCCCGCCGTCGGTGTTTATGGACAATATTCCCAGTTGGGAATACGGGGCGTTGGTGCAGATACGGGATTTGGTGCGGGTGTTTCGCAATGACTTCAGCCGTTCCCAGAGCCAGTCTCTGGAAGACCCGGATTTAGCCAAAGCCGACCCGCTGTTTCACTTCGATCATGAAAGCTGGATTTTCCCTTCCACCGAATCCCAGTACAAAAAAGGTTTGCGATTTTTTCATAATTACCTGACCCGTCTCAGTGACCCCACAGAGCAGGATGCCCAGTTCTATGCCCGCGCCGACAATCTGGTGACTTACCTGGAGCAGGTGGAAAAACGGTTGGGCAACCTGTCGCAAAAGCTGAGCGCCAGCGTGGTGCAAAACCGCGTTAATACTGACTTGGGCGGAGATGCCGCGGCCACGCAGTCCACTTTCAAGCCCAGTGAACTAAAAGTGAAAACATCCTGGTGGGCCATTGACGATAATTTTTACGAAGCGCGCGGAGCCACCTGGGCGCTGATTCATTTTCTCAAGGCCATTGAGGTGGACTTTGCCAATGTACTGGAAAAGAAAAACGCCACAGTCAATCTCAAACAGATTATTCGCGAGTTGGAAGCGACACAGGATACCATCTGGACGCCCATGATTCTGAATGGCTCGGGCTTTGGTTTTTTTGCCAACCACTCATTGGTGATGTCGTCTTATATTTCCCGCGCCAATGCGGCTTTAATTGACTTAAAGACTTTATTGCAAAATGGCTAATGCATCAAAATGGAGGGCTGCTGGTTGAACTACGCCCGTCAAGGGACTTTTTTTCACCGTGGGGTTATGCAAGAATAGCCCCAACAAGTGGAGGCGCTGGCGCAGGCACAATTCTTAAAAAAGCGCACGCGTAACTTTATTCATGAGGCACCGTATTACATGAGCACACTCAGCGAAAGCGAACTGGCAGAAATCCGTGACCATTTTGATTTTTTCGATGCCGATGGTGATGGCTATCTGGATTTGAAGGAGTTTCGCCGCCTGTTTCGTGTTTTGGCGCCTGATGCCAGTCCGGGAACAGCGCGTCGTGGCTTTGCGCTGATTGATGAAGACAACAGCGGCAAAATTGACTTTGACGAATTTGCTCAGTGGTGGCAGTTAAACTGGACAGTTTTCTGAGCGTTTTTCCATAGATGGGGCTGTGCTGCTTTTTATTGTCTGGATGCGTGTTTGTGCATGATTTTGGACAGCGGTCGTTAACTGGATTTCTGGCCGGATAACAGCCGCGTGGGATCCACTCGATAGTACGACTGCATCACCGCAAACAGCTCAGGGTGTTGTTCCTTCAATGCCTGCGGTTTTTCAAAGAAGTATTCACTCAGAACGGCGAAAAATTCGGCCGGGTTTGTGGCGCCATAAGCATTGAGCCAGTTTTTTTTGCGAAGCCGGAGCCGCTGACGCAGGCTGGAAAACTCCCGGCTCATGACCCTGGCCCATTGATGGTGCTGGTTTGGGTTATCCAGCCTCGGCGTGCCATTGGCCTGGCCGGTTATTTGATCCAGGCGATGCGCGAACTCGTGCAGCACCACATTTTCTCCGTCATTGTCCCTGGCGGCGCCAGCCAGCACATGGCGCCAGGACAAAACCACCGCGCCCCCTTGCCAGGATTCTCCCAGACGGGCTTGTGGCTTGTGAATGGATACACTTCCCACGCTTTCGGTTGTGGTGGCCACATAGGCATCGGGATAAACTACCACCCGGGATAGTTTTGGATAGCAACGATGGTTCTTTCGGCCCAGCAGTAACCAGCATGCGCCAGCGGCGATAGTCAGCCGGACTTCGTCAGTAATGACTTGTCCATTGCGGCCATCAAAGTATTTGTCGGCCAGAAACCACTTGATATCGTTTTCCAGCTTGTGCCGCAATGGTGGCGGCAAGCGCCGGTAGGCGGGCACATTTTTATTCAGAATACGCCGCCAGTTTTCAGGAAACGGCACGGCACGAATGGCCGCCAGACGCTTTTTTCTGCGCCAGGTCAGCAACCACCACAGGATGCAGCCAGTAGCCAGAACAGCGCCAATGAGCCACAGCCAGCGCATTAATCCGATTCATCCTTTGACGAAACGGGAGACAAGTTTTGGCGGCTGCCTGGCGGCGGGTCTTCATCTTCTGCTTGCTGTTCCAGCCAGTGGGCGTCCAGTTGTTTTTTCGTTTTTGCGCCCAAATCCTGCAAGCGTTTGGTCGCCTTCACCAGATTTCCCCGGCCGCGGGTGAGCTTGTTCTCGGCTTTGTGCCAGGCTGCATCCGCCTGATCCAGCCGCTGTTTGATGTCATTCAAGTCGGCGCAAAAGCCCACAAATTTGTCGTATAAGGCACCGGCCTGGCGAGCGATTTCCAAGGCGTTCTGGTTGCGTTTTTCATTTTGCCAAAGGGTGGCGACAGTGCGTAACGTGGCCAACAGGTTGGTGGGAGAAAGCATGAGCACGCCCTGGTTGAATGCGTCTTCCAGCAAGCTGGTTTCGCTATTCATGGCTTCCAGATAGGCCGGTTCCACAGGGACGAACATGATCACCATATCCAGAGTGTGCAGGTCTTCAAGGGTTTGATAGCCCTTATTGGCCAGTTGCTGGGCGTGGGTGCGCAACGACTGGATATGGGCCTTGAGGTAGCGCTGTTTTTCGGTGGCATCCTCGGCTGTACGAAAGCGCTCATAAGCCGTTAATGAGACTTTGGCGTCAATAATCAGGGATTTTCCTTCAGGCAGGTGAATGATGACATCGGGTTGATAACGCCGCCCGTTTTGGCTAAAGCTTTTTTGGGTTTCATATTCGCGGCCTTTTTGCAGGCCGGAGCTTTCCAGTACCCGTTCCAGCACCAGTTCGCCCCAGTTGCCCTGGGTTTTGCTGTCGGCGGTCAGGGCGCGGGTGAGATTACGCGCTTCCTCGGAAATGTTCAGATTCAGTTGTTTCAGGTTTTCGATTTCTCTGAGCAAAACGCTTTGCTTTTCCGCACCTTCCTGGTGTGTTTTGCGAATCAGTTCCTGGAACTGGCCCAGTTGCTGTTGCAAGGGGGTCAAAGTGGCCTTGAGATTGTGCTGGTTTTGCTGGGTAAATTTCTGCGTTTTCTCATCCAGAATGTTTTGGGCCAGGTTCTTAAACTGAACAGTCAGGTTTTCTTGGGCCTTGTCGATGAGGGACTTTTGCTCCTGATTCAGGCGTTGTTGTTCCTGCAGGCGGGTTTGCACGGTGGCGATGTCACGGTTCAAAGAGGTAATATTGTCTTGCAGTTGCCGGTTGTGGCTTTCCAGAACGGGCACGCGCCCGGCCTGGGCTTTGAACTGCTCCAAGCGGGCTGTCAGGCCCAGACGCTGTTCGGTCAGGTTGTGAATTTCCACCTGGGCTTTTTCCAGTTGCGATTGGCTTTCGGCCAGATCGGACGCCAGGCGGTCGATATGCGGCTGAAGACTGCTCTGGCCGGCTGAAAAACGCCGGTGCCCATGCCGTTTAAGGGCGACGAGCATGCCCAGCATGGTAAGTAGAAAAACGCCCAGGGCAAGCGCACCGGCGGCCCATAATGGCTGGTTCTGGAACCAGTGCGAAAGGGTTGTGAGAAGCGTTGAAAACATGTGGGTATGCTATCATTAGCGCTGTACGAACACAAAGCAAAAGGCGGCGCTGGTCAGCGGCTGCTGCTTCCCCGTTTTTGGCATGGTTTTGCCCTTTGACTGACAGGATTCCTGCATGCGCGTAATGAAATACATGGCTCTGGCTTTAGCCTTTTTGTTGCTGGTGGCTTACCTGGCCGGATACTTTTTGCCAGACAAGGCGCACGTGGAGCGCAGCATCGACATTAACCGCTCACCGGCTGATGTGTTTGCGGTGTTGAACAGCCCGCAGCAGTTCAACCGCTGGTCGCCATGGTACGAAGCCAATAAAAAGTTTGGCACCACTTACAGCTATCACGGCCCGGACAACGGCGTTGGCGCCAGCATTCGCTGGCAGGCGGCCAATATCGTATCCGCCGGTGACCATCGGGGAGAAATGAAAATCACAGCCAGCCGGCCACACGAAAGCGTGGTGTATGCCCTGCTGTTCGAAAATCGCGAGCCGGCGATAACCCGTTTCGATATCAAAGCGTTGCCGGGTAACCGTTCACGGGTAACATGGTCCTATGATGCAAATTTTGGAAATTCGGTCATTGGCCGGTATTTTGGCCTGATTCTGGACCGGGCCGTGGGCCCGGATTATGAGGCGGGACTGCGCAATTTGCGCACAGTGCTTGAAGATAGCGCCGAGTCGCCCGATGACAAGGCGCCTGCAGCAGAAACGACCGCAGGCTAACGCACCGCCCGGTTTGCAGCAGCGATATGGCTGATGCCTTGAATAAATCAACGACACAGCGTCCGCCTGTGCATTTGGGCCCTGAACCCTGGCAACCGGTGACCGCCGAGCTGGAAAAGTGGCTGCCGGGTTTTTTGTCCATGTCTGAAGCCGGGTTGAAAGAACCAAATGACGCCTTGCCTTCGGCAGACCGTCTGAATCAGGGGTTTGACTATCGCAATAACAACGGCAAGGTGTTGCAGTTTGTGCCCCAGGATGCGTCATTGCCTTTTTTCCACATGGCTTATGAGGAACGTATCTGGCATCATGGCCTGATTGCCACCAGAAATAACTGGCATGATTTTTTTAATGCCCTGGTATGGCGCACCTTTCCCCGGATAAAAAGCGCTTTGAACACGATTCACTGGCGGCAGATGCAGCACCACGAAAGCCCTTCTCGTAGCGCCCGCCGCGATGCGGTGACCTTGTTTGATGAGTGTGGAATCATTGTTCTTGGCGAGTCGCCGGCGCCATTACATGACATTCGTAAGCATCGCTGGGAATCCGTGTTCGCCAGCGCTAAAAACCCGTGGCAGCATCGCACAGGCCCGCAGGCATTGCGTGCGATCACTTTTGGCCATGCGATGTTTGAAAAGTATTTACGCCCTTATGAGGGGCTGACTGCCAAGTCGGCGCTGCTGTGTGTGCCAGCGGGTTTTATCCAGCAACTGGATACCAACTATGCCGCGGCCATTCATTGGCTTGACCAGCGCCTGGCTGGAGCCATTCTGCATGACGAATTTTTATGCCACAGCCAGGAACTGGCGCCATTGCCGGTGTTAGGCATTCCTGGCTGGTGGTTGAACCGGCCACGGGATTTCTGGCGCAACAGCCGCTATTTTCGCCCGCCTTCGCAGCGCACGGGTGAGCGCAAAATATATGTGCTTAGTTAGGGCTGGTCTCCCATTGTCTGGTTCCAGTCGCCCACACGCTCGGCCATTTTTTCCAGTAAGGCATCCACATCGCCTTCCAGGCTGACGGATTGGATAACATCGCCTTGCTCGATGGCATTGACCACATCCATATCTGCGTCTGATGCCACCGCGCCAAAGACGGAATGTTTGCCATCCAGCCATGGAGTTGGCACATGAGTGATAAAAAACTGGCTGCCGTTGGTGCCCGGGCCGGCATTGGCCATGGACAAAACGCCGGGCCGGTCATGCTTGAGGCTGGTGTCGAATTCATCCTCAAAGCGGTATCCGGGGCCACCGGTGCCAGTACCCAGCGGACATCCGGCCTGGATCATAAAGTCGGGGATAACGCGGTGAAACGAAATACCATCATAAAACCCCCGTTTGGCCAGGTTAACGAAATTGGCCACAGTTAAAGGGGTTTTTTCATCTTCCAGATTCAGATTGATATCACCTTTATTGGTGTGCAATATGGCTTTAATCATGTTATTGGTCTCCATTGGTCGGGTTTCGGCTGCCATTGTGGCACAATGTGTGCCTGTGGTTATCGGGGCGGATGATATTTTTTCAATGGGGAAGGCGATAAATACTTGTCAGCAAGTCATGTCTTTCGCATTGATAAGACAAGCAGCCACAAGAGGCTGCCGGAAATCGGCGGGTATCAGGCCGATAGGATAAGCAATATGCCACAAAAGCATCAACACAATATCACCGGCGCACTGTGGATGCTGCTGGCTGGTCTTTCTTTTGCTGTGGTCAACAGCTTATCCCAGTATGTCAGTGCGCGCCTGGGGTTGCACAGCACGGTGGTGGCCTTTTGGGAATATTTCATTTCCTTTGTGGTCATGTTGCCATGGATTATCAGCACCGGTCTGGCTTCGGCCTTTCGGACAAAACGGCTGGGATTGCACGTGGTGCGAGTGGCGTTTTCGGTTATCGGCATCCAGTTCTGGTTGTGGGCCATGGCGGTGCCTGTGCCCATCTGGCAGGCTATTGCGCTGTTGATGACCTCACCACTCATGGCCACCGCGGGCTCGGCCATATTTCTGCGGGAAAAAGTCACCACCGGACGCTGGCTGGCCATGTTGGCGGGGTTGGCCGGGGCCATGGTTATTCTGCAACCCTGGGCGGATGATTTTCGTCTCACCAGCCTGCTGCCACTGGCGGCAGCCTTTTTCTGGGCCGGTTACTCCGTGCTGGTGAAATATATGTCCCACACCGAAAGTCCGGCGGTCATCGTGTTGTATTTGCTGTTGCTGATCGCGCCGTTTAATTTTTTTCTGGCCTTGCCCAATTTCACAACCCCCACCCGCAGCATGTGGCTGGTCCTGATGGCTGCCGGTATCCTGGTGGCGTTGGCGCAATGGTCGATTGCCAAGGCCTATGAAAATGCCGAGGCGTCTTTTGTGCAACCCTTTGATCTGGTCAAGCTGCTATGGAATGTGGCCGCCGGCTGGCTGGTTTTTCAGCAGGTGCCGCCTGGTTCACTGTGGTTGGGCGCCACGCTGATTGTTGGCGCCACGCTGTTTTTGATGTTCAGCGAGAAAAAAGCCGGCCAGTCTGGTTTGCGTGGCCGGTAACAGCCCGGTTTTTTATGACAAAAAGCGCCTAATGCAACACCCGTGTGCGGATGGTGCCGTCAATCGCCGCCAGTTCCTGGCGCAAGGCATCGGTATCGGCGGCGTTAACATCCATAATCACATAGCCAATATCGCCCTGGGTTTGCAAATGCATGGCCGCCACGTTGATTCCCCGCTGGGAAAAGATGCGGTTGATTTGTTCCATAATGCCTGGAACATTGCGGTGAATATGCATGATACGGTGTTGATTGGCGTGTAATGCGGGCAGAGCCACTTGCGGGAAATTAACCGCTGACGAGGTGCTGCCGTTGTTGCTGTATTTAATCAGTTTGCCACTGACCTCATTGGCAATGTTCAGTTGCGCTTCCTGGGTGCTGCCGCCAATGTGCGGGGTGAGAATGACCTGGTCATACCGGCGCAGGGGTGAAATGAACTCATCCTGATTGCTGGCCGGTTCAGTGGGGAAGACATCAATGGCCGCGCCACGGATATGGCCGGAGTCCAGAGCCGCAGTGAGCGCATCAATATCCACCACATTGCCCCGGGCGGCGTTGATCAGATAGCTGCCGGGTTTCATGCACGCGATTTCCGTTGCGCCAATCATGTTGCAGGTTTCGGTGGTGGCAGGTACATGCAGGCTGACAGCATCAACGCTTTCCAGCAGTTCTTTCAAACTGTCCATGGCGCGGGCATTGCCCAGGGGCAGTTTGTTTTCAATGTCGTAGTAGTAGACCTGCATTCCCAGCGCTTCGGCGAGAATACCCAGCTGCGAACCGATGTGACCAAAGCCGACGATCCCCAGTTTTTTTCCCCGGATTTCAAAGGCGTTTTCGGCCGATTTTATCCACTCTCCCCGGTGAGCGGCGGCATTTTTTTGCGGAATGCCGCGCATGAGAAAAATCAGCTCGGCCAGCACCAGCTCGGCCACAGAGCGGGTATTGGAAAAGGGTGCATTGAAAACAGGAATACCGCGCTGGCGGGCATATTCCAGGTCAACCTGATTGGTACCAATACAGAAAGTGCCGATGGCGATGAGTTTTTTGGCCGCATCCAGTATTTCGGCATCCAGACGGGTGCGAGAGCGGATGCCCACCAGGTGTGCATCGGCAAGCAATGCCTTGAGTTCGTCCCGTGGCGGTGTGCCAGTCAGCCTGATGACATTGTGGTAACCGTCACGGTTAAAGTTCCTGACAGCTTGCTCGTGGATGCCTTCCAGTAAAACAATCTTGATTTTTTCTTTACTCAGGGAGAGTTTGGGCATATCTTTCGCTCTTTGGATCAAAAACGCATTTTACCCAACATGAGCCCTGTTGACACGGAAACTTTGCTCCAGACACATGTGCCCGAAGTGGCCTTTTCCACCGCGCCGGATGCGCTGGTGCATTATGCCTGTGACTGGACCCGCTTTCACACCCCGCAGGCTGAGGCTGTGCTGTGGCCGCGCACCACCGGTCAGGTTCAGCAGATTGTGCGCCTGGCCAATGCCATCGGCAAGGCGCTGGTGCCTTCTGGTGGACGTACCGGTTATTCGGCCGGAGCAGTGGCCACAGCTGGCGAATGGGTGGTGAGCATGGATAAAATGCGCCAGATTGGCCCCTTTGATCCGGTGGATCGTCTGGTGTCGGTGCAAGCGGGCGTGGCCACCGGCCAGTTGCAGGAATTTGCCCACGCGCAAGGGCTATTTTATCCGGTGGATTTTGCCTCGGCCGGGTCCAGCCAGATTGGCGGCAATATTGCCACCAATGCCGGAGGAATACGGGTGTTGCGTTATGGCACGACCCGGGATTACGTGGCCGGTTTGACGGTGGTCACAGGCACAGGCGAGATTCTCAGACTCAATAATGGCCTGGTGAAAAATGCCACTGGCCTGGATTTGCGGCATCTGATGATCGGCTCTGAGGGCGTGTTGGGCATTATCACCGAGGCGCAGATGCGGTTGATTGATCCACCGGCGGCATCCAGTGTGATGTTGCTGGCCCTGTCTTCTCTGGATGCGGTCATGCGGGTGTTTGCGCAGGCCCGGGGAAAGCTGACCTTGTCGTCCTTTGAGCTGTTTTCCCATCTGGCCTTGCAATATGTCATGAACCACCGGCAGTTAGCGGCCCCTTTTTCCGGGGAATCCCCCTGGTATGTGCTACTGGAATTTGACCATGCCAGCGACACAGACGAGGATGCCGCCATGGCGTTTTTTGAGACGGGCTTGGAAAGCGGCGATATTGAAGACGGAATTTTGTCCGGCAGCCTGGAGCAGGCGCGCCAGCTATGGCAATATCGTGAGGGTATTAGCGAGTCCATCGCCGAGCATACACCGTATAAAAATGACATTGCCGTGCGAATTTCCCAGGTGCCCACCTTTATGCGTCAACTGGACGCTGTTCTGAAACAACACTATCCCGGCTTTGAAACCGTGTGGTTCGGGCATATTGGCGACGGTAACCTGCATTTGAACATTCTTAAGCCTGAGGATATGGACGTGGCGGAATTTCAGCGCCAGTGCGAGGCGGTTAACACGCATGTTTACGGTCTGATTGAGTCTCTTGAAGGAAGCGTTTCGGCCGAACACGGTGTGGGCTTGCTGAAGAAACCCTATTTGCACCACAGCCGCAGTCAGACGGAAATCGCCCTCATGCGGCAGATCAAGCAGGCTTTTGACCCCAACGGGGTGCTGAATCCGGGAAAAATGCTTCCGGACTCATAACCATTGGCGAATGTTACTCGATGGAGTCTTGCCAGATTAAATCGGCATTAGGCACTGGCATGGCCACCGTCAAATGGGCTTGATTGCCGCTTGGGCTGGCCACCTGTGCGGAAAATCCGGCCATCATTGGCGCGGCCGAAGTGGTAAAGGAAAAGCTGTTTAACTCTCCCCAGTCCTGGGTTCGGCCATTATTCTGGATACGGACAAGGTCGCCTGTACGGCTGACAGTCCAGTTATTGGCGTCATTATTGTCAGCATCGGAAAATACAAAGTTTGTCAGGCTGTCAGCGGCGTTCAGGCTGAAGTGATAAGCGGCGAAGCGGGCATCCACGTCATAATTGTCAATGGCATAGTGATAGCGGTACAAGCCACCGCCCAGGTCGATGACTTTTACCGCAAATGTGGCATGCCCCTCGGCATGGTCAATGCGTACGGAAGCCATGTTGGCGGTCATGGTACCGGCTGGCACCCAGGCATCAATGGCCGGGCCGTTGGTGAAGCCGCCGGTGGTGCCGATATTCCAGCTGCTGCCAGAGGCAGGGGTCGGGCTGACCTGGCGATAGCCCATGGAGTTATAAATGTCGATATCTTCCCGGTTGGGGTACCAGGCGGAAAAATAATACGTTAAATTGCTGTCACTGATTGCGATTTCAGGCACCACCAGGCGGTTTTCACTGGTGCCATTTGAGTTATTGGTCTGGCTGCCGGTGCAGCCGGGGTCAAAAAACGAGCAGGTGGATGTCCAGGTGCCAGGCAATGATTCCACTTCTGCGCGCGGGCCAAGGTCCCACCCGCTGTCATTATTGCCGGTGCCATAAACGTCTTCGCAACCCAGCCAGAGGATGTGGCTGTTGCCGCAGTTAATGGTGCAGTTGCTGTTAATGGTCAAAAAGGCGTGTTTGATGCCGGAGGTGCCAATTTGCTCGAAGCGGTTGTCAATGACCCGGTACATGTTCCAGATAAGGTAAGGGTGCTGGTCGTTGTTGTAAGGCGGAAAAGTGCCGCTGAACTTGCTGTACCAGGGGATATCGGCCGTGCCCACATTTTTGAGGCTGGCCGAAGGCGCAATAACAATGGTGCCATCGCCCAGATTACGCATGAATTGCGGGCTCATGCTGGTGAGTTTGACATCGGCCTGACCGGCGGGCGACCATATCGGGTGATTGGCACAGGAAGTGCCGCGGGGCAGTTTGGTTTTGGCGCCGGTGGGAATATTCAGACCGCTGACCACATGGGCCTGGCCTAAGGCCCAGCCGGCGATCTCCGGCCGTCCCAGCCGCGTTGCCAGCCAGGGGCTGATGCGCATGTCCATGTTTTTCATCACCACAGCCTGGTTCTTGGCGTCCACGCTGATGTGGATATGGTCCAGGGTGAACAGCAGGTGATTGGCGTCATCCCGCACTTCCAGCGCGGCGAAGTCGCTGGTATTTGACTTGCGGCTGGCCGGTTGCAGGCGAAAGTTGTTGATTGTGACCTGGCCTGTCTCGGTACGCATGCTCATGGCGCCGTTGACACGCAGCTCGCCATCGCGGATGCGTTCCAGGATGCCATAGGGCACCTGCAAGCCCAAACCGCCGGTTTCGGCAATGGGAAAGCGCCGATGGACTGTTTGCCAGTTGACCCCTTTGGGCGGCATGTCATTGATTCGGATATTCAGGTCATGGAGCAGATCATGGTTAAACTGGATGTCCATCTGGCCGCCGTAGGCTGTCCAGATTTTGGCCAGTTGTTCGGTCTTGTCCGCGGCGCGCAGATTCTTAAGCCAGGGTGACTCAGCCGCCGCCGGGAGTGATAGACACAGAACAAAAAGCGTGGTGATGGTGCGTCGCACCGGATGCCAGAAAATATGCATGACGAGCCCCCCACAGGCTATCTCCTAACACAGCACAGACTCCATGATGGCCATGTAAAGGCGTGTTAACAGGCCCAGATCCTTTTGTGAAACCCACTCGTTTGTTTGGTGAATTGTGGCATTAACCGGCCCCAACTCTACCACTTGAGTGCCGGTGGGTGCAAGGAACCGGCCGTCAGAAGTGCCCCCGGCGGTGTTCATTTCCGGTAAATGACCGGTGGTTTCCTGGATCACCCGGCTGATTTTGTTGCGCCATTGTTTGTCGCTGGCATAAAACGGCTCGCCGGATAATTGCCAGTCAGTGGTTATATTGACCTGCGTGGCCTGGGCAACAACCTCGAAGCGGGCCTGCAGCGATGCTGGCGTGCTTTCCGGGCTGTAGCGAAAATTACCCTGGAATTGCGCCATGCCGGGAATGACATTGGCCGCGCCGGTTCCCGCAGATATCTGGCTGACTTGAAAACTGGTGGGGGGGAAATCGGCGTTGCCCTGATCCCACTGAGTGCGAGCCAACCCGGTTATCAGTCTGGCGGCTGAAAAAATCGGATTGTCAGCCAGATGGGGATAGGCCACATGCCCTTGTTTTCCGTGGACGGTCACATGCACATGCAGGGAGCCTCGCCGACCGATTCGCACGGTGTCGGCCAGGTTTTTATGGCTGGATGGTTCACCCACCACCGCATAGTCAAACTGGTGTTTGCCGGCGATGGCGGGCATCAGGCGGCGAATGCCATCCACCGCCTCGCCTTCCTCATCGCTGGTGAGCATTAGGGCGACACAGCCGCGGTGGTCTGGATGCTGGTCTACGAACTGTTCCAGGGCCACCACCATGGCCGCCACGGCGCCTTTCATGTCAGCGGCGCCCCGGCCGTAGAGGCGGTCACCTTCACAAACCGCCGCAAACGGCGGGTGGCGCCATTGGCTTTCATCGCCTGGCGGTACCACATCGGTATGCCCCACAAAAACCAGCGATGGCCTCTGGTCTCCGTGCAGGGCCAGCAGATTGTCCACATCGCCAAAGCGGTGGCTCTCAATCCTGAACCCCGCTGGACGCAGGCGCGCAGCGATGAGCGCCTGGCAACCGGCATCATCGGGAGTCACTGAGGGCCGGCGAATCAGCTCGCGGGCCAAATCAACCACCGCTCCCGGGCTTTTCATGCCAGCGCCTCGGCCAGTTGTTTCGGTGTCACTCCCAGCCACCAGCGGCCATTGGCGTGCACAATGGGGCGTTTGATGAGCGTCGGATATTGCATCAGGGTATCAGGGGTCAGGCTGTTGCGGATATTGTCATCCAGTTGCCGCCAGGTTGCGCTACGTTTGTTGACCAGTTCGTCGAGGCTGAAATGCCGCAGGAATTCCTGAACCAGTGAGGCATCCAGCCCTTGTCGGCGATAGTCATGCACTTGGCAATGATAGCCGTTGCGCTGGCACAAGGTGCGCACGGCGCGCACCTTGTCACAATTGGCGATGCCATAAATCGTGAGCTGTGGGGTCTCTTTCATTAGTCAAGCTCGTCGCGTAAAAGGTCGTTCAAAGATGTTTTGAAACGGGTGTTCTCATCCACCCGTTTAACAATAATGGCGCAGTTCAGGTTGTATTTGCCATCTTCTGAAGGCAGGGAGCCGGGCACTACGACGGACCATGGAGGCACTTCTCCATAAAAAATCTCGCCGCTGTGGCGGTCATAAATTTTGGTGCTTTGCCCCAGAAAAACGCCCATGGCAATAACACTGCCTTCGCCAACGCGCACCCCTTCCACGATTTCGGAGCGCGCGCCGATGAAGCAGTTGTCTTCAATAATGGTGGGTGTGGCCTGTAACGGCTCCAGGACGCCACCGATACCGGCTCCGCCGGAAATATGCACGTTGTTGCCGATATAGGCGCATGAGCCTACCGTGGCCCAGGTGTCCACCAGGGTGTTTTCACCCACATGGGCGCCGATATTGGTGTATGAAGGCATCAAAATGGCGTTTTTGCCAATAAAAGCTCCGCGGCGCACAATGGCGGTGGGTACAATGCGGGCGCCGACACGCTGGAATATTTCCTCGTCAGGTCGTTTGAAACGCACTGGAACCTTGTCGTAGTAATTGGCTGGAACACCGGGAATAAGTTTCTTTTCCCGCAGAATAAAATACAGCAAAATGGCTTTTTTGATCCAGGCGTGGGCCAGCCAGCGGTTATCCTGTTTTTCCACTACGCACAAGGCGCCGTTTTCCAGCCGGTCAAGCACTTCATCCACAAAGGGCAGGTATTGTTCGCGCAATGCCTGGATGTCCAGCTCGGATTTTTCCACCCAGGCTTCATTGATAAATTTTTCCAGGGCAGTGGCGGGTAATTGATGTAATTGCTCAGGGGTCATTCAGTGTCTCCGTCAAGGCGTGAGTGAGGTCTGCGATTTGTGATGGAGTCAGATGCTTGCCGCCGATGGCGCTGATCCAGAAGGTGTCTTCGACCCGGTTGCCAAAGGTGGCGATTTTGGCGCCGTGAATTTCGGCATCATGGTGCAACAGGGTTTCAGCAATATCGGCCAGCAGGCCGGGGCGGTCGCTGCAAATGACTTCCATCACATGTTCATTGGGGTTGTTATCATAAGGTTTCAAGTGGATTTGCGGGGGAATATGAAAGTGCCGAAAACGCCTGGAAATATAAGTGTTAGGCTGGACGGCAGAGGCGCGCTGTTGTTGCAAGGCGGCGATAATGCGTGTCTCGACAGTAGCGGCGGGCAGCGCCGACTTGGCGGGTTGGCAGAGGAAAAAATCCAGCGCATGACCATCGTTGGTGGATGAAACCCTGGCCTGTAATATGTCATATCCCGCAGACTGAACAGTGCGCGCCACGTGGTAGAACAACCCCTTGTAGTCCTGGCTGTAGACCAGCAGTTCCCGGAGGTTGTTTTCCCCCGGTGTAAACTGGACCACCACAGGCGTTTCCTGGTTTTGACCGTAGCGGAGGATGGTGCGGGTAATGGCAGCCAGCTTCTCCGGGCTGTAACGGTTGAAGATATGATCCGGCAAGGTGGCGATAAAACGTTCCCAACCGGGTGCCGGGTCAGTATTTAACAGGTGTTCGGTCTTTTGCCGGTTGGCCAGCCGTAATTGGTGCAGGCTGGGTGGGTGCTGGTTTTTCAGCACAGCACGGGTTTTCACAAACAACTCCCGCAATAAACCGTCCTTGAAATCATTCCAGAGCTTGGGGTCAGTGCCGGCGATATCAGCGCAGGTGAGCAGATACAAGGCCCGCAAGCGTTCTTCCGTACCGACAATGGCGGCGAATTTCTCAATGACCTGCGGGTCGCTTAAGTCCTTTTTCTGCGCCGTGATGCTGAAAGCCAGATGATGACGCACCAGCCATTCCAGCAATTGGGCATCGGCATCTGGCAATTGATGTTGGCGGGCAAATTCGCGTGCATCCAGTGCGCCCAGAACCGCATGCGAACCTTCACGGCCCTTGGCGATATCGTGAAACAGCCCGGCCAGGTACAACACATAAGGCTGCTGGACTTTTTGCATTTGTTTTTCGGCAAATTCCAGGCCGGTTTTGCCGGTGCGCAGCAGGCGCAGGTTACGCACCACGAACAGATTGTGCTGGTCCACGGTGTACATGTGGAAAAGATCATACTGCATGCGCCCGATGATTTTTTTCCATGGCGGCAGATAGCGCTCCAGAATGCCCAGTCGGTTCATGCGCAATAGTTGCTCGGTGACCCGGTGGGGATTTTTGAGAATACGCAGGAACTGGCGTTGAACGGTGCGGTTATTGCGAAAAGAGCTATCGGCCACTTGATCGATATGGCGCCGCATGGCGCGCACGGTGTTGGCGCGAACTCCCTGGATGTCTGGGTTATCCTGCAAGTGCAGGAACACCGCCAGCCAGCTTTCCGGGCGTCGGCGAAAAATGGCCGGATCAATGGCCTCAATAAAGTCGTTGACCACCTGAAAGTCAGCATCAAGCCGGGTGGTTTTTTGCAGGTGGCGGATGGCGAGAATATTTTCGTCAAACAGTTGCAACAGCCGGTGGTTGAGCCGTTCCAGACGCATGGCCCAGCGGTAGTATTCCTGCATGAACTGTTCCACGGCGCGATTGCGCTGGCTGGTTTCCCGGTAACCAAACAGCTTGGCCAGTTGCGGTTGATAGTCAAAGAGCAGGCGATCTTCCTTGCGGCCGGTCAGCTGGTGCAAGGCGAATCGCAGCCGCCATAGCCAGCGGCGGCCTTTTTGCAGGGTCAGGTATTCGTGCTCTTCCAGGAAGCCCGCGTCCACCAGGCCGTGCAGGGAGCGGGTATTGAAGTGTCGCTGGGCGACCCAGCCGACCATTTGAATGTCGCGCAAACCGCCAGGGCCTTCCTTGATATTGGGCTCCAGCCGATAGGCGGTGCCGCCATGACGGTCATGGCGCGCTTTTTGTTCGGCCAGTTTGGCGGCAAAAAAAGTCTCTCCCGGCCAGATATGCTCGGTGCTGGTCAGCGCACGCATTTTTTTGAATAAGTCGCGATTGCCACGCAGAAAGCGGGCTTCCATGAGGTTGGTGGCCACTGTCACATCCGCGCGTCCCTGGCGCTGGCACTCCCGTGGTGTACGCACGGCATGGCCCACTTCCAGCCCCATATCCCACAGGGATTGAATAAAAAGGCCGATAGCCTGTTGTTGCCGCGGTGTTTCACGGGCAGTCAGAATCAGTAAATCGATGTCAGAATGGGGTTGCAAGTCGCCCCGGCCAAAACCGCCGACCGCCACCAGCGCCAGCGCTTCCGGGTCTTTGTTATCCACTATTTGGCGCCATAAGTGCAAAACAAGCTGTTCGGCCACCCACGCGCGGGTTTGCACCAGACGGGTAATTTCTGCGCCTGTGTCAAAATCTTCCGCCAGCCGCTTGTCGGCTGCTTTCAACAATGCACGGCACTGGCGGACGTGACGGTCGATGGTTGTGTCCTCCGGCAGGGCCAACACGTTCAGATAACGATCGGCCCGGGGTGGAGGAATCAGTAGCGCCATGGTTTTTCTGGCCAGCTAGAGGGACTGGCCTTCAGAAAGGGTAAGTACCTCGAAACCATCATCGGTGACGGCCAGGGTGTGTTCCCACTGGGCCGACAAACTGCGGTCGCGGGTAACAACAGTCCAGCCGTCAGGCAACAGTTTGGAGTGGCGTTTGCCGGCGTTGACCATGGGCTCGATGGTGAAGGTCATGCCTTTTTCCAGAGTCACGCCGGTGCCGGGGGTGCCGTAGTGGAGGACCTGGGGTTCCTCGTGAAAGGTCTGGCCGATGCCATGGCCGCAGTACTCACGCACAATGGAAAAGCGGTGTTTTTCCACATATTGCTGAATGGCGTGGCCAATATCACCCAGCTTAACGCCGGGTTTGACCATTTCGATGCCGAGCTTCATGGCTTCGTAGGTTACGTCAATCAGCTTTTTGGCGCGAACAGCGGGTTTGCCCACTGTGAACATGCGGCTGGTGTCGCCATGCCAGCCGTCTTTGATGACTGTGACGTCAATATTGAGGATGTCGCCATCCTTGAGTTTTTTATTGCCGGGGATGCCATGGCAAATCACATGATTAACCGAAGTACAAATGGATTTGGGAAAACCGCGGTAGTTCAACGGTGCGGGAATCGCTTTTTGGGTGTTGACAATATAGTCATGGCAAATTTGGTCCAGTTCGCCGGTGGTAATGCCCGCCTTCACATAGGGCCCAATCATGTCCAGCACTTCAGCGGCCAGGCGGCCGGCAACACGCATTTTTTCAATTTGCTCTGGGGTTTTGATAATAATGCTCACAAGCTTCTTTGGAGTGGTCCGGGAAGCAGGCATTATAGCGTCAATTCGGCACTGCCCACCAGCGGCTGAGGCATCGAACCTTGCATCTGACGGGTGTTCTGGCAAGGTTCGGTTAATACCGCCGTGATTATTGGGGTTTGTCGGCCAGGTGCATGAGCGGCAGGGGCTGAGGAGAGTCGCCGTTGATAAAGTAAATTTTGCTGGCCGGGTCTTTGGAAATGGCTTTCAGGGCCTCCAGGCTCATCAGTTTGACATAATTGGGGTTAGAGCCAATGGCCTGGTTGATTTTCTGAATTTCATAGGCCTGGGCATCAGCCAGAATACGCCGTTGTTGGGCTTCTTCCTCAGCGGCCTTGCGCTCGGCTTCCGCGGCGGCGATTTTTTGTTGTTGTTCGGTGCGAAAGCGTTCCAGCTCGGCTTTTTGTTTCTCCACTTCCTGTTCGCGCTCTTTTTTCGCCTCAATGGCTTTGGTAATGAACGGCGGCAGGGAAATATCCCGCAACAATACGGCCGATACGTCCACGCCTTTGGGGTCGAGGTATGCCTGCAGGCCAGAAAGGAGCGAATCTTGTAGTTTGGCTTGGGTTTCTTCCTTGAAAAAATCCTCGGCACGTTTGACGCTTTTGCCCTGTTCGCGCAGCAATGAGCGCAACTTTGGCACCAGGTGCACGTTCAGCACTTGCTCACGGGTGCCGGTGGTGCGCAAAATTCGCGGGGTGTCATCCGGCCGCAAGCGGTATTGAACGCTCACATCAATGGAAGTTTGCAGTTGATCCTGGGAGGGCACCTTGGCGCTTTCAAAATGCGATTTTTCCCGGGTATCGTACAGCGTCCACTTGTACAGCGGGTTGACGGGAATGTGCAGACCTTCCTTGTAAGGTTTTTCCACCACTTTACCAAACAAAGTGGCCACAGCCACGTGCCCGGCGGGTACGGATTTCCAGAAACGCGAACCAAATACCAGCAGCACAATAATGGCAATGACGACAATAATACCGGTGAATGAATTTTTGTTGGCTTGGGTCATGACTGTCCTGTTATTTTTGAGTGGGGTTATCTTAGCAGATAGCGCAGGAAGGCGGTTGTGTCATTGGTCATGGTGCGTGACAGAATCGGGGCGCGGCGGACCTTTTCCAGGGGCGCTGGTACGGGAATTTTGCGTTCCAGTACGCGTTCCACCGTTTCGATGAATTTGGCCGGATGCGCTGTGCCGAGAAAAACACCCCGCTCTCCGGGTTGCAGGCTGGTTTTGATTCCGGCATAGGCTACCGCGCCGTGCGGTTCGCTCACATAGCCAAGCCGATCCAGTTCGTGCATGGTGGCAAAGGTACCGTTATCATCGATGGCAAAACCGCTGATGTGTTGTTTGACGGCATCCAGATTGTTGTGGCACAGCGCCATGATGCGCGGCCAGTTGTTGGGCTGGGCCACATCCATGGCATTGGAGGCCGTGGCCACGGTGGCCCTGGGTTGCCAGTTTGCGCTGTGCAGAAAACGGGGCACGGTGTCGTTGACATTGGTGGCGGCCACAAAGCGTTTGATGGGTGCGCCCAGTTTTTTGGCAATTAAGCCGGCAGTCAGGTTGCCAAAGTTGCCACTGGGGACAGACACCACCAGATTGCCTTGGGGGTGTGCCGCGGCCGCTTCAAAGTAATAGCAGACCTGTGCCAGTAAACGGGCGATATTGATGGAATTGGCGGAAGTCAGGTTCAGTTGTTGGCGGGCTTCTGGGTTGTCAAAAGCGCACTTGACCAGCCGCTGGCAGTCATCGAAGTCGCCTTCAATGGCTATGGTTTCGATGTTTTCGCCCAGGGAGCAAAACAGTTTTTCCTGCAAGGGTGATATTTTTCCCTTGGGATACAGGATTTTGACCTGGATACCCGGTAGCCTGTAAAAGGCATGGGCCACGGCCGCGCCGGTGTCGCCGGATGTGGCTGTCAGGATCGTTAGTGTGTCCTTTGTGTTGAATGCCGCCAGACACTGGGCCAGAAAGCGGGCGCCAAAATCCTTGAAAGCCAGGGTGGGGCCATGAAACAGTTCCAGGCAGTCAATGTTGGGGGTGACCGGTTTCACAGCCACCGGAAAGTCAAATGCCTTCTGCACCATGGCCTTGATTTGAGCGGCTGGTACCTCATCCCCGATCAGATGGGAAAGAATGAACGCACTGCGGTTTGAAAAAGGCATATCCAGCACGGCTGGAATGTCACTCATGGGGCGGATATCGAGCGGGAAAAACAACCCACGGTCGCGCCCCAGCCCCTGCATCACCGCTTCGGGAAAATACACAATGTCTTCGGGATGCTTGAGGTTATACAGCTTCACAGCTCGTGGGCTCCTTGCGTATCAAGATGGCAAATATGGCTGAATGCGGTTTTGCCGGCCTCGGCATGCGCGCAATAGGTCTCCATGGCCAGTTGCTGGACAATACTGGCGGTTTGTGGATTGTCGCAGAGACAGAAAACACTGGGGCCAGATCCGGAAACACCTACAGCCAGCGCGCCGGCTTTTTTGGCGGCGGTGGAAAAGGCGGCATAACCCGGAAGCAGCGCCCGGCGATATGGCTCGGCCAATACGTCATGGATGAGGGCGGCGGCCTGATGCGGTTTTTCCTGATGCAGGTAATGAACAAAACTGGCCAAACGACGGCCAAAGTCGATGGCCGTTTCCATGGGCACCGAAACCGGCAATACCGAGCGCGCCTGCTGAGTGCTCATGGTTGTGCCAGGGTAACTGACAACCAGTCGCCAGTGGTCAGGAAATGGCAGTGACTGGGCCGGATTGTCCGCCTGGCCGGTCATTAATTGCAGGCCGCCCAGCAATGCCGGGGCCACATTGTCAAAGTGGGAAGAACCAGACACCTGGCCTTCCAACTGGGCGGCCAGATGCAATAGATCATGGTTTTCCAGGGTATTCTCATGGGCCTGGTTGATGGCCACAAGGGCGGCGACGATGGATGCTGCGCTGGAACCAAGGCCGCTGGCCACCGGCAGGTTTTTATGCAGGGTTACCGCCAGGGGGCGGGAAGGCAATCGCCGTTTTCTCAGTGTTTCCACATATCGCAGATAAGCCGCGGTGACCAGATTGTTGGCCGGGTCTTCCGGCACCACATGGGCATGGGAACCAGTGACTTGTAAGGAGAAGGTGGTGGCAGGCCTGGCTTCCACCACATCGCCCAGCCGTGTTCCGTCGGCTGGCCGCACGGCCGCGCCCAGCACATCAAAGCCCACGGAAAAATTACCAATGCTGGCCGGTGCATACACAGCGGTTGAATGTTGTCTTGTCATGGGCGCATTATGCCTGAAAGTGCCTGGTTACGTGTTATCAAGCCTAGCGATAGAGGCCGTTTTCAGCAGGGATCTGGTAGAGCGTGGAGCGGTAACGGGTGGTTTCCTGGCGCTTGCCCAGTTGTAACTGGCATATCAGCCGGTAATCGATTTGTTCCTGCTTGTTGGTAGCCGCCGGAAAGGGCAGTTCAAAGGGCAGGGTTTCGGTGCCATAAGCATCCAGTGGCAGGCTCAGGGTTTGCTCGATAACACCCAGGGTACGGTCATCCGACACCTGTTCCAGGGTGCAGTGCAGCTGGTTGAGCACAGCCGGTGTGTTGTCCCGATACTGAATGCGTAAGACGCCACGGCCATTATGCGGGTTCCATTGGCTGATGGAGACAATGGTGGGCAAATCCGGGCGAACCGGTGCGCCGCACGCGTGCAGTAACAAGGCCGCCACAAATACCATCGAAGTCTGGAGTAGGCGTTTATAACCGCTGGGTTGATAGCGTTCATTCATGCTACGACACCTTTTTGGGGTCCAGCGCATCTTGCAGGGCATCGGAAAACATGTTGAAGCCGATGACCAGCAGGAACAAAAAGCTGGATGCGGCGATAAAGTTGTTAAAGTGCCCGGCCAGAATGTCCTGGGTCGATTCGGAAATCAGCAGCCCCCAGGAAATGCCGTCTTTGACGCCCAGCCCCAGAAAGCTGAGTATGACTTCGGTTTTAATGGCGGCGACAAAAGTAATGGTGGCCTGCACCAGCAGAATATGCGTGGTGTTGGGCAGGATATGCCTGAAAATAATCACAGCCTGCTTGACGCCAATGGAGCGGGCCGCTTCGACAAACTCCTGGCTTTTGAGCTTGATAACTTCGCCGCGAATAATGCGGGCGGTGGTGGTCCAGAACGTGGAAATCATGGCGATGTGCATGGCATAAGGGTTGCCTTTGAGGGCAAAGGCCACGGCGGCCACAAACAGGTAGAATGGAATGGAATCGAGCACCCCCATCATCCAGAGAACCACGGCATCAACCCAGGTGCCGCTGAAAAATCCCGCCAGAGCACCGAGAATGGCTCCCAGTAAGGTAGACAGAATCGTCACCACCAGTCCCACTTCGAAGGCCACTTTGGTGCCGTAAAGCACCCGGGCCAACACATCCTGGCCAATCACATTGGTACCGAACCAGTGTTCCCAGCTTGGGCCTTGCCACAGGTCATCGGTGGTGTCGCTCCAGTTGCCGCCCCATAATCCCAGCCAGACACCGGCGGCCAGAATCAGGAAAAAGCCGACAATTATCAGGCCGAGTATGCCCATTTTGTCGCGTTTGAATTTGTACCAGGCGCGATCCCACAGGGATTGGCCTTTTTCTGCGAGGGTCGGATTGGTTTGGGTGATGGTATTCATTTCAGCTCCACCCGTGGGTCAAAAACACGATAGAGAATATCAGTGGCAATCAGGACCACCACGAACAAAGCCGCGGTTAGCCCGACGATGGCCTTGAGAATCGGTTGGTCGCCACCGGTGATGGCGTCAAATGTCACCTTGCCTATCCCGGGGATGCCGAAATAGCTTTCGATGAGCAATGAGCCGGAGACCACCACCAGTGGAATGGAAAACATAATGCGGGTGATAATCGGCACCATGGCGTTTTTCAGCACGCCCTTTATCATGATGGACTGGGGCGATGCGCCAAAAGCGCGGGCGGTGCGCACATGGTCCTTGTTCATTTCTTCCACCAGGACCGCCCGGTAAAAGCGGGTGTTGTAGCCCAGGGCGACAAATATGGTGGCCAGGGTGGGTACGGTCACATAGTAAAGATAACTGGGAATGTCGTGCACCTCCCAACCGCGCACCGGGAACCAGCCCAGCCCATAGCTGGATGAGAACAATATCTGGAAGGCGATAATGACCACCAGAAAAGAGATGCTCATACCAATGACCGAGCCCACCATGATGGTTTTGTCGACCCAGGTGCCCCGGTACCAGGCGGCCACCAGCCCAAGGATGATGGCGATGACATTGCCGAGGATGAAGCCTGGCAGGATCACCAGCAGGGAAATGGGCATGGTGCGCTTCAGGATGCTGGAGACTTTTTCCCCGGTGGCCTCGGAATGGCCAAAATCCAGTGTCACCATTTCTTTCAGGTAATGGGCATAGCGCTTGAAAAACGGCTGGTCATAGCCCAGCTCGTGACGGACTTCGGCGATTTCCTCGGCGGTGGGGTTTTTCCCCAGCAGCTCGTAGGTTTTATCCGGCCCGAAATAGACCATCAACAGAAAACTGATAAAGGTGACGCCCAATATCAAGGGAATCCCGCCGATGAGTTTTCTTAAGGCAAATTTCAGTATATCCACGGTTCAGTTCCAGGGAGTTGTTACGGATGGATGATTCATTTGACATCCACATATTTCATAAAAAAGCCACCAAGAATCTCCCGGTCTGGCAGCATGATGACATTTTTATGCCACAGGTAGATACGGTTCCGGGACAGCCCGGAAATCACCACGCAATCATCCACCACCATCTGGTTAAGTTGTCGATAGATTTTTGTGCGCTCAGACCCCGGTTGCATAATGCGGGCCTGTTCAAACAGGGCGTCAAATTCAGGGTTCTTGTAATTGAAGTTATTGGAACCGGGTGACTCATTGGGGCCATAAAACAGTTGCAGGGTGTTTTCCGCGTCAGGATAATCCAGCCCCCAACCGAGTGAGAAATAGGGTGTTTCCCGATTTTTGAGGGCTTTGTTGAATTCCCCGAATGTGGGGTAAGGGGCAAACTTGATTTTTTCCACCGGGTAGCCGATTTTTTTCAAAAAGCCGCGAAATTGCTCAAAAAACTGGCGGTAGGTAATGCCGCCGGTCGAATGGTATTCCAGCACTGGCAGATTATCGGCATTCCAGCCGGCGTCAGCCAGCAGTTTTTTTGCCCCTTCAATATCCAGGGTAATGGACTCTTTATCCATATCAGGGTCAAATTCAGGCACCGCCGGGGTAATCACACCCGGGAATACCGTGCCCAGACCAAAGTAAAAAGCCTTGTTGCGCTGGTCCCAGTTATAGGCTTTGCGAATGGCGCAGCGCAGAGCTTTGTTCATGGCATTGCGGGTTAAGTCGTCGCTGTAGCCGAAAGTGGGGTCAGCCATGTTGAAGCCGGAATAGACAAAGCCGGCCTCCATGCCAAACAGGTGGTGAAAGTTTTTTTCGATCCATGGTTGTAGTTTCAGCGGGTCGGTGCTGGCGATAACACTGTTTTGCTGCTCCTTGGGCACGGAGGTGTACTGGATTTCATTGCCCTTGGTAAAGGAGTTCCAGCGGGCGGCGGTTTCGTGGATATAGTTAATGATAATGCGATCCACAAAAGGCGGGCTTTTGCCGTTAAGCGCCTTGATGCCGGTAAAGCCGTGCTTGGCCTCGTCATAGCCTTCGGCATAGATATCAAAGGGTTCCTGGCGAAAATTGGGGTTTTTGTCCAGAATGGCGCGGCTGGTATCGAATGATTTGAGGATAAATGGCCCCGAGCCCACCGGATGGATGGAAAATTCCTTGCCAAAGTAATCCACCGCTTCCTTGGGGACGATGGCGGAAAAGCCCATGGCCAGGGAATAAATCAGTTGCGGATAGGGCTTTTTCAGTGTGATCTGGATGGTATAGCGATCCAGTGCTTTCAGCCCTTCCACCGGCTGGCTGTAATCAGAACCGGCTTTTTTCCAGGCATCCAGGCCGACAATTTTTCCACTCCATAACCAAGCGCCCTGGGAGCGGGTTTTGGGGTCAAAGTGGCGTTTGATGGAATACACAAAGTCTTCGGCAGTGACTTCCCGTCCCTTGCCATCAGGGAAAGCCGGGCTGTCATGGAAATGCACGCCTTTTTTGATGCGGATGGTGTAGGTCAGGCCGTCGTCACTGACTTCCGGCATGGCCACGGCCAGATTGGGTTTGAGCTCATAGGGCCGCTTGAGGTATTTGTAGCTGTACAGTGTGTCGAAAATATTCAGAATGGTGGTGTTGGTGTATACCGTGGCCGCTTGTGCAGGATCCAGAGTGGTGGGGGTGCCGTCCATGGAGTGCTTGTAAGTCTTGAAGCCATTGGCGTCCACGGTAGATGCCGTCTGGATGACCTTGTCCTGAGCAGGGTCGTTTTGGTGACAGCCACTGAGCCAGATAGCGACAGCGACCAGCAAAAACACCCCTAAACCGCGGGTGTGATAAACAGAGAGTTGCTTGGGCATATTGTCAATATTTTTTTGATGTGTGCTGATTATACCGGCAGATGGCCTGGCTTCCAGACTATTTGGTTTTATTCATCGATGAAGTGATCCAATGCGCTAATCAGGGCCTGAGTCAGTATGGCCTTGCCGTTATTGTTGAAATGTAGCGGGTCATTGTACAGTTGACATTCCTGAAAGCGCGTCTGCCTGGTAAACAGCGTGCGCAAGTCAACCAGATGGAAACGCGGGTCGTCCTTGAAGCGCTCGATGACAACCCGGGCGATGGCGTCAGCGGACGGATTCTTGACCGCGTAGTTCATCAGGCTGTGTTCGGGCAACAAAACCAGAACCAGCTTTTTATTGCGATCCAGCACACTCTGGAAGAATGTTATCCAGTTGTTTTCCAGTTGCTTCTGCTCCTCGGTGTTGAGTTTTGCTATGGGGCGGTTGTTTTTGGCCCGTCGTTGGGCCTGCGGCGTACCGCAGACCCGGGTCACAAAGCGTTCGTGCCCTTTCAGTTTTCTGTGCTTTTGCTGCTTTTTCAGGCGTTTGGCCGTGGCCACGCAGGCTTGTAAATTCTGTAAATCCAGGGAGCACAGGTTTCTTCGCATGTTGCGGTTATACAGCAGAGGAGGCTCAGGGCGCCAGAGTGAAAAGGAGTTTTTCAGGGAAATTCGAGTGATAGGGTGATGCAGAAAATCCAGGATATCCGCTCCATACATGCCGATGGCCATTCGGAATGGCCAGACAAAGGGGCGATGAATATCCCTGAAATAGTGGTAACGTTGAGCGTCCATATTGTCCAGAAAAGGCCAGCTGACCTTGAATGCCTTGGTGGGGTCATTGAAGTTGCCAAATTCCCGAACAGGCATGCCGAGAATGATTCCCTGTAAATTGGGCAAGTGCTCCATGGCCCAGTCGCTACTGGTTTGAATACTCATGAATGCGCCGCTTTCAAACCCGAAGCGGCCATAACCCAAGCCATGTCGGGCCATGGCCTGGCGGACCAGGGCGTGATTGAGCGCCCAGTCAAAGCTGGAACTGCCAACGCTGATCCAGTGAAAGTTTTCCAGCCCTTCGGACTCAAAGGCCGCCACCCGGTTGACGGCATTCTTGACAAAAGAGCGCGGGTGCATCCAGTGATTCCAGACGCCCAGACGCAGGGCCACTTCCAGCACAACGGTCAAAAACAGCAGAATGACAATGGTCAACCAGAATTTCTTGTGCAGGAAAAAGGCAAACATAATCAGAACTGGAAGTAGATAAAGGCGCTGGACTCACGCACAGAAAAACCTGCCAAAAGCACAACCAGCGCCACGGACAGGATCACATATTCAGTGGTGCCCATACGGTCACTGCGGGCGGTCCATTGGTAGCGGGCGCCCAGCCAGTGCAGCGCCAGAAAACCGGATAAGGCGGCCATGGTGAGCCATTGTGCCGGGGTGACTGCTTGGCTTTCCCAGTGCATCAGACGGGAGAGCATCAACAGACTATCGTCGAAACTGCTGGCACGAAAAAATATCCAGGCCAGACACACCAGATTGAATGTCAACAGCCACCGGAAACCCCGGCCCAGGCGCGTCCGGTGCAGTTTCTGCTCTAGAGTCGGACCGCTCCTTAGGGGAATGCGTAAGAGTTTTTCGGCCGCCAGGTACAAGCCGTGCAGACTGCCCCAGATGGCGAAATTCCAGCTGGCGCCATGCCACAATCCGCCAAGAAACATGGTCAAAAACAAATTGCGCGCGGTTTTCCAGGGTCCATGGCGATTGCCGCCCAGGCTGATATACAGATAATCCCGCAGCCAGCGGGACAGGGTAATATGCCAGCGGCGCCAGAAATCCTGAATGGACAAGGCAGTATAGGGATGATCAAAGTTTTTGGGGAAACGGAACCCAAGAAACCTGGCTGCGCCAATGGCAATGTCGGTATAACCGGAAAAATCAAAATATATTTGAAAAGCGAAGGCATACATGGCCAGCAGTGTGGCCAAACTGCCATACTGAGCCGGCGCGTCAAAGACAGGGTCGGCCACCAGAGCCAGATTGTCGGCAAATACCGTTTTTTTGACCAGGCCGATCAGCATCAGTAACAACCCGGACTGGGCCATGGAAAACGTGAATTGCCGTTGGCCGTCCAGTTGGCCAAAGAACTCTTTGGCGCGCACAATCGGGCCGGCCACCAGTTGGGGAAAGAATGATACAAACAGGGCGTAATCCAGGAGCTTGCGCCGCGGAGCAAGCTGCCCCCGGCAGATGTCAATGGTATAGCTCAGGCTCTGGAAGGTATAAAAGGAAATGCCCACCGGCAACAAGAAATCCAGGGTCGTGAAATGGATGTCCGAGTTGGCCAATTGCAATAGCTGGTTACCGCTTTCAATCAGGAAATTGGCGTATTTGAAAAACACCAGAATGCCCAGGTTGACCAGCAGGCTCAAAAAAAGAAACCGCCGCGGGTGCGTCGTAGTGGCGGCGCATTTCAGGCCCAGGAAAAAGTCTGTAAGGATGGTGATGTAAATCAGAATCAGGTATTTCCAGCTCCACTGGCCATAAAAATAGGCGCTGGCGATGACCAGAAAAAGAATCTCCGCACGGGGCGCGTGGCGGCGCAAAATGGCGCTGAAGACAACAACCAGAACAAAGAAAATAAAAAAATGCAGGCTGGTAAAAAGCATTCAGGCGCTTGGGCAAGGGGTTGTGACAAAAACAAGCGTATTCGCCCTTGTTGACAGGCGAGTCAATTCACAAAGCCGAAAGCCTAAAGGATGCGGAAATAAAAAGCAATCAACCGGTGGGAATCACCAGCACTTCGCCGGAACGGATATGATCGTTTTTCTTTTTGTTGGCTTTACGCAGGGAATGCACATCCAGACGGTACTTTTGGGCGATGCCGCTTAAGGTTTCGCCACGGGCTACGATATGCCGCCCCGGCTGGTCTTTGCTGGCCTTGACGCGGTTAGCGATCCAGGTATCTGGTGGCGGTGCCTGGTAGAAGTAGTTTCTGATGCCGTCAAGAATGGCTGTGGCCACTTGCTGGCGGAAACGGTGGTTTTTCAGGCGTTTTTCTTCCTGGGGGTTGCTGATAAAAGCGGTCTCCACCAGAATCGAAGGTACATCCGGCGACTTCAAGACTGCAAAATTCGCCTTTTCCACATGCTTCTTGTGGGGTTTTTCGATTTTTGACAAGGCCGTTAATACTTCCTTGGCCACTTTTTGGCTGGCCTCCATGGCGGCATTTTGGCTTAAATCCAGCAAGACGCGGGCCAACAAGGCGTCTTTGTCGTCGAGCTTAACCCCGCCAATCAGGTCCGATTTGTTTTCAGACCGCGCCAGCCACTTGGCGGCTTCGGAAGAGGCGCCTTTTTGCGACAGTACATACACACTCATGCCATGGACTTTCGGGTCGTAAAAGGCATCCGCGTGGATGGAAACAAACAGATCGGCCTGGTGCTTTCGGGCCTTTTCAAAGCGCTTGCGCAAACCCACATAATAATCGCCATCGCGAATCAGTATGGCTTTCATGCCAGGCTCGGCGTTAATGGCGCGGGCCAGCTGGCGGGCAATGGCCAGCGTAATGTGTTTTTCCCGGGTGCCACTGGCGCCGGTAGCGCCGGGGTCTTCGCCACCATGACCGGCATCAACAGCTATGACAACATCCCGGTGCTTGTCGTGCGTGGTTTGGGCGCTTTTTTTGACTTTTTGTGTGCTTTTTACATCACTCAAATCCACGACCAGCCGGTGGCCATATTTTTCATTGGGCGGCAACAGAAAGCTGCGGGCGCGCTGGTTCTTTTTCAGGTCAAAAACCAACCGTAAATTGTGTTTTCCCTGCCGGCCGTGGCGGATGCTCCGGATATCAGCGTTGTTATTGACCTGCAAGCGGGTTTGCAAGCGGGTATTGTTCAAGTCCAGTACGACCCGGGGCGGGTTGTCGAGCCGAAACAGGCGGTACTCTACCGGGGCGCTCAAATCGAAAACGGCGCGGGTGTGATCCGGTCCGCTCCATACGCGCAAGCCGTTTATTCGGGCGTCAGAATCGGCTTTGCCGGCCCACACGGACGGCGTTAGTCCCATGGCCAGAGCCCAGCTCAATGCAAGAAAAAACCCGGATATGAAATGCGTTGTCATGGCCTGTTGTTTGTCGGTAAGCGTAAAACAGTGTAATACGAAAGCTGGTTTATGGCAATATTTCCATAAAAAACATTAACTTAAGCTGAATACTTTATGTTTGCCGTGAACTGTGACGCTGCGCTTTTGGCCCTGTATGGAAAAATGCAGCGCCAGATCCGCCGGAGGCAACAGCCCCTGACCGTTTTCGGGCCACTCCACCAGAGCCACAGGCTTGTCTTCCTGTAGCCAGTCATCCAGGCCCAGGAAATAGAGCTCCTCAGGGTCAGTCAGCCGGTACAAGTCCATATGCATCACCGGCCCGTGGGGTGTGTGGTAATGCTCCACCAACGAATAAGTGGGGCTTTTGACCCGGCCCTGAAAACCCATGGCGTGGATAAAAAACTGTGCGAAAGTGGTTTTTCCTGTACCCAGGTCGCCGTGCAGATAAATCCATGTCGAAGCGGGTATGGCGCTGGCGATGTGGGTGGCCAGATGGCGTAGCTGTTCCAGGGTGGTGGTTTCATAAGTGGCCAGAAGTGAGGAGGTGTTAGCGGTGCTGTTCATGGCCATAGCCCGGGAAGTTGCTCAATAACGTCGCTGGCCAGCAGCCCATGGCCCTTGTCGGCGATTTCCGCTGCCAGCGCATGGGCCAGGACGCCGGTGACAGTGGCCTGGAATGGCTCCAGCCCTTGTCCCAGCAAAGCGGCGATAATGCCGGTGAGCACGTCGCCCATGCCGGCAGTGGCCATGCCGGGTGTGCCAAAAGGGCAGATGACGGGCGTTTTGTTTTTAGCCGCAATGATGCTGCCGCTGCCTTTGAGCACCACACTGCACTGGTATTTGTTGGCCAGTGCTTCCGCGGCGCGCAGGCGGTCGGCCTGAATGGCTGTGACGTCACGCCGCAACAAGCGAGCCGCCTCTTTGGGGTGTGGTGTCAGAATGCTGTTGGTTGGCAGGCTGGGGCGCCGAGATTCAGTTGCCAGCAGATTCAGGGCATCGGCATCCAGCACACAGTTTGTGGTATGTTTGTGCGCCAGTGCCAGAGATTGGCGGAAAAGGCTTTTTGCCCGATCGTCCTGGCCGAGCCCCGGGCCAATGGCCAACACATCGGCGCTGGCGCACACAGTGTTAATGCGGGCAGGTTCGACACTGATGATCTCTGGCCGGTACAGGGCAACGGTATTGCGTTGGGGTGAGTGTGAGACCAGGCTGACCTTGCCGCTGCCGCTGCGCAAGGCGGCAGTGGCGCTTAACAGGGCGGCCCCCAGCATGGACCGGTCGCCACCAATCACCACCACATGTCCAAATTGGCCCTTGTGGGAATTGTGTGGACGGTGCAAGGCAGGCTGATGAATGTCTTCTTGTTCCAGCAACCAGGCGGTCGGCGGTACGCGGTGCAGGACGTCCATGGAAACATCCAGATCGCTGTAAAAGAGTTCGCCGCAATAGTCCGGTCCATCGGCAGTGAACAGCCCTGGCTTCAGGGCGATAAAAGTGATGGTGTGATTGGCGCGCACGGCGGCACCTTGCGGGCAACCGGTGTCCGCGTCCAGTCCGCTGGGCAAATCCAGGCTAAAAACGGGCTGTGATTGGCGGTTGATCCAGTCGATGGCTTCAGCATAACGACCACTGACCGGGCGGTTAATGCCGGTGCCCAGCAGGGCGTCTACCAGCCACTGGGCCTGCCAGTTTTCGGCGTCGGCCCGGCCGTCATCGCCCACGGGCAACAGACGGCCTTCGGCCTGTTTGAATTGTTCGAAAGCCTTGTGTGCCGATGGGCTGAGTTTTTCCGCCGGGGATTGCGGCCACACGGCCACAGGCCAGCCTGCCAGGTGACAGGCCAGCGCCAGCACATAACCATCGCCGGCGTTGTTGCCGGCGCCGGTTATCACCAGAAGCCGGGGCGGTTCGGTTTTTTGGTCATTCCCAGCCAGATCGTGCAGGGTTTGTGCGGCGGTTTGACCGGCTTTTTGCATGAGCTCAAAGTCGCTAATCTCCAGTGCCTTGGCGGCCAGTTGATCCAGCTGGCGGGTTTGGGCTTGACTGTACAGTGGTTGCATCGTGATAAAATCGCTGATTCCCAGATGTGAGTGGCTATTCTAACCGTGTCCCCGCCTGAAGCTGAAAAAAAAACGAAAGCCGGATTTTCTTCCCGCGATTTGCGTCAGCTCGCAGAAAAAATCCGTCAGTGGGGCATGGAATTAGGCTTTCAGCAAGTGGGTATCGCCGATATCGACTTGCGTGAACACGAGCCGCGCCTGCGTGAATGGCTGCGCAAGGGGTTCCATGGCGATATGGCCTATATGCAGCGGCATGGCATGAAGCGCGCCCGTCCTGCCGAATTGGTGCCCGGCACCGTGCGGGTGATCTCGGTGCGTATGGATTACGCCAGCGAGGCGGTCACGCCCTATGCTGATATTCTCAAACAACCCCTCAAAGGCGCGGTGTCGCGTTATGCCCTGGGGCGCGATTATCACAAACTCATGCGTCGCCGCTTGCAAAAACTGGCCGAAAAAATCCAGGCTGACATTGGCCCTTTCGGTTACCGCGCTTTTGTGGATTCGGCGCCGGTGCTGGAAAAGGCCCTGGCGGAAAAAGCCGGTTTGGGCTGGATTGGCAAGCACACGAACCTGATTAACGCCAGGGCCGGCAGTTGGTTCTTCCTGGGTGAGCTGTTTACCGATGTGCCGCTGCCTGTGGATGAGCGCCCCGGATTTCATTGCGGCAGTTGCCGGAAATGCCTGACTGCCTGCCCCACACAGGCCATTGTGGCGCCTTTTCAGGTGGATGCGCGCCGTTGCATCTCTTATCTGACCATCGAAAACAAAGGCGTTATCCCTGAGGGATTCCGCCGGCCAATGGGCAACCGCATCTATGGCTGCGACGATTGCCAAATGGTTTGTCCCTGGAACAAATTTGCCGGAAACACCCGGGAAAAGGACTTTCTGCCCCGACACCGGCTGGATGCGCCGGACCTGGTGGCGCTGTTTGCCTGGGACGAAGCCACTTTTCTGCAAAAAACCGCCGGTTCGGCCATTCGCCGTATCGGCCATGTGGCGTGGTTACGCAATATCGCCGTGGCCCTGGGGAATGCGCCCACCGCCCCGGCTGTGATCGCCGCCCTGGAAAGCCGGCTCGATGACCCTTCACCTTTGGTGCGCGAGCATGTGGCCTGGGCGCTGCACCAGCATCAAAAGCGCCAGGCGCCGGTGCCCTCCTGAGAGCCATCTGCTCAGGCATCCTGTTCCCGTTCAAGTGCTTTTATCTAAGGCGGAAGTGAGAGATTTTTCACAGTTTTGCGCCTTGCGTGCTGTGTGTGCTCATTTTTTTGTCTTTTTTGGCAGGTTTTGGGGCTTTTTTTCGATTAAGGGGGTGAAGGCGGCACAGGCCGCAGAACGTAAACCTTTTAGGAGGGGATAATGAAAGCAAGCAAATGGATTGGATACGGGGCTGCTGCCCTGGCGCTGGCGGCGATTGGCACGGCTCAGGCGGCCAAGATTTTTCCGGATGACTGTCCGGGGATGACGTTGCAACAGTGTGTTGACTCGGACAACGGCGGCACCGGTCCCTTTTTCATTACCGTCAAAAGCGGCACTTACACCAACCAGACTGTGATTGCAACAACACGCCCAGGTTCGATTGTGGCAGAAAGTGGCCTTTTGGCCCGCCCGGAGATTGTTAACAGCACCTGGCGGTGGAAGGCGCTAGGGGCCTCCGGGGCGTCGGTCCGGGGCTTTCACTTTGTAAACAGCACTGTGGACATTCGTCATGACGGCACCGTGAACGCGGGGGATACGGTTGGGATCACGATTGAAAATAATGTCTTTGAGATGTCCTCAGGCATATCCGATGTGATTCGAACCGGCTGTAATGCAAGCAGCAACGGCCCGGGCACGGTTCAAATTCGAGTCCGCAACAATCAGGTTTCATCCAGTAACACCAGTGCTTTAGGTGGGCTGGTTAGGGTTGATTGCGTGGGGCTGACCCCATCGACGGCAAATATGGATTTGGCCTTTACGGAAAACCGTGTGCAAACCGAATCATTGGATCTGGCTGGCTTGGAACTGCAACTCGCCCGGGCGAACCAGGATATCATTCTGGCGCAAAACGAATTTCGCGGCCCGCGTAATGTGCGGTTTGTCAGTGAAAACGGAACGTTTGTTACAGACTATGGCAACTTGCGTTTTTACGCCTTTTACAATCTGTTTTCTGACCGGCTGGCTGATGGCTCTTTGCCATCCAATGGCGGTCAGTTAATTGATTCTAACCTGGATGACAATGGCAGCACAGGGGCCGTCTTGAATGATGTGACCATCTATTTTAACTACAACACTTTTGACGGTAACTGGGATTTGTTGAACTTTGCGGATCACACCACGGCTTCGACAGGTAATAACGACCTTTACCTGTATAACAATATTTTTACCGAAGTGCCTTCAGGTGACACTTTCTTGCTGAACTCTGGATTGCTCACCACCATCGTCGTGGCTGGTGGTGGCAACATAATTGGCCCTGGTGTGACCCTGGGCAACTATACACTGGAGGCCGATGATCAGCCGGGGGTGGATCCCATGTATGTGGCCGCACCGGCGCGTTACGCCCTGCGCCCAGACTCGCCGGCCATTGACTCCGGTGGCAATGCGGATTTGGCCTTTGGTTTCACGCAGTTGGCTCTGTTTGGCAATCCGGTGCCGGATTTTCTGGCCATTTCCCATGTGGATGCGGATGGTTTTCGGCGTGTGATCGACGGGGATGACAGCGCCAGCGCGGAAGCGGATGCAGGCGCTTATGAGTGGGGTGATCGCTTTATTGCGCATGAAACCAGTGATAGCAACAGGATTAATAATTACAGCAACATATACGACAGCATCATGAACGCGGATGCCGATGCCAGTGGTTTTTTCAGTCATATTTGGTCTTATGAGGACACACCAGGACAACCGCATGATGAGGCCATTGGATGGTGGTATAGGAGTTCTGTGGGACGTTGGACGTTGTACAACGAAAACTCCAGCATCAACATGCCTGCGGGACTGGTGTACAGCGTGTTTTATCCAACAGGTGACCGCGGCGGTTCCGGTAATAATGGTTTTCGGGGGATACAAGAAGTCCAGGTGGGGGCAACGCCGGCGGCATCGCTGGATACGGGCTTGACCCAGCGCAATCTGGCGGTGTTTGTCCGGCATGTTTATAAAAGCGGAACGAGTGCGGCGGTGCGCGACCCGGTCAACCTGGAAGTTTATTATGACGGCACCAGTTGGCGTATTTATCATGTGGATGGCAGCAACTTACCAGCCAATGCCGCCTACATGGTGTATTACCAGCAACCCAGCCAGAATGTGTTTCTTGCGTATCCAGGCGGCGACAATGCGCCGATGTTTTTAGGTTCCGTTTTGGTCAAGCACCCGCAGGTAGTCTTTAACTGCACGACCCCGGTAATACAACAAGTGGCTTTGCGCGGTCTGTTTGGTAATGGTTTGGGGGCCAATCCGGCCAATCAGGTGCTGGATGTGGCTTTCGGTGCCGGCTTGATTGGCATTACCAATGAAGACGGCAGTGCGATTCAGCCGTGGAATTTCTTGTCCGGTGGCACCGGCTTTTTTGTGATGGTGGACCCCAAGCAGGCTTTTGAGTGTCAGGACCGCATATACAAGGATGACTTTGACCATTAGACTGTTGCTTCGCTCTCAGCCAAGGCGGCCTTCAGGCCGCCTTTTTTGTTTGCCTGGTGAATTTTCATGGTGGGATTTTTAGGCAAATAATACGGAGTTATTGTTATTGGGATGAGCCTTTTTGGGTGTCTTTGTCCAGAGTGGCCAATTGAGATTTGATGGCCCGGGTTTGCGGGTGGTCGGCGCCATAAACTTCCTCTGCCAATGCGGTGGCCTGTTGGGCACTGGCATGCGCGTCCGCAATTTGCCCCAAAGCATATTGGCTGTGAGCCAGCCTGGCAAGAATCAAGGGCTGGCGGTTTTTTTGTTGCTGCAAGAAGGGGCTAGCCAACGCCGCCTGATAATGCTGGATGGCTTCGGCATGGCGGTTGAGGCCGGCCAGGGCATCGGCGTAGGCCAGTTGCAGGCCGGTTGCCATGGGGTGCGCTTCACCCAGGCTGGTGCGCGCCTGCTCCAGGGCGCTTGCGGCCAGTTCAGCGGCGGGTTGGTGCTGACCGTCGGCCACCAGTGCTTTTGCAAGTGTCAGCTGGCTATACAGTGTGGCTTTGTGGGCCGGGCCCAGTTTTTGCCGTTGAAATTCCGCCACGGGCCGGATGCGCTCGATAGCTTCGGCTGTCTGGCCGCGGACCAGCAACAAATTGGCCAGGGTGGTGATGACCTCGCCGCTTTCGCGATGATTCAACCCCAGCCGTTGTTGATAAATGTCCGCCGCCTGTCGCAGATTATCAATGGCCTTGTCGATATTACCCTGGCGAAAGGCGAGAATTCCGGCCATATTCAAGGCCCGGCCGGTGAGAACATTGTCCGGCCCAAGGGCGCTGGTGGCCAGTTGCAAGGCTCGTTGCGCATATTGTTGGGCGACGGAAAAGTCCTGTTTGAACTGACGGTTTCCAGCCAGTTGTAACAGTACCGGAATCAATGCGGGATGGTTGGGGCCAAAATGTTTTTCCTGACGCTGCAAAATGTCGGTCAGCATGGGGTAGGCGCGATCAAAATCACCTGCATCGTTATATATTGTGGCGATTTTGGCTTGTGCACTGATGGCTTCGCTGCTGTTTTCGGTGCCCAGCTCCCGGTGCAGCGCCCGCGCTTTCTGGTAGGCTGCCAGTGCTGCCGGATTATCACCCCGGTTGAACAGCACATCACCGCGAAGGCGGGCGATACGGGTTTGCACACGGGTTGATTGTGGCAGGTTGGCGCTAAGCCCCTGGGCCTTATCCAGCCAGTTGAGCGCTTCATCGAAGGCGTCAGTCTGGCTGACGATGGCGGCCATTAACAGTGCATGCTGATGTGCTGGCAGTGTGGAAGATTCTTGCAGGAGTTGCCGGGCTTTTTGGGGTTGATTGAGGTGCAGGTAATTGTCCACAGCGGTGCGAATGATGTCTCCGTCGAGGTGGCCCGACTGTAGCATGGGCTCCAGCGTGCGCTGGCTGCGCTGGTAGCGTCCCAGGTTGTTTTCAGCAGCGGCCACGGCCGCTGTCAGGGCCTGTTTGATGGCGGGCTGGTCAAAATCCCGGGCTTGCATGGCGATTTTTGCATTGTCAAGAATATCGCCGGCTGTAAATGTCAGGCCTTTGGCCTGATCCGGGTCGATGACGGCAAAGGCATCCAGCATGAACTGGGTGACTTGTCGGGCTTTTTCCGCTTCCAGCAGGGCTTTTTGCCTTTGCTGATTGATAAGGATAAAACCCGTGACAATGGCGCCGGCCAGCAAAGCCAGCACCACGCTGAAAGCGGTGCGGCGTTGAATAAACTTTTTTAACCGGTAATGCCATTGATGGCCGCTGGCTGTCACCGGTTGAACATTGCGCCAGCGATCCAGATCCTGGGCGAAGGCGCGGGCATTGGGATAGCGGTTTTCAGGCTCGGGGTGGGTGGCTTTTTGAATGATGTTTTTCAGGTCATTATCCAGCCGCTTTTCGGCAACGGCTTTTTTCAAGGCCTGTTCTATGGCAGGTTGATGGCGGTGTCCGTTTTGTGGTGTTGTTGCCATGAGCTCTCCACACAGCAGATGGCATAACATCAACCCGGCGGAATAGATATCCGAGGCGATCGTGATTTGTTCCCCGGCAATTTGTTCAGGCGAGGCATAGGCCGGAGAGAGTGCTTGTGGTTGCTGGCGTTGCTGCCGCTGTAAAAATGTGGAGATGCCGAAATCCACCAGTTTGACATTGTCCTGGGCGTCGATCAGTACATTGCCCGGTTTGATATCGCTGTGAACCACAAGGTGACTATGGGCGTGATCGAGCGCTTCCAGCAATTGGCGCAGTTTATCAACGACTTGTTGCTGGTTTGGCTGGGTTTCTTGCATCCACTGCGCGATATCCCGGGCTTCGGGCACATATTCCATGACCAGATAGGGGGTGCCGTCTGTGGCTGTGCCGCCATGCAGCATGGAGACAATGTGCGGGTGATGCAGGGTGGATAGCAGGCGCTGCTCTTGCAAAAACAGGGCCACGACATCCTTGGACAGGGAGGGAAAGAGCAGTACCTTAAGAGCCACTTGCTTTTGGATATCGGTGTCTGTGCGCCGGGCCAGGTACACTGCGGACATGCCGCCTGAGCCGATAAGTTTCAGCAGTTGATATTCACCCAGCTGTTCGCCTTCGCGGTTTTTGAGCAGGGCCTGGTCGGCGCGCCATTGGCTGTGGGCAAAGGCTTCATCCAGTATTTCGGTTTGTTGTCTTTCGGCTTCCAGTAGCCGATGCAGGATGGCGATTTCTTTTTCGGAGAGTTGTGCCTGGCCAATGACAGTGGTCATGTCTGCATTTTTGTCGGACTGTAGCTTTCGGAAAGCCGCGAAAGCGCGTTGCCAGTGTGTTTCATGGTTCATGCAATTCCCCCCTTTGTTGCATTTGTCGATGTGGTTGGAATCAGTCTTTGGTATCCTGGTTACTCAGGGCAATAAACAGAGTTCTGGCTTCTTTCCAGCGGCGATATAGCTGGCGCTCACTGTGGCCGGTCAGCTCGGAAATTTCACGCACTTTCATACCAAGGAAGTAACGCATTTCAATCAGTCGGGTGAGTGACGGATCAATTTTTTCCATCATACTTAAGGTTCGTTCCAGATCCAGCAAGTCCAGGTTGAAGCCTTCGTCGCCGACCAGTTGCCGCTCATCGCTGACGACCTGGTGGTCTTTTTTGCGACTTTTTCGGTGGCGGATATTGTCCACCAGGTAGCAGCGCATGACTGTGGCCAGATGCGCCAGCATATGGTGGGAATCCTTGAATTCATGGGCATGTTGCTGAATCAGACGCAAATAGCACTCATGCACCAGGACAGTCGGGGTCAGTGTTTCTCCAGGTGACAGCCGCCGCAGTTGCTGCACTGCCAGGGCGTGGATTTCCTGATACAGAGCCTCGAACAAGGTGCCAATGGCCGAGCCGCTCTGGCCTTCCATTCGGCGCAGGATGGCGGTGATTTTGCCTGCAGTGTCAGTGTTAGGCATGGCGTTTTTGGCAAACGAGAGCGCATTATCTTAACAATCCGCGCTCAAAAGACAAGCTGACATACATAACGGCATGCAAGAATGAGTTTGCTCGTATCATTCCACACGTGCGATGCGGAATGGCCCGGTGTCTTCTTGTGCTGGCATGTTGGGAGGAGTGATGTGTGTTTTGCTTGGCTGGCACGGCGAGTCATAATTGCCGAACCCAGTGGCAGTAATATGGCCAAGCAGAGAGCCGATTGTGATTAGCAAGAAAACAAAGGCGGTGAAACCACCGCCTTTGTGGGCTGTTTGGTATCCGGCCAGCCGGCGTGTCAAGATCAGATTTTGGGAATACGCAACACTTGCCCTGGATAAATATGGTCGGGGTCTTTCAGCATGGGGCGGTTGGCCTCGAAGATAACCGGGTATTTCATGGCGTCGCCGTACATTTCCTTGGCGATTTTGGACAAGGTGTCGCCCGGCTGCACGGTGTAGGTTTTGGATTCCCATTCGCCAGCTCCGCTGGCCGCGTCAGTGCTGGGTTCGGCGGCGGGTTGTTCACTTTCGCCCACCGCAGGTGCGCCCACAATCAGGTTGTCCTGTACGCCGGATACGCCGGCGATATTGCCGGCGATGATGACGGCTTTTTCTTTTTGTTCCTGAGTGGGGACATAGCCGCTGAGCACCACGGTTCCGGCGCTGAATGCGGTTTTCATTTGACTGGTATCCACGCCATTGTCTTCGATGTGTTTGATGATTGGCTTGGTGACGTTTTGTGGTTCTTCGTCCTGGCCGAATATTTTCGCGCCGGCATCTGAAATAAAGTCAAAAAATCCCATGGCTTTCTCCTTTTTTTGGTAAAAGATACCCTGAGAGTAGCAATCGTTACCTGGCAGGTCAAATCAGAACTGTGAGCAATTGCAAAAATCGGGCCAATGCGCTGGCGGCTTTTGCTAGACTGGGCTGCATTGTGCAAGTCTGATAAACCCCGGATTATTCAAGAATGTCTGACAAAAATTCCCCGCATCTGTTACGTCAACGCCGGTTTCTGCCGTTTTTTCTGACCCAGTTTTGGGGCGCTTTTAATGACAATGTATTCAAAAATGCGTTGGTGATTCTTATCGCCTATAAAGTGGTGACAAGCGCCAGCGAGGGTGATAGCAACCTGCTTGTCAATCTGGCTTTTGGCCTGTTTATCCTGCCTTTTTTTCTGTTTTCCGCTCTGGCCGGCCAGGTGGCCGACAAGTACGAAAAGGCCATGCTGATTCGGCGCATCAAGCTAATGGAAATCCTGATTATGGGGTTGGCGGCGCTGGGTTTCTGGTGGCAGAACGTGTCTTTATTGCTGCTGGTATTGTTTTTGATGGGCACACAGTCGACACTGTTTGGCCCGGTTAAATATGGTTTGTTGCCTCAGCATCTGAAACCCGAGGAACTGGTCACCGGTAACGCCTGGATTGAGTCCAGCACTTTTTTGGCGATTCTTGTTGGCACCATTGCAGGTGGCGTGCTGGTGGCTTTTGATTCGCCCTGGCCGGTCATGGTGGCGGTGGTGCTGGTGGCCGTGCTGGGGTATGTTTCAGCCCGCTTTGTGCCCGTTGCCCCGGCAGCCGATCCAGGGATTCGCCTGAACCCCAATGTGTTGGCTGAAACCGTGCGGAATTTGAAGTTCCTTACACGGAGCCGTGTGGTGTTTCTTGCCGTATTGGGTATTTCCTGGTTCTGGTTTTACGGCGCTGTTTTCTTGGCCCAGGTGCCCAATTTCAGCAAAAACATTTTGCACGGCGATGAGCATGTGGTGACTTTGTTGCTGGCGGCTTTTTCCATTGGCATCGGCTTGGGCGCCTGGTTGTGCAACAAATTGTCCGGTCATCGGGTTGAAATCGGTCTGGTGCCATTGGGCGCCATTGGCATGACCGTGTTTGGACTGGATTTGTACTTTGCCTCACAGCAATGGTTGCAGCACACGCCTGCACATATGTTGGGTTTACGGGGGTTTTTGTCTGCCACCGGGGCCTGGCGGGCCTTGCTGGATATGGTGTTTATCGGGGTTTCCGGCGGATTGTTTATTGTGCCACTGTATGCCCTGGTGCAGGAGCGGGGCGATCGACAGCATTTATCACGCATCATCGCCGGTAACAACATTATCAATGCCGGTTTTATGGTGGTTTCGGCATTGATGGCCATTGTCATGCTTTCTTATCTGGGGCTGGATATTCCCACGCTTTTTCTGGTGACAGCGATTTTAAACGTGCTGGTGAGTGTGTATATCTTTACCGTGGTGCCGGAATTTGTCATGCGGCTGCTGGCCTGGTTGCTGGTGCAGGTGATTTATCGTGTCAAAGCCGAGGGGCTGGAGAATATTCCCGATGAAGGCCCGGCGGTGCTGGTGTGTAACCACATCAGCTTTGTGGATCCGGTCATCATTGGTGGATATGTCCGTCGACCAGTGCGCTTTGTCATGCACCACAAGATTTTTAATGCGCGTCTGACGCGTTGGCTGTTCAAGTCTGCCCGGGCCATACCCATTGCTGGCAAGAAAGAAGATCCCGTCATGTATGAACAGGCTTTTGAGCAGATTCGTCAGGCTTTAGCGGAAGGTGATCTGGTGTGCATTTTCCCTGAAGGGCGGCTCACGCCCGATGGTCAAATACAACCCTTCCGCAGTGGTATTGAGCGCATTATTGCGGAAACACCGGTGCCTGTGATCCCCGTGGCGCTGGATAATTTGTGGGGTTCCCTGTTTTCCCGCTATGAGAAAAATCCGCTCAAACGCCGGCCAAAAAAACTGTGGGCGCGCATCGGTTTTCGGGTTGGCCGGCCCGTGCCGCCGGAACAGGCCAGCAAGGAAAACTTGCAGCAGATGGTCGGCAAATTGAAAGATGAAGCGCGTGGCGAGAAAAAAGCGGGTTAATCGCGGGATCACTGCTGTGTGGGCGGTGGGGATGTGTGTGTGGGAATGCGACTAACCCGCTAAATGGTGGTTGATAGCACAGATGCTAACGACCTTGAAATGAATATACGCTAAGGCACATAAGAAGTCAAGCGTGTTTACAGGATAATAACCACAGGGGTCTGGATGTGGCGTCACTGTCTGCTTTTTTGCGGGTTTGTACGGTTGACGGTATCAATCAGCAAGAAGTCTGTGGCGCTGGGTTTAACCTGGAACTTTCTCCAGTGCCTGTTCAATATCGGCAAGAATATCGTCAATGGCTTCCAGGCCGGCGGAAAGCCGCAGCAAGTTCGGCGAAATCAGATGCTGTGCCAACTCTTCTTCAGTATAAGTGGAATGGGTCATGGATGCCGGGTGCTGGATCAGCGTTTCACAATCGCCCAAGCTGACAGCGCACAAAACGAGCTCCATGGCATTGACAAAAGCGGCGCTTTGTTCCCGGTTGGCATTAAGTTCAAAAGCCAGCATGCCGCCGGTATCACGCATTTGCCGGCGCGCCAGCTCATGTTGGGGAAAGTCTTCAAGCCCCGGGTAGTAAACGCGTTTGATCTTCGGGTGTTGGTGCAGGAATTCGGCAATCCGGCGGGCATTGTCGCAGTGGCGGTCCATACGCACCGGCAGGGTTTTCAGGCCGCGTAAGATCAGGTGGATATCCAGGGCGGAAATCACAGCGCCGGTCATGTCTTTCAGGCCGTAGGTACGAATGTTTTCTATCGTTTCGGTATCGGCGGCCACAAACCCGGCAATCAGATCGCCGTGACCGCCCAGATATTTAGTGGCTGAATGCACCACGACATCGGCGCCCAACGCCAGCGGGCGTTGCAGATAGGGGGTGCAGTAGGTGTTGTCAATCACCAGCCGGGCTTGCCTGTTTGCCGTGATTTCGGCGATGGCGGCGATGTCGATCAGGCGCATGTTGGGGTTGGCCGGTGTTTCTGCATAGACCACGGCGGTTTTGTCACTGATGGCTCGATCCAGCGCATGGGGATTTTGCAGATCGATGTAGCGCACCGCGATGCCGAATTTTTTCAGGCCATGTTCCAGGTAGCTGAAGGTGCACCCGTACAGGGTGTGATCGGCAATAATCTCATCGCCCGGCTCCAGTAAAGACCAGAGTGTGCTGGTGATGGCGCCCATGCCGGAGGCGCACGCCAGCGCCGCTTCCGCGCTTTCCAGATTGGCCAAGCGTTGCTCCAGGATGCTTTGGCTGGGGGTGCCCAGCCGGGAATAAATATAGTGTGGCTGCTCCCCGGCAAAGGCCGCGGCGCCTTGCTGCACAGTTTCAAACGCATAGGTTGCGCTGAAATGCACAGGAGGGTTCAGTGCGCCGTGGTGCTGATGGGGATTGTAACCATGGTGAATGGCGCGGGTTTCAAAAGCGAGGCTGTGTTTTTTCATAAGGTTTCCTGTGCGGGTGGAGGCTCCGGATAGATGGGTGCTCTATTCATGCTTCCGCTTTGCCTATTGTAATGAGATAATGCCGTCAGAGTAAGCCGTCATCTGTAACGATTTCCTGACACACTAGCCATTATTTTTTGAGAAACGGCGTGTTATTGCGCATAAAGCATTGTCAACATTCATGAACACCTGGAAGGGGTTTTATGCAACTGGCCATTACCACTGAAAATCGCATCGGCATGTCCAGAGCCATTCTGGATGTCTTGGCACAACGTGGCATCGACATTCTCAGGGTAGAAGTCGAGCCGGGTAAAATGTATGTACAAACACGGAATGTTGATACCCAAACCGAGCGAGCCATTGCCACGGAATTGATGGCCATTGACGGGGTCAGGTGGGTGCAGTCTGTTGAGATTATGCCGGCAGAGGAACGCAATTTAATGCTGAATTCCCTGCTGGATGCCATGCCTGATCCGGTGCTGGGAATCAATAGTACAGGCCAGGTGGTATATCGCAACCGTCTGGCCCAGGAAGTCTTTGCGGCCGATGGCCGTATGCCGCGCCGTATCGGTGAAATATTCGCCAGTGAGGACTGGAAGGACAAAGTTGATGCCGCCGGGGCGGGGAAAATTCCGGTCAAGGTGAAAACGATTGCCGGTCAGATGCTGGTTGAAGTGCGCGCCTTGCAAGACGCGAGGAAAAAAACCGTAGGCGCATTGTTGCTTTTCCATCATCCTGAAAGGGTGTTGGCCCGTTCACATTTGATGCAGGGCGAAGATGTGGAATACTTTGACCAATTGGTGTTTTCCGCTCCGGCCATGCAGGCGGTCGTGGAGCGGGCCAGGCGCATTGCGTCCATTGATGCGCCGTTGCTCGTGCACGGAGAAGGCGGGGTGGGGAAATCGGTGCTGGCGCGGGCTTGTCACCATGACAGCCCGCGAAAAAACCGCTTGTTTGTGGAGCTGGATTGCGCCAACACGCCCGATAGCCAGTTACTGACCCGGATTTTTGGCGCCACAGCGGGTACACCCGGCCTGTTGGATTTGGCAGCCGGTGGCACGCTGTTGCTCAAGTCCATTGATCGCTGTTCCCTGCCGGTGCAGGAAAAAATATATCAGCACTTGACGCACCCGGATACCCCGGTGCGCCTGATGGCCACCACCACGGCCAATCTCGAGATCCTGGCTGCGCGAGGTGATTTCCGTGCCGAGCTGCATTATGCCCTGGATGTGTTGCGTCTGGAGGTGCCGCCTTTGCGGCAACGGCGCGAGGATATTGAACCGTTGGCCATGCATTTTCTAAGCCAGTTTCGTGAACAATTGGGCAAACCGGAACTGAAAATTTCTTTGGCGGCCCTGAATCGCTTGCGGGCCTATTATTGGCCCGGCAATGTCCGCCAATTAAAAAATGCCGTGCATCAGGCCGTCTTGCTGGCCAAAAATGACCTGATTCAGGAGACGGATTTTGGTTTTGACGAACCGGTGGCCCCGACAGTGGATTTTGATCACATCAGCTTGCCCGCGGCAGTGGAGGAGTTTGAAAAGAATTTTCTCAAGCACTGGTACAGCAAACACCAGTCCACCCGCAAACTGGCTGCGCGTTTGGGTGTGTCTCACACCACCATTGCTCAAAAGCTGAATAAATATGGGATCAACAAAAAAAGAAGTTAGCTTGTCGCAATTGCCCCAGCCAGAAATGCGACTTATTGGGGCGTAATTGACCTTTCTGGGAACAGAAAACGTCATTGCTTCATTCCCTATACTACCTGAAAGAGCAAACCAATGGCATTGAACACACCACATGGCGGTCGCCTGATTAACCTGTTGCCCGCCACAGAAGCCGAGAAAAACCGACGCCGGGCAGAAGCGCTGGCATGCCCGGACTGGCATTTGACCGCGCGCCAGACCTGCGACCTGGAAATGTTGATGAATGGCGCTTTCTCGCCATTGCAGGGCTTTTTGACCGAAGACAGCTATGAATCGGTGGTTGACTCCATGCGTCTACCTGATGGCCGGTTATGGCCCATGCCCGTGACGCTGGATGTGGACAGGGATACGGCACAAGCCTTGCGGATTGGTGATACCCTGGTGTTGCGTGATGCCGAAGGCGTGGCGCTGGCCTTGCTGGATGTGGAAAGCCTGTGGCAGCCAGACAAAAAGCATGAAGCCTGGCAGGTTTTCGGCACCACGGATACGGCTCATCCTGCGGTTGACTACCTGTTCAACCGGGCTGGTGACTGGTGTGTGGGTGGTCGCATTCGCGGCATTGAGTTGCCCATGCACTATGATTTTCGCCATCACCGCCACACCCCGGTTGAATTGCGGCAAAAATTCAAGCGCCTGGGGTGGAACCGGGTTGTGGCTTTCCAGACCCGCAACCCCATGCACCGGGCGCATCAGGAACTGACTTTTCGGGCCGCCAAGCGGGTGGAGGCCAACTTGCTGATTCATCCTGTGGTGGGCATGACCAAACCGGGTGATGTCGATCATTACACCCGGGTGCGATGCTATGAAGCCATTCTGGACAAGTTTCCCGAGCGCACCACCACACTGTCGTTGTTGCCATTGGCCATGCGCATGGCCGGGCCGCGGGAGGCCATGTGGCATGCGATTATCCGCAAGAATTACGGCTGCTCGCACCTGATTGTGGGCCGGGATCACGCCGGTCCGGGCACTGACAGTCAGGGCCAGCCCATTTATGGGCCTTACGCGGCCCAGGAGCTGATGAAACAGCATGAGCAGGAGTTGGGAATCGAAATGGTGGACTTTGAAATGATGGTCTATTCCCAGGACCGGGCGCAATACATTCCCGTCTCACAAAAAAAGCCCAATGAACAGATACTCAACCTCTCGGGCACGGAATTGCGGCGGCGGTTACAGTTGGGGCTGGAAATTCCCGAGTGGTTCACTTACCCGGAGGTGGTGGCCCAGTTACGGAAAAGCTATCCGCCGAGAAACCGCCAGGGTTTTACCGTATTTTTTACCGGCTTGTCAGGGTCGGGTAAATCCACCATTGCCAATGCCTTGATGGTGAATTTGCTGGAAATGAATGACCGCCCGGTGACCTTGCTGGATGGTGATGTGGTGCGCAAACATTTATCCAGCGAGCTGGGTTTTTCCCGCGAACATCGCGATATCAATGTGCGCCGCATTGGTTATGTGGCCAGTGAAATCACCAAAAACCGGGGCATCGCCATTTGTGCGCCCATTGCGCCTTACCGGCAAACGCGGCGGGAAGTTCGGGCCATGATTGAGCAACATGGCGGTTTTCTGGAAGTGTATGTGGCCACGCCTTTGGAGGTTTGTGAGCAGCGCGACCGCAAGGGCCTTTATGCCAAGGCCCGGGCAGGTGTTATCAAAGAGTTCACCGGCATCAGCGACCCGTATGAGGCGCCGGAAAATCCCGAACTGGTGATTGATACCACGGATTGTGGCCCGGGGGAAGCGGCTCAGCGCATTATTCTCAAGCTGGAAGCCATGGGGTTGCTGGGGTAGCGTGGGGCTAGTCCAGCCCCAGTTTTTTGATGCGGTAACGCAAGGCCCGAAAGCTCAAGCCGAGTAATTCAGCCGCGCGGGTTTTGTTGCCATTGGCTTTTTCCAGCGCTTTGGTGATTTCGGCCCGTTCGATGTTTTCGATATATTCTTCCAGGCTTTGATTACGCCGCATGCTGGCCGGTGGCACGGTGTGTGGATCGTCGTCCAAGCATAGATCCTGGGGGCGAATGCAGTCACCCTCGCACAAGGTGACGGCGCGTTCAAGGATTTGGCGTAACTCCCGGATATTGCCGGGGTAATCCCATTCCTGAAGCTTTTGCAAGGCTTCGGGGCTGATTTTGCAAGGCGGTTTACCCCATTCTCGTCCAATCACCCGTAACAGGTGCCGAACCAGGTCAGGAATGTCCTCGATGCGCTCCCGCAAGGGTGGTATGTTCAAAGGGATAACGTTCAGGCGGTAGTACAGCTCTTTGCGGAAACTGCCGTCTTCCAGGGCTTCTTCCAGGGGTTTGTCCGCAGCGGTAATATAGCGCACATCAAGGTGCAAATCCTGCTGGGTTTTTGGGTGGATGATTTTTTGGTGGCCAATGGCGTGCAAAAGCTGAATCTGCAAGTCGCCAGGCAGTAAGTGAATATTGTCAATAAATACGGTGCCGCCATTGGCTTTTTCCAGCAAACCGGCCTGCTGTTGGCTGCCAAAAATTTCTTCGGCCATGTCTTCAGGATCGAGGGTGGCCAAATCCAAAGCCGCAAACCGGTGATGACGGCGGGTGCTGTTTTCATGGATGATTCTGGCCACCAAATCCTTACCGGTGCCGGTTTCGCCATTAAGAAAAACCGCCGCCTGGCTACGGGCCAGTTTCTTTAGCTGGGCATTGAGGGCGCGTACCGCTTTGGAATCGCCCACCAGGCGGTTTTTTTCATGGTCGGTATCAGCGGTTGCTATCTGGTCGGGAAGTTTCAGCGCATTAATGACCAAGGCGCGTAGAACTTCGATACTCAGGGGTTTGGTGACAAAGTCAAAAGCGCCCTTTTTGAGGGCTTCAACTGCGTGGTTAATGGTGCCAAAGGCTGTGATGATGGCCACTGGCGTATTGGGATATTCGCGGTTGATATACTCCACCAGCTCCAGGCCGTCGCCATCGGGCAGTTTCATGTCAGTAAGACAGAGCTTGAAGGTGTTTTTGCTCAGTTCAAGCTTGGCCGAGCCCAGGTTTTCTGCGGTGTAAACAGTGAGCCCCATGCGTGACAGGGTGATTTTCAACAATTCAAGAATATCGATTTCGTCATCAATAACCAGAACTTTCGGATTGGGCACCTGTGTATCCATGGATGTTGAACGACGGAGAGTTTAACACAAATTCAACAATTTCCGCCTCAGCAACGGGCCAAAGTTCAGGGTTGTAAACATGTCTTTGAGGGCTTGTGGATCAGGGGAGCGGCGTTGGGTGAGGGTGGTTTTCATCGGCGCATCGCAGACAATACCAGTCAGTTGCCGGGCCAGCCGGGCATCCTCGGCATGTTGTTTGATTTTCTTTTCGCACGCTTTGGCGCCACGGAAACTGAGCCAGCCGATTTCATCGCTGCGACGTAAAATGCTATCCAGATCGCCGAAATGCTGCAATAAAGCCACTGCTGTTTTCGGGCCGATACCTGGAACACCGGGGATATTGTCGACGCTATCGCCGGTCAGAGCCAGAAAATCTGCGATCTGGTGCGGTTTGACGCCAAATTTCTTTTCGATGGCTTCCGGGTCCAAAGGCGGTGATTTGCCAAAATCCCACCAGCGGTCACAGGGGTTTTCCAGCAATTGCGCCAGGTCCTTGTCGGCGCTGACCACATGTGTGGCAAAGCCGTTTTGTCGATGCACAGCCGCCAGAGTGCCAATCAGATCATCGGCTTCGTATTCCGGATCGGAAAACGTGGCCAAACCCAGGGTTTCAGCCAGAGCCCGGCAGCGGCTGAACTGGGCTTTTAATTCCGGTGGAACGGGTTCGCGATTGGCCTTGTAAGGAGGGTAGATATCATTGCGGAATGAGCCTTCCAGTGAATCATCAAAAACCACGGCCACATGCGTGGCGTCGGTTTGTTCCAGCAGCCGGCTGAGAAATCCGGCGAAGCCATAAACGGCGTTGACCACTTCGCCACTGGTGTCACGGAAATGGTCAGGAAGGGAATAATAACTGCGAAAAACAAAGATACTGGCGTCAATCAGGTAAACATTGGTTGGCATGTGGTCGTTATCGGGAGTGAGTCGTCAATCATAAACGCCCAAGGATACCATAGACTTGAATACGTATTGTGCCAGCCAGGTTGTTTTTGTTTCTTGTGACTTATTGCCGGCATGGTGGGAATAAACGGGGCGGTGGCGCACGGGTTCCCGCTTTCGCGGGAATGACGGATGGATTGGGAATGGCGGAGAGCAAGCGGGAATGATGGGGAGTGTGCAGGAGTGGCAGGGGAGATGCGGATTGACTGGTGAGTAGGCGGGAGTGGCGGGATGGCCGGTGAATATGGATTCCCGCTTTCGCGGGAATGACGGGAATGATGAGGTAGGTTGTTATTCCGGGTAAGCCTCCCACCTGCGTCATTCCGGGTAAGCCTCCCACCTGCGTCATTCCGGGCGAGCGGAGCGAGACCCGGAATCCATCCCTCACGAGGCACAGTACAACCAATAGACACATAACTACAGGTTCATTAAGTGTCACCAACGGTGCCTGCCCCGGTAAGTCCTGTGTTTGAGGGTTGTTCCTGCTTTTTTTGCGGCATGGATTCCCGCTTTCGCGGGAATGACAAGAGAGTAGGCGGGAATGACGGGGGAGAGTAGGCGGGAATGACGGGGGAGAGTAGGTGGGAATGGCGGGAGTAGGTGTGGTGGAGATGGTGAGTGGCCGCAAAAAGTCATGTGTCGCTGAACCGGGCATCAAAAAACCCGACACTGGGCCGGGCTTTTTTATGTGGAGAGGACAATGCGGGTGTCAGAACTCGTAGCGGAAGCCAACGCCCATGGTCCGGGGTTTGACGATAAAGTTTAGTCCGCCTTGCCCGTTGGGACCGCGTGGGTCACGCACGCCGGTTACTGCGTATTTGTCAAAGACGTTATCCACAAACAGCAGGGTTTGCCACTGTCCCGCATCCAGAACAATGCTGATATCTGTCAAGGCGTAGCCTTTTAGCCAGCGGGCATCCGGGTCGCTTTCCACTTTGGTCAGCACAGGGTCGGTCCAACTGGTAAGCCAGTTATAGTTGACATCAAAGTCTTCAAAATGCTGGGTGTAATCAAACATGACGGTGGCCTGGAGCTTTGGCACGCCGGGCACTTGATCGCCACTGTAACCGTTCAGGGCAGGGGAGTCCTTGCTGAGGCGGGAGTTTTGCCAGGCCAGGGAGCCGGTGGCCTTGAAGTCCTTAAAAGCCAGCCAGGCGGCTTCCAGTTCAATGCCGTCAACCTTGGCTTCATCCGCATTTTTAATAATGGGAATGGCGCCTTCAGTGGTGATGCCCTGGACTTGGATGTTGTCCCAGTTAATGTGATAAACAGCGGCGTTGAGGGTGATGGCGCCTTCTGCAAAGGTGGAATGGGTGCCAATCTCGTAGTTTACTGTGGTATCTGGACCGTAAAACAGCTCATCAGGTTGAATCACCACTTGTCCGCCAGCGGGAACCGCATTGGCCCCACCTTTGCGAAAGCCTTCCGAGCGGGTAAAGTAAACCATCACGTCGGGATTGACGTAATAACTGGCATTGAATTTGAAAAAGGTGTCGTCCACAGTGGTGTTGCCGTTGGATTCGCCAAAGTTGACATTGTAGTCATTGAAGAACAGAGCGTCATACAATGGAAAGGCGATACGGGTACGGTTTTGTTGCTCTTGTTTGAAATAGCGGAAACCAACAGTAGTTTGGAAGTCGTCGGTCCATTGCCAGCCAAGCTCGCCATAAGCGGCTTTTTCGGTATCGGTGATGTTATCGATTTGGTAATACTCAAGATCCTCGGGCACCGGATCAATACCGGCGAAATCATCGAATCCGGGTGTGAATTCCTTGGAACTGCTGTCAGAATTGATGCGATTGTAATAGAGACCAGCTATCCAGGTAAGGCGGTCGGTTTCCTTGCTGACTAGGCGTAACTCATGGGTGGTGCTTTCAAAATCCACATCCTCCCGGGTGAAGGCGCGGAACAGGGGATAATCCTCATACCCAAATTCAAAATCCAGCAACAAGTCGGTTTGATCCCGCTGGCCATGCTCGGTGTAACCGGCGCGGCTGGTCACAAATCGCAAGTCGGCAAAATTGACGTCCCAATCCAGTTGCAGGCTGGACACTTTTGTGTTGCGGTCATTGGGCTCCAGATAGCGCAAGGCAGAATCGTAAGGGCCGGTGACAAAATTATCAGGTGTGTAATGGCTGCTTACGGTGCCAGCTGGCGGGTGAAAGCCCGGGTTGACGCCTTGGCGGCCACCCACAAACTGATCCTGAACGTGGTGGAAGGCATAAAGCTGAATCACATCGGAAATATCAAACAGGGCGGAAATGCGAACCGTTTTGGCCAACTCGTTATTCACATCCTGGGCAGGGGAGAACTGGCTCAGGTTGTGCTCGTTCAGTACCAGTGGATAGTCGACAAAGCCTTTTTCGTCCAGATACTGACCGGCAAACCGGACGGCAAATTTCTCGCCCATGGGCACATTGCTGACCAGTGTGGTCTGGTTGCTCAGGCCACTGCTTTCCTTGATTTCGTAAAAGCGGGTGTCAATGGATGTGGTGAACTCGCCCAGTTGAGGCTTGTTGGTGATGTAGCGAATGGTGCCACCAAGCGATCCGGCGCCGTATAGGGTGCCCTGGGGGCCTCGCAAGACTTCAATCCGTTCCACGTCAAAGATCTTCAAGTCGATGTCCACCGGGGTTTCATCCAGATAAATCGCTACGGTGCCACCAGTGGAGCCGCCATCGTTACTATCCAGCGCGTTAACGGTTAGTCCGCGAATATTCAACTGGCTGCCTGTTCGTGGGCCGGTGTCCACCATGTGCAGTCCGGGCACCAGTCTGACCACATCAGTCAGGTCCTGAATGCCCAGGGTCTCCAGTTCATCGCCCGGCAGGGCGGAGATGTTGTAGGGGATATCCTGAATGGTGCTGTTGCGGCGGCTGGCTGTTACCATGACAGTGCCCAAATCCTGTTTCTCTTCCTGTTTTGCAGCGGGGCTCTCATCCGGATTTTTCTGGTCGGTCTCCTGGGCCAGCAAGGCTGGAGACGCCAGTCCCAAAGCGGCAAGAATCGCCAGTTGTAGCGTGTTGGGTTTAAGAAAAGGGGTGATGGACGTTTTTTGCATAGTATTCTCCCGGCCAGTGGCATTTATCGTTATATTAGAAACAACTAATGCTACCTGACCTGCTGCCCCTGTCAAGGCGATATTCCGTTTATTTACCGCAAATTCAGGAGAATATGCGGCTTAAGGCTTTTTTCCAGACCTGTGGCTGAAAACCAAACAGGATATGGTCGCCGATTGTGAGTACGGGAACGGTTTTGAACGGTTTTGGCACCCAGTTTTTGCCACTGTTTCATGGCCTTGGGTGAGCGCTGAATATTGTGCTCCAGAAAGGGTACATGCTGTTGTTGGAGAAATATTTTTGCATGTCGGCAATGAGGGCAGCCATGGCTGGTATAAAGTGTGGTTCGCGGGTGGTTTTTTGTCATGGCTCAAGGGAATGTCAGAAATAAGCGTGCTTAGCTTATGTTTTATTCAAGTCAAAGTGCCAGTGCCAGGGCTCGTATATGAAACCGGCGGTGTTGTTTCGGGGATAGGAGAGGTAAAAACCGAAATCAGCGGCATGTTGCCGCAGCCAGGAAAATGCCCGGGTGTTTTCGAATGTGGTCTCAAGCACTTCGGGCGCGTCAGGTTCGTGCGGACAGTGCAGATCCAGTGCCTGCCCGGTGTGATGCTCGCTGCAACCGGGCATGGCGTTGACTTGCAAGATGTGTTCCAGGCTGTGACCGGCTGCCAGCTTTTTCCGGATCAGACTGGCCTGATAGGCGTAGGAGCGGAATGCAGAGACCACAGCTAGGAACACGCCTTCACCGGCTGCGGCTTTCTGCATGGCCAGCCAGGCCGTCAAGGCGTCCGGGTGTAAATAAAATGGCCGTCCAAAGCAGTCGCGCCCGCCATAACGCAGGCGGCAGGCTTCGGGATGCGTGACGTGTTCAGGCACACACGCAGCTGGTAATTGTTGCTGCTGGCACACGGCGATAACTTGCTGTCTGGACAATGGAAAAAAACCGGCTCGGTTTTGGGAAGTTAAATCTGGTGAAGGGTTTTCTGCTTGATTGATGAGAGCGATGGCTTCCATCATAGCACCAGTCTGAACATAGGCCACCCGGGGTTGAATACACAGTGGGGTTTGGCCTTCGGCGTATCCGGGTTTGCCGTTCAGCTCCAGCACGACCTGGCCGCTGGCTTTTTCTTCGACGATACAGTGATACGAGTAGGCAGGCGCTTGTGCTGCGGGACGGATAATCAGGCGTTCACTCTCGGCTGTTGGCGCAAGACGGGTTTTACTGGCTGCCAGACGGTTCATTTCAGTTCCTGGATGTGTGCTTCCCATTGAGCACCGTTAAAGTCCTGGATTGGCCATTGTCGCCACAGATTTTCGGTCAGGCAGCGGGCATTAATGCTGTAACACTCCGGGTGAGAACGTGGTTGATAAAAGGATTTAACCCCGCAGGTGGCGCAAAACCAGTGTGCGGCACTGTGCGTATTGAAGCGGTACTCCACCAGATTGGCCCGCCCGCGGAGCAGTTGAAAATCCTCATGGGGCACCAGCCAGTGCAAATAGGCCACAGGCGTACAAAGGCTGCAATGACAGCGGATGAGTGTATTATCGGCTTGACGGCGACAACGAAACAGGATCGCCTGGCAATGACAACCGCCGTAAAGCCAGCCCGATAACTGTCTCGAAGGCGAGGTGTTGGTCGTTTTTCCAGGTGAGTGCATGGGGCTATCTTACCACCAGTATCCCAAAGGCAGAATTTTGACCCATATCAATAAAAAGCCTCGTTTTTGTTCAGGGAAAAACCATGAGTGCTGGAGTGTCTTGATATTTGCAGGCGCTGTCCCCATAGGTTTTTGTGAAACCAACTGATACGGAGAAACGACATGGCGCAAGTGTACGGAAAAGTGAATGATATTCAGGACAGCCGGCGAATTAATTGCCTGATTCGGGATGAAATGCTAACAGTTGACAGCCCCGATCAACTCACGGACCTGAAAAAGCGCAGCGATTACTTGTGCACCCTGACTTACTCACCTTTTTGGAAAAAACGTTTTGGCCACCAGCTTGACTCCATGCGCGAGGTGGCTTGCGAGGAAAACCGGGTTACCGTGCAATTGGCCAATTATGTGGCCAGGAAACAAGGGTGGGACAAAATCTATCATCCTTGGGGCGAAGGCAAAATTGATATCGAAAACGAATTAAACAACTTGCCTGAGGAAGTGATTCAGGCAGTCACGGAAAGTACTATCAATCTGAAAGCCGACATTGAGGCGCTTGACCAGATTCGGCATATCTATTGTGATATCCGCAAGGCCATGGTGGTGGCGAATGATGCTGGGGAACTGCTGAAACTGAAGCGGGCATCCGACTTGACTCATGCATTGGTTCATGTGCCCGATTTTGCCTGCCGGTTTGGCGAGGCTTACAAAAAAATTGTGGAAGTGGTGCATGCAGAAGAAGACAGGACTGTGCAACTGGCCAATCTGGTGGCAGAAGTTAATGGCTGGCCGCTGGCTTTTGAATGCTGGGGCGCAGAAGACATGGAAGATGATGAAAGTACAGAGGCTTATCTAAAGCGGCTGGAAGCTGAAGAACAAAAAGCCAGTCAATATATTCCCACAGAAGTAAAATACAAGCAGGGTAAGGTCTTGTGGCTGGTGTACTATAAACCCTCCCGCAAGCGCTGGTACGCGAAACGCATCTATTTCCCCGGTTCGGCCAGGAATATCCAATTGGAAGGCCCTGGAGAGTATAAAAATCGCTTTGGCCGCTCCGTCTGGGGCGTGAAAATCCGGTATGAAGCGCTGGTGGCCGAACGTGTTATTCACCGCCATGGCAAGGTTATTAGCTTGCCTGAAACCTGGGTACACCGAGAGAAAGTGGTACCACTGCCACGGGATGCCGAGCAAGTCAGCTTGCAGGAGGACAGACCGCCACAGGCCATGTCCGTGGCCTGATACATAATGGCGTTTACCGTGATGCGGCAGATTTTGCAATCGTGACCAATCAACCCGGCCCAGGCCGGGTTGATTTTTAATGAGGCATGAATTGACCCGGACTCTGGTTTCGGGAATTTTTCCCATCGAAAAGCAGTCTTAGCAGAAATACAAAGGGCTCTTGACTGAGGCTGGTCTGGCTGGGTAAAAGGCGAGAATCTGTCCGCGGCCAGTCATTTATGCGATAATACGGCTCTTTGAATTTTCCCTATAGGCTTGTGTGGCCCTTGTCATGGCTGCATTGATAACTCCATGATTCCGGAGGAGACATTTATGTTCGATTTTGTGATTTCCACTGCTCACGCCCAGGATGGCGCGGCTCAGGCACAGGGCAACCCCTTGGCCAGTATTTTATTTCTGGTGGTATTTTTTGCCATTATGTGGCTGTTGATTATCCGCCCTCAGCAAAAACGTTTGAAGGAACATCAGGCGCTGGTGGCCGCCTTGAGCAAGGGCGATGAAATTGTTACCACCGGCGGAGTGGTGGGAAAAATCACCAAATTGGACGATAATTTCGTCACCGTGGAGGTGGCCGACGGCGTGCAATTAAACGTGCAGCGCAATGCTGTTGCCAATGTGTTGCCCAAAGGCACCATTAAAAGTCTGAAGTGAGCGCATCGCGCTAGCAACCGATTGATGTTGTCCGGCGCCTGCTTTTGGCACGATGGCGCCGGCCTTGTCTCAGGATACCCCTATGAACCGTTACCCCTTATGGAAAAATCTGCTGATAGTGTTTGTGCTGCTGATAGGCATTTATTACGCCTTGCCCAATTTGTTCGGGCAAAGCCCCGTGGTGCAGGTAAGCCCGGAAAAAAGCGCGCCGGTGGATGCTTCCTTACAAAAAACCATTGAAGAAAAACTGCGTGATAGCGGTATTCCTTTTGAAAATATCAGCATAGAAAAGAATTCCGTTTTGGTTAAATTCAATTCCCTGGATGACCAACTCAAGGCCAAAGACGTGCTGGAAGGACTGAAGGGATACCGGGCGGCATTAAACCTCAAACCCAATGTGCCGGAATGGCTGGCCAAAACCGGGGGCAAGCCCATGAATCTGGGGCTGGATTTGCGCGGTGGCGTACACTTTTTGCTGCAGGTGGATATGGATGCAGCCGAAAAGCAGCTCAAGGAGCAACTGGTCAGTGATATTCGCCAGTTACTCAAGGAAGACAAAATTTCCAACCGGGGCATCAAAGTGGATGGCCGCACCATCAAGGTGCACCTGCGTTCGGCTGGTGATCTGGAAAAGGCCTACGATAAATTGCGCACCCGGTTGACTGATCTGGCCTTTAGCACCGATGACAGCCAGGGAGATTTCTGGCTGATTGGAAAAATCCGCGATCAGGCGCTGGTTAATATGAAAACCAAGGCGCTGGAACAAAACCTGACGACTTTGCGCTCGCGAGTGAATGAACTGGGCGTGGCCGAGCCGCAAATTCAGCAACAAGGCAGTGACCGCATTGTGGTGGAATTACCGGGTATTCAGGATACCGCCAAGGCCAAGCGCTTGCTGGATGCCACCGCGACTTTGGAATACCGCGCTGTGGACATGGAGCACAATGCCTACGAGGCGGAGCGCACCGGCCGGATTCCTGTGGGCTACAAACTGTATCACGACAAACAGGGCAACCCGGTGCTGCTGAAAAAACGGGTAATCGCCTCTGGTAACCAACTGATTAACGCGACGTCCGGTATCGATCAGCAAACAGGCACCCCCATGGTGTCGGTCACGCTCAACAGTGTGGGCGCCAAACGCATGCTGGACTTTACCAAAAAAAATGTGGGCAACAACATGGCGGTGGTTTACAAGGAGCGTATTCCTGTAGGCAAGGATCCAAAAACCGGCAAAACCCGCTACAAGGAATCCGAAGTGGTCATCAGCAATGCCCGCATTAACGGCGTTTTCAGTAGCCGCTTCCAGACCACGGGGCTGGATAGCATGGAAGAAGCCACACAACTGGCGCTGCTGTTGCGGGCAGGCGCCTTGGCCGCGCCGGTGGAAATCGTTGAGGAGCGAACCGTTGGCCCCAGCCTGGGACAGGAAAACATTGAGCAAGGCTTTAAGTCGGTGGTGATTGGTTTTGTCCTGGTGCTGATTTTTATGGCGGTCTATTACAAAGTGTTCGGGCTGGTGGCGGATATTGCGCTGACATTTAACCTGGTCATGATCGTTTCAATCCTTTCCATGTTGGGGGCCACGCTGACCTTGCCGGGTATTGCCGGTATTGTACTTACCGTGGGTATGGCGGTGGACGCCAATGTGCTGATTTTTGAGCGCATCAAGGAAGAATTACGCAATGGCGCATCGGTGCAAACAGCCATTAAAGCCGGTTACGAAAAGGCTTTCTCCACCATTGCCGATGCCAATATCACCACCTTGATAGCAGCCATTGTCTTGTTTGCCTTTGGCACCGGGCCAATCAAGGGGTTTGCTGTGACTCTGGGCATTGGCATTCTGACATCCATGTTTACCGCTATTATGGTCTCCCGGGCATTGATCAACTGGCTTTATGGCCGCAAAAAGCACTTGCGAAGTCTCGCCATTTAGCTCTCTGCCATTTCAGGATAACGCTATGAGTTTTTTCAAAAACACAAATATTGATTTTATGGGAAAGCGCAAGTATGCCTTGGCTTTTTCCCTGACTCTGGTCATACTTTCCCTGGTTTCCCTGGTGACCCGGGGGCTGAATTTTGGTCTTGACTTCACCGGCGGTACGGTGGTTGTGACAGAGTTTTCCCAGCCTGTTGAGCTGGACAAGGTGCGTCAGGCGTTAGACAGCCAGTCTTTCCATGAGGCTTCGGTGCAATATTTCGGATCAACCACGGATATCCAGATTCGCCTGCCTTCATCCGGAGACAAAGATGAGGCACGTATCAGCAACAAGGTATTGCAGGCGTTCACACCGTTGGATAAACAGGTCAAAATCGCCAAGGTGGACTTTATTGGCCCCCAGGTGGGCAAAGAGTTGGTGGAGCAGGGTTCTCTGGCAGTGATTTATACCATTCTCGCCATCTTGATTTACGTTTCCGTTCGTTTCGAATGGCGTTTCGCCGTGGGGGCGGTCGTGGCTTTGGTGCACGACATTACCATTACCATGGGGGTTTTTTCCTGGTTGTATATGGACTTTGACCTGACTATTCTGGCGGCTTTGCTGGCGGTGATCGGCTATTCCCTCAACGATACCATTGTGGTTTTTGACCGTGTGCGGGAAAATTTCCGCCGCCTGCGCAAGAAAACGCCCGAGGAAGTTTTCAACATTTCCATCAATCAAACCCTGTCACGCACCATAATTACGTCGCTGACCACACTAATCGTGCTGTTTGCCTTGTACCTGTTTGGTGGCCCCATGATTAAAGGCTTCGCCTTTGCGCTGATTGTGGGTATCTTTATTGGCACTTACTCCTCAATCTTTGTGGCCAGTACCACAGCGTTGGCATTGGGCGTGAAGCGTGAAGACCTGATTCCGGTGCAGAAGGAAGGCGCCAACCTGGACACCACGCCCTGAACAGGCACAGGACTTTGGGACAAAAAACGCCGCATTCAAGCGGCGTTTTTTGTGGCGAAGACATGAACAAAATCAGGCTGTCGGGCTGGTTTCCAGCTGATGGATGCGCTGATACACTTCTGCGGCCAGATGCAGGTTTCCGGCAATAATGTGACCGCTTTTGAGAAAATCCTGCCCGGCCTTGAAATCCATGCACTGGCCGCCGGCTTCCGTCACCAAAAGGGCGCCTGCGGCCATGTCCCATGGCTCCAGGCCCATTTCCCAGAAACCATCCACACGGCTGGCGGCCACATAAGCCAAGTCCAAAGCCGCCGAACCTGCCCGGCGGATATCACCCGCGTGTTTGAACAGGGTTTTGAACTGTAACATATACTGGTTCAGGTACTGGCGGTTACGAAAAGGGAAACCGGTGGCCAGCAAGGCGCCGTCCAGTTTTTGCTTTTGATTGACACGGATGCGCTGGTCATTCATAAACGCGCCCTTGCCCCGGCTGGCATAAAAGGTTTCATCCCGCACCGGGTCGAAGACCACCCCGTGTTCGATAACGCCATTATGCTGCAGGGCCAAGGAAATCGCATAATGGGGGAAGCCGTGCAAAAAGTTGGTGGTGCCGTCCAGCGGATCGATAATCCAGACATATTCCGAATCGCCATGAAAGCCGGATTCCTCGGCCATAATGGCATGGTCAGGGAAAGCCTGCTTAAGCGTGGCGATAATCACTTCTTCGGCAGCCTTGTCAGCCACCGAGGCAAAATCATTTTCGCGCTTTTGCGTTACCGGCATGCTTTGGGCCTGTTTTTGCAGGCGTAACAGCACATTGCCGGCTTTCCAGGCTGCCTTGACAGCAATATTGACTTCAGGTTGTCGCATAAAATTGTTTCACATTCACAAGAAAGTTATATGATAACCCCTAACCTCCACAGCACCTAAGGCAAATGCTGGAAAAGATTAATTTTGTGCTTGTTGGTACGACCCATCCGGGCAATATCGGGGCTGCGGCCCGGGCCATGAAAACCATGGGCCTGTCACAGTTGTCTCTGGTTCAGCCAACAGCTTTCCCCTGCGCCGAGGCCACCGCCCGTGCCAGTGGCGCAGATGATCTGCTGACGCAGGCACGTGTTGCGCAGACATTGGACGAGGCCATAGCGAAGGATACATTGATCCTGGGCACTAGCGCCCGTGTTCGTAATTTGCCGGTGCCGTTAATGAATGCCCGCGAAGCGGCGGCGCGCATGATGCAGACAGTAAATAGCGGCGGCCGGGTAGCCGTGCTGTTTGGTAAGGAGCGCTATGGGCTGACCAATGAGGAAATGGAACGCTGTCACGGCTTAATCAACCTGCCTACCGTGGAAAACTTTTCTTCGCTCAATCTGGCGGCGGCTGTGCAGGTGCTGGCCTATGAGTGCCGCATGGCCGCCCTGGACGCCGCAAATGAGAATCCACTGGCATCATTCAAGGCAGCCCAGGAACTGGAGCCAGTGCCTCACGAGAAGATGGCGAGCTTTTACCAGCACCTTTTTTCGGTTTTGGCCCGGGCGGGCGTATTTGACAGAATCCCGGACACGACATTGAAACGGCGATTAAAACTCATGTTTAATCGCATGCGGCCGCAAAAACATGAGCTGGACATTTTGCGGGGAATTCTCAGCAACATCGAGAAAAAACTGCCATAAAAATGGCCGCCAGGCTGTTTGTCTGACAGCCGTTCAGTCAAGTCATAAACACCATGAATCGTCTTGGTATCAAGAGGGAAAAAACCGGTTTTCCCTCTTGACAGAAACGCGCATTTGGCGCAAAATGCGCGCTCTTGGTGATGAGGTCTCTCATCCAAAGCATTCCCCGGTAGCTCAGTTGGTAGAGCGGGTGACTGTTAATCACTAGGTCGGCGGTTCAAGCCCGTCCCGGGGAGCCAGATTCCGTAAAAAGCCCGAAGCACGCGCTTCGGGTTTTTTGTGCGTGCGATTCCTCATGGCACCACTTCCGTGCTTTCGAAACTATTGATGATGTCTCTCCCGAAGTCTTTAAGGTTTTTGTCCTTTTTCCTCAATATGTGGCATGGATTCCCGCTTTCGCGGGAATGACGGGAAGTAGGCGGGAATGACAGGGGGCTGCGGGGATGATGGGGAGTAGGCTGATGAGTATGGATTCCCGCTTTCGCGGGGATAATGGGGATCTGCCATTAGTGGTGAATATTTGTTTACTTTTTTCCCAAAACTTCTTGAACCTGTAAATCCCGCTGTGTATCATTTGGTTCATAAGCGACGGCTGCCCTGGCAGCCACCCACACAACCCGATGATTATCAACACTGTATACACCGAATTTTTTACCTCAACCTGTTGGCCACAAGCGGACAAGGACTGGAATGTCAACCCGGCCAGAAACGGATCACAGGCCCAGTGCACGCCGGTGGGAACTGGACCTGGCCAAAGACCCGGATGGCGCTGTTCGCGTCAGTTCCGCCAGTCCACCATCTGGCGGGGCGGTTCCTATGAACCCTTTGTGCCGCCTGTTGACGCCATCGACCGGCCATGTATCTCCGGGGTCACGCGGGAAGCGCCCTGGATCAAGCCGCCGAATTTCGGCCAGGTGAATTAGGTCGCGGCGGGATAACGGGGCTTTAATTGGAGTAAGACGATGAAAAAATATGTGTTTTTGTTGCTTGTCTGGCTGGCACAGGCCCAGGGTCAGACCTGGGAAGGCCCCAATTATATCTATTGCGCCACGGATGATGAGCGCCCCTGGCTTTGCGACGAGGAGGTGTACCGCAACACCAGCCTGGACGACTACTGGACGCCGTGGCCGCAAATCAGTGAAACGGATATTCCCGCCAACGGCTGGTGGTGGAACCCGGATGAACCCGGCGAGGGCGTCTTCTGGGAAATCTCCGAAAGCGAAAACTCCTCCACCGGCTATTTCATCTTCGGGGTGATCTATTCCTACAGCCGCTCGGGAGAGCCCGAGTGGTACACCTTTGGCGGGGAATACCAGTACCCGGCGGACGCCACCCGCTGGCGGGAACGCTCCGATCTGTTCTATGTCCTGTTCGAGGAAGATCAGGCGCCGCCTGATTTCGTCATGGGCGAGTTTCATGGGCGGCTGTACCGGGCCACCAATGGCGCGTGCCTGACCTGCGGGGTGTACCGGCCCAATAACAACAACCCCATCAAGAATATCGACATTACCTGGAACACCCCCTACAAGGCCACCATCCGCACCGGATCGCGGGTGTGGGAGGTGGAGCCCACCAATGTCTTCAACGGGCTGGGGCAACCCCAGGGCGAGTTTCTGACTCAGGGCACCTGGCGGGTGGATATGATCGCCCCGGATTTTCTTTATCGCCACAAGGAAGGCGGCGGCAACGAGGTGGACCCTTACCCGGCGTTGAGGCGGGCGCGTATATCCGGGGTGGTGCGGTTCAAGGAAGTGACAGCCGGGGTGGATTACGATCCTGGCCATCCGTTCTTCAGAGGAATGCGGTTGTATCCGGGCACCCGGTGCTACGCCGGTGGCGGTTTTGATTCGACACTGTTTGATGGAGTGACATCCATTAAAGGAGACTCCCACCTGTATGCAACCACGGGCTATTGGGGCGGGGACTATGTGTTTCTGTT
>JALSHI010000032.1 GCA_026982315.1 Lysobacterales bacterium
AGTGTGGTGAAGGCAAGTGCGGCGGTAAAAAAGCCGAAGGCAAGTGTGGTGAAGGCAAGTGCGGCGGCAAAAAAGCCGAAGGCAAGTGTGGTGAAGGCAAGTGCGGCGGCAAAAAAGCCGAAGGCAAGTGTGGTGAAGGCAAGTGCGGCGGCAAACACTAATCCCTGACTGATCGCGGATAACTGATATGAAAGCCTTTTCGTTCAGTGGTCCCGGCCTGGGATTGAGACGGGCTCTGCTGGGCCCGTTTCAATCCCGTGGGGATCTGACACCTGTCCGCTTTATGGAGATCGCTCCGGAAAACTGGATACCCATCGGCGGTGCAGAAGGCCGGTTGCTGCGTGACTTTGCGGCACGCTATCCCATGGTGCTACACGGCTTGTCTCTTTCTGTTGGCGGGCCCGATCCCCTGGATGAACCTTTTATCCACAGCATCAAGAAATTCAAGCGGGAAATCAACTGCCCCCTATACTCCGAACACCTCAGTTACTGTACTGACGGCGCTCACCTGTACGATCTGATGCCCATTCCCTTTACAGAAGAAGCCGTTGATTACGTGGCCAACCGAATTGCGCGCGTTCAGGATATCCTCGGTGAGCGAATGGCTATCGAAAATGTTTCTTATTATGCTGCGCCTGGTGCAGAAATGCGCGAAATCGACTTTCTGAATGCCGTGCTGGAAAAGGCCGACTGCCTGCTACTGTTAGATGTCAACAACATCTATGTGAACAGCGTCAATCACCGCTATGATCCAATCGCATTTTTACAAGCCTTGCCCGGTGAGCGCATTGCCTATGGGCATATCGCCGGACACCACAACGAAGCCGAAGATTTGATTGTAGACACGCACGGCGCCGCTGTTATTGAAAATGTATGGGATTTACTGGATGCTGCTTACGCGACATTTGGGGTTTTCCCTACTCTGCTAGAGCGGGACTTCAACTTTCCGCCTCTGCCCGAACTGCTGCAGGAAGTCACAAGAATCGATAAATTACAACAAAAGCACCAGGTCTCGCACTCCCTTCATGCCAGCTAAAAAACGCCTTTGCGCCCCGGAAAAACTGGCCCGATTGCAAACCCGTTTCGCCGCTCATATTCGCGACCCGGAAACCGTGCCACCACCGGCAAATATCGAACAACGGCGCATGCGTATTTATACCGAGCTGTTTTTCAACAGCCTGTCCTCCCTATTAAGCGGCACCTTTCCGGTAATCCACGAATTGCTCACGCCTGCCCAGTGGAACACGCTGGTGCGCGCATTTTATCGCAGCGGCTCAGCCCATACGCCTTACTTTCCGGAAATACCGCGCGACTTTGTCCATTGGTTGACCAGAGAAAATCCGCTGCCAGACAAACCTTTTCTACCAGAGCTGGCTCATTATGAATGGCTGGAACTGGCTGTCCAGATAGACAATCGGCCCGCGCCTGAGAGCCAACCACTGCCAGAAAAAAAAGAAGCGTTACTCAATGGCTGCCCTGTTCCAAATCCGTGGGTGCGCCTGGGCAGCTATACATTTCCGGTTCACCGTATCAAGCCCGATTTTCAACCATGTAAAGAGAGTGAAACCGGTCATTTTTTTCTGATTTACCGAGACACAGACAACAGCGACGACACGGTTCGCTTTTTAAATATCAACGCCATATCCGCCTGGCTGTTCGCTGCTTTCCAGGATAACCCCGATATGACCCTGAAGCACATTCTGAAAAGCATTGCCGAGAAGATCGGCCAGGGTCATCCTGAAGCCCTGGAAGATGCCGCCGTTGCTTTAATCCAGGACTGGCATCAGCGCGGAATTATCGCCGGCTATCGACAAAAAACGGATTGTTAACCTTACCCCCATGCTCATACTTTTACCTGAAAGCTCATCCACTGTTCGGAGATAACCATGAAAAAACTCGTTTGCATCTGGCAATGGCTTATCGCCCGTTTGAATGCCGCCGGCGACTACATCCCTCCGCTTTTCTTGCGCCTGATTCTCTTTGCAGAATTTTACGAAGCTGGCATGATGAAACTGCATGGCGAAAACTGGTTTTCCAGCATTCATAACAGCTTCCCCTGGCCATTTGGCGCTGAATGGTTTAGTGACGATATCAGCTGGCAAATGGCCATGTGGGCTGAAATTATCGGCTCAATTTTGCTGTTACTGGGGCTGTTGACCCGTTTTGCCGCCTTTTCCTTGCTGATTGTCACCGCTGTGGCCACAGCCGCAGTTCACTGGCCGGAAAGCTGGGGCAGTTTGAACGAGTTATGGCAAGGCTATGCCATTACCAACAAGGGCGCAGGCAATTTTAAACTACCTTTGTTGTTCAGCATCATGCTGTTGCCCTTGATATTCAATGGTGCAGGAAAACTGAGCCTGGATTATCTGCTGACCAAAGTCACAGGGGTTGACCCTCATGCCAAAGTCTCTGACTTCGCCACGGCGGGACTGGCTTTGATGGTTATTGGCGCTCCGCTGGTGTTTTTACTGCCAGGCACTGGTTGGGCCCTGATTCTGGTAGGCGCCGGCTTTGTGATTGCCAATCGTGCCATAACCCCTGATGACTAGTCACATGTACCGGAATGCTTGTCACTAGCGATACAAAAGGATAGAGAAAAAGCACGGGCGTATCGACCGTTACCACACAACCCTGGCATACGTATGTGCTGACGAATATTCGTTAAAAAGTATCCTTTGCCACGATAACCCAACGCTCAAGTGATGGGCCTGCTGATTCTCAGACAATCGGGCTGAACCATTAACCAAGCCCGATTGCTCGTCTGCCTTTGCCCTCGTCAAACCAATAAGACTGCCCACCTGTCAACAAAAAAACCGCACAAGTTACGGTTATTTCTGGCACAAGCGACAAAGCATCTGGCAACAGCCATTGCCTGCGGTATGATATGCTGGACAAAACAAGAAAATCCAAGGCAATGCCCCCCACTGCTTTCTCTAAAAACACAGTCGTATTTCTGATTGGGCGTTTCCGTTCAGGCACCACGGCCTTGTGGCAATTATTTGACCGCCTGCCTCAGTACACCGCCTGGTATGAACCCCTGCACCCCAACTTGCCTGCAGCCATAAAATATATTCGGCCCCAGGCGTCCCACCGCGGTGTGGATGACTACTGGTCAAGCTACCGCAAGCTGCCTGCGCCACTGAACAAATATTGGCGGCGAGATTTTTCCACCAGCCGCTTATACCTTGAACCTGACATGCCATGGCCAGCCCTCAAACGTTATATTGACTGGCTCATCGAATGCTCCCCTGGTACGCCAGTACTGCAATTTAACCGCATGGATTTGCGGATTGGCTGGCTAAAGCGCCAGTATCCTGATGCGCGCATTATCGCCATTCGTCGTCAACCCTACCCTTTATGGCTGTCCACGCGAGCGCATTTATCCGAACAATTGCAAGCCGATGAAAGCCACCCGGATGCCTATGAGCTTATGCAATGGAGCAATGTGCTGGCCGCAGACTTTCCTTTTCTGGCGCCTCGCACTGGCCGCCACAGCTATTTTCGCCATTATGCCCTGTGGCGTCTGAGTACGCTGATGGCGGATGCCTGGGCCGATTTTCATCTCAGGCTGGAAACCCTTGGCACCGCCATTGACCAACTGGCGGCCTGGCTGGACTGGTCGCCAGGCGACCAGTCAGTGGCCACGGCCGCCCTGGCGCCACCGGAATCCCGCACGATTGACCCGCCAGACCAACTGCAACAACTGGCAACCCAAGTGGATGCCATACTGGAAAAAAGCGGCTTGTTGAAGTACCTGGGCAGACAACCGCTGGCCAGCATACGGGAAAAATATCCCGACTACTGGCAACAAGTTTCTGTGGATTCAGCCGCCATCGACCACGAGTTGACCCAGGCGCTGTATGGCCGCGAAGATGAAATCACACGCTTGCTGTTTTTGGTGCGTGAGCATGAAAACCAGTCATAACGGCGACCCTTTTCACCTGCAATAACCCGGTGGACAAGCCGGTCATAAATCATGCCCGGACACAGTAAAGTAACTTGTGCAACTTGTGCCGTCATACGCAAACTGTGATAAAAAACGCCCATGCCTGATATTTCACAAAAAACCGCTCTGATGCTGCCTGGCGGCGGTGCGCGAGGCGCCTATCAGGTAGGTGTGCTCAAGGGCATTGCAGAAATCTGCGGGCTTGACCAATGCGCCAGCAACCCATTTCCCATCATCACCGGCACTTCTGCTGGAGCCATCAACGCGGTGGTGCTGGCCACTCATGCCCACGAGTTTGCCTATGGCGTCGAGCGGCTGGACATGTTCTGGAGTCATTTACATTGCAATAACGTATATCGCACAGACGCACTCACTGTCCTAAAAACCGGGTTGCGGGCCACAGCGGCGTTGCTATTCGGCCGATTTGGCCTCACTGCGCCAAAATCATTACTGGATAACACACCGCTGGCCTTATTGCTGAGAAACGCCTTGCGTCTGGATAACATTCCCAAGGCTATCAAAGCAAAGTCTCTGCATGCCGTGGCAGTGACCGCATCTTCTTACACCACCGCCATTGCCGAAACATTCTTTCAGGGCAGCAGCGGCTTGCACGAATGGCAACGATACCGCCGAGTGGGGCACCGGGCAAAAATTACTCCCGAGCATATTCTGGCCTCTGCCGCACTGCCATTTCTGTTCCCGGCGCAACGCATTGGCAATCAGTATTACGGCGACGGCGGCTTGCGCCTGCTGGCACCCTTGAGCCCCGCCATTCACCTGGGCGCGGACAAAATCCTGATTATCGGCACCCGGGATGAAAGCCCCATTCGAGCGCCGGAAAAGCCCGTTAGCTACCCCAGCATGGGTGAGCTGGCCGGTTATATGCTGGACACCATTTTCATGGATACCCTGTGGTCAGACTTGTCACGTCTACAACGCATTAATCGCACCCTGGCGTTGTTGCCGGAGGATCAGCGTAAAAAATCCCGTTTGCGCCCCATACAGACACTGGTGATCAAACCCTCACAAGATGTCCGCGAGATCACCCGACAACATGCCAACGCCATCCCCCGCCCGGTTCGCAATCTACTCAAGGTGATTGGCGGCTGGGGCAAGGACTGGCGCATGCCCAGTTATCTCTTGTTCGAGCCTCCATATATTCGGGAGCTGATCGCACTCGGGCGTGCCGATGCCCGAACCCAGGCAAAAAACATCAAGGAATTTCTCTCCAGCCAACCTGGCCTTTGACAAGAATTTTAGTCCGTACTATATTATTTCCGGATGGGATAATAAGAGGGATAAATAATGAGACATCTCAGTGTCGCTGTGTGCGCTGCCCTTGTGTTGAGCGCACCAGTCAGCCAGGCAGCCACGGCCAATATCGTGGTCACGCCTTCCAATCTTCAGGGATGGGCCATCGCCAACCAAAGGGCCGACGCCCAGGTGGCCATCACCACAAATCAACCACGATCAGGTCTGGGCTCATTACAGTTTGATGTCCAGTTTACCACCCCCGGACAAGACAAGGTGGATTTTGACTACGCCTGGAACCCGGCCAACTTTCCCACCCGACTGTTATCCACCTTGACGGCGCTGGAGTATGAATATTACCGGGACAGCGCCCAGACGACTGTGGCCCCTCATTTGCATCCGGCCTTGCGGATTGGCTGGTATAACGACGGCGGTACGCCAACCGATACCAGCGACGACACCCAAGGCCGTCTGATCTACGAAGATATCTATCAAGGCATCCCCACTGCGCCGCAGGATCAATGGGTGCCTCGGAGCATAGACCCGGCCACCACCCGTCTGTGGATGTATTGCAACTGGTGTGTAGGCGGCACCACCGGTGTGGTGCAAAACTTCAACCTGACCCTCAATGACTGGTTATCCGGCCCGCAAACAGGGCTGCCAGGGGATCCGATTCCCCCCGATCTCAGCCAGGGCGCGACTTATGTCTGGTCGGTGAATGTGGGCGTAGGCTCAGGCTGGAATGGAGATTTACGTATGTATGTGGACAACGTGCGCTTGGCCTTTGGCCCCGGCGATGATCAACGTTTCAACTTCGAACCGGATGCCGTAGCCGCTACGCCACAGGCCATTCCGATTAACATGCCTGCCACTCTGGTGTTACTCACCTGTGGCTTGCTGCTGCTTGCCAGACGGCGAATGCCGCACTAGGAGAGCCTCAAGACTCTTGCACCCGTACACCGTCCGGCGTGGCGATCAAAGTCACATCAGCACCGCGCAGGGCAAACAAACCATTGGTAATCACACCGGGAATCTGGTTGATATCACTCTCCAGGGCCACAGGATCAAGAATCTTCAGGTTGTGAACATCCAGAATCTGGCATCCATTGTCAGTAACGAAATCCTGCCGGTATTCCGGCATGCCGCCGGCGGCTACCATTTTTCGGGCCACAAAGCTGCGCGCCATTGGCAGCACTTCCACCGGCAAGGGAAAATCACCCAGCACATCCACCATTTTGCTTTCGTCAACAATGCAAACAAACTTGTCGCTGGCCCAGGCGATGATTTTCTCCCGGGTCAAGGCGCCACCGCCGCCCTTAATCAGGCGGTTATGCGGGTCACATTCGTCAGCGCCATCAATGTAAATATCCAGGTCACCGACTTCGGACAATTCGCTGACCTTGAACCCATGCTTTTCCAAACGCCGGGTTGATGCTTCGGAACTGGATACCACCGCGTCGATACGCTCGGCCACTCGCGGCAACAGGTCAATCAGAAAATTCACCGTGGAACCGGTGCCAATACCCACCCGCATGCGCGGCAGATTGATATATTCCAGCGCAGCTTCCGCCACCTTTTTCTTAAGGGCGTCCTGAGTCTCTTTATCCAGCTTGCGAGTCATTCTTGTGGCTCCTGTTTTTCCAACGAAAGGATAAAATCCCATTGTTCCGGCGTGACCGGCATCACCGACAACCGATTGCCCTTGCGCACCAGTGGCATATCCGCCAGCTCTGGTCTGGTTTTCAACTCTGTCAGCGGAATCACCCTGTCCAGCTTGCGCACAAAGGCCACATCCACCATATCCCAACGCGGGTTTTCGGGGCGGCTCCTGGGGTCATAATGGCTGTTCTCCGGATCAAACTGGGTATGATCCGGATAAGCCTCACGCACGACCTCTGCAATGCCGACAATGCCAGGCACTTTGGTATTGGAGTGGTAAAAAAATATCTTGTCTCCCACTTTCATCTGCCGCATAAAGTTGCGCGCCTGATAATTACGCACCCCGTCCCAATGCTCATACCCCTTGGCCTCCCTTGCCAGGTCATCAATACTGTACTCGTTAGGTTCAGACTTCATCAACCAATAATTCATCACAAAAACTCCACCCGCCTCGAAACAATGGATGAGGATTCAATCACGAATCCGCCTGCGGAGCAACCATGCCGGATTCTGTTACCACACAATGCATGGGAACATCCCACGCCCGCACAGGCACATGCGCCACTTGCTGAAAAGCATAACCCACTCCCACCCGCCATGGTGCCCGGATGCGCTGAAAAAACCGATCGTAATAACCACCCCCGGCACCCAGCCGGTGACCCTGGGCATCGAATGCCAACAATGGCGTCACCACCACATCAATGCGATCATCCCAGGGGGTTCCCACCGGTTCAGGCTCAGGAATGCCGTAGGCGCCAGATCTCAGGCCAGCACTTGATGAAAGAGGAAAAAAATGCATGGTTTTCTCCTGTACGGATGTGACCGTGGGGAACACCCATGTTTTCTCTGGCCATACGGCCTGCAACGCGCGGGGGTCGATCTCACCGGCCACCGGTTGATACAAGGCGATAACTTTGGCCTGTTGTAACCGGGGAAAAGCCGTTAAATACCGAACCAAATTCTGGCTCGCCGCTTGCTGTGTGGCCAAATTCAGATTCTGTCGCCGCATCCGCATGGACTGGCGCAATGTAACAACAGGATCATTCATGCAGGCTTTCTCTGACCCTGACAAAATCTGTTTAACCCACAGTGTGTCATGCTCTCATGCCCTTGTGGTGACTGAAAAGGTGATAAAAATGAGAATAAATGAAGTGCGACAAAGCAAAAAGGCAGGATAAAAATTGAGGTGTTAACCACATGCATCGGTGCGAATCAGTGACCTTGGAACCAGCGTTCCAGGGCGGATGGCTCCCGACTTCTCAGGCTTCCCGTTCGTAGACGGGCTTGCACACCGAAGACCGGTTCTGCCACCCATTAAGGTCGATATTAGGGCCAAGGCATATACGGATTCGCTGTCGATTGCCGCAGTTAACACCTGTGATTTGATTATACGCCAGCCCGCGTTTAATGCAAGTTAAAACAAAGAGCAAACCCTTCCGCCAAGCCCCATGAGCCGGTGGTCAATCAGGCGGGCATATCCGCGGCATTATCCTCAAGCGCCGCCTCCAGCACTTGGCGTAGCTGGCGAAGTTGCGGTGATACACCATCGGCATATATCCGATTGGCATTCTGGCACTGCATCAGGTCATGACTGATGTTCAATGCCGCCATAATGGCCACTTGTTCAGGCAGCAAGGTCGAATTAGCCGCCTTGATATCGCGCATGGTAGCATCCAGATGCTCAGCCGCCTGCAGCAACGAAGCCCGTTCATCATCCGTACAGGCAAAATGATAATCCCGGTCAAGGATACGAACCGTCACTTTCTGCTGGCTCATGCCGACTGCTCCAGCATTTTCAGGCGATTAATCATGGCTTCAAGGCGCGTGCGCGCCTGATCATTTTTTTGCATGAGCTGGGCTTTTTCCGCCAACAAGACATCCATGCGCTGCTTAAGCACCTCGTTTTCTCCCCTGAGCGCCTGCAACTGCGCCAGCAACTGCTCAACAGCCTGACGGATGGCCTGAAGATCTTCCAAAGGCGCTTGTGTCTGATTTTCCATGCCGCCCAATATAAAAGCCCTGACGCACAAGGTCAACCATTCACTGAAAAAAACCACCCAAGACACTGAGAAACAATGGATTTAGCACTCAAAACCGAGACAAACCGGCCAGTAACACACATCGGTGCATATAGCAAAACTTGACAACACGAGGGGGGGGGGATGTACCATCGAATACGCGATTACATTTAGACTAGATAAAGGCAACCCAACACCATTGAACCGATTGTAAAGCGCACGATACCGTTACCACACGAGGACTCATTGAATGAAAACAATCACTCGCAAAAGAGCACTGGCCGTTGCAAGCGCCTTTGTGACGGCCTTTATCACAACCGCCACCGTGAGCTATACGCGCGCCTGGCAACACAGCCGCACCATCGACGCAATCTACGCCAAGGCTCAGGTTCGCAGCGCACTGGATTTAATGGAAAATAATGACAGCGCCCGCGGCCTGGCCATGTGGCGGCTGATTGGCGAATGGGGCACTGTACTGCGAAACAACCGCCATGCACAGGACGCTGATCGCATCACGGCACTGCTGACCAAACCCAGTCATGCCGACCAGGAACGGATTGCGGCGCTGGGCCGCCGGACTTTGGCATTACAAAAAACCGGCGTGCTCGAAATCACGCCCACGCCCTTGCCCCGATGGAACTCGCTGGAATCGGATGTCGCAATTATCAAAACCGATTTGCCTGCATTAGCGAACAACCCACGCCGCGAGGATCACCATGAATAAGCCAAACACAACACGACAAACCATATTAACCGGAGCGCTGATGGCCGTCGCCATTCCTGCAGGACTGGCACTTGGCGCTGTGACTGGCTGGCTACTGGCCCCGAGCGATCAAACACTCCCACACCAGCTTGACCGTATCGAGCTACAACTGGACTGGTTACAAAACCAACATGCCGGGCAGGCCAGCCAGCGCCTGCTGACCACAACACTGGCTGACAACTGGAACACCCTGCTACAGTCAGACAACAATGATTCAGAGCTGCCAAAACTGGCACAAAAAACCATATCACTGGCACAGGCACCAGCGATTTACCAGGCCATGCAGCCAGACAGCCCGGCTCAGGCGCAAGCCGCCCTGCAGACCCTGGCGGAACAAGCCAGATAATCCTCGCTTTACCGGTTTGCCCTGAAAAACAGGTCGTTCGACGGCTTGAAGGCGTCCTGGGCAATGTTAGAACGCCGCATACAAAGGACCGCCCTGCATCCAGAGAACTTGACAAAAACCTACCCTGAAGATTAAAATACAAAACCACAACACAATCCTCAGGAGATAATTCATGAGTTCAAATAAGCCTCTCTTTAATTTTTTTTCTCGCATCACTTTTGCTCTCTGCCATGGGGAGGGGCAGTAAACGCAAAGGAATATCTCGCCTGCAACACCTGCACCAATGAGAGTGAGTTTATTGCGTACGCTAAAGGCCACCATGTGGCTGGCGGTGAGCACTACTTGGTTATGAACCTGGTGACAGAGCAGTTGCTGAACGTTTATGTGGAGCGCTCGTATGAGCCGGATCTTGGCCTGTGGATCAACTTTGCCATACCATCCCCGCCAACCTCACAAGACCACGCCGACCTAAACTTGATCAAAGATCTGATGGAGAAAAAAGGCGTCATCCATGTAACCGCACCAATCAACCACACCCAACAGGTTTTTTTTAACAGCCGACACGTCTCAGACTTGGGCGGTAATAATGGCCTCTCCACAGCTCCAACGGTTTCTCGCCGCACCAAACCTGTTAAGCTTTTACCGCAAAAGCGTCACAAACCCTCTAATTGTGATCTTTGTCTGGCCCAACCTGGATGTGGCAAAATTCAAGGTCATCAACCCCGCCGAACCAATGGTATGCTGCGAATACATAGAAGGCTCAGCCAGAAATGCCCAAGGGCAATTTATAGCGGGCGGCCCCTTTAGCAACGGGCCAGGCGGTACATCAAATAACGACAATTACGTAGAATCAAACGGAAGCAACAGCATACTTGTCCACATAAGGCCCGTACGCACTTTGATGTGCCGCTCGGAAGAAACACCACAGGGCGTGCGCGTTATCTGCCACTGGATATAAGACATAGCAGGAGCCAATATTATGAACACAAAACTCACCATAAAATATCTTGCCGTGGCGGCCTTTGCCGCCGCGGCGGGGTTCTACGCGTCCTGGAAAATACACACACCCTTGTACCAGGCACATAAACAGCGCACCCAGCACGCTTCTCTGGCCGTCAACGCCGAAACCTTATCCCGCTTTCTGGACAACCAGTCACGCAGCCGGTTCGATCTGAACAAAGGACAACTCACCTGGCTGATGCTCAACCAGTGGCACGCCATGCTGCGCACACTCGAGTCCCGACAAAACCTAACATTCCCAAACACCGTATTGAACAGCATCCCCGGCTCATTGCGCCAACGACAGCAGAATCTGGCCCAACGCACCCTGGCGCTGTGGCGTGCCGGGGCATTCGAGATAACAAACCAGCCGGCTCCAGGATGGAGCAAATTGGACGATATCAAGCTGGCCGCAATCAAAACCGGCCTGTTTGAAATCGCCGCGACTGAGGATCACCCATGAAAAGCGCAACAACCCTCCGCATAAAAAAACACGCATTGGGCATCGCCGCCATTGTTATCGCGTTGGCCACCGGCTATTTTGCCGGCCAATTTACGGCCTACCGAAAAGCCTATCAGCCCAATATGTTTGCCGCGGTATTGAACAACCAGATGGACCGCGTCGAGCAGCAATTGAACCTGTTGGAGAACCAGCACCAGAACCTGACGCAAAAAAACCGGGAATACGCTGCCGCCGAACTGGTGCTGGCCATGGATCAGCTGCTGCGACACCAGTCAAACCCGGTCAACATACAGCACTGGACCGTGGCCCAACAAACAGCACACCTCATGACCACCGGCCAGTTGTCACTGTCCCCTCGGACCATTAATGAATCCCCCCGGTTGGCGCAAGCCTACCGGCGGCTTGAAAACGCCCTGGCCGACTAACCCAGGGCGCAAACACCCCTTTTCAAAGTCAAAAAGTCACAAACACAACCTGTTCACACAGAAACGAGTTATAAAAACAACACACTGCCCGCCGGCATGCAGCAGCCAAACTCACCGGAGTTCACACCAATATCGCGCACACAAAGAAAAAAGCGTAAAATGGCGATTCATTGTTTATCGGCTTCCCAGGAGAATATCATCAGCGCCACAACCCCGAACAAAACAGCCATCCCCTATTCCGCGCTGAAACAGCATTTGAAAAAAAACCGGCTGCTAGTCTCGCCGGCAGAATTGCATGGCAACCTTACCGGCCAGCTACTGGCCAACCCGCAATTAAGCGCCGGGCAATGGCGCCACATGATTCTGGCCGACTACGGCTTTGGCGAACCACCCAGCCAGGGACTGGTGACAGCGCTGGAAGCCTTTTTTGATATGGTCAAATCCCGCCTGCAGGAAGATGACTTCAGCTTTGACTTGCTGCTGCCGGAAGACGGCGCGCTCAACCAGCGGGCCGCCGCATTGGCCGAATGGGCCAACGCTTTTCTTTCCGGCCTGGCCCTGGGCGGACTAAAAAGCGAGAAGGCCCTGAGCGATGAGGGCCGTGAGTTCCTGCGAGACATGGCCGAAATCGCCCGACTGGACGAACAGATTGATGACAACCAGGGCGAAGAAGCCGACTTGATGGAACTGCAAGAGTACACACGGGCCGGGGTGATGCTGCTGGCGAGTGATCTGCTATCTGGCAAACCTGTTCAGAAACCGCCAGCAGACCGCCTGAATTAAGCAGAAAAAGCCGTTTTCCCCTTGCAAAACCGGGGGTGATCCAGTAATATTCCCGCTCTTTACGAACTTGAGTTGCTTGGAGCATACTTGATGAAGACATTTAGTGCCAAACCGCATGAGGTTAAACGCGATTGGTTCATCGTCGATGCCGAGGGTAAAACCCTGGGCCGCATGGCCACCGAAATTGCGCGCCGCCTGCGCGGCAAACATAAAGCCGAATACACACCACACGTTGATACCGGAGACTACATCGTCGTCATCAACGCCGAAAAAGTGGCTGTCACCGGCAACAAAATGAAAGACAAAATGTATCACCACCATACAGGCTACATTGGCAATCTGAAATCCATCAGCCTGGAAAAGTTGCTGCAAAAGCACCCTGAGCGCGTGATCGAAAAAGCCGTTAAAGGCATGCTGCCCAAGAACTCTCTTGGCCGCGCCATGTACCGTAAACTGAAGGTTTACAAAGGCACTGAGCACCCCCATGGCGCTCAACAACCCAAAGAACTCGAAATATAGGTCGCTTGACAGATGGCTACAGAACAATACTACGGAACCGGACGCCGCAAGTCGTCTTCAGCACGGGTGTTTCTGAAACCCGGCACCGGTAAAATTATCGTCAATGAAAAACCGCTGGATGAATTCTTCGGCCGCGAAACCGCCTGCATGGTGGTTCGCCAACCCCTGGAAAAACTCGGCGTGCAAGACAAATTCGACGTGGTGGCCACCGTCACCGGCGGCGGCACTACCGGCCAGGCCGGCGCCATTCGTCTGGGCGTGGCGCGCGCCTTGCTCGAATATGACGAAGAACTTAAACCTGAATTGCGTCAGGCCGGCTTTCTGACACGCGATGCCAGAAAGGTGGAACGCAAAAAAGTGGGTCTCCACAAGGCCCGTCGCGCAGTGCAATTCTCCAAGCGTTAATTTTCCGCAGGCGCGACCATTCCTGTTACCAAAAGGGCCGGATTTCCGGCCCTTTTTTGCACGTACTGGAAAAAAATCACCCCTGCCCGAATAGTTTTTTCCATTTGCGTTTAATCCGGCTGCCAAGCCGGCGGCGGTCGCGCCGGGCAATACGCTTGAACGCATCAATGTCCTGAATCAGCCGTTCCAGTGGCGCAGATGGCCAGGTAATAAACGTACACTCATAGCCCGGCTTGTCAATCAGCAAACGGGTGTCTGGAAAGTGCTTTTGCAAAAGTGGCAACCAGCGCTCAGCCGGCCAAATGGTACAGTGTGCGTTTTCACCATTGGGCAAAGTCCGCCGTGCCGGACGCGTGGCGATATTAAAAAACACCTTGTCACCAAACGACCGCATATGCGCCAGCACCGCATCCAGATCCTCAGCGGGAATATGCTCCAGCACATCGGTGTTGATCATCAAATCAGCTCTGTCAATATCCAGCTGGGCCAGCTCGGGAATGGACGGGTCGTATCGAACGAAACGGGCCGGACCAGTCTCCAGCGTCCGATACAACTCACTCTGGCCACAACCATATTCCAGAATGATATCTGGCTTCAGATCTACCACACAGGCCTGTATTTGCGCCTGAAACTCATGCGCCGACACCCCAAACCGGCTGGTTTGATGAATATGCCGGTATTGCTCAATTAATTCCGGATTCGTAATCGCCATTTTTTTCCTTATGGGACAAAAGCCGGATTCTAGCACACACAGAGAAAGCACCAGAGCACCGCAAACATCGTTTTAACACCGGAATATGGTAAGATAGCGGGTCGGTTTTACGGACAAAAAACATGCAAAAAACCTGGCTGGTCACCGGTGGCGCGGGCTTTATTGGCGGCAATTTCGTGTTGCGCAATGTGCTGGAAAACGGACACCGGATTATTACCCTCGACAAACTCACCTATGCGGGCAATCTGGACACATTACACCCCGTTAACAATCATCCCAATCATGTGTTTGTTCAGGGAGACATTGCTGATGCAGCGCTGGTGGCGCGGTTGCTGGAAACATATCAGCCCGATGCGATAGTGCATTTTGCCGCAGAAAGCCATGTGGACCGCTCCATTGATGGTCCGGCTGACTTCATTCACACCAATATTCACGGCACCTTTTCCCTGCTGCAACAGGCGCGAGAGTATTTCCAGTCCCTGCCAACAGAAAAAGCCGAAGCTTTCCGCTTTTTGCACGTATCCACCGATGAGGTTTATGGCTCGCTGGACGAAGACGGCCTGTTCACCGAAGAAACCCCTTACGACCCCAGTTCACCTTATTCGGCTTCCAAGGCAGCATCAGACCATCTGGTGCGCGCCTGGCACCGCACCTACGGCTTGCCAACGCTGATTACCAACTGTTCCAACAATTACGGCCCTTACCAGTTTCCCGAAAAACTGATTCCTTTAATGATTGAAAAAGCCCTGGCTGGCGAACCTTTACCGGTTTATGGCGACGGCCTGAATGTGCGTGACTGGCTTTATGTCACTGACCACTGCCGCGCCATTGAAACCGTTCTGGCCAAAGGAGTGCCGGGAGAAACCTACAACGTGGGGGGTAACGCCGAAAAAACCAATCTGGCGGTGGTACACGCCATTTGCGATATCCTGGACGAGCAGCGCCCCGTATCGGGACTTCGCCGACGTGATCTCGTCACTTTTATCGAAGACCGCCCCGGCCACGACCGCCGCTACGCCATTGACGCCAGCAAACTGCAAAACACCCTGGGCTGGCGCCCGCAGGAAAGTTTTACCAGTGGCCTGAAAAAAACCGTGCAATGGTATCTTGACAACCGCCAATGGGTCCAACGGGTTCAGGACGGCTCTTATCAGGGGCAACGTATGGGGCACTCCACTTGTCGCAAGGTATCTGCATGAATACACCATCGGTTAACCGCAAAGGAATCATTCTGGCAGGCGGCTCCGGCACCCGCCTGTACCCTCTGACCCGTTCGATTTCAAAACAATTGCTGCCGGTTTATGACAAACCGATGATTTATTACCCCTTGTCGGTGCTCATGCAAGCCGGCATCAGGGATATTCTGATTATTAACACGCCTCACGAGCAATCACTGTTTAAGAATTTGTTGGGCGACGGCTCGCAATGGGGATTAAACCTGCACTATGCCGTTCAACCGGAACCCGGTGGTCTGGCACAGGCTTACCTGATTGGCGAGGCATTTATTCAGGAACAACCTTCCTGCCTGATTTTGGGTGACAATATTTTTTATGGCGCCGGTCTGGCTGACTTGCTGGCCCGGGCCAATGCCCGCACCACCGGCGCCACCGTGTTCGGCTATCGCGTGAGCGATCCGGAGCGCTATGGCGTGGCGCAATTCGACACCAATGGCAAAGTCATCGGCCTGGAAGAAAAACCGGCCAACCCCGCCAGCCCCTATGCTGTCACAGGCCTGTATTTTTACGATGGCAAAGCCAGTGAGTACGCCCGTATGTTGGAGCCCTCCGCCCGGGGTGAACTGGAAATCACAGACCTGAACAAGATTTATCTGCACAAGGGGCAATTAAATGTCGAGTTGATGAGCCGCGGCTACGCCTGGCTGGACACCGGCACGCATGACTCCCTGATGGATGCCAGCACCTTTATTTCCACCATTGAAAAACGCCAGGGCATCAAGGTCGCCTGCCCGGAAGAGCTGGCCTTTCGCCAGGGCTGGATCGACGCCGACCAATTGCGCGCCCTGGCCGGCCCCATTGCCAAAAATGGATATGGGCAATATCTGTTATCACTGGCCGAGGAAAACGCATGAAGGTGACAGAAACTCCGCTGAGCGGCGCCAAAGTCATCGAACCGGACGTCTTTGGTGACCACCGTGGCTTTTTTCTGGAAAGCTGGAATGCCCAGCGTTATGCGGAACACGGGCTGCCTGAACGTTTCGTCCAGAGCAATTTGTCGCGGTCGAAGAAAAACGTGCTGCGCGGGCTGCATTTTCAACAGCCTCAGGCCCAGGGCAAACTGGTCTATGTGCTGGAAGGAGCGGTGTTCGACGTGGCGGTGGATATCCGCCACGGTTCACCCACCTTTGGCCAATGGCATGGTGTGACCCTTTCCGCCGACAATTTCCGTCAATTCTATGTGCCCGAAGGGTTTGCCCATGGCTTCTGCGTGCTGTCAGACTCGGCCCTGTTTGCCTATCACTGCACGCAAGCCTATGCTCCGCAATACGATGCCGGTATCCTCTGGAACGATCCGGATATCGGCATTCAGTGGCCCATTGAGCACCCTTTGTTATCTGAAAAGGACCGACAATTGCCGCGTTTAGCCGACATCTCCATAGACAAGCTGCCAGCCATGCACCCATGAAAATATTACTCACCGGCGCCAATGGACAAGTGGGACGGGCACTGTGGCCGGGCTTGCATCATTTTGGTGATGTCATTCCCACCACCAGAGACGGTCACCCCGTACATGGCATGGGCACTGTCGCCCTGGATTTGGCCAATAACCGGCAACTGGCGCAAGTGCTGGATGCGGCCAGACCGGACATTATTATCAATGCCGCCGCTTATACCGCTGTGGACCAGGCTGAAAGCGAGCCGCAAACAGCCCAGGCTGTCAATGCCGAAGCCGTGGGCCAGATGGCTGAATATAACGCCCGCCACGGCAGCCGCTTGATTCATTTTTCCACCGATTATGTGTTTTCCGGCCCCGCCGGGGCGCCATGGCGCGAAACCGACGCCATTGCGCCGGCCAGCGTCTATGGCCAAAGCAAGGCCCTGGGCGAACAATACATTATCGAAGCTGGTGGTGATTACAAAATTTTTCGCACCGCCTGGGTTTACTCCCTGCATGGTCATAACTTTCTCAAAACTATGCTGAGGCTACTGGCCACCGGCCACCGCAGTCTCCGCGTCGTGGACGACCAAACCGGCTCTCCCACCGCCGCGGCGGATCTGGCACGCATGGTGCTATTGACCCTCACCCATCCGGCCACCGGCCTGTTTCATGCCACCGGCGGCGGCAATACCACCTGGTGTGGCTTTGCCCGCCGAATTTTTTCCCATGCCCAGCGTCTTGGATTGATTGAACACAAGCCGGAAGTTATTCCTGTGACCACCGAAGAATATCCCACGGCAGCCCCACGGCCAGCCTACTCTGTACTGGATAACAGCAAACTGCACACCACCTTTGGCTGCGGCCTGCCACACTGGCACAGTGGTTTGCAGCACACCATGCAGGATCTGTCACCCACATATCTGGACGAAATCAGTGCACTGCGCCGCGGCCTGAGCGCAGCCGGTGACGCTGATACACACCCAAATAACCGCCGATGCAGGAAAGAAGACCGTGTTCTCAATCAATAAAGAAAAGCAACAGCCTCCCCTGATTCCAGTCATTTTGTCCGGCGGCGCCGGTACGCGGCTGTGGCCGGTTTCACGACGGGCTTATCCCAAGCCGTTTATGAAACTGGCCAATGGTCACACTCTGGCCGAACTGACCATTCAGCGCGCCTTGCCGCTGGCTCATAACGGCACCATCCTGACCGTTACCTCGCGGGACTACTATTTCATCACCCGCGACCTGTATCGGGGTATTGACGGCATCGATATGGATGCACAGCTTTTTCTGTTGGAACCCACCGGTCGTAATACCGCTCCGGCAATCGCGCTGGCGGCCCTGACCATTGCCCATCGCTTTGGTGAGGATGCCCTCATGCTGGTGATGCCCGCCGATCACCTGATTCGAAATCAGGCGGCCTTTGAACAGACTGTCGATGAAGCCATCCAGGCCGCACAGGCTGGTTATTTAACCACCTTCGGCATTTATCCAACCCAGCCGGAAACCGGCTACGGCTATATCAAGGCGGGCAGTCCCATTACCAGCACCAC
>JALSHI010000033.1 GCA_026982315.1 Lysobacterales bacterium
ATGGACAGCGCAAAGCCATGATCCCTGGATTGTGATACTGAATGGTCACAGTGGGGCCGGCGGTGGCGGTGTGTTGCTGGATATTCTGGAAAATCCCTCGGTACAACCGCGCAGCGGTACGGTCAGTATTGGTGATGAGGTGTTTACTGTTAATCAGGATGGAATTGCCTGTAATTACAACCTTAGTCCTTCATCTGTGAATTTTTGCGCCGATGGTGGCATCGCCAGTACCCAGGTGCAAACGCAGAATGGTTGTGACTGGCAGTTCACTGGCCAGCCGCTATGGCTTAACGTTGACAGTAACATCAATGGTGTCGGGCCGGAGACAACGACATTCTCGGTTATGAGTACTGAATCCGAACAAAGCCGGACCGGCAGCGTGTATCTGGACACGACCACACAAAACAATGTGGCGGTTCTGAACGCTGTACAGGACGGTTATTTGGTGTTGGAACAGTTCAACTCGGCCAATCTGCCTGGCGACTGGCAGTTTGTCGAGCATCTGGACCCCTGGGAGGTGGTTAACGGCTGGCTACGTGGCATTGGTATCAGCTCCCAGCCCAATGGTGACCCGGGTGGCTTGGCCTATGCCCTGGACGCTACGGCGGTTTCCTATTGTCAGGATTGCAAGCTGGAGGCGGATGTGCGGGTGATTTATGTGCGCTCGGTCAGCACGGCAGCCGGTGTGCTCGGCTGGTATCAGGACGCCAACAATCAGGCGCGCCTGAGTATCGATGAAGTCAATAATGCGCTGGTGCTGGAACGCATCCAGGGTGGTGTGGTGCAGTCGGTGTCGGCTTATGCCGATATATTGCCCTGGCAGACTTACCGTTTGACCCTGGCGCAGCGCAATGGCGTTCTGGTGGGCAGCCTGGACGGGGTGGAACTGGTGCAATTGCCCATTACCTTTCCAATGCCGGCCGGCCGGTTTGGCGTGTTTGCTGAGGGTACGCGCATGGAAGCTGATGAGTTCCGGTTGTTGGGCATCAGCGCCCCGGCTGAACCGATTTTTGTCGGGGGCTTTGAAGCGCCGGACTTTAGCGGTCAGTCCGTGTGTACTCAGTAGGCAGAGACCAGGCGGCTGTCAAGCTGACATACAAAAATGTCCAGACGATTGTGTTTGACAGCCACTGGACTATACTAAGCCTGCCTTCATTCTAGTGTGAGTTTTCCCGGATCACCGGGTTGTGTGGGGAGTGAAGGTCTTCTGTACGGCCCCCAGGAATGGTGGCCGTACAGACTTTTAGTGTTATTCTGTTGGCGGCTTTTAAGGCCGGATTGATCTCTTGCCCCTCCCATAAATTCAGCCAGTGTTACGACTGGTTTGTAAATTGCTTGATCCACTGGATAAGACTTTGCAGGTTCATTGCACCGGCGGTGCGTGCGGCCTCTTGGCCGTTCTTGAATATAATCAGTGTGGGAATGGAGCGGATGCCCAGTTGGGCCGAGATGGCCTGCTCGGTTTCTGTATTGACTTTTAGCAGTTGCGCCTCGCCTTTAAGCATGCCTGCGGCCTGGTTGAAAACCGGCGCCATAATTTTGCACGGGCCGCACCAGCTGGCCCAAAAATCCACGACCACCGGTATGGTGCTTTTCTGTATGAATTTCTGCAACATGGCGGAATTGGCTTCAATGGCGTGATCCACAAACAGTGGCTTATGGCATTTTCCGCACTTGGGGTCATCCTTTAGCCGTGCAGCCGGTACGCGGTTGACTGCCAGACAATGCGGGCAGACCACTTGTTCTGTGCTCATATTGTTCTCCTAGATTGATAAAATATAGTGAGATTCAATATGGGGGTATGTCAGGTTATATCAAGATTTGAGAAGAAATACAGGCTCTTTCCCTTTTCTTTAATCTTTTTGGGCAAATCCCATCGAAAAACCCCGGCGTAGCGCCGGGGTTTTGTGCGGTATGGCATGGGATTAAATCGTACAGCCCTTGTTCAACTGGCGGCTGACATACCAGTAATAGAGAACGGGAATGACCACCAGTGTCAAAATGGTGGACACCAGAATACCGCTGATCAGTGATATGGCCAGGCCGCTGAAAATGGGATCGTCAAGGATAAAGAACGCCCCCATCATGGCCGCCACGCCCGTGAGAATAATGGGTTTGGCGCGGACAATGGCTGATTGGATAACTGCCTGTTCCAGATCCTGCCCCTTTAGCACTTCCATGCGAATAAAGTCCACCAGCAAAATGGAGTTGCGGACAATAATGCCCGCCAGGGCAATAATACCAATCATGGAAGTGGCGGTAAACGGTTTGTGCGCCAGCCAGTGTCCGGGCAACACTCCGGCCAAAGTCAGCGGAATTGGCGCCATGATAATGAGTGGAACAAAATAAGATTGGAACTGGGCCACAATCAGCAGGTAAATGAGAATCAGCCCGACGGCATAGGCCAGCCCCATATCCCGGAAGGTTTCATAGGTGATTTGCCATTCGCCATCCCATTTCAGAGCGGGTTTGAATGCCATCAGGGGCGGGTGAATAAAGTACTGTTCCAACTCTGGCAGTTTTTTCTTGATAATCTCCACCAACTCAAACATGCCATACAGGGGGCTGTCTTCCTTGCCAGCCATGTCACCTGCGACATAGGCCACGGGCATCAGGTCTTTGTGATAACGGGTTTTTTCCCAGATGTCCTGTTTGATGTTGGAGATTTCGTCCAGGCGGATCAGGCTGCCGCCCATGCTTTTGACCGGGAGGTTGAGCAGGGTTTGCAAGTCACCCTGGCGATGGGCGGGTAGTTCCAGCCGGATAGGCA
>JALSHI010000034.1 GCA_026982315.1 Lysobacterales bacterium
GTTTTTCGTAAGCGTCCAGCGCCCCCATCTAGAATTTAACCCTTTTTAATGCTATCGATAAATTCAGGCGCCAATGGCAGCAGCTCGTCAATGCGGCTGTTTGGCCAGGTGGGGAGTTTGTCCAGCGTTTCTTTTAGCCAGGCCGCAGGGTTCAAACCGTTGATTCTAGCGGTGCCGAGCAAGGATTGGATGGCGGCCGCACGCTGGCCTGCCCGTTCGGATCCGGCAAACAGCCAGTTTTTCTTACCCAGTGCAACGGGGCGTATCGCGTTCTCTACCGGGTTATTATCAATAGGCAAGTGTCCGGTTTGAGCATAGCAAATTAAACTGGGCCAGCGTTTTAAGGCATAATCCAGCGCTTTGGCCGAAGCGCCGCCGTTGGCTGTTTTAAGTCGGGTTGCTTGTAGCCAGTCATGCAGTGATTCCAGTTCCGCTACGCTGTATTGTTGGCGTAATGCGAGTCGTTGTTGCTGATCCAGCGGCTTTCCCTGTTTTTCGATCTGATACAGCCGGGCAATACGCGTTAATGCTTCCAGCGCCATCGGGCTGTCAGTGGCCTGATGCAGGTCAAAGAATTTACGGCGCACATGCGCCCAACAGCCACATTCAATACAGGGGGTTTCGCTGCGTCGTTTATCAAACAGCTGTTTGTAACCGGCATAGTCATCCACCAGCAAATGACCTTGCCAGTTGCCTAAAAACTGGCGGGCATGGGCACCGCTGCGACTGCGTTGATAGTTAAAGACCACAATCGGCGGTCCGCCGCTTAAGTCATTGCTGCGGTAAACCCACAGATACGCCCGACGGGTTTTCCCGCGTCCGGGGTCGAGTTGTTGCACCGGGGTTTCATCGGCATGCAGGCTGTTACCTTGCAGCATATGCCAGACCAGCCGGTCAACCAGGGGTTCCAGTGCCACGGCGGTTTTGCCCACCCATTCTGCCAGGGTGGAACGGGAAAGGGTGACTTGATGGCGGGCGGCGATGTGTTGCAGTCGGTACAGCGGCAGATGATCCAGATATTTGCTGACTAATACCCAGGCGAGCAGGCCGGTTGCGGCCATGCCACCGTCAATAATCGCAGGGGGAACCGCGGCTGCAGTGACGGTTTCGCAGTGTTTGCAGGCATATTGCGGACGAATATGGCGGTGCACAAAAAACCGGGCCGGCTCGACATCCAATTGCTCGGTGACATCTTCTTTGATTTTGACCAGCTTGTGACCACACTGGCCGCATTGACAGGATTCCGGCTCATGGCGATGTTCAATCCGCGGTAAATGATCAGGCAGTGGCTGACGGCCCGCCCGGTCACGTTTGGGGCGGCGAGCGGAGGGCGCCAATTGTTCGGCCTCCTCAGTGACCGCCGCGATATCCTCCAGCCGACTCTCCTCGAATAAATCGTGTTGAATGGACGACAGGGCTTCATGTTTTTTGCCATAACGGATCCGGCGCAGATGGGCCAGTTCCAGCATCAAGGCTTGAATCTTCAAGTCTTTCTGTTGCAGCTCAGCGTCCTTGTTTTCGAGAGCTGTTTGGAGTCCCTGAATAAGAGGCTCAAGCTGTCTTCGAGCGGTTTCATCCAGCTTGATTTTGTTCAGGGATTCGGTAATTTTCATGGCTGATATTATACCACAAAAACCGCTGCAGGCCTTGATTCTACAGGGCTTGTATGACTTTTTTCAGGATTTTAAACCCCGCGTTTTTATACCTGTAAATGGGCCGGAGGTAAAGCGGATAAACGCTGCCAATCCACCCCTGCGATCAGCCATTGCCATTCCGAGGCCGTAATGGACCAGCAGGATTCATTCGACGTCGGCCACACAAAATGGCCTTGATGCAAACGCCGGCAACACAACCAGACCCCGTTACCATCCCAAAGCAACACCTTGATCCGAAGCCCGCTCCGGTTGCGAAAAATAAACGCAGAACCCGCCGTCGGCGACTGCCCCAGCGATTGCTGGCACCATTGAGATAAACCATCAATGCCGCGGCGTAAATCCATGGGCTCCACCACCAGCCAGATCTTCTCAGGAATTGCAATCAAACCTGACATTGTAAAAGCTCCGCTATCCAACGTGGGGAAATGCTCATCGGTAAATCCAGACGGTGCCCCGAACTTAACCGGAGTATCATAACGTCAGATAATGGCGGCGAGGCTTCCGCCTGAAGCATCACAGGCACCAGGGCCGGATTGTCTTTGACGTTCAACTGAACGTGTCGGCACCAGCGGCCAAATGTTTTGCTGTTAATACCGTGCTGGCGAGCATACGCCGCTTTCGTGAGTCCACTGTTCTGCCAGGCATTAACGTGCGCTTGTTTTTCATGTTGTTGCATTTAATTGCTCCTCCCAATTTCAAAAAATCAGGAGAATAGCTTTTTTTATGGAGCCTGGGTAGATGGTGGGGCTGGACGCTTACTTTCGTTC
>JALSHI010000035.1 GCA_026982315.1 Lysobacterales bacterium
ATTACAAAATCCCGGCGAAGTGCTTAGCAAAAAGCAACAGCAACGCCTGGAAAAAGCCAAAAGCGCCCAAAAACCGGTGTTCATCATTACCCCCAAGGAGGCCAAAGCCAACGAAAAGTCCCGCCCCAGGGGCACAAAAACCTGGATGTTTAAGGCGAAGAATGTGCGCGACTTCGCCTGGGCCGCCTCTCGCAAGTTCATCTGGGATGCCCAGGGACACAAGCAAGGGGACAATACGGTGCTGGCCATGAGCTTTTACCCCAATGAAGCCGAGCCATTATGGAGCCAGTACTCCACGCCCGCCATCATCCACACCATGAAAGTCTATTCACAGTACACCTTTGATTATCCCTGGCCTGTGGCCCAGTCAGTCAATGGTCCAGTGGGCGGCATGGAATACCCCATGATTTCCTTTAACGCACCGCGGCCAGAAGAAGATGGCACCTACTATGGCAGCGCGGGTGAAAAAAGACCCTGGAAACACAGTAAATACGGACTTATTTCCGTCATCATTCACGAGGTGGGGCACAACTACTTCCCCATGATCGTCAACTCTGACGAACGGCAATGGACCTGGATGGACGAAGGCTTGAACACTTTTCTCCAGTTTCTGGCCGAGCAGGCCTGGGAAGAAAACTATCCCAGCCGCCGTGGCGAGCCTCGTGACATTGTGAACTACATGGTGTCGGACAACCAGGTGCCCATCATGACAAACTCCGAGTCGCTGCTGCAGTTTGGCAATAACGCCTATGCAAAACCCGCCACGGCTTTGAATATTTTGCGCGAAACCATTCTGGGGCGGGAGCTGTTTGACCATGCTTTTCGGGAGTATGCCCGCCGCTGGAAGTTCAAGCATCCCATGCCTGCGGATTTTTTCCGCACCATGGAAGACGCATCGGCGGTAGATCTGGACTGGTTTTGGCGTGGCTGGTTTTACACCACCGATCATGTGGACATCGGCATTGCCGGTGTGCATCTGTATCAAATGGACACCCTTGACCCGAAAGTCGACCGGGCCCGGCGCAAAAAAGACCGGGACGAAGAGCCGGTTTCTCTCACCCGGCAACGGAACCAAGGCATGCCCCGCCTGGTGGACGCGCATCCGGAATTGAAAGACTTCTACAATGACTTTGACGAGGCGTTTGATGTGACTCCCGCTGACATGGAAGCCTACAAGGATAAGCTTGAATCCCTGGAACCGGACGAGCGTGCCCTGCTAAAAACCAAACGCAACTTCTACGTGGTTGACTTTGAAAATCACGGCGGACTGGTGATGCCGATTATTCTGAAAATCACCTATGACAACGGTCATGATGAAATTCTGCGGATTCCCGCGGAAATTTGGCGCAAAAATCCCCGGCGGGTTTCCAAGTTGCTTATGACCCCGGAAAATCTGCATATCACCGCCTTGGAGGTGGATCCTTTTCTGGAAACCGCCGATGCCAACCTGAACAACAATCATTGGCCAGCCAAGCTGATCAAATCCCGTTTCCAACTGTGGAAGCAGGAGAAAGAAAAAAACGCCATGCAAAAACAGGAAAGCCATTAACTGCTTTCCCCTGGCCCTTCATCACGCCGCCCTGACAGGAACACACTCTCATGGCTGACTATTCCAACCCAAAAGAACAGGTGATACTGGTCACCGGTGCTGCCGGCGGCCTGGGCTCGGCGCTAACCCTGCGCCTGTGCCAACAAGACTGTACCGTTGTCGCCCTGGACAAAAACCCCAAGGTGCTCAATGAAATGGCCGACATGGTGGTTGCTGAAGGCGGCCTTGAGCCGGTTATTTATCCCATGGACCTACTGGGCGCTGCCCCCGATGATTTTGCCCGCCTGGCCGAAAGTATTGGCGAAAATCTGCATCACCTGGATGCGCTGGTGCATACTGCGGTGGCTTTTTCCGGCCTGACGCCTTTCGAACACTATGAACCCACCCGCTGGCTGAAGGAAATGCAGATCAATGTGAACTCGCCGGTATTTTTAACCCAGGCGTTGCTGCCGCTGCTTAAGGAAAATTCCGGTCGAATCCTCTTTACCGGCGAGGATCCGCAATTGCCTCACAAGCCCTACTGGGGGGCTTATGGCATGGCTAAAGCCGGCTTGAAGGCTTTTTCGAACATGCTGGCCGAGGAGCTGGAAAACAGCGGCGTGACAGTGGAAACCATTGTGCCTCCGCCCATGCATACCCGCCACCGGGCCAAGGCCTGGCCCGCTGAAGACCCGGCATCACTGGCCAGCCCGCTGGAGGTGGCTGAGTTATACCTGCAAAAACTCAACTGCCTGCCAATGGCAAAATAATCAGCTTGTTCCTGCCTCGTCCTCAACCGGCACCAGAATCTGCCCGGCCACATGCCAGAACTGCCACTGAGCCGGATCTTCCGCCAAATATGCATTAAGCTTGT